>SVRV01000018.1 GCA_015064635.1 Oscillospiraceae bacterium
TTTTGTTGTTGGTTTTTTGTGGTGATTAAATTATACAACAAAGCAAGCGACAGCTCAATACCTTTTCGGTATTTTGCTGTCGCTTTTTCTCTTCTTTGGAGCTTTTCTTAATGACTCAGCCCCTTTTAAACTGTCCTTAAGAGTACTCGCCCTAAAGACGAGCATTTTTTTCTTTAATATCACATTCCCGAGAGCATATTCTCAATAAATATCCCATACCCCGAGGTCTGGTCACGCATGAGAACATGGGTTACGGCACCAACCAATTTGCCGTTTTGAACAATTGGTGAGCCGCTCATTCCCTGAACGATTCCGCCTGTTTTGGCAAGTGTTTCTTTATCAGTCAAGCGGACGATGAAATTCTTTGTCTTAGCATTTTTGTCAACGATTTCCACTATCTCCCCTTCAAGCTCGCAGGGTGTCGTTCCTTTAAGGCATGAATAAATGGAGCATTTACCCCTTTTTATCTCCCCCGAGGAGGCAACCTCCAACTTTTTAAGGTCATTAAACTTCCTCGCGAATTTTCCGAAAACTCCCATCTCGGTGTTTCCCAGAAGCTCGCCCGCCTTTTTGTGGTCAACAATCCCACGAAGCTCACCGGGGTTGTCCTTTTCCCCTTTGATTACGTCAAGTATTTCGGCTGTATGAACACTTCCGCTCCCAAGGGGAAGAATTCCCGTTGTGTTTCGGTCTGTCACGCCATGTCCCAGACCTCCGAAGCACCGTCCGTCCTCATCCACAAAGGTAACAGTACCTATTCCCGAAGCACTGTCCTTGATAAAAAGTCCTGTCTTATAATCTCCGTCAGTGTTTTTCACCGGTACAAGGTTGGTTTTGATTTCTTTTCCGTTTCTTTTTATCACGCATTCGATAATCTTACCTTCCGAGCCCGAAATAACATCCGCTACCTCTGCGGCGCTCGACATTTTTTTACCGTTCAAGGAAATCACCGTATCTCCTTCACGTATACCCGCAGTCTTTGCGGGGGAAACCTTTCCCACTTCGCTTTCCACTTCACCTATTCCCGACACATAAACTCCGTCGGTGGTCATCTTTATACCGAAGGGAAATCCGCCTAAATACACCTCTTTTTTTGCAAAAGCACTTACCGATAACAGCAATAAAGCAGTGCAAAACAGCAAAAATCCCTTAAATCTACTACATTTTGGCATTTCTTTTTCTCCCGAATATCATTGAGCGATTTTGTCGCTCATATATAATCTGCACAAAAGAATAAGATATATGTGGAGTATTTTTTACCTTGTCGGGAAAACTATTTTTAAAAAAGCGTTGACAAAATCCGCCAAATGAAATAAAATATAATGTAATAATATTTTTTTAAGAGGTTTAAGATGGAGCTTAAAGTAGTAAAGTTCGGCGGTTCTTCTCTCGCCGATGCAACACAGTTCAAAAAGGTAAAGGAAATTATAACAGCGGATCCCGCAAGAAGATACGTTGTACCTTCAGCACCCGGTAAGAGATTTTCGGCAGACACCAAGGTTACCGATATGCTCTACAACTGCTATGAGATGGCAAGCCGTGGCGAAAATATCGACGTGCTTTTTGATAATATTCGTGAAAGATACAATAATATTATAAACGATCTCGGAGTGGATTTATCCCTGGAGGACGATTTTTGCGCAATTAAATATGCCTTCCGTCACAAATCGGGAAAGGACTACGCTGCAAGCCGAGGTGAATACCTCAACGGTAAAATTTTGGCAAAATATCTCGGTTATGACTTTATAGATGCCGCAAACGTTATATTCTTCAAGATGGACGGAACCTTTGACAGCGAAAAAACAAATGAGATTCTCTCCGAGGTGCTCAAAGACCACACACACGCAGTTATTCCCGGCTTCTACGGTTCAATGCCAAACGATACAATAAAAACCTTCTCAAGAGGCGGCTCTGACATCACGGGTTCAATCGTTGCAAGAGCGGCAAAGGTAACTCTTTACGAGAACTGGACAGACGTTTCGGGCTTTATGATGGCTGACCCCAGAATCATCAAAAACCCCAAGACTATTGAATACATAACCTACCGTGAGCTTCGTGAGCTTTCCTACATGGGTGCAACAGTTCTTCACGAGGATGCAGTATTCCCCGTAAGAATCATGGGTATTCCGATTAATATCAAGAACACAAATGCTCCCGAGGACAAGGGTACAATGATAGTATCCGAGGCACCTTCTGAAGCAAGAGGAAGCGTCATCACAGGTATTGCGGGCAAGAAGAACTTCTCCATTGTTCGTATCGAAAAGGACATGATGAATCAGGAGCTTGGCTTTGGAAGACGTGTTCTTGAGGTATTTGAAAAGAACGGCGTTTCCTTCGAGCATCTCCCCTCCGGCATTGATACAATGACCGTTGTTGTTGCGGAAAGTGCTCTTGAAGGAAAGCGTGACCAGATAAAGACTGAGCTTTGCAAGTCAGTATCTCCCGACCACATCGCATTTGAGGACGGCTATGCACTTGTTGCGGTTGTCGGACGCGGTATGGTAAGCACAAAGGGTACAGCCTCCAAGATATTCGCATCCCTCTCTGACGGCGGTGTTAACATCAAGATGATTGACCAGGGTTCAAGTGAGCTTAACATCATCATCGGTGTTACAAACGAAGACTTTGAGAAGGCAATGAACTGCATTTACTCAGCATTTGAAAATTAAACAAAAATATATGCCACGGCAATTTGAATTGCTGTGGCATTTTTTTGGCAAAAAGCAAGAGGCAGATGTTTCTCACCTGCCTCTTCGTTTTATTTTTTAATACTTATGTAATTGAAGCTCTTGATTGCGTTACCGAAATAACGTGACTCATATATAAGCTTTTCAATTATTTCGTCGGCTCTTTCGTCAAATACAATTCTGGGAAGATAAGGCTCCTCCGCAGAGGTGTTTACAATGGGAATGATTCGGTATGAAAGTGACTTGACTCCCGCACCGTCCTTCACGAAGGTCTGACGGAAGAGGAATGCATAATCGGTATTCTTCATCAAGGGGTCAAGCTGTTCACTGCATGTAAGATCACCTGTGTTATACACAATAAGCTTGTTATTATAGGATTCAATACCCTGCGAAACTCTTGAACCGTATCCCACAACAAGGTCGGCACCGCTTACACCGTCTCCGATTGCCGCACGGGCGATTTCCTTGTTATATGCGTCAAAGTGAGGCTCATACTCGCTTATCACAGTACCGAGATAGTCGGCTGACAGAGAATCTTCCTTTCTCTGTCTGGTGTTCCAACGGATGAGAACTATCACCAGGTCAGCTCCGCCCTCACGCTCTCTTGTAACCGCATCCTTTACATATGCCTTGTTTTGTTCCTTCTGGGCATCGGTCACGGGAGTGTCGGTGATGTCAAAGGTTATATATACAACCTTACCGAAATCCGAAGTAAGAGACTCGGCGTTATTGTTGACCGAATAGGATATTCCGTTGTCTTTAAGAGCCTTGGCTGTCTCGTTGAGTCCTACTTCACCGTAGTCAAGCACCTTGTTTGATGCAATTGAAACCGCTTCTATTCCAACAAGTCTTTCCGCATACTCGGGCTTGCCCTTTGCGGGATTTGTTGAGCCAACGGAATCAACAGAGCTTGTAAGAGGTGCTTCAAGTGCGATGAAGGTTGCATCGTCGCTGGCAATAACCGAAGATATTGCATAAAGGGGATATGTAAACTTGTGACTCTTTACCTGGTTTGCGAATTTCAGCTCTTCACTTGTTCCGAGTCTGTCACCCATAAGAGCACCGCCGCCGACAGTGACGGTAAAGGTATTGGCATCGGCGGGATTTATAGCATTCTCGTAAAGAGAGAGCAATGCAAGAGTTGTTTTTCCGCCCGCAGAGGTGTCAAGCTCGGGATACATACCGTTCCTTGAGTCCGAGAGCTTTGATACGGCGCTGTCAAGATTTACAAGCAAAGCCGAAACCTTTTCGGAAAAGTCTTTGTCGCTGACATATCCGTTCTTGGCTTCCTTGATTCCTGCACCGATGAGTGCAACGTACTCCGAGCCGGGCTTGTCTCCCACCTCGGTAGAAGCAAGATACTCCGAAACTCTTTCAAGATTGTGGATATAATAATCCGCATCATCAAAATTTTTCTCGTCACCGTAGGCAAGAGCTTCTATGTAGTTTTCCGTCTTGTCCATAAACGAAGCGATGGAATCCCTCTCAAGCACGATTTCGCCGTTTTTGTCCGGCTTTACATCCGGCTTCAAGGTTTCCTCCACAGGCTTATTTACGGGCGAGTTCTCCGGGGGGATATATTCATCTTTATTTATAAGATTAACTGTCATAAGCATTGAAATGCCGACAGCGAGCGCACAAAGACACAGGCAAATTATTCTGCTTTTCATGTTTTTTCTTTCCTTTTCTTTGATATTATATATATCATATCACACTTTCTCTGAATTGAAAAGAGTTTTTTGCTTTTTTGTGCAATTTTTTCATCCCGCTTTGAAATCCACCACATCTCCCACCAAATCAGCCTCCGCTCTCTCTATCTCCGTATAAGCATCGGGTACCTTACCGACAATGACGGAATCCGCAATCACAATGCTGTCACTTACCTCGGCTGTAATATGCTCTCCCAGCACTATCACACCTATACGCACCGTCACTCTCATCGAAATTTTGTGCCACGATTGGTTTATTCCCACCTCCGAAAAGCTGCTCTCCACCTCAGTCACAACGCTGTCTGTAGGAATCAGGCGAACGGAAAAGGAAAAACCTTTTCCCGAAAAGAGATAGACTCCCGAAAGGTTTCCCACGGGTATTTGCAGCGTTCTGTTCTGCTCCTTTGAAAGAAGGTCAAGTATTTTAAGTGAGATTCGGCTTTTGAGCTTGTTTATGGCATGGATATTCGCCGAAAGAGAAAGCACGTTTCCCTCACTGTCACGCTCCGTATTAACCAGCGTTTTATATTCCGCACCGCCCTCCTCTATAACCTCCTCAACAGCAAGATTTATTACACGTGTAGCGTGAGTTCTGGAATACTCAACCGACCTTGCTCTTAAAATGGGATAAAGACTGTTAAAGGAAAAAACAAATAAAATCGAAAGACAAAACAGTACGGCAAGAATTATACATATCCGCCGCTTTGTCTTTTTCATAAATATCACCTCAATAAAGTCTATTCATGGCAAAAAATACGGTCAATAGGCAAATCAAGACTTTTTTGAGGTTTTTGTCTCAATTCCTGCATTTTGCCTTTTTGTGGGAAGAATATTAAATTTTTTCAAAAATATAGACATTTTTTATCATCTGTGCTATACTGTAAATAATAGGAGGTGTTTTTTATGATTTGTAAAAATTGCGGTAAAGAAAATGAAAACACAATAAAGTTCTGCGAAAACTGCGGAACAAAGCTTGAAGAAGAAATATTGGAATCTCCGGCAGAAGAATCAACCGAGACTCCCGCCGAAGAGATATCCGTGCCTGAAAATGCGGAAGCAAACGAAGAGAATGCCCCCGAGGAGACTCCCAAGAAGAAAAGCAAAAAAGGACTTATAATAGGAATAATAGTAGCTGTTCTGGCAATTTGCGGAGTGGTTGTCGCTCTTAATTTTGCCTCGGTGAAAAATACCGTTTCAAAAACCTTCTCTTCTCCCGAAGAGTATTACAAGAGCGTTGAAACAAAGTCATTGAATAGTGGAGTTGCAACTATCTCCAATGCCGTAGACGAGATAAAGGCAGTCGCTTCGGTTGAAACAAATGAGCTCGGTATCCTTCTCAACACCGAAACCGATGCAACAATTTCTCTTGAGCTCGGTGATGAAATGGTTGATTACTTCTCGTCAATGTCAGATCTCGACCTTTCATTCTTGAAGAAGGTTGATATCGGCGTACTTGCGGCGGCAGCCGAAGATAACACCGAAATCGGTTTGTCTCTCGGTATTGGCGGCGCAAAGATAGACGCAACCGTTATTCTGGATGCGTCCGACGATACTCTTTATCTGTCAATTCCCCAGCTCAGTGACAGTGCCGCAGCGTTTGAAATTAAAGAACTTGCAGACATTTCACTGGAGGAGCTTTTTGCTCAAACGCAACCGTTGATGTTGTCGCAAAAAGCATTGTTTGAAGCTTTGCCCGACGGAAAAACAACAGAAAAGCTGATAAACCGTTATCTTGACATTGTGGTTGATGGCATAAAGAATGTTGAAAAATCAAGCAAGAAGGTAAGTGTCGGAAGCATTGAAAAGGATTGTACAGTGCTTACAGCTACAATAACCGAAAAGGATGCAATGAGCATTGCAAGCTCCGTTTTAAAAACCTTCAAGGATGATGACGAAACACTTAATATTTTCCTGAATTACATGAACTCCTTGGCTGAGATAACAGGCGAAGAATTTGCTCTTGACGATATCAAGAAGGACCTCAACGAAAAGTACAATGACTTCTCTGCAGAAATCAAAGACAAAGAATATGATGATTCCGAAAACCTTGAATACATAACATATGTAGACAACGAGGGCGAAATCATCGGACGCCGTTTTAGCTTTGAAGAAGCCTCCTTTGAATACATCTGTCTTGAGGACGGAGACAAACGAGAATTTGTAATAAGCGCTACCGATAATAAGACCGAAATGTTCAAGGCAACTGTCAGCGGAACAAATAAAGACGGTATCTTTGCCGGAGAATTGAAGTTAAACGTTTCGGGCGCTCACATTTTGACAGTAAAGGTTGAAAACTTCGACACAGTAAAGGGACTTTCCGGAAAATTCACTGTAATTCCCTCGGCTTCCTCCAAGGAGCTCTTACCCCTTCTTTCAGGCAAAATTGAGGACTCAATCGGTGTAAATCCCGCAGACCTTGGAATATCTCTTGCCGATATTTCTCTTGTGCTTGAATTCAACACAAGCGACACAAAGGCAAATATGAATATGGCACTTAAATCGGGTGATAAGAATGTCATCGCGTTTGGTATAAACGAGACTGTAAAGACAATCGAAAAGATTGAAAAGCCTGCAAAGTCAACAAAGATTTCAAACGAAACAGGCCTCTTGATGTGGGCGGCAACAATGAAGATTGATTCCTTTATTGACAGTATTCCCGAAGGACTTATGGCTCTTATAACAAATATAATGGAAGCATCCGAGGATGACGAATATTATGATGATGAGTACTACTACGACGACGATGAGTACTATGAAGAGTACGAAGACGTATACGATGAGTGGGAAGATGTTGAATGGGCCGATAATCCTTACTATGATGCGGATAATTGGGAAAACGGTGAAATACCTCCCGAATTTGCGGAAGAAGTAGCTTAAATATAACACAATAAAGGGAGCCGACCATCGGTTCCCTTTATTTGAAGGAAGAATATGAAAACCGAAATCATAAACATTTCAAAATCATTTGGAAAAAAGCAGATTCTGAAGGATGTGTGCATTGAATCAGAATCAGGCGAATGTGTGGGAATACTCGGCACAAACGGAAGCGGAAAATCTACGCTTTTTTCCATCCTTACAGGCATTTTAAAAAGTGACGGAGGCGACTTTTTGTGTGACGGAGAAAGTCTTTTCAAGAATACAAAAAAGCGTTCCGAGCTTGTGGGATTTGTGCCCCAGAGCACTCCTCTCATAGAGGAGCTGACAGCGCTCGACAACCTGAGGCTGTGGTACACAAAGGAGAATATGAACTACGAGCTTGAAAACGGAGTTCTTGGAATTTTGGGAATTGACGCATTTTTAAAGACCAAAGTTTCCAAAATGTCAGGCGGTATGAAAAAAAGGCTGTCCATTGGCTGCGCTGTTGCTCACAAGCCTAAAATACTTCTTCTTGATGAGCCGGGTGCGGCACTTGATATTATCTGCCGTGAGAGAATATGCTCATATATCCGACAGTTCAAAAAAGACGGCGGCACGGTACTCATTGCAACTCATGATACCACCGAATTTGAGCTTTGCGACAAAATGTATATTATCAAGGACACGAAGGTTTCCGAATACAACTATGACGGGAACATTCATCACCTTGTAGGCAGGCTGTGATATGAAGAAGCGTTCTTTCTATTTTTTGATATCGCTCAAAAAGCTGGCAGGTATCCTCCCTGTAATTTTTTTGGTGGGCGCCATTGTAACACTCACCTGTGCACTGCTTGTATCAAAGACGCAAAAAAACGCAGATGCCACCATAAAGGTGGGTATTTGCGGCGAAACCGACAACGCTTACGTCAAGGTGGGTACAGTTTTGCTTTCCGAGACCAACACTGTGGAGCTTATAAAATATGAGGACAAAGAGGATGCAATCAACGCCCTGAAGAATATGGAAATACAGGGATGCGCTGTAATCCCCGACGGCTTTATAAAAAATGCACTGCGAGGTAAAAACATTCCTCTGCAGTACTACGTCCTCAAAAAGCCGGCAAGTCTTTCCGCCGAGCTTACAAACGAGGTGGTACAGATGATGTCACCCGTTGTATTCAATTCACAGAATGCGGTCTTCGGTGCGATGGACTATCTCGATGCTACGGGCAATTCCGACCTTTCCGGTGATGCCAGCGAAGAGCTTTCGGCAAAATACATCCTCACACTTCTTCAGCGTGACGGATTTTTTGAAACCATTGACATGGGCATTTCACACACCCCCAACCTTGTCAGCTACTATACAGTTGCAATCATACTGCTTTTTGTTCTTGTATGCGGTACGGTAACGGCACCTAAAATGATAAAAAAAGATATGACTCTCTCCTCTCTTCTCAGGTGGCGCGGTATCGGTACCCCCTCGCAAATACTTTGTGAGTGGTCGTCTTATTCCCTCATAATATATATCTTTGTGGTTATACTCACAGCTCTGCTCGGTCAGGGAGCGGGATTCGGAATCAGCCTTCTGCCGTCGGTGCTTCTCATAACGTCTATGCAGTTCTTGCTCTTTGAGCTTGCGGACTCACCCGTTTCGGGAATGATGCTACACCTGTTCGTCTCGGTAATTCTTGCATATATTTCGGGACTTCTGTACCCGTTATACCTGCTTCCCGAGGCACTTAAAAATTTTGCGGCTCATCTGCCCGTCGGTCGCAGCTTTGACCTTGCCTGCAAAATATTCTCAGGGACGGATGACCTCTCGGACTCTCTTTGCGTGCTTATGCTTGCCGCAGTTATTCTTATAATTTCAATACTCACACGCCGCATAAGAATGAGAGGTGAGAGCATATGAAATGGTTTTTGCTTTTAACAAAGCGCAACTTCAAAAAGCCTTCGTTTATATTTATACTTCTGCTTATTCCTTGTGTCACCCTTGCTCTTATGTACATTACAAGCCGTGATACCTCGGTAATGCACATCGGTTACACCTGTGAGGATGAACCGACAGAATCCACTGACAAGCTTTTTCATGCTCTTGAAGAAAATGACGGGATATTGGCTTTCAAGCACTATCCCGATAAAGGCAGTGGAGAAAAAGCAATACAAAACGGTGAAATCGAATCCCTTTGGGTGTTCCCCGCCGATATAGAAGCCAAAACAAAAGAATACTTTTCGGGTAATAAAGCACCGCTTGTTAAGGTAATCAACCGAGAGCAAACCGAGATGACCGAAGCATCACGTGACAGACTTTTCTGTCAGCTTTTTCCCTACATCGCATATTCTGTGTTTGAAAGCTATATGACAGAGGAGCTGCCGGGAGGAAATACACTGAGCGAAGAGGAGCTTCGGTATTACTACACTCTACGTGGAATAGACGAGGAAATAATAAATGTGGTAACGGTAAACAGCTTGGGTGAAATTGACCAAAACCGAGGCAATTACATCACCTCGCCCCTTCGGGGAATACTTGCGGTTGTAGTTTTACTGTCCGCTCTTGCAGGTGCAATGTATACTCTCTTGGACATTCAAAGGGGACTGTTTGTGTTATTCTCATTTAAAAAGCGCATTTTTCTTTATTTTTGCTCATTGATGTCCTGCGTTGTGCCCGCCTCGGTTACGGCTGTAATATCCGTTTATTTTGCGGGACTGGGTGAAGGAGTGGCAGAAGAAGTGTCAAAAATGACACTGTTTGCCCTTGCCTGCGTTTTAATGTCTCTTGCTATGATGCCGGTCTTAAAAACACCGAAGGCTTTTGCTGTATCAGTGCCCATTATAACAATATTGGCAATAATTTTCTCACCCGTATTTATGAATATGAACTCCTTCCTTGTCATACAAGGGCTTTTCCCGACATACTATTATTTATATTCATTTACAGACACAACTCATATATTATACCTTGCCTTATATACGCTGATATGCGGTGCAATATCCGTTCCGCTTTTCAAAAAAATGTAAGACATTTTTTGATTTGTGTTTTTGTGTCACCTATTGACAAATTGTATTCCGGGTGATACAATAGTTTTGTAGAAATATACACTCAAAAGGAGGAATTTTAACATGGCATTTTGTCAAAAGTGCGGTCAGCAGATCGACCAGAATCTTATTTCATGTCCCTACTGCGGCGCAAAAAACGTAGCAAACCCCTATTACAAGCAGACTTCTTTCCCCGGAAACATTCTGGAGAAATTCAAGAAGCTTAACACCAGAGGCATTGCAATAATCGGTGGCGGAGCTTTAGGTGTTATAGTTCTTATTATCTTACTTGTTTGTCTCCTCAGCGGTGGCAAGGACGGTGCTGTTGAAAGTCAGTACGAAGCCATGTATGAAGGCAGCAAAGGCGCAGTAGAAGACCTTGCTCCATCTGAAACATGGGATGAAATGGAAGACGAATACAGCGTTGAATTTAAGGAAGTATATGAAGAATTCGAAGACATGGCAGAAGAAAACCAGGAAGAGCTTGAAGACGAATTCGGCAAAAACGCAAGTCTTTCATATGAAATCGTTTATGAAAACGAAGTTAAAAAGTCTACCTTTAACGAAATGAAGGACTGGCTTAAGGAATATGCAGGCATCGACAAAGGCGACGTTAAGGACGCTGTAACTGTGGGTGTTGTTGTTACTGCCAAGGGTGCAAAAGGTACAGAGAGTCACTGCAGTGAAATTACTCTTGTTAAAATTGGCGGAACATGGTATACATACACAGGTATCAGAAACGTTGTATGGGCATCGCAGTCAGCAGCAAACGATTAATAAAATCTGACAACTGAAAAAGAGCTAAGATATCTTAAGGTATCTTAGCTCTATCTTTTTTTAGGTTTACTCACATGATATTATCCACATCGGACGGGCTACTCTCAAATCACGCCACGAATCGCTTGTGCTGCCGTCATTTGCTCCCGGAGAGCTTTCAAATGCTTTATTAACTGCCTCTTCTGAGAACACGGCTGTTTTGCTTCCGGGCTCAATATCAATTGACAGGTGAAAAACAATGTCATGTATACTGTCATATGTCAGCGGTGAATATTTAAAGGATATATCCGACCCGATAAATCCATCTATTCTTATGTTTTTCAAGGCCTTGCAGGTAAGAAAAGTATTCGATTGGAAGACTTGTTCTCCTCCCTCACTTAGCTTTAACAAGCGTATGGTATGCAAGTTCAGTGCTCGGTAAAACATATATGACAAGTCGGTAGACTGTCTGATATCAAGCTCGGGCACAACAGTAACCGTGGAATAAGAAAACATACAATCCGTAGTTGTTGCACGGCTTGTATCCAGCTTTACACCGTTTTTTTTCAGTATAGCCTCAAGGTCACCTATTTGGGAATAATAAAACACATGCGATGCGTTGGTTGTTATTATATCATACTTCGGATCAAAGCTTACATCATCCCATCCACGTCCCGAAAATGCGTAAGAATAATTTCTGAGAGTACCTTCGTCCTGATAGCTGTCCCAGAAGGAATCGTACTCGTTTTTTCTTCCACGCTCATATTCAAGGCTCTTTTCCTTTTCCAATGTCTCGATCCTACTTTCGTATTCCCTCTTTTGCTCGGGAGAAAGCTGCATTACAGCTCCGAAGTCAGCCTTCATTCTTCCTCCTGAGCTTTTGAAATCAACCTTTAATTTCATTATACTATTTCCTCCTTGAGAACACGTCTTACATTAAGCGTCACAATGTCGGTGGTCATGACATCACCTTCCTTGGTTTTCGCCTTAAGCTGAAGCTCTGTTTTCTTTCCCTCCGCAAGAGACAGAGTTTCCTTTTGGGAAAGCTTCACGGAAAAATGGTTTTCGTCCGTCTTTGTGCAATCCCCCGTAAAGGTTTTTTCAACCTTCACCTGACCGTTTTCAGCCTCCTGCTTTAAAACGATAAAGATTTCGTCAAACAAAGAAAGCTCTGTTTCGGTCTCAAATTCAAATGTAGGGGTAGTTCCCCTTGCTATTTCGATCAATTAAGATCACCTCCTTTTTATTCTGTGCCGACGTCCTGCACAATACCATTGTATACTGACATTGACTGACATACAATGACATCATTTACGTGGACTGTACTTTTTATCTATTGACATATTTTTTGAAATAAAGTATAATAAGAGACACTAAAAAAACATTGGAGGAACATAATGAAACGATTTTTAGCAATTATTCTTTTACTCATAATGTGCATGCAGTGTATGCCCGCTATGGCAGACACCCTTTTGATTGCACCAAATCCCAATGCTACTCCCCTCCCCTTTAAAGACGTAGCAAAAGATGCATGGTATTACAGTGATGTAAAAAGTGCATACAATATGGGACTTATCAACGGTAAGGGGGCAACCGACACCTATCAGCCCGATGCCGAGATGACATATGCCGAAGCAATAAAGCTTGCCGCTTGTATGCATCAGCTTTACACCGCAGGTGAAGTTACACTTGCAAACGGTACGACAAATTGGTATGACACCTATGTTGAATACTGTAAGACCAACAGCATCATCTCAAAAGACTATGACTTCAATGCAAAGGCTACCCGTGCGGGATATATGGAGATATTTGCAAATGCTCTTCCCGATGAAGCCCTTGCACAGATGAATATCGTTCCCAACAACTTCATTCCCGACATCAAAATGACAAACGAAGCAGCTCCGGCAGTTTACAAGCTTTACCGCGCAGGTATACTTGCAGGTGTTGACGCAGAGCACAATTGCTCTCCCAAGTCCAACATCAAGAGAAGCGAGGTTGCGGTTATACTTTCCAGAATGATGGTTCGTGAAAAGAGAGTAAGCGTAGGCTTTGAAATGGAGAAGGAAAACGAGCTCACTTTCGGTATCTTCGCTGACGTTCACAACAACAAAAACGATTTTGCAAACGTAATGGACAATGTGTATACCCTTTCCAACGAAGGCAGTGAGCTTGACGGACTTATCCTTGTAGGTGATATCGTTTATCTTGCAACCAAGGATTCAATGCCAAGTGCCTCAACCTATGCAATGATAAACGCCAACCCCAAGTTTGCAGAGGTTAAACGCTCAGGCAAGCTCATTTACGCTATGGGCAACCACGAATTCCCTCTTAACAATACCGCAAAGGACGTATGCGACCTTTCCAAGAAGGTATTCACCGATGAAACAGGCCTCACTCCCGAAAAGGTAACTGTAATTGACGGATATCACTTTATAACAGCAGGTCCCAACTCTTATTCCAACGACCTTACCGCAGAGCAGGAAAAGTTCATTATGGACAGCGTTAAGGCTGCTCTTGCGGCAGATGATACAAAGCCCGTATTCCTCATCATCCATCAGCCCGTTGACAGCACTACCTACGGTACATACAGCTACAAAAACTACTCCGACACACTTGAAGCCTTCCTCAAGGCAGAACCCAGACTCATCGTTTTCAGCGGACATATGCACTATCCTTCATCCGACCCCCAGACTATCTTCCAGGTGCCCGGCGGTGCAACATTCGTTCAGACCACCTCTATCATGGGCGGTAACGGTGCAAGAACTCCCTACGTTCCCACATCCGACAGACACGCAAACTGGCCCTGTCAGGCTATGATGATGAGAATCAATAAAGAGACAAACGTAGTAACCCTCAAGCGCTTTTATTCATGCTCGGGAATCCCCGAATATCTTGAAGGCGGCGACTGGACTCTCGACATTCCTGCAATGACCGAAGAAAAGGGAATAGAAAAGCCCAACCTTGATATTTACAAGTACACAACCGCAAGAGCGGATTCAAGTAAAGCACCCTTCTTCAAGGAAGACGATAAGATATCAATAACCGAGATTACAGAAACAACCGCAAAGGTAGTATTCCCCGTGCCTCAACCCGGTGCTGACGGAGAGGACCACGTTGCGGCATACTACAAGATTGAAGTTGTCAATACCAAGTCCGGTGAGGTAATAAAGAGTGCCAAGAGACTCTCCGACTATTTCCTCAAGACCAAAAAAGCCACTTATTCCTATCCGCTCATAGACCTTCCCGCAGATACAACCTTCAAGGTAACCGTAACACCCGTTAACCCCTGGTATGTTGAAGGAAAGCCTCTCACAACCGAGTTTTCTACTCCCGAGCCTAAGTTCGCTCCTGTAAAAACAGACGATGAAAAGGCACTCAGATTTGTATATGCCGAGGCTCAAAGAAACGGTGGCTTCACAAACTATCCTCAGGGTGCGGCTATCCCCGAATTTGCTCATATGGGAGCAACTAATGTAGGAACACTCAAGTATCTTGTAGAAATTACCACTCCCGGTAAATACAGAGTATTCTTCAACGGCGGTGCGGCAGGTGCAGCCGAAGTTAAGGTTACCATAGCATCCGTAGATGTTACAGAAAAGGAAGACGGAAGCGAAAAGGTTACCACCAAGGAAACTCTTTACGAGGACACCTTCATCGTATCAACAGGTGAGCTCAACGCAAGAAAACCCATTCCTTGTGCTGATATAGAATTCAAGGAGGCAGGATACTACACTATCAGATTCAGAAAGAATCAAACTCCTTATACCATTTCACACAGCGGAATGAATATAGCTCCTATTATAGAATAAAATAAACACAAATGGCTGTAGCAATTTGTTTTGCTACAGCCTGGTTTTTATGCAAAAATGGCAAATAAATCCTATTGCCCTATATCCCATTATACATTGTCCCCGACGGTCTGCTCCGTCAACTTCACCATACGAAGACAATCATCGTACCCTTTATAATAATACACTCCGTTTTCAAAATCCATGCAGGAGGTATAGCGTGTATACTCATACTCGCCGTCCTCAAGTATCATACATCCCTTGGGGACACGCACCTGGGACATAATGGCAAAGAAATGCTCAACGCTTTTTTCGTTTGCGGCGTTTTCCTTCACAAAGGCTGCCCTGACAAAGCGTGATGAAGATGACCAGTCACCCGGAAGTCCTATTGCCCCCATTCCTCTTGATGTTTTTTCAAGACAAAGAGTCGTGGAAAATCGGTTCTCCGCAGGCTTTGAAGTCAGATTTATATAGTTATTCAGATTCATAAGCTGATAAGGGAAGGGCGGATTGTTGGTCAGCACTCCCACCGAGCTTTCGTACAAATGAAGTCCCGACCTGCAGGCTTCCACCGTAAGGCTTTCGTTTTTATCGGCTATCATCCAGTGAAGCTGTGCGGTAGCAAGGGCGGGAGAAAAGGGAGTATCGGCAATTTCCACGCCTTCAAGCAATACCTTTGCCTCCGACACACTCCCTGCCTGTGACAAGATGTAGGGAATGAGCTCAAACGCCGCCACGTCACCCTTTTTCGCCTTGCGAAAATAGGCGTTTCCCACAAAATTCAAGCCTGCAATACCCACTCCCGCTTCGTTCATCCCATCAAAGAAAAGCGGATACGCACTCTCCATTCTCGCCATTCCCGCAATTGCATATTTGCTCACGATATCTTCTCTGTGGCGAAAACTAAAGGTGAAGCCGCGGGGAATTACCACCGCTTCTTCACCAAAGCCACATTCATAATCAAGTGTTCTGCCAAAATATCCGTTAAAGCTTATTGCTGTACACATAATTGCCTCCTTAAGGTTTTTGTATTTATTTTAACCGCATAAATACAAATTATAGGAGGATTTTTTCATTTTTTCATATCCGATACAAATGCCGCACCGAGTATCATTACCGCTCCCACAATTTCGGGCACGGTAAGGAAGGTATGAGTGAGCACCGAGGATAAAACAATTGCAAAAATAGGGTCGATATAGCTGTACACCGCCACCGTTTGAGGCGATATTTTTTTCATTCCGCCAAAGTAAAGGAGATAGGCAATACCCGTGTGAACCACACCCAGTATAACAAGAATCACTATGCTTTCTCTGTCGAAGGTAAAGGCTGTAATATCATATCTTGTCATAACATAGGGGATAAGCACAAGGCAGGACACAAAAAGCTCGGACACGGTTATTTCAAGTGAGCTTACGTTCTTTGTCACCGCTGTCAGCAATATGATAAGTGCATAAAGCAATGCCGCACCCAATCCGAAAACAAGCCCTCTCCAGTTCCCAAAGGACTGAATTCCCGTGAGGAGAATCATTCCCGCCACAGCCACGAGAGCACAGGCGTTTTTTACCGCACCCGACTTCTTCTTCGTGAAAAGCGGAGCAAGAAAAATAACAAAAACGGGTGCCATATAATAGCAAAGAGTAGCAAATGAAATGCTTGTATATCTGTACGCCTCAAAAAGGAATACCCAATTAAGTCCCAGAAAAGCTCCCGCAGGCAAAAGAAGAAGTATATTCGAGAAGATACACCGAAGGCTTATTCTCTTGCGGAAAATAATAGCATACAAAAGCAACACCATAAGCCCGCACACCGAACGGAAAAGTGCGATAAACGCCGACGGATACGCAAGTCTGTCAACGAATATTCCGATAGTTCCGAATATCAGCATCGCCACAATAACACGAAGTTTGTTCATTACAGCTCCTTTGGCAAATAGTGCTTCATAGTCTTTTCTATCCAATAAGTGAATTCAGTACCCGGACAAAGGTGCTCAAGTGCCTTGAATCTGAGGTACATATCCACTCCGTCGGAGGGGTCGTGCCAGGTGTCGGCGTATATGTAATCGAACTTCTCACCCGGTGCAACCTTTTCGGCATACTCAAACGCATCGGCGTGAACCACTCTCACCTTGTGTCCCTTTGGGAACTGCGGAAGAATGAAACGCTTGAAAATATCAATTACCGTTTCGTCCATCTCCACCACCGTGACACTGTCAACCGAGTCCATCATAGATGTCATATACGGAAAATATCCAAGTCCCAAGCCATAGGTCGCAACCTTGCCGTGTGCCTTTTCAATATCCTCACGCATGGTCTCAACCTCGTTGGGAGTCACCAGCATCCACTCCACTCCGCCCTGCAATATGACGGGGTAGGGAAATTCACAGTCGAAAAAGGCAACCTGGGGAATTATACGTCCGTCGGGAAGTTCCTTCAAGTCATCCAGAGGAATGAGCTCATAAGGCTTAATAACCGCCTCACGCAGCTCCCAGTCCTTCTCTTTTACGGGAGTTATTTTTATGTTTTTATAATAGGGGTCATTTTCGTAGTCCTCTTTTTTTACGTAGTGAATCATTTCAGAGAAATAGTATTCAAACATCTCCCTGTCCTCTACGTCCTCATCTATCTTCATATAGCAGGCAGAGGCAAGTACCAACGAAAAGGCATAAGTGCGGTCTATGCCGCACTCATTTACAAGCTCGTCTATTATGTCCGAGGTTATGAAATCCGAATTGTAATTCATAAAAGCACTGATTCTGGCTATAACCTCGGCATTGTATTTTCTGATTTTATCTTTAGATAACATTATCCTCTTACCTTGGCAAGTTCTTCTTCCTCCAGCTCACGGTAAGCAACCTTACCCACAAGTGTCTTGGGTAAGGATTCCCTGAACTCTATATCATAGGGCATAGCATACTTTGCTATATTCTTACGGCAATGCTCAAGAAGTACCTTTTTATTTTCCTCAGATGGTGCAACACCCGGCTTCAGCATTATAAACGCCTTGACCTTCTGAATCTTAATGGGGTCGGGCACTCCGATAATACAGCTCATCTGTACAAGGGGATGCGAGTCGAGAATGTTCTCAAGCTGTGAGGGATAAACATTGTATCCGCTTGTGATAATCATTCTCTTTATTCTCTGCTTGAAATAGATAAATCCGTCGGAATCCATATATCCAAGGTCGCCCGTATGTACCCAGGTCTTTCCGTCGGCATGTACACGGAGAGTCTTTTCGTTTTCCTCGGGGTGATTCACATAACCCATCATTACAGTGGGACCCGAAATACAGATTTCGCCTTCAACACCGTAGTCAACCTCGTTATCCGTGCCCGGCTCGACAATGGTGTAATATGTATCGGGAAATGGCTGTCCGATACTTCCCTCCTTTGCAAGATGCAAGGGAGTGAGACAGCTTGCGGTAACGCACTCCGTTGTACCGTAGCCTTCACGGAGAAGTACCTTTCCGTTATGGTCTGTGAGGAATTTGTCAAATTTCTTTTTAAGCTCAACAGACAAAGAATCTCCGCCGCTGAAAACACCCTTGAGGCAGGAAAGGTCTGCTCCGTCCATACAATTCTGACGGAGGAGCGCCTCATAGAGAGTGGGAACTCCTGCCATAAAATTCGGACGGCATTTGATAATAAGCTTTGCATAGCTCTCTGCGGTAAATCTCGGCACAAGAATACATCTTCCGCCGTTACCCAGCATTGAGTGAATACTTACTCCCAGACCGAAGCCGTGAAAAATGGGCATGGCAGCCAGCATTTTGTCACCGGGTTTAAAAATGGGATTGGTTGCAACTATCTGTGCAGCAAGGGCATTAAAATTAAGGTTGGAAAGCATAATACCCTTTGTGGTACCTGTTGTACCGCCGCTGTAAAGCACAACGGCAGGATCGGCGGCAACACGCTTTACCTTATAATTGCCGTTGTAGGTCTTACCTTTATTTATAAATTCCTTCCACTTCACTATGGGAGCGTCCTTGGGAATCTTAGGTATCTTTCTGCCCTGAGTGAGAGCATAACCGAACTTCAGTCTCGACGGAAGCGCATCATAAATACGTGCGATAATGAGAAAGGGAAGGTCAACATTGTCACGTATAGCACTGAATTTGGAATAAAACTGGTCAAGAGTTATGGCAAAACGGCTCTCTGAGTCGTTGAGGTAAAACTCTATTTCCTTTTCACTGGACAGGGGATGAATCATATTTGAAATACCGCCGGCAAGATTTACGGCGTAGAACATCATAAGCGCCTGGGGACAGTTGGGCATACAGATGGTAACCTTGTCACCCTCCTTGAGCCCGTAGGCACGCAGGGACTTTGCAACCAGCTCTACCCCTTCGATAAATTCACGGTAGGTGGTGGCATCTCCCATAAAATCATAAGCAACGTATGCGGGATATTTCTTTGCGGTTTCAAAAACAAGGTCAAACATTGAACCCTTGTGATAATCGAGATGGGGTGGAACCTTGCCGTAATTGTCAAGCCACGGTGTTCTTGTCTGTGTCATATTTTTTCCTTTCCGCCAAACGCCTTACAGCTCGATTTCCTCATCCAAGGGACGCTCGAGAAGGCTCGGCTCTTCAAGTAAGCGATGGAGCACCTTAATGCTCTTTGCGAAGTATACACCGTCGGCAATTCGCTCATCTATGGTAAGTCCAAGGTCAATTGAATCACGAAGTTCATAACTGCCGTCCTCTTTGAAAAACGGACGGAACTTTTTCTCACCCACAATTGCAAAGAATGAGTTTGTACCCCAGTTTGCAAGATGATGATAGGAAGCGTGCATCTTTATACTTCCAAGGTTTGAAACAAAAACCGACGAAAAATACGGGTCGCTTTTCATAAGCGATTTGGGATAAAGTCCGTGATGGTTAAGCCAAGACAATGTTCCCATAACAAACTTCAGAATAGGCATTGGAAGATGGTTCACCAGCTTATCTATTATTGATGTGGTGCTGTCCTTTTGCTCTTCCTTTCTCACAGAATAAACTACCTTCTTTGTCTTTTCGTATATCTGCTCGATGGGACATTCGTTGCTCTCCTCGTCTATCTTTATGATAGCCATTGCCTCGTGACCGTCATCGGTAAACATTTTCTTTACCACAAAGGAGAAAACAATATCCTTTCTGTCATACAGCCTTGAGCCCTCGTAAAAGCGGTTAAGCCTGGGGCGAAGCACTATGGTTTTGGCAATAGCGGCAAGTATAACGTGGAAAAAGGTATATTTATATTCGGGAGAATCGGCATTTTTCTTTTCGAGGTATTCCTTCAATGCTGTAATATCAAACACCTCATTCATTACCGCTTCGTTGTCTGTACGCCTGGGTAAAAGCAATGGAGCAATAACATGCATGGAGTCAAGGTTTCTGACACGGTAACCATCCCTTCGGTCACCAAATCTTCGTTTTCTTGCTTTCATAAAAGCCTCCAATCAAATCACAGATACTATTATTTTACCCCATTATCTGAAAAAAGTCAAGAAAAAGATGCATTCACTGTCAGAACTACATGCTTTTACGAAGCGCTGCTTCGAAAAACTCATCCGGGTCAAAGCCATCACTTTCATATCCTCTCGACCGTATGTTTCCGTCTGCTTCGAGCCATTTACAAAGAGTATCATAAGGCGAGGAATATTTCCGTCCCGTCCTTGCAATATGTGAAGACATATTATCAATCTTACTGTCCGCCTCCCAATAGTTTCGCCTCAGCTTATCGTACTCCTCCTTTGTAAGGAAAACGTTTTTGTACCTTCCGTAGCCGTTAGGCTTTTCCTCTTTTTTTGTTTCCTTACACGGTTCTTCTGCCGTCTCCTCAACAGCACTCTCCTCAACCTGATGCTTTTCCCAATCCTCCACTGTTATCAGCGAGAACTTACTCCTTGACTCAATACTTATAAAGCCGAGCTTCTCCAGCTTTTTCATATTAGTATAAGCCATGCTTTCGCTCACCCCCAGTGCCAAGGCAACCGCCTTTCTGCCCGCCGTCAGCTGTCCTTTTTTCAGATGCACCACAATGCCGTTCATAACCGCATCCTGCTCCTTGTAGCAAGCACGGCAAAGTATGTATATCCACAGTCTGAGAAGCTGTGCATCCTGAAACACTGCACTTTCAAGTATTTTTCTGTTAAGCTTTACAAATCCGTTCATATATTTCATCCCCCTTGTATGTCTCCATTCTATACTGACATTGACTGACATACAATGACATGTTTGATACTTCGGCTTTTTTAAGACAGGTGTTTGTAAATGACATTCACTTCCACCGCATACAATAAACCGAAAATTTTGGCATTTTAATGCCGAAATTGTCCGTAATTTTGCATTATACATTTTGCATTGTGCATTAAAATGCGGCAGATTCCTCTGCCGCATTTCTTCAATAAAGTCCTATTGCCGTGGCATACACCTTAACCTCATATCTGTACTCTGCTGACAGACTTTCGTCCTTTATAACGGTGTCAATAACACTGCGAATCGCCTCTTTTTTCTTTTCCTCCGTTGAGTATTTCTTCGAGTTGTACACGCTCCTGATTTTATCCACAAGGTTTTGAGGAGTAATACCAAGCTCTATTTCTCCGCTCTCCACATTGCCGTGCTCTGCTTCAAAATCTCTCGTGTCTGCATAGCGGTCATATACTTCGTCATATCTGTCCGCTATATAATCGCGCTTGTCGGCATTGCGGTCATAGGCTTCGTCATCTCTTTCGGCGGCGTAGTCCCTTGAGTCGGCATAGCGGTCATATCTTTCATCGTCACGCTCCGCCTGATAGTCACGGTTATCCGCAAAGCGGTCATATTTTTCGTCGTCACGCTCCGCCTGATAGTCACGGTTATCTGCAAAGCGGTCATATTTTTCGTCGTCACGCTCTGCCTCGTAAGCACGGTTTTCTACGTAGCGGTCATGCTTTTCATCGTCACGCTCCGCCTCGTAAGCTCGGTTTTCCACATAGCGGTCATGCTTTTCGTCGTCTCTTTCCGCCTCAAAGTCACGGTTGTCCGCAAAGCGGTCATAAGCCTCATCGTCACGCTCCGCCTCGTAGTCACGGTCACGGTTAAGCTGGTCTATATAGGCTGAGTTACGTGCCTTTTCAATATCAGCCACACCTAAAATATAATCCCTTCGTGCAGACTCCTTTGCATCCACTCTTGCCAACTCATTTGCTGTTCTTTCATCCGAGGCATCCGAATCAATCTTCGCCATGGCATACTTGCCTGCAAGGTTATGGTCGATATCCGCCTGCACCGAGGCACCCGAGCGTGAAAGTCCCTTGCCCAGCATACTCTCCTTTGTGTTCTGAAGTGATATCTTATTTGCGGCATCCGACTCACTCTTTTTACGTCTTGCCTCTGTATTTATCTCATTCTTCTTCAGGTCGTGCTTTCTGTCAATTTCCAGAATAACCGAATCGTATCGCTTTTTCAAGGCATTGAGGCTGTCGGAATATCCTCCCAGCACCTCCTTTGCGTACCCCTTTACATCTGTTGACATTTTTTCACCTCCCTTCAGGCAAGAGCACCTGCTGTAAGCTTTTCAAACAGCAAATCTGCCCATTTCCACTTTTTAAGGTACTCTATTGTGTTATCACCCAGCATAAAAAGCTTCTTTACAAGCGCATGGTCTGTTTCGGGACACTGGAAGGTTCTCACCGAATATGTATCCGTAGCACTCATGCTCTTTTCAACAAAATAGCTCTTGTACCCCCTCACATCAAGGTGAACACACCTTGCGTTAATGATTCCGATTCCGTCAAAGCCAAGCTTTTCGGCAATGGCGGCAATTTCGTATGAGGTGTAGCCGTCAACCCAGACGTCAGCGGCAAGTCCCTTGGTATGCTGTCCCACCTTACCGGTAAGGATTCTGTCATAAGCCTCGGTTCTGTAGCCGTCTGTGACGATAATCGGCTTGTAGCGGACCGCACGGGAGAGCTTTTCCAGCATCTCAATAAGCTCATCGGATATGAGTATCACATCTCCGTCAAGCTTTCCTCCCCTTCTTGCACGGAATTCCTTAACCCTGAAATGCGGGCTGAGCTTGTCATTTCCGTTCTTTTCGTATGAATATTCTTTTATTGCCATTTTAGTCTCCTTTTTACTTCATATATTCTATCATTACGGCTCCGCTTCCTCCGTCGGTGCCCGCACCGTAGATTCCGCTGCCGTAATACCTTCCGCAACAGCCGCCTCCGCCGATGCCCGGTGTATCCTCGGAAAACGCCGCTCCGTTGCCAAGCTTGGAGTCTCCACCAAAGCAAAGCTCAATTTCTCCGCCGGTAGTTCCGTAGTAGTCTCCCGCTTTGGGGTAACCGCCGCTGTAATTTATCTGTCCTCCCGTTGCCACGGCTCTCTTGCCTTTTTTAGCACAGCCACCTTCTGCCGTTGCAACAAGTGCTCCGTTGACCGTAAGACTGCTGCCTGTTCCGTCGCTTGCATGAGTGGTAAGAGAATTACCCGTAACAACAAGTCCGTGTCCTCCTGCACCTACGTTCAGAAGGCAGACATCTCCCGACTTTAAATCAGCAAACACAACAGCCGTAGCGCCACCTCCGCCACCAAGCTTGTGACTTGTGTTATCGGGGTCAACGCCACCTCCGCCACCGCCTCCCGTAACGGTAAATTTGTAAGTTCCGTCTCTTGACACGGTGAAGGTATGACTGCCCGGCTCCGTGTACAAATTCACACGAATTGATGCCGAGGTAAGGAAGGCAGCTATCTCGGGTGAAAACTTCTCGGGTGTTACCGAGCCGTCGGGAATAGTGCCGTTGACAATTCCGTTTATCTGCTCCGAAAGAGCCTTGAGCTTTGCCTGCACACTGTTTCCGGGAACAGAAGCTATTGGTGCGGAGCCTATTTTGTCGGCGCCGCTCTCACCTGCCTTTGTGGATTCGAGCTCGGGCAAAAGCACGGTGTTGATGTATTTTTTGATATCAACTCCCGCCTTGTCAAAAAGTGCCTTCAGCGATGCGGCAGTGTATCCGTCCTCAATATTCGGACGGTCTGAAAGCTTTGATATATTTTCTACGTCGTCGTTAAATCTTGTCATCATATGTACTCCTTTACGTTTTTTGGGGTCTCCACCAAGAAGCTTTTATGTTTTTTAAGCTTTTCGGGTGGAGTGCGGGGAGTGGGACCTTTTTCAAAAAAGTCTCCTCCCCGCAAAATATTAATTTTACTCTACTTATTCTTCCGCAGGAGTTACGTCAAAGAATACCATTTCCTTGGGGTAAACAATCTTTGCACCGTAGAGGTGGAGTCCCTTAACGGCTGTACCGTTTCTGAGCTCGGGCTCATAAGGCTTGATTGAATTGATCTGCTCCGCAAATGCGATAGCTCTGTCTGTACGTGCGATACATCTGTAAGCGCCGTCCACCTTGGGAATGTTGTTTGTAACGTAGATGTCAAAGCCGAGCATCTTACCTATGTAACCCTTTGAAAGAGTACCTGTGTTGTTTGTGTCTGTAAGAACGTTTGCCATAACAAGAAGCTGCTCAACAACGGGAGGCACTTCAAGAGAAATCTTCGCTGAATTGGGAACGTTGTTCTCCATAAGGATACGTCTCACACTTGAAATGTGCTTGATGATGTCCTCGCTGGTGGGAGCGTTTGCAGTTACATGTGCAACTGTGTCATCGTCAAGGGAGTAGATGTACTTATCCGCCTCGTCGCCGAGAGAGTCCGCCGCCTTCTTCATTGCCGCACGGATAAGCTTGGGAGAGGACTGAACATCGTCGATGCTGTCAATGTAGAAATTGAAGCCCTTCGCCTGGTCGATGGTAAGTGTTCTGGTGTTGTCCGAAAGCACCTCGGGTGAGGGCATATCGGTGTTCTTTTCGTAATCGAATACTGTAACGGGGCCGAGACCGTTGATCTTTACTCTGTCACCCTGATGCTTGATGTCTCCTTCAAACTCTCTTGAACAGAGCTTTACTCCGACATAGTTCTTGTTAAGCTCCTCGTAAAGTGATTCACTCCATACTGTGGGGATAAAATTTGTAATAGCCATAATTGTAAATTCCTTTCTTTTTTAAAAATATTTGTTTTAAATTACTTGTCTGTCCATTTTTCCATGGACTTCATTATTGCTTTATAGTTTCTTCTGATATCGCTGTCGCTCATGGTCTTTACCATATCGGGAGTGAAGTAACCCTCGTCATCAGGGTTGCCAACCTTGGGAGGAGCCGAGCGTGAATTCTTTGCGTTGGTTTTTTCTGTCTCCTCCTTCTCCTTTTCCTTTCTCAGGTAGCAAAGGGCGTACTGTCCCGCAAGTCCCTTGCCATTTTCAGTGTTTTCAAAGGCTTCATCGGGAATATCCTCCGCACGAAGTTCCGGGAAAAGCTCACGGAGCAATGAAAGCTCACGGTCAAGATTTGCTCTTATATCCCTGTCACGGCGGAATTCTTCCAGCTCAAGTCTGTCAGGATCCTCCACTTCAAGCCCTTCAAGTGTTTTTTCTGTGTTCATTTTTTCATTCCTTTCTTATTTTTACTTTGTGTCGATGAGTCTGCCCTCTACCGCAAGACTCAAAAGATGAAAATCAAAGCTGTCCCCGTCATTTTTTATTCTCACCTTAAAGCCACGTGTCCTTTTAGCCTTTATACGCTTATAAAGTCTCACGGGAGCAACCGAGGTGGCAAAAACGAAGGAGTCAAAGCACAAATTCTCAAAATCGGTTATGCGGTAGTCTATTTCAAGGCTTCCGTACCCGCCCGTCAGCCTTTCGGACATCCAATCAAAGCCGAAGCGGGTAGCCTTTATCGGATACACCTCAAACTCCAGACTGTGTACGTTCTTGGTGTCAAGCCCCGAGTGCTCCTCGTAGCCCGATTCCCAAACGAAATCAATCGCCTCTTCGCCGTCAAGAGCGTTATCCGACAGAATACAAAGAGTCCCGTCTCTTTTCAGAAACCACACACCGCCCTCTCTGTCCTCGGCGAAAGCCACTGCATCAAAGCCTTCATAATAGTAGAAGACGTCAAGGGAGTAGCTGTACACGTACACCCTTTCACCCTGCCATATGTAAAGCTCCGAGGTGGAGGCTCTGTCAAAGGAGCGTACTCTCTCCATGTCAAAGCTCCCGAGTCCCCGTCTTATACGCTCACCTATTTCAATGGCGTTTCTTTCATCACGGATGGTGGATGAGCTCCATTTGTAGAGTCCCGACGGGCAAAGCGTTATGGGGGTGTTGGCAATAAGCTTTGCAAAATTCGGTGCTCCGCAGCCGGCCTGCGAGGAAAGCGTTCTCATAGGATATACAGTGTACTCCTTGCCGTTTGCGTCACTCAAGGTCTCACCGGTACAGCCAAATGCTTCATTCTCCGTGAATACCATAAGTCCGTCATAATGTCTCACAAGGGATGTGACACGCCCTCCCGAGCCAACCTTGTTAAAATTCAGCTCGGGGAAGTACTCCATTCCCGATATGCCGTCATACACTCCCGAATATCTTACGTGTGCGGGATAATCGCTGTCTCCCCAAAGGAAAACTCTGATATCATTTACCCCTCCGTATGCCATGGCATATCTCATTCTGTGAATGTCTCCCTCACTGCCACTCTCCTTTGTATAGGTTATCTCAAGGCAGTTGGGATAGGTGTTCTCGGGTACCTCATGAAAGGTAACGCTGCCCTTTTCAAGGTTTACCGTGTACTTGCTCCTGAGTATTTTCTCACCGAAGAGCTTGACACTGTCAACCTTGTCGATGTTTGTCTCCGTGAGATAAAATACCGTTGAGCTTCCGTCCGGGGTAAAGCTCTGACGCTTTTTACCCGTGAGCAGATTCACCTCCTCAAAGGGTGTACCCGCCCCGTCCGGAGTGCAGGATATGGCGACAAGGGGCACGTATGGAGATAGGTCAGAAAAAACCGCTCCGTCCCATTTCTTTATCCTCTTGCCGTCAAGGAAATAAACCTTGCCGTCAAATTCAAATACAGTAACCTCTCCCGATGAGCTTTCCAGAGTCCCTATCATATATTCCGTATCGCCGTCAAGCATATATACGCTGTCGGATACTACCCAAAACACATTTTTGCCGATGTATAGTCCTCTGCCCTCGCCCTCCTTTGAGGATACCTTCCGAAAGCCTTCACGCCGAAGAAGTGTGTAATTCTGCGTGACTCTCAGATTCTTCATCAAGGGACTTTCACCCTTTTTCAGTCTTGTCTCTCCCGCTTCACATTCGTGAAGTCCGAGAAACTTGTCAATTACCGTTCTAAAATTGCCCTGCATCAGCATCACCTCAATATACGTTTTTAATTCTGCCGTGCTCTGCCGATGTAAAAGCCTTTACCACGTGACTTCTCGCTTCGGTGTACAAACGGTAAAAATACTCCGCTCTCGCTCTGTCCTCCTCAAGAATGAGGAAGGATGCGAGTGCAAAGGGAAGCACCCCTGACGCCAGTGCGTTGTGAAGCGGAATACTGTCCTCCATGGTGGTCAAAGGCTCCACCTCCCAGGAGATGTCACGCACCCCTCTGCCCCGAATGACTGCATCATCCGAGAGTAAAAGGATGACAAGGGAATTCAAAAGGGAGGGTGTGTTCTTTTCAAAATCCCCCACATCACTGTGATATGCACCGCCCGAATCTCTTTCGTTAATAAGGGACAGCGCTCTGTCATACACTTCTCTGACCTTCATTTTCCGCCTCCTCTCTTGCCTCCTCACGACGCCTTCTGAAATCGTCGATAAGAGCGTCCTTTCCACTGATGTAGCCCTCGGGAATTCTTTCCAGATACTGCTCAAGAGTGATATGACCCTCCTTCAGGAGATTTTCAAGAGTTGCAAGACTTGCCGCCTCACTCCAATAGCCTGCCATACCCACGTTTACACTGCAGGAGAATACCACGTCACTGTACCTTTCCAGGTCCAGCATCGCTCCGCAAAGCTCCTCTTTTTCACGCCACAGCATCATGCGGTGTCTGCCGTAATAGTGGAGAATGTAATCAAGCCATATCATACCAAGGTCCTCCACAGCCGAGTAAAGAGCACGCTTTTGAATCTCAAGCGGTACCGACGAGGACTGCTGAAGAGCAATTATTGCCGAGGTGTTATTCGCCTCAACGTTTCCAAGCGCCGCATCGGTGGCACCCATAAGCTCACGGGTAAGATTCATGGTAAGAGTTATAACGTCAAGGAAGCCTGACTGCATCGCACCGGGAGAGAGCACCTCTGCCACTCTGTCAACGGGTCCGTTTACCGCAATCGCCTCACCCACCTCGTTGGTCCATTCGTCAATCATGTTGGCGTTGTACACAACCTTTGAGAAGGAAACGTTTATCATATGCTTCATAACCATTGCAAACGCCTTGTTGATGTAGGTCTGATTCTCAATAAGTCCCGTTGCCGCCGCTGTGCCATGATAGGAATTTTTGGTCTTGTCCCAATTCATCATGGCGATGGGATAGAGCGAAAGTCCCGTGTCCACGTCACCGCAGATAACACAGCTCTTTGTGCTCTTTCTGTAATGAACTCTGCCGTCCTTTTTGTAGAGCTTTATAACGTAGGTGCATTTCGTGTCACGAAGCTCATTCTTTCCGCAATCCCCCGCTTCATCCGAGGTGTCCGAATCCGAAACGATTGTCCTTATGTCCTCATTTGGAATTCCGTTTTCCTCCGCCTCACGCCTGAGACTGTCCACAAGTCCTCTGCCCGATATCAGAATATACGGCTGTGACTGAACGTCGGCATTATTCACGTCTCCGAAAAATACGTTGGTTGAATCGAGAAGCTTTGTGGCAAAGTCTCCCGTGTGCCCCTTGACTCCCTTCTTGGAGCTGTCCCAGTAAACGTAGAGGAACATATCTCCGCTGAGAGCCGCATCCCTGAGACCTTCATAGAGCAATGACGTCATATTGTCCTTGTCGAATCTGTAATTGAGATACGAGGTAAGCACACCCGACACCCTTGTAAGGTCATCACGCACCTGCCTTTGATAGATAACACCCGCACTCTCGGCATCTATCTGAAGTGCTATCTTCGAGGACATAATGTTTGATACGAAATACCCGATAACTCTTTTGAAGATGTTGAACACCGGTGTGGGAAGACCTCCGCTTCTCACTCCGTTCCACTGGTCTCCACGCCAAAAGCGCTCGTTCTTGCTCACAGTCTCATACAAGTTTATCTGTCTGTTGTAGTCACGCCCCGCTTCAAGCAGCTCCCAGTCCTCGGATATCTCTTCTTTTCTTTTGAACTTCAATCCTTTTCCCTCCTTTCCTAAAATTTCAGGATTTATTGTTCTGTCGGAATCACGGTCACCCCCAACCCTTCCGACACACACACTTTACCACAACACCATACTGACATACAATGACATTACCCTGACATATACCTGACATCTTTTTTGAGTGCACTATGTTCAATGCACAGTGCAAGGTGCACAATGCACAATTAAGGAAGATTTTGCGAAAGCAAAATCAACCACAATTATTCACTATTCATTATTCACTATTCATTGCTTAATGCTGTGCATTATGCAAATTCTCAATTTTCAATTTTCAATTCTCAATTAAAATCTCCCCACTTGATTTTTCTCCCGTCATAGCATATAATAAAATCAGAAAATCATCACCAAAGAAAAGGAGAGTGTTATGAAAAAACTGTTATATTTTTTACTTGTTTTAATTATCTGCACGTCCTTAATAGGATGTGAAGAATCACCCATTGACATATGGGACGGAACAACAGCGAAGGAATTTGAGGATGGTGACGGAACAAAAAACTCACCGTTTGTAATAAAGACCTCATCACAGTTTGCGTATATGGCAAAGTGCGTAAATGAGGGAAAATACAATGACAGTTATTTTGTTCTTGAAAAAGACCTTGATTTGAAGGGGATAAAATGGACACCCATAGGCAATAGGGACAATCCTTTTCGTGGAACCTTTGACGGAAAAGAGCACACCGTATCGGGACTGTTTGTAGATAAAGGGTATTATTATACCGAGACATTTCACCTTGACGAAAGAACAGAAACTCAAGAGCTTGCATTTGCGGGAATGTTCGGATATTGCTCCTCGGTAGATATACACAACTTGAATATAAAGGATGCAAAGGTAAACTCAAAAACAGCAGGAAAAGGAAATATTTTAAGTGCGGGTGTACTTATCGGAGAGATAAGAGAGGAAAGAGATTCCAAGGAAATAAGTAATATTTCAAATGTAAAAGTCAGCGGCTCCGAAATTTTTATCGAATATGATGAATCGTCAGACGGAATGGCAGCCCTTGGTGGAATTGTAGGTAAAAGCCTTTTTGGCTCCATAAAAATGGAATGTGTACAATCCGAGATTGTTATAGATACCTCTAAGGCTGGTTGGATAAATAATAACTACGTAGGAGGAATTATGGGATGGGTTGGAGATACTGCTCTTGAATGCAAAAATATTGCCAATTATTCAACAATACTCTTTTCGGATAATGTAACCAATAATTATGCAGGAGCATTTGGTGAAATAAGATCTATTGACAAAGCACCTCTGCTTGAGAATATATTTTCTAAGGTTGTAACAACCAATAGATATATAGATATTAGTTATGCATCATTTAAGACAAACAGTATCGCAGGAAACCTTCAATATAACGGTGAACCACTGGAGTTTAAAAATCTTTACGGCTGCGTATTACCATATGATGAAAATTCTGGATTTACCGAACCGAGATATGAACTGTATTCTTTTTTCATGGCTTCAAAATACCCGGAGGCTGTGTATACCGAAATAAACTGTAAAGGCTGTGATAAGTTGCCCGATGACCACGGACTTGACAGTGAAATCTGGGATTTGTCTGATAAAGAACACCCTGTGTTGAAATGAATTTTCCCCAAGTACCTTGACGGTGCTTGGGAAATTTTTATGTGTCGGAGTTAATCCGCATCACAAAGCTTTTCCATTTCCTCCATGGAATTACATTCTTTTTTTGCCTTGTGGCATGGGTGCCGTCAAGGTTATCCTTCTTCTCCTTCTTTTCTTTATTCTCTTTCTTTTCTTTCTTTATATGTGTTAGTTTGCTGCGAGTTTGCTGTTGTTTTGCTGTGAGTTTGCTGTCTTTTTGCTGTTGCATTTTTGCTTTTGACCTTCCGTTTTATCCCTATATTACAGGTGTTTTCACCTGTTTTTTTGCTGTTGAGTTTTTTGTGTGATTTGTTGTTGATACAAAATAAAATTTAAGAAAAAACAAAAAAACACTTGACAAACGCTTTAATGAATGCTATTATCTAACTGTACTAATCGTATTAATACAGTTAATGCACTAAAAGGAGGTAAACAGGTGATAAACATAAATCCTAAAAGCGGAGTGCCTCTCTTCGAGCAGATAAGGGATGAATTCAAGCGCTGTATTCTCATGGGCGTGTGGTCTGCGGGTGAGCAGCTCCCCTCGGTACGTGCTCTTGCCTTGGAGCTTGGCATAAACCCCAACACCATACAGAGAGCATATGCAGAGCTTGAGCGCGAGGGACTCACCTACACCGTTGCCGGAAAGGGATGCTTTGTGGAGGAGGATTTGAGTCTTTTAAAAAAGAAAAAGACCGACGAAGCCTTCACACGTCTCGAGGATGCCCTGACCGAGCTTATGGAATCGGGAATCGGCTATGACGAAATAATCGACAGAATCAACAATTTATACAAGGAGGTAAACAATGATAAAAATTGAAAACGTATGTAAAAAATACGACAACAACGTGGAATCACTGAAAAACGTTTCTCTTGAAATAAAAAAAGACGCCGTACTCGGACTCATCGGCACAAACGGAGCAGGAAAATCCACACTTCTTCGAATAATGTCGGGCATATACAAGGCTGACAGCGGAAGCGTTACAATAGGCGGAGAAACGGTTTTTGAAAACGATTCCGTCAAGGCGAGAATATGCTTTGTTTCCGACGAGCAATATCTCATTCCCCACTTTACTCTGACAGAGATGGCAAGGCTTTACAAGCGCTTTTATCCCGGATTTTCCTTCGAGCGTTTTTCCTCAATGTGCTCTGCCATAAACCTCGATACCTCCCGTAAGATAAGCACCTTTTCCAAGGGCATGAAGCGTCAGGGGGAGGTAATACTTTCTATCTGTACCGGAAGTGAATATCTTTTCTTTGACGAGACCTTTGACGGACTTGACCCCATAGCAAGGGATTTTGCCAAAAAAATGATAGCCGACATAGTAGCGGAAGGCAACTGCACCGTTGTGCTTTCCTCACACAATCTTTCGGACATACAAACTCTTTGCGACAGTGTCTGCCTGATAGACGGAGGCGAACTGATACTTCACAAAACAATAGACGACGTAGTAAACGGATGGCACAAGTATCAGATGATACTCTCCACCCCCGTTTCCTCTTTCGAAAATTTGTCCGATTTTGCTCTTTATCCTTATTCAAGCGGTAAGCTTCTCACCTTTATTTCAAGGCTGTCCGACGAAGAAGCAAAGGCGAGATTGGAAAATGCTTTTCCGAATAACAAAATCATGTTTTACGAAAGAGTTGAGCTTTCCCTTGACGAAATATTCTCGGTAGAGGTTGCAAGCATAAAAGAGGAAAGGAGTCTTGCGGTATGAAAAAGATAAAGCTTTCAAAGGTTTTTCTGTTAATGAAAAACAACTACATCACAAACAAAAGTATTCCCCTCATCCTATTTGCAATAACCCTGACTCTCAGCTGTATAATAGGCGTAATGCCCATCTCCAATGCCGAATCACACTATGCAAACGCTATGCCGGGCGCCCAATACAGACAGTATTACATTGAAGAAATGACCTCGATATACGATTCTCTCATCGGCCTTGAAGGTGTTTTCTCACTGTTTTATATCGTTGCAGGCTTCGTTATCGCCATCATTTCCGCACTCAGTCTCACCTCCTTTATGCGTGAGAAAAGCGGCTCGGACTTCTATCATTCAATGTCTGTAAACCGAGGTGAAATATATCTTTCAAACCTCTTCACCTCCTTCATCAACACCGCTGTCACCGTATGCTCATCACAGCTCATAGCCCTTCTTTTGATGAATTTCTTCTCAGGCTATAAGCCTATGTCACTTTTCACTCTTATATGGGAACAGCTTCCCGTAATCGGAACAGTTTTGCTTTATATTGCTATTTTTATATCTCTTGCAATGATAGCCGTAACAGCCACCGGAACAGTTTTTTCGGGAATTGCAGGATATCTTATGCTGATTTTCTACATTCCCGCAACCATCCTTGCAGTATCCGTGGCAGGAAATGTCATATTCGATTCGGTTCTTATGGACTATCTCGACCACTTCCCCCACGTCTACGCCTACACCTCTCCCTTTATCCGCTATATGTACGGAGCATCGGGAGGAATCGAGTTCACCGCCCTCACGTACATCCTCTCATTCCTTGCTCTGATATTACTTGTGATACTGGGAATGTGGATATACCAAAAGAAGAAAAACGAAAACTCCGAAAAGCCTCTCCCCTTCAAGTGGAGCGTGCGTCCCATTCAATACCTTATTACCTTTGATGCAATCCTCTTCGGTGCGACTCTCTTCGAGCTTTTCACATTCTCCCTTATATGGTGCATCATAGGCGGTCTTATCACCCTTTTCTTCACCTTTATTCTGTTCAACGCCTTTGCAAACAAGAGCTTCAACAACGTGCTTGAGGGCTCCCGTCATATGGGATACATCTTTATTGTGACCGTTGTTGCAACAGCTGTATTTGTCGCCGACGGTTTCGGAATCTACTCCGAGCCTGTACCTGTAACCGAGGATATAGAATTTGCATACGTCAATATCTCTTTGAGAACAGAAGAAAAAGAGGATTGGATATCCTTAAACTTCACTCCCACGGGCGAAGAGGCCTATGACACTGTAAAGATTGACGATGAAGCAAGAAAGCTCATTTCCGATATCTGGGATGAGGTCAACAAAGCTTCATACAGCTCCATGACTCAGAGTAATGACATCGAAATGGCAAAAAGCTATGTAGGTTATTTTTACGATACCGTAAGTGTATCAATAGGAATTGACTGTAAAGAAGACTTTGCAAGATACTACGCTCATTGCTACTCCGACAGCAAAGAACTCATTTCCCTTGTGGAAAAGCTTCTTGAATACCCTCAAAAGACACATGAGGTATACTATTACGGTCAAGAAGGCAGTAAATACTGAAAATAAAATTCTTGATTTTTTTAAAAAAGTACTTGACAAACGGAAAATATGGTAGTATAATCGTGGCAAATTTAACGAAGGGACAAAGTAATGATGCTCAACAAGATTTTTGCAAGCTTTTATTTTTACTTTAGCGCAGTGTTTTTTTACTGTGCTCATTTCGGCATGCAAAAGTTACCTGTGAGAAATTAAAGCTTTGACTTGTAGATAAAAAACAACTCAGCCTCACTCGTAGCTTCGAGTGAGGCTGATATTTTTTCATGAAAGAAGGATAAAAAAATGAGTATGGTATTTGAAAGAAAGCTTCCCATCCCCCAGGAGGTAAAGGAGCTTTACCCCATTACACTTGAACAGGAAAACCTTATTGCAAAAAGAAATATGGAGCTTCATGACATCTTCTCGGGTAAATCCAATAGACTCGTGCTTATCATCGGCCCCTGCTCCGCAGACAATGAGGACAGCGTAATTGAATATATAACAAAGCTTCGTGAGGTGCAGGAGAAGGTAAACGATAAGATCTTCATCGTGCCCAGGATCTACACCAACAAGCCCCGTACAACCGGTGACGGCTACAAGGGTATGCTCCATCAGCCCGACCCCACATCAAAGCCCGACATGTACAAGGGTATTGTAGCAATTCGTCAGCTTCATATGAGAGCTATTGCCGAAACAGGCTTCTCCTGTGCCGATGAAATGCTCTACCCCGAAAATCAGCGTTACCTCAGCGACATTTTAGGCTACGTTGCAATCGGTGCACGCTCGGTTGAAAATCAGCAGCACCGCCTTGTATCCAGCGGTATGGACATCCCCGTTGGTATGAAGAATCCCACAAGCGGCGACATTTCGGTCATGATGAACTCAATAACCGCCGCACAGCACAAGCACACCTTCCTCTTCAGAGGTTGGGAGGTTCACTCCGAGGGTAACCCCTATGCACATGCAATTCTGAGAGGCTATGTAAACCGCCACGGTGAGTCCATTCCCAACTATCACTACGAGGATCTCCTCCACCTTGCCGAGACCTACAGCAAGACCGAGCTTTCAAATCCCGCTCTCATTGTGGACACAAACCATGCAAACTCGGGCAAAAAATACCTGGAGCAGCCCAGGATCGCAAAGGAGGTTCTCCACTCCTGCCGTCACAACAGCGATATCAAAAAGCTTGTTAAGGGCTTCATGATAGAAAGCTACCTTGAGGACGGCTCGCAGAAGATAGGCGAGAATGTCTGGGGCAAGTCCATTACCGACCCCTGTCTCGGCTGGGAAAAGACCGAGCGTCTCATCCTCGACATTGCCGAGTTGATTTAGTATTTTTTATTGAAGAAGGATGCTTTTTTGAAAAAAGCACCCTTCCTCAAACCCCATCCCGAAAAATAATGTGATGTTAATTATTAAAGAAAATTCCTAAACACCGTTTTTCGGAAGTAGGCTTGGGAGGAACCGCTTTTTTCAAAAAAGCGGTTCTTCCCAATACAAAAACTCAATAGCAAGTATTCTTGACATAACAGCAAAAAAGTGGTACACTATATTAAATAATATGTACCGACGGAGGAACAAAAAATGGTTTCTGAAAAAATGAAAATGCTGGGTTCAAACCGCTCTGTAATTCGTGAGCTCTTTGAATACGGAAAAAAACGTGCCGCTGAAGTAGGCGCTGAAAATATTTACGATTTCTCACTGGGCAATCCCAGTGTTCCCGCACCCGCAAGTGTTGAAGCCGAAATTGAAAGGCTCACAAAAGCAATGGAGCCCACAGCCCTTCACGGCTACACCTCGGCGCAGGGTGATGCAGGTGTACGTGCAACAATCGCAAGCAATTTGGTGTCCCGCTTCTCACTCCCCGTAAAGGCTGACCTCATTTATATGACCTGCGGTGCTGCCGCTTCTCTTTGTATTTCGCTCAAGGCTCTCACCTGCGAGGGTGACGAGTTTATCACCTTCACCCCCTTCTTCCCCGAATACAGAGTGTTCGTTGAGGCGGCGGGTGCAAAGCTTGTCCCCGTAAAGTCAGCTGACAAGACCTTCCAGGTTGACGAAGCCGCTTTTGAAAAGGCAATTACAAAGAATACAAAGGGTATTATCGTGAATACCCCCAACAACCCCTCGGGCGTTGTACTGAATTCCGAAAGCATTGCCGCAATTGTACGAGTTCTCGAAAAGAAGCAGGCTGAATACGGAAAGCCCATCTTCATCATTACCGACGAGCCCTACCGTGAGCTTGTATATTCGGGAAATCCCGACTCTCCCTTTATGAAGCTTTACGACAACACCATTCTTTGCTACTCCTACTCCAAGTCACTCTCCCTCCCCGGTGAGAGAATCGGATATATCGCAGTTTCCGACAAAATGGCGGATAAGGGCGATGTTTATGCCGCAGTTTGCGGTGCGGGCAGAGCACTGGGATATGTTTGCGCTCCCGCTATGATGCAGAGAGTTGTAGCCGCTTGCGACGGGCAGACAGCCGATGTCTCGGTTTATAAGAAAAACCGTGATATCCTTTACAACTCACTTACAAAAATGGGTTATTCCTGCGTTTATCCCGACGGTGCATTCTATCTCTTTGTAAAGACTCCCACCGCCGATGCGGGTGAGTTCTCCGAGCGTGCAAAGAAGTATGACCTCCTGGTCGTTCCCGCCGACTCCTTCGGCGTTGAAGGCTATGTGAGACTCTCCTATTGCGTTTCAACAGATATGATAGAACGCTCACTCCCCTCCTTCGAAAAGCTCATCGGGGAATATAAATAATTTTGGTTTTTTATCCGAGAGACAGCTTTTTTGAAAAAAGCACTTGCGACTCGCTTCGCTCTCTGCACGGCTTGAATTTTTGCACGTTCCGCTAAATGCTACACGGCAAAAATCCCCCGCACGCGGGCTCTCTCGAAAAACAATGTGAACAGATAATTTAAAAGCGTAGCGATTTTAAACCGCTACGCTTTTTCTTACTTATTATCTCTTCAACTATAATTATATCACATTTTGCGTGATTTTACAAGAGAATTGTTTTTAAAATATTATTGCACTACTCTTGACTTTCCTTCGTCTCATCTCTCCTTTTCCTCACCTTTACCATGCGATACTCGGGATTTCGTATGAGTATCCCATCAATAGTTGTAACTATTTCTACCTCTTTCCCGAATTTGTACAAATCCCTCATCTCCTTGGGTATAGCCGATATCAGCGGACAAAAGCTCATTCTTTTGGCAAAGTTTTATAATGTATCAACAGATTATATTTTAGGTATATCAAAAGATAAATAATGAATTTCATTCATGCATAAATCAAGTAATTTAAAGCGTAGCGATTTTAAACCGCTACGCTTTTTGTTTTGTTAGTATTTGTTGTTATATATTCCCTATTCTTGATTTTATTTACTTCCTCTCAATTAATTCTCATTTGGACTTTCTAAAGCATTTTCATTCACAAGACCTTCCAGCCATTTAACCGCATCTTTATAATAGTATTCATTTCTCTCGCTATTAAACCACGCCCAACGCGGATTGGTCAAAAGGCTGAGAATATAATTCGGGTTAGAAAACATACCGTTTTTGCCGGTATCATAAAGCTCATGCTTTTCCCCGTTGGTATCCAATGTCATGCTCCACTGTTTATTCATTTTCAGATTCCCGAATATAATTCCTCCCATATCCAAAAAATCATCTGTAAGAGCGTGAAAACGCTTAAGCTTTTCTATTGCGGAAATAAATTCTTCCTTTCCTTTCTCTTTGTTTCCGCTTCCAAAGAGGCAAGCAGCAAAAACAAGCTGTTTGTACGCATAAAAAGCTAACCACCCATCAGGAACATTTCCGTTTTCGGAAAAAGAGCGGATTAAAGACATAATACATTTGTGGTACTCAGCTTTATTCTCCGGGCCGAGCACATCGGGGTAACGCATATCCAAGTGCTCTACCATATTTTCAATAAACGCAAGTCCTTGATGTATAATGTGATTGTTTACATCTTCATGCCATACATACCGATTTATTAACATATTGCGACGAGTATATTCCACATTGTATGTGCTCATTCCCAAATAGTTTTCAAGCTCATCTTCACCGCAGGCAACAATTATATTACATAAAGCCATATTTCTGTATTCCGGATCCTCAAGCATCTTTTCAACTGTTTTTTTAAGCACAGGGTAATACTTGGCTCTGTTTTCGGGATTCCTTGCTATATTACAGGTTAACACATTGCTCAAATAAAGGCAGTATTCTAAATCATTGGGGTATCGACGGCAATATTCACACATTATTTCAATTTGTTCTTCGCTTCCGTATTCGTATTTATTTACCGTTTCATAAAATTTATTATACTCTGTCTTTCGACTGTCTCTGTCATTGTTCAGAAGTTCATCAATTGTTACACCGAAATAGTTTGCAATTGTCGGAAGCTGGGTAATATCGGGATAACCGTAACCACACTCCCATTTTGAAACAGACTGAGCCGACACTCCGATTGCGTCAGCTACCGCCTCTTGCGTCAAGTCACGGCTTTTTCGGAGATGCTTAATATTCTTACCAAAATTAAGTTCCATGGGATTCCTCCTATAATATGATATCAATACGAGCTCTTATCTGAATTTATTATATCATAAGCACAAAAGGAGGTCAATAACCGCTTATTTGTATCTTTTTCAACTATCTGTATAGTTTTCCGCTTATCCGCAATCTGTATCTTCCTACGATGTTCACCTGATACTTTAATCTTCTTAATGAATGTAAGCATACAAAAACTATTTATTGTTTAGTTCTTTATTGAGCAGTTTTAATTTCCGTACCCTTTTGTAGAATCGCCAAATATTCACCAAAGACAAAAGTCTTATATCTCTTTTTGTTCGGTGTTTTGTCATAGAGTATTCCAAGTTCACAAAAAGCATCTACCATTGTATTAGCCGTTGGCAACGATACCCCTAACCGTTCTGAAATTTCTTTCTTCGTTATAATCGGTCTCTCAAACAAGAGATTCAATAAAACAGTATAGTTATTATTACTTTTATCATTTTGCAAAAGAACTTCAGAATACTTATTTTGCAATCCTATAATATTTTTTGCAGATTCTGTAGCTTCATCTGACACCGTAGCTACGCCCCTTAAGAAGAATTTAATCCAATTTTCCCAATCACCTTTTGTGCGCACAGCCATTAAGCGGTCATAATATTCAAGTCTGTTCTGCTTAAAGTAATAACTCAAATATAACAATGGTCGTGTTAATATTTCTTGTTGGCACAACCAAAATGTTATCAATAATCGTCCCATTCGTCCATTACCATCCAAAAAAGGATGTATTGATTCAAATTGAGCGTGTATTAATGCAATCTTAATCAAAGCAGGAACATCATCATCCTCATACATATAATCTTCCAACTCAGCCATTGATGTTTCCATATCTTCAACTGTGGGAGGAATAAAAATTGCCGTTTCCAAGGTACAACCTTGAGGACCAATCCAGTTTTGTGATCTTCTAAATTCGCCCGGATTCTTATTAGAACCTCTAACGTCTTCAAGAAGTATTTTGTGTATGTTTCTAATCAATCTTAAACTTAGTGGTAATCTACTAAGATTTTCTAAACCCCAATTCATAGCATTAACATAATTCACTACTTCGCTAACTTCATTATAAGTTCTATCATCTGACTCATTAGATGGATTATTTAATACGTCCACAAGGGAAGCTTGGGTTCCTTCTATTTGAGCACTTAATACGGCTTCTTTCTTTACATACATAGCAACAAACAACTCCGGGTTAGGCAAAATTTGAGTTATTCCATCTAACCTTCCCAATTTTCGGTCTGCCAAAGAAAGTAGCTTCTGCATTTCTGAATCTATTATTATAGGAGGGTCAGGAGGCAATTTTGCCGGCACAAAAGCGGAATATCCTCGTGTCGTTTTCATTATTACACCTGCTCTGTTTGATTCTAATTTCATTGTTTTAATACCTCCATTATATGTTTCTAACTAAAAAAATATTCGAATTTTTAAAATTAGGAATAAAAATAACATTATAAATAAAAACTGTATTAGTTAAAAACGTAAGCCGCGTTTTTAACTAAAATAATTATATCATTTTTTTAGTTAAAGTCAACATCAAATTAAAAAGTTTTTAGTTAAAATATTAAAATAACAAAAAACGACCTCATAGAATTTCTTCTACAAGGTCGTAATTTTATTTTGTTTTGCCTTTTCACACTAAGGAATAAATTACTTCGCCTGTCGATACACAAAAAAGTGAAATGTGTGCTGACACATAGGAACGTCACACCCGTGTCCTAAGCAACTTCCCTTTTAAACCTTCTGACAATACTCCTCAAGGCAGATTCCTTTATCTGTTATTTCTCCCGCAATTTGAGGTGAGTCTATGTAGCGGTAATGCCAGGGCTCATAGGCAATTTTGGTAACAGATTCTTTCCCCTTGGGATATCTTAAAATAAAGCCGTATTTTGGAAGCTTCTTCTGAATGATTTCGAACAAATGCTCCAGGCTTAAAAGCTCTTCTTTTTTACGGTGGAGCTTACCGTCAAGCATGATTCCCACATCAATTGCAAGACCGGTATGATGCTCGGAGCACCCGGGGATTGCCACATATTTACGGGTAAATTCCAAGCCGTACTCCTTAAGATTCTTTTCAAAGATTTCTTCCTGCGCCGCAACCGTTCTGTAAGACCCAAGGAGTACCGTTTCAATGCCATCATTTTTTAAAACATCCTCGTGCAGAGCACAAAAGGCATCGTAGGTTTTTTTCTCAACTTTGAATTGATTACCCGCAATATTCTCTGTGGGAATCAGCTCAACTGTATTTTCAAACCCCTCGGGAAGTCTGTTGTCCTCGTTTACCAGCACAAAATAATCGGGATTTTTTTCTTTTACTTCAATCATAATTGTAACTCCGTTATTTTACAGTTATTTGTCTCTTAGATTATACCACTTTTGCAACGATTTTTCAATATAATACAAAAATCCGCCCAAATTACTTTGGGCGACTTTTTCATTTTGTAGCTTCTATAAGGTCTGAAACGTCTGCAACCGCAAGGTCAACCTTGCCCTTGACCGTAGTTGTAAAAGTGATATATTTATCTTGCATAACAAATCTCGGATGAGGGTCAATGTGATATTTGCACTGGTTTTCGGGACTCCAATCATCAAGTGCGGGATTGCAGGTAAGAAAGCGAAAATACTTTCCGGTACGCTTGTTGAAAAATTGCACCGTTGATGCACATCCTCTCCACAGAGGAAGCCCCTTAGAGGGAAGGGTGCTGTCAAAGACAAAAAGCTCCTCATCCTCCGAGCAATAAGCGTGCCACACATGGTTACATCCTTCCTCGGTACTTGCTTTCAGTATTATCTCGGGCTCTCCACCGTAAATCGAACATTTCGTCATTTTTATAAATGTATTTCACAATCATACGCAAAAGTAACAAAAATTCACATATCAATGCACAAAGCATACCAATGGAAATAACAGAAGAAACAGACGGCTCATCTTCAATTATAGAAGTCATAATCGATCCGATTGCTCCGGCAAAAATAATTTTGTAGTAACACTCCGGAGTTTTATATGAACATCCTTGACAAAGCATTTCTACACAGCCTACACCAATAAGATTCAAAATCAACAGAATTACAGCTAAAATTATATTTTCCATCTATTTTTTTACCGCCTTTAAATACTTAATATTTATCGCACTGCATATAGACAGATTTCTGCTTTCATTATCATCTATAACAGCCCTGTCACCTATGGGAATATCTTTAACATACCAGTTTTGAGCTTTTACCCACTCGGGCACTTTTTTGTTATTGTAATATACTGCATCGGGAGTTAATGAAACTAACATTCCTCGTTGGATCTCACAAGATGAGAATGTTTTAGCATCATCCTTTTCGCTTGAATTGAGTGATTTAGACACCTTCTTACGAAAATCATCCATTGTTTCACCAAACTTTTTCATCCAATGCTCCGGATCACCGTGATTACTTCCATAACCCTCAATATGAGCTTCTCTATGACTCTTTATATTGTCAACAGGTATTCCATACATTTTACAAAGCATTACGCAGTATTTCACCGCTAAGTCAAAAGCTTTTCTGTAATACGTTTTACCGGTTAAGTCATCTTCGCATATTTCAAACTGAATATACGCAGGGGAATAGTTGTAGCTTCCGTTAATTCCCCATCCGACACCCCAGGCGCAAATATCCAAAGGAAGTATTTCGGCTATCCTTACCTTGTTGTTTTTGTCGTAGCCTATAAAGGCATGAACACATACACTTCTTCCATCGGGCTTTGCCGTATTCCAATGATTATCATACTCATTCACACCAACCTCGGATGGGCAATCCACATATCTTTTTAAATATGGGTTATTAGCTCCCGTGGAATGAACAATTATACCCTGCGGTGTCATTTTCTTGCCTGTAATATAGCAAAGATTTTTAACTGCCATAGATTTGATAATATCCATTTATCATTCCTCCTTTTTTGTCTGTCTGTAAAGCTGATTGGCATAAACACTGGCTCCCGCTGTGAGTACACCTTGAGTTATTGCTGTAAAAAATGCATTTGCAATATCTTGTGCACATGAAATATCACAAGTAGCAATAACCCAGAACGAGGACAAGATAATGGATGATATACCTAAAATCAAGGGGATAAATTTATCCGGCATTTTACTCTTCTTCAAACCAATTCCAATCAAATATAAAACAGGGATCAGTATCAGCAATTCAACCCTTATATATTTTTCAAATTCCATATTTCAACCTCCTTGTCATGTAAATTGGTTAAATATCATTGTTACTACAGCTCCCGAAAGTGCGGCGATAATTGCAGTTATTATCTGCTGCAAACGCATTTTCGGCTGACTTTCGATAGCATCTATCTTTTTTTCGTGACGAGATAAATGCTCGTTTGTGTGTTTCAATTCTGTTGCAAGCGTAACCAACGTTTCATTCATCGTGCGTATCTCGTTTTGTACATCCTTCAACACAGAAACATCTTTCTCCAGATTTTTTATTCTCTGTTCATGACGTTCTAAAATCAACTGAGTATTCTCCATATTATACTGTCTCCTTTCATTTATTGGCTGCAGTAACAATATAAAAAATAAAGAGGACAGTTCATGTCCTCTTTGAAAAAATAGAATTAAAATTAAATAATCACATAATTATGCTTATATGCTTTTCTTTGATAAAGTTATACCTTCTCTTTAATCTTATATACATTTTTATTATGCGGATAACAAGAATTGTCCAAGCAACCGTGACTATTACAGACAGCATTCTATGGCTGTTTTGTAATGCCAAAAAATCAACTATCCCCCCAACCAATGTGAACAACGCTAATATCACAGATAATATAATAATCTTTTGATTATACTTTTTATCTAATTGTTTTTTGGGAATTAGTATGTTTTTTTGACATTTGGTCTCGCAATGTTCATGACTTATTTTAAATCCGTAATGCTGAACTGCTTCGATTTGCAAATAATTAACTTCAAAAGTAGCTGTGTCCTCTTGGGTAGACACTTCAAATTCATCCTCATATTCATAAGGACAATTTAATACTTCAATTTCCGAAACAAAAATACTGTGAAGCACTTCACCAAATGAGCGAAAAATATTTTTAATCTTATCTGATGTATCATAAACAGGCTTCCATCTGAGCTTGATTCTATTCATTTGTGAATCAAATTGAATATGCCTTTCAAAGCGTTTATTATTACTATCTAAGCACGTCAAATACTCTCCGTTTACATATACATCTGCACATAAATTATTTAATAAACTTTTTTCAATATCAATACTTAGTTTTAATTTTGACAATAAAAAAATCACCCCTTTTAAATTTCAGCAAAATGTCAAATTAACTTGCTCGGCTGTTGCTGAGATAAACGAAAAAAGTCCCGTTTTGCTGCGCATTTCTCTAAATCAACTTTTAATAGGTAATTTGTCAAGTATATAGCGAGGTGATACTATAACTTGTTGTTGAAAATCCATTTTGCTTGATAATTATACTCTTTTTCGTTAACTTTGTCAATGGTTTTGACAATATTGCCCTCGCCGTCGTATGCATAGGTGTATTCATAGGTAAGAGAGCCTGTGGAATTAAACCACTTCTCGGATATCATTCGACCAAGGCGGTCATAGCTTGCCGTCATATAGTCGCCGTTGGCATAGGTGATCTTCTTGAGTCTACCGTTGTTATCGCGGTAGGTGTACTTGATAAGCTTTTCACTCTTGCCGTCAATGCCGATAGAGTCAAGGTTGCGGTATGCATCATATTCGGTAACGGTAGTTACTCTGCCCGAATTTTCATAATCGAATACAAGTCTGTACACATTGTCGTAATCTGCTACAAGTATGTGATAGGACTTTTTTAATCGTCATTATTTTCCACATTTGTTTCATTGGCTATTGTATAGCCTATTATGTTTTTGTACTGTTTGTTGTTCATTTTTTCTTTTTCCTTTCTTTAGTTATTTGCAACTGCACAAATACAATAAAAAATAAAGAGGTCATCTTCTGTCCTCTTTAAAAAATAGTTGCAATATCTTGTTTGTTAGTATATAATAATATTCAAGAAGGTTGCATAGGAAGCAATGCAGTCATATGATATATTTACAACACTCTCAATAACCACCTCTTATTGCATTTGTTGTATTGTACATTTTAGAAAGGAAAAATGTTATGAAAAAACTTGTATGCTTGCTTGTCGCACTGTGTTTGACCGCCGCATTGTTTTCCTGTACTGACGCCCCCAAAACAAAGCAGGAAGAAGAAACACCAACCGAAACCGCAACACCAAATGAAATCGCATCACCGAGTGAGAATGATACAACCACGCCCGAAACTGTAACACCAACCGAGCCTGATGAACCAACGGAAGAGCCAGACGAAAACGTGGTAATGCTCCCCGAGGCTGATGAGAATACAAAATATATCACAATTGAATTCCCCAAGGACTTCCCCGAGGAGCCATACGCCGAGCTGAATCTCGTCTCTCCCGAGGAATTTGAATGGGGAGAGTATGGACTGTTTGTAAGAGTTGAAAACACTGCCTACGGAGAAATAGGCAAACCCACATATACTTATGCTTTTTTAGGAGAATTTTGTGATATCATTGAAAAAGGCAAGAATATATAACAATATTGACTGCCGATACAAACAAATGTATGATTTTGAGCTTGAAGAAAGTAAGACACTCGATGGGGTACCAATTTCAGAACAGCTTCCCAATATACTTTCCATGATTACCGAAAGCAAGGTAATATATATTTCCGAAGACGCTAGTACAATAGGAAACTATCATATTGTTGAAGCAGAAACGCATCCAAACGGTAATACCATTTGGAATGGAATATTGGAAATATATCAAAACGGTATTTTGACAAAAACACTCACTCAAAATATTGATGAGCTTGGATACGGTGATTATGCTTCAGGTGGATTTCTTGATGTTTACAACGGTGCTTTTGCTGTTGCTCCAATAAATGAACCCACGGAGTTATATGACTATCGGCTTAAAATACACAACGATTCTGAGACTTTATTGTATGAATATCATTATTATGATGATTATGACCATGTAGTTATGATCTATGACAAAGATTCATTAAACTATGTTGTTGAATTTGCTGACGAAATGTCACTTTTTGATATAAATCAATTTATTGATGAAAGATATCTTGTATTTACAATATATGGCAAATATACCCATAATGTATATATGTTGGATCTTAAAACCTCTGAAATGACTCATCTGATGAACTATTGCTTCAATCCAATCCTTTCTCCCGATATGAAATACCTTGCATATACAAGCTATTCTATGTATCATCTCGGAGTAAATACACATGTAAAAGAGGATATTGATTTACCCAGTGGATTCTACGTGAAAAACCTCGAAACCGGTTCAACCGCATTTTATCAGGTTGCATTAGATGATTACATGACCCACAAAGAACATCAGACTCTTGGATGGGTAAACACAAAAGCATTGCTGTCGGAATAAAAATACCGCAGAGAGATATTTCGTCTCTCTGCGGACAGACTGTCGAAAAACGCTCATCTTGCTTTCGCTTGATGAGCGTTTTTTGTGTTGAAACAAGAAAGAATGAAAGAAAAGTAAAAATTGAGTTAAATAATCAAGGGATTCAAAGTGGAGATTGTCTCT
>SVRV01000019.1 GCA_015064635.1 Oscillospiraceae bacterium
GAGATAAGCGAAGTAACAGTGCCGTTATCGTTTTTGAAAAGACCTTTTTCGGACAGTCTTTTGAGAACTGTATATGTGGTGGTTCTCTTCCAGTCAAATTCCTTTGCCGCAAGGCGCACTATTTCCGCTGTGGTCAGGGGTTCTCTCTCCCAAAGCATATCTGCAAATCGAGCTTCTATATTACCTAATGTGATGTCCATAACCGTTCCGCCTTTCTGATGTCTACCTTGAGTAGACTTCAATTATAGTCTACAATCAATAGACAGTTTTGTCAATAGAAAAATCAAAAAATCTGAAAAAATTTGGCTTTACTCCTTTGAGGAGAATAATGAAATCAATATTTTTTAGAAAACTGTTGACTTTTTCGGCGTGAAGTAATAAAATCGTGGTAGTAAATATTTATCTTCAAAGGAGAATATGATAATGGAAAAATTAAAGCTCGGTGTTGTAGGTCTCGGAGGCAGAGGCTTCGGACTTACACAGATGTTTTTGAAAATGTCACAGGTAGAGGTTGTGGCATTATGCGACCTTTACGAGGACAGAGTGCAAAGAGCGGTTGACAAGGCTGTTGAAATGGGCAAGCCCGCTCCCTTCGGCACACTTGATTACAAAGAGGTTATAACCCGAGACAGAGTTGACTGTGTTGTTGTTGCCACCTCCTGGAGAGCGCACACAGAGGTTGTTCTCTATGCGATGAAGCAGGGTGTTCCGGTAGGTACTGAGGTAGGTGGTGCAAACTGCATCGAGGACTGCTTCGAGATGGTGCGTGTCTGGGAGGAGACAAAGACTCCTTATATGTTCTGCGAAAACTGTAGCTACGGTGAAAAGGAGCTGATGGTTCTCAATATGGTGAAGAAGGGACTTTTCGGAGACATTGTTCACTGTGAGGGCGGATACTGTCACGACCTGAGACAAGAAGTAGCCTGCGGCAGAGAAAACCGTCATTACAGACTTGGTGAGTACCTTGCATACAACAGAGAGAACTATCCCACACATGAGCTTCTTCCCATCATGAGCGTGCTTGACATAAATCACGGCAACCGCTTCACAACACTTTCCTCCTTCTCGTCAAGGGCAGCGGGTATAAATGAATGGGCAAAGACTCATAAGCCCGAAATGGTTGATACAAAATTTGCTCAGGGTGACGTTGTAACAACCGTGCTTTCAACATCGGAGGGACAGACAGTTGTGCTCTCTCTTGACACCACTCTCCCCCGTTCCTACAGCAGAAGATTCACTGTAAGAGGAACAAAGGGCATGTACATGGAGGACAATGATTCAGTTTTCTTTGACACAGACGATACAACACTTCATTCATCATCGGGCTGGAGATCTCACTGGGGTAACGCAAACGAATATCTCGCAGAGCATTCACATCCCCTTTGGGCAAATCTTACAGAAGAGGACAAGGCAGCGGGACACGGCGGTATGGACTACCTGTGCTACTCCGATTTCTTCAATCATCTCCTTGAAGGAAAACCCATGCCCCTGGACATTTATGACGGAGCGACTGTAATGGCAGTATCTCCCCTTTCGGAAATGTCAATAAAGCTTGGCGGTGCACCCGTTAGCTTCCCCGATTTCAAGGGCAATAAATAACATTCACATAAAAAATCCGACGGAACATCCGTCGGATTTTTGCTTTTTATATAGCGTTCTTAACCTTTTCTATCTTTGCATCCATGTCCGCTACTGTCTCGTCGGGATTTACTCCAATGTAAACAGTTCTTGAAAGAAGGTCAAGAGTCTTCGGACACATGTCGGGCTTATAATCCGGAATTATATCACGGTTTGCCTCCATCTTGAAGGGGTCCATCAAGGGATGGAATGCACCGCGCTTTTCAAGAATAGGCTTCCAGTTTGAATAAACGTGCTTACCTGTGTTGATGGGGCAAGTAGCGACTACCGCTTCGCTGACAGCCTTTGCCTTCTCGGCTGTATCAAATCTCAGGGCTATGGTTGTACCGCAGTCGCCCTCAATATCGTGGGAAGGAGCAAGGGTTACAAATTCCGAAAGCTTTTTCATCATATATTTCTGATTGCGCTTTAGGTCGGAAAGTATGCCGTCAAGACGGTCAAGCTGAACATTCATAACTGCGGCACAAAGCTCATTTGCTCTGTACTCGTTGCCACAGAAGGTAGGTGTTGAAAAGCCGTCCATCTGATTTCCGAAAAATGCAATGGCTGAGCTATCCTGATATACAAGGGCAGGTTCAAACACGTCACGGCGATTTGTGAGAAGCGCACCGCCTTCACCCGATGAAATTATCTTATAGAAGTTGAAGCTGAGAGCTCCCGCATCACCTATCGAGCCGAGCCTCTTACCCTTATATTTTCCACCGTCTGCCTGACAAGCATCTTCGACAACAGCTATATTATGCTCCTTTGCAATGCGGCATATTTCATCCATATTACAAGGAAAGCCCTGGATGTGCACAGGCATTACAGCCTTTGTATGCGGAGTAATCTTTTTTTCAAAATCCTCGGGATCTAAAGTAAGCGTTTCGTCCACCTCGGCAATTACAGGGATAGCACCTGCATCAACAACCGCCATTGCTGTTGAAATATATGTATAGGCAGGAACTATTACCTGATCACCCGGTCCGATGCCAAGTGCCACCAGTGCTGTGGAAAGTGCACCCTGACCGCTTGTTAAAAATATTGGATATTCAACACCGAATATTTTACGAAGCTTTTCTTCAACCTTGTATGTCTCCTGAAGTCCGTTGTTAACCTTAAACATACTTCGTGTTTCAATAACACGGGCAAGCTCATCTATTTCTTCTTTTCCGATTCTGTACATATTCAGTCCTCCTTATAAAGCTTTTTAAGGTCGTCAAGTGTATTTTTTATGAGATAGTAATCCGCATTGTCAACAAAGGGCTGTATATCCTTATAAAGGAATGAATTTATCTCATATCCGCCACGGCATATCTCCGACTCTGTTACGAAATAGCTCTCACTTCCGTTGGTGCATGCAAGAGAAAGAGTATAGGGGAAGGGTGAGAATTTGGCGATTCTGAGTCCTATCTCCGAGAACATCTCGTATGGGAAAGTTACGATTGCAAGGTCTCCGAGAATGAGGAAGTTATATGGCACTTCCCTTGTTTCCTTTGCCTCAAAATCGCTGTTGTAGGAATCAATTACTTTCTCGAAGAAAGCCCTCATTCTGCCCTCAAGATTTATAGTCTTGCCTGCATAATATGTATCAAGCATATTCTTGGCAAATTCTCTTGTGTATCTGTCCTTCAGCGGAATTGAGATTTCCCTCTCCGCAACGTCAAGACGAGGCGATTTGTTGTATACCTTGATACTCTTATATATTTTCACCGCGTCAAGTGCCGCTTTGTTTCCTATTTCGTAAACATATGAAATATCACGATTTCCCGTAGTGTGTCCGTTTGAAAGTCTTGGACCTACATCACCCTCGGGACCTGTCACAAAGGCTGTAAGTGCCTTACTGTCCTTTTCAAGCATATCGCACATTACGCCCGACCAATCTCGGGATATTTCATAATTGCTTCCCGCGCAAGTGCCGTGCATACCGTAGTGCACCATATTTGCAACGGGCTTATGCTCCTTGTCACGGAAGGCGATGACCGTCATCTGAGGATTGTAGCATCCCCAGGGATTCTGCCCGAGATAAGTCTTACCGTCCTCAAAAAACTCACGGCGGTTTACGCCTATATCGCTGTTACCGATACCGATACCCATTTCAACCTCAACGGGAGATATCATTGCATCAGCTGAGATTTTAAGCAAGGAAGGTATGAAAATTTCATTGCAGTATTCCTCGTCAATGCCGCCCCATCCGTATTCTCCCGAGGTATTGGGACCTGAATGGGTATGAGTTGCCGAAATTATTATATTTTCAAAGGGAACGCCTGTTTTTTCGGATATCTGTGTTCGGATATCATTCATAAGCTCAGTGTTCAAAAGGCACACCGTAACACTTATCCAAAGCGCCTCTTTTTCTTCACTCTTGAAATAAAACGCTATCGCTGTAAGGTCATCTGCAACAGACGTGGAATGCCAATCGGGTTTATAACCATAAAGACATGCACCGACCTTTGGTGTTATAATTTCTCTTGCTGTACCAAGAAATAAACTCATAACGAAATCCTCCTCAAATAGTTTATACTCATTTTAACACTTTCAAACGGGTCTCTCAGACACACGTCCTGCTCAATTATAAATGTATCTATTCCCGCTTTCTTTGCTTCCTCTGTAATGGATACAAAGTTCATATTTCCCTGACCTATTTCGGCAAAGGTAGGCTTTCTGTCCACAACCGCCATATCCTTCAAATGAAGCATAGTGATTCTTTTTGAGTTTTTTGCTATCCACTCTCTCACATCAGCGCCACCTGTCTGAAGCCAAAAGGTATCGGGCATAAAGGTAACGTCCTCAGTGAATCCTGCAAGGAACGAATCCATCACTGTCTTGCCGGAGGGAAGTCTTGTGAATTCGTTTGCATGATTGTGGTATGAAAAGGTAAAACCATTTTCAACCACTTTTTTTGCAAAAGCGTTAACTCTGGGAATCATGGCTTTTACCTCTTCTTCGGTTATAACAGATGAACTGATACCGATATCCTTTAAGCCATACTTTTTACATGTATCAAAAAGTGTGGGATTCTTTTCAAGTTTATCAAGGTTACTGAGCGTACCGATAACCGTTATGCCAACCTCAGAAAAAATCCGACATATCTCCTCAAGGCTTTGGTCACCATGGCAAAGCTGTACACAGTCGCATCCCATTTTCTTAAGTTTCTCTGCAGTATCACATATCTCTCTTTCATCTTTCAGATAGTCCCGCAGAGTGTATATTTGTACTCCGAGCATTCTTATCACCTCTATCATTATTATACACTAAGCCTTTTAAAATTCAAGTATAATTTACGTCAAAAAATTCGCAAAAATTTACTCCACTCATATTGCGTTTGAAAAGATAATGTGATATACTTTCCGCGAGGTGAGAACTTTGCTTTACCAAAAATTGTTGATGAAATCAATGCCATATCATGTAGGCATTTCAAATAACGGAACCGAATTTGAAGTACACAGACATCCCGAGCTTGAATTTAATTACTGTCACTCGGGCAGAGGATATACCGCCTTTATTGACGGTGTGCCTTATGAAATGTCGGAAGGATTGCTCGCAATAAGCTCCTCCATGACAAGTCACGAATATATAAAAAGTGATAAAATTCTCAAAAACACAATGTCCGTTACGGTTGTGGTAGGAAGCGTATTTCTCGGTGAGTACTCCGCACCTTTCTCAAACGCTTCCTTCAAAAGTCCGATATTTGACCTGAAAGAAGAAAAATACTCCGCTATCAGAGAAATTTTCGAAAAGATAATAAAAAACCAATCTGTAGGCTCCGTTTCATCAAAGCTCATTGAACGGGGTTTGCTTTACGAGCTGTGTGCGCATATTTTAACGGATATAATAGAGCCGTTTTCGGAAAGCTCCGATTCCGCACACCTTGTAAGCATCAAGAAGATAGAACGTGCTCTGGAATACATAAATTCTCATTACAGCCGTGACATCACAGTGGCGGAAATGGCATCGGTTTGCGGGTACAGTGAAAGTAATTTTTGTAAGCATTTCAAAAAAATCACAGGCACCTCATTTCACACAGCCCTTAATAAAAAGCGGCTTGAAAGTGCTTGCATCATATTGAAAAGTACAACCCTGCCTCTTGACGAAATAGCGGCAGAGGTAGGCTTTTCGGACGCAAAAACGCTTTGCCGCATTTTTAAAAAGGAAATGGGAATAACCCCCAACAAATACAGAAAAGAGATTTAAACAAAAAGCTATGAACTCTCAAAAAGAATTCATAGCTTTTATTTTTATAACCGAAGGGAGTTCGGCTCCATTCGGCTATACCACCAAAAATTTACCGCTTTTTACTTCAAGATGGTCTGCATAGCTCATAAGCTCAAATGACCATTTTCCGTCCTCGTAATTCAAAACCGACACCGACGCATTGGGAACAAAGGGAATCTCACCAACTCGGTCAATCGGAAGACCGTTGACATAAGCGATAAGAGTACGTATACATCCGCCGTGTGTGCCTACAGCTATCGTCTTGCCGTCTGACTCCTTTGCTTTTTCTTCAAAAAACTCGGCGACACGCACTATCATATCGGCATATCCCTCACCGCCCGGGAAAAAGAATTTTCCGGGATATTTTCCGTAAAACTCAATCTCATCGGGATGTGCACTCTTAACGTCATCCACAGGAATACCCTGCCACTCTCCTACATCGACCTCGCGAAGTCGCTTGTCGGTGTTTATGGGAAGTCCGAGACGGTTTGCCAAAGGTCTCACTGTCTCTGTTACACGCACAAGGTCGCTGGACCAAACCTCATCTATTTTATAATTCTTTGCAACCCAAGCTCCCGTCTCCTCCGCTTGTTGAAAGCCCGTTTCGTTAAGCGGTACATCAAGCTGTCCGCAAAAGATTTTATCCTTATTGCCCGTGCTGTGACCGTGTCTTATTATAACAAATTTTACCATATGTGTTTCCTCACAATTCGACTTCTCATATTTTTACGTATTATATCATATTACCGACTTTTTTGCAATAAAAATAACGCTCAAAACGAGCGTTATTTTGAAATTGTATAATTTAACTTTTGTTTTTTTAACCAAACCTTCAGCTTATTTATTCGCGCTTCTTATTTTACATGCTTGAATTCGCGTAGCACTATCCTTATAATTCCCCAGAGTTTCAAATATGGCTATTGCATCTTCATATTTTTTCGCCTTTTGTAAAGCAACAGCTTTATTGTACCAACACTCGTCAATCATTTTGTCACTGTCTTTATATCCGTCCAACATTTCAAAAACAGTAATCGCATCTTCGTATTTTTCTTCTTCCATTAAAGCAACAGCTTTATTATACTCTATTCCTATTTTGCATTCATTTATCTTGCTATAACTGTCTTTATACCCACTTAATAATTCAAATGAGCCGATAGCGCTTTCATATTCGCCATCTTCCATCAAAGCATTTCCTTTATCATATAAGATGTCTAGAATGTATGCTTTATGTACTGAACTGTTTTTGTAAGTTCCAAGTTCTTCAAACAAATCAATTGCTTCCTCGTATTTACCTATTTCCATCAAAGCAACTGCCTCATTATATTTCATAGATGGTTTTACAGCAGTAAACCACAGAACCCCAATAACAGTAATCAGCACAAGTATTAAAACCGAGGCTATTATTTTGACTTTATTTTTACGTTTATTTGCTTTAGCATCATTTTCCGCTTTGATCCTTTTCTCTTCTTCTAAGCGCACTCTCATATGTTCGGTAATCTTATCCATATCGACACAGCTTAGAGGTTTCAATGACAATCCGCAAGAGCAGTAAGACTTTCTATTCAAGTTACCGCAAGCACAATACCACAAGTCCTTTACTTTAATAGTCTTGTATCTGCACTGTTGTCCGTATTCCATTCTGTATTGCTTGAGTAGTTCAGGCTCCATGTTGAGTTCTGTCGGAGCAGGAAGAGACTCCCACGTTCCACTCTTATCTTCCCAAACAGTTCCGTCATCAAGAACCGCCTCAATAACTCTGACATTAAAAGAACGAACAGTATTATCCTGAAGATAAATCGGAATCTTTGAGCCGAATTCCACATCTGCTGACTGTAAATCAAGGTACGAATGAATTATAGGCTCTCCCAACGTACGTCCTGCTGTGTCCGATGCAATAATCTCTATCTTGAGAGAGCGAAGCAGAATACCATCTATTCTTTTGAACTTTAATTGTGCCAATACCTTGCCTGAAACATTATCCATCAAAAGAGCTCCTGCTGAAATTATTACAAGTGACCCCTCCGAATAAAGGCGCTCAGGAAGACTAAATAATTTTGTAAAACGCTGATTCATATTTTCACCTCTTACAGTTCGGGAAGACCCTCGGAAATTTCCGAAACCACGGATGACTTATCACCAACATTCTTGTTGGGAAGCGCTATAACCAAAAGATAACCCATAATGCCAAATATAAAGCAAAGCCAAAAGTATTCTCTTCCGCTATGACCTTTCATCACAGCCGCTCTTGCAAAAAGCTTTGCGAAAAGCCAATCCACAAGTATAACAAAAATTGCACCGAAAATTGCTAAAGTCCATGCACCATATTCTTCTGAGCCTCCATCTGCTAACATTATGCATCCGATAAGTGAACCTATCAGGCACACAAGTGCTAAAGTACTGAAAAGTTTGTAATTAATTTCCATAGTTTTCTCCTCCAAAAAAATTTTATCAGGCAAAGTTATTTTAGCGAATAACTTTCTAAAAGTCAATAGTTTTAGCGAAATTTACGCTAAAAATGTATAGCGAAAAACTTTCTATGTATAATTTTCATAGAAAGAGGTGGAGGAATGCCATATTACAAGAGGATAAGAGATTTGAGAGAGGATAAAGATTTGACTCAGACGGAAATGGGTGAGATACTGTCATGCTCACAAAGAGTATATAGTAACTATGAAAGAGGAGACATTGACATCCCTACCGCTGTACTGATAAAGCTTGCGGATTTTCACAACGTGTCCACCGACTATTTACTCGGCAGAACAGATAAAAAGAAACTAAACAAATAGGCATCGCAAAAAATGCGATGCCTATATTTATTTTGCTTCCTCCAAAAACGGAGTGTACATCATAATAGCTGAATTCTGAACCACTAAATTTTCGTCCACAAGATTTCCGTCAAGGTCAAACTTTTGTTGATATATTTCGTTATGACGGCTGTAACCGCCCCAGAATTCCGACTGCATTCGATGATTTCGTTCAACCACCTCATACTTATACATGGGCTCTGCGGAAACTCGCCATTCACCCTCAAGGTACTCCTTCCCCACCTCAACGACAAGCTGGTATGTATCGTTTGTATCATTTCTTATCATCAGGTCGATGTGAGGATAGAAGCAGGTCGCACCGCTTCCGAAGGGTTGTGTACGATTGGAATCGGGGAAAACGTCATAACCGTGTCGGTGACGTTCAATAACCGTAAGAGGAGTATGTAAGGTCATCCAGAAAATGAGATTTGACATCTGACAAAGTCCGCCGCCGATACCGGGGGCGAAGGTGCCGTTTTTAAGCACCATTCCCTCGACATATCCCTTGCGCTTTGTTGTGTTGCCGATGAGATACCAATAGCTGAAAACCTCGCCCGGACGCAGAATTATTCCATTCAGCTTTTTCGAAGCTATTTTTAGATTTGTTATCTTATTCTCCTGAAGCCACATATCCACGTCTTTGAGCTTTCGGAGAAGCAATGTTTTATGCGAAAAATACTTATGTGGGAGCTTTTCTTCTTCATGAGTCTTTGCGAAAACACGCCTCATTTTCAGCCATTTCAGCCGTCTTTTTGTACCGTAGTACATTTTACCAAGCTTCAATCTGAAATCCGAGCGTTTTTTCGGCATTTCAATTTTGGTCATATCTCACTCCTGAAACTCATTTATAAAGCCTTGCTGTTGCCGCCTTCAGATATCTTGCCATAAGCGCTGAAACCTCGGCTCTTGTGGCATTGTTTTTCGGAAGAAATTCGCTCTTTTCGTTGCCGTTTATGTATCCCTTATCAACACAGTAGGAAACAGATACCTTCGCCCAATCGGAAATTTTGGATGCATCCTTGAAGTCAAGCTTACCTTCTGTATGAGAAGTATTTGCGAATCTGAAAATCATAACAGCCATTTCTTCACGTGTGATGGGTGCATCGGGCTTGAAGCTTCCGTTTTCATAACCGTTTACTATTCCGGCACCGCTTGCCCAATCAACATATTTGCCATACCACGATTTATAGTCAACATCCTTGAACTTTGCGGCGTTGTCGTATTGCGTAAGAGGACCTTTTTTAATTTCATACAGTCTTCCGAGAACTGTGGCAAACATAGCTCTTGTCATTGTGGTGTCGGGTTCGAAGCCTTTTCCGGTGCCGTTGAAGAGAGACGCCTGAACAACGTAGGAAATTTCATCACGTCCCCAGTGGTTTTTGGTATCATCATAAACAGTTACACGGTTTGCAACCTTCTCCTTGCCGAGCTTCACCATATTTTTATAGGGGTGCTGGCTTCCGTAGGCATTGAAATTGTGTGCTCCCATAGGACTGTCTGCACCGCTTACAAGCTCATGAAGGTCATCAATCTCAATAGAAAGACCTATCATATCCCCTGCCTTTTTATCAAACGACAAGGGAATTGCAAATTCGACTGTATATCCGTTCTCATTCAAAGTAGTTGCTGCTATATGGTCCTTCTCGCACATACCGAGATAGTTAGTAGTGGCAACCCCTTTTGCATCGCACTGGAAAATGTACTGATTTGCCTGTACCGGGTCTCCAAGCTCGGGGTAATATACACGTGCTTCAACCGCATCGTTTTCCCATGAAAGAGCAGCAATGTTCTTTATTATCCAGGCTTTCCCTCTTGAAAAAACGCTTTCATCCTTTACATCTATTGATACGTAAAGAAAGTTATCGTCGTAGAGATAATATGCCGTTGCACTTGCCCCCTTTGAGCCGTCAGGCTGTCCGCCCTTTCCGGTATGGAAGGTGTGTTTTTCTCCGTTGATTTCTATTTTGTAGCTTGTTTGATATATTGAATCGGTCATACCGTCAACAACCGGTGTACCTATCATTATTTCGTCAGCCGCCAAGCACGCAATTGAAAATGCGGCAAGGAGCAAAACTGTGATGAGTATTTTTTTCATTTTTATCTCCTTAGAATGCGAAGTATATAAACGGGTTGTAAGAGCCTGTTGCAAGCTCGGCAACACAAATAATAAACATAGCAAGAAGAGCTACATCGCCAAGTACGGGAAGTACAGCGGACTTTTCCGATGCCTTCTTAAGCTTACCGAGAATGGGAGTGGAAGCAATAGCGCCTATTACAAACATTGCAACAGAAACCGTTCCTATCTCTGCCTGAGACATAAGAGTAAGTACATTCATTTTTCCGTCACCCAAAAGTCCCGAGCCGCCAAACATAGTACGTGTAAATTCGCCGATTTGTGTCATATTGTCCATGTGGAAAATTACCCAGCCGTAAACAATAAGGAAAAGTGCGTAAATGTTGTTGATTACGGGGAGTTTTTTCAGATATTTGCCAAGTACAAACTTCTCGAGAAGAAGAATTGCCGCAAAATACAGACCCCAAAGTACAAATGTCCAGTTAGCACCATGCCAGAGACCTGTTGCAAACCATACAATGAGTATGTTTCTTATCCACTTTAAGGTGTTGCAACGGCTTCCGCCAAGAGGGATATACACATAATCTCTGAAGAATGTGGACATTGATATATGCCAACGTCTCCAGAATTCCGTAATGCTCTTTGATATGTAGGGATAATTGAAGTTTTCAAGGAATTTGAAGCCCATCATTTTACCCATACCGATTGCCATATCCGAATATCCCGAAAAGTCGAAATAGATATGTAAGGTGTACGCGATAATAACCACCCACGAGCCGATAACACCAAGCTCTGATATGTTATGAGCGGTAGATGCTGCTGGATTCAAAGGATTGTAAAGTCCGTCGGCAATACTTGCCATTGAGTTGGCTATGATTACCTTCTTGCCGAGACCCACAATAAAGCGTCTGAGACCGTTTGAAAATCCGTCGATATTCTCAACTCGTCCCATCAGCTCTGCTTCAACCGTGCTATATCTTACAACGGGGCCTGCTATGAGCTGAGGGAACATTGTAACGTATGTACCAAAGGTAACGATGTCGTGCTGTGCCTTTACCTTTCCGTAATATACGTCTATTGAATAAGACATAGTCTGGAAGGTATAGAAGGAAATACCGATGGGAAGTGCAATCTCCGCAAGGGGAAGATTGACTTTTGGGATGTAGTTCAGAGTTTCGATGAACAAATCAAGGTATTTGAAGGTACAAAGCAGTCCGAGATTACCCACAAGGGATATTATGAGACCTGTTTTCTTCAGCCGTTGATTTTCGGTATTATGACCTTTTTCGATTATGCGTCCGCAGGTATAGTCAAGAATTGTGGAATAGAACATAAGGAGAACATATACAGGCTCGCCCCATGCGTAGAAGAACAGTGAGAATAAAAACAGTGTTACGTTCTTTCCTCTGAGTCCGAAAAGCTTGCCGAAAAGATAGTAGCAAAGGAAAAACAGCGGAAAGAAGCCGAATACGAAATAGAGTTCTGAAAATACCATATATTTACCTCCTTACCAGTTCTCGTCGGGGAAGATATTAAGGAATCCCGACGGATATGCCGTGCCGTAGCCCTGCATTATGGATTTCGCCATTTCCTCGATGACAATAACGTCTGTAATGTTATTTTCCTTGATAAAGTCTTCATATATCAGCTCTTCGGGGAAGTTATTCCAGCTTCTGTCCTCATATCTGACATATGTATTGTCGAAATGAGCGGCAACAACTTCAAGGAGAGGAAGTGAATAGGAGTCGCCTATAAGAAGGAGGTTTCGTCCTGTGTTGTTGTCTTTATACTTGATTTCCTTTGCAACTCTGTAAAATTCGGTGTAATGGTTATAACCGGAAGCCTTATTGTGTTCACCGCTTCTGTAAATTCTGAGATTTGCAGACTGAGTTTTCTTTGAGCCGTAAGCAATTGCCTCATCACGCACCAATGTATGCGAAGGAAGCGATCTGTAATATACACCGAAGGTATCCCATACTGCCTTATTGGAATGTGCTCTTGAAAGTGAACCGAAGAACTGTACATCCTTGAATTCATATACATCTTCAACCTCAAGGGGTACTATATCGGGATAATTTTCACGAAGCATCTTTACAATTCCAAGATATGCTTCTTCTGAGCCGTGGTGATTCCAATGGTGGTCGGTAATAAAGAACTTGTTGTAATAATCGTTGAAGGAATTCACCTCAACCGCATTTACCTTTACGGAGCTGTCTACCTTTGTAAGGAACTCCTCGTAAATGTGGCGGGTTGATTCCTGAGGCATCATTTTTGTGCCAATATCGGTTGCTTCAATATTTGTGGCAAAGGAGAAATACCAGTTGACATTTCTGTCCTTTTCCACCATTGCGTTTACCATTGATACAACGCTTAGCATATTTTCACGAAGCTCTTCTCTATCAAGAAGAACGATTCTGGCATATGTGGTCTTCTGAGATCCGTCGGGGAAATCCGCTGTAATTGCATAATGGCGGAAAATATTATCTGTTGTTTTAAGCGATGCGGTATACTTTGTTCCCGAAGGGTCGGGGGTTGTTGTGGGTTCGGGAATTATGTTTTCGAGCATCGGAACTTCATTGTCCTTGAAGCTGTCAGAACATTTAGTACACTTGTGAAGGTCATATCCCACGGAAGTATATGTGGGAGCTACCGTTGTGACCTCATAGTTATGTCCCAAAGCGGAAACCGTATCGGTTTTTTGTGAATCGCCGCAAAGCTGACAAACCTTATCTGTATATCCGTCCTCTGTACAGGTTGCAAGAACTACTGTTGATGTATACTTATGGCCTGTGGGAGGAGTCTTATTATCCTGATATGTATCTCCGCAAGAGCAGGTATATATGTCATATCCCTCTGTGGTACAAAGAGGAGCTACTGTCTTCTTTTCATAGCTGTGCTGATGCTCCGACTCTGTGGGCTTATCCGGCTCTGTGGGAGTGTCAGGCTCCGACGGTGTGTCGGGTTCTGTGGGTGTTTCAGGTTCTGCGGGTGTGTCGGGTTCTGCGGGTGCTTCGGGTTCTACGGGTGTTTCGGGAACCTCTGTCTCTAAAGCACCGCAAGCAGTACACACGCCGTCCTCAAAGGTGTGTGACAATGTAGGAGTATCAACCTCGAGTCCCTCTCCGCATACCGAACATGTATAAGAACTGAATCCGCCCTCTGTACAAGTTGCTGCCTTCTCGGTCTGCAATACATAATCATGTCCCGGAGCTTCAACTACGTCTCTCTGCTCCGAAGCATTACATCTTGTACAAACGAAAAGTGTATATCCGTCGCTTTCACAAGAAGGCTCTACCTTTGAAGATTCTTCAAAAGCATGACCGAGAGCTGTGAGTGCCTTTGTTTTCAGCGTCTCACCGCAAAGCTTACAGGTTATAACTTCAACACCGTCCTCGGTACAAGTCGCGGGCGTTGTTTCGGTAATTTCAACGTGAGGACATTCAAATTCCGTATATTCGTTTCCTTTCTCCTGCAACCAGTTCATAAATGGCTGATTTGCAGAGCTTTTGAAGGGGGCATATGTATCCTTTATTATTTCATAAAACGGGAGACTGTCAATATATGTTTCCTTTATATTGAGCTTGCCCTGTTCTATTTTGTTGAATGCTCTTCCGAATGCTGTGGAATTGTCATAAACCTTATCCACGGTAATTTCATTTCCCAGGTTGTTATACTCCAGTACTCCAAGCTTGGTCAAAACAAGCACTGTGGGGGCACCGACAAACATAAACAAGAAAATGACGGAAAATACCACTGCAAAAATTTTGTTTCTCAAAAAAGCTCACCTTCCTTATATTATTTGTTATACATTATAACACATTTATTAATACAACGCAATAGTTTTTTATGCAATGCACACAAAATCTACTTTCGCTGCGTTAAATATTCCGAATTCAACCTTCGGATTAATAATACTGTTTGAATTATATATCATACAGCATCGTACAATCTACATCCAAATCAATTAAAAATACAATGATTTTCGTCACTGTAAAAGCACAAAAAAGGAGCTGAATTTCATCAGCTCCCTAAATATTTATTTTAAGTAAACCCTCTTATGCTCTCTTCCGCTTTCATATATTGCGAAAACCACATCCTGAGTTTCAAATGCACTTTCCACGGGAATATACATAGGTTCTCCCGTCTTTATATGATTGTAAAAATCGGATATCTGTTTTAAATGGCACATGCCCCAATAATTTTTTACGTTTCCGTAATTTACAATTTCGTCCTCGGCAGGCTTTGACACCTGTGTTGTTCCGTCGTTAAAACGAATCGTTGCAGTATCTCCCAAAAGGGTCGCCGTACCATTCTGGCAGTCGAACTCAAGAGATATTTGTGAATCCTTGGAATAATAATTTATAGCATGGAAATTAGCAAGAACACCGTTTTCAAATTCAATAACACCCTCGGCAGTATCCTCAACCTCTATGTCAAGCTTCCCTCTTGTTGCCACGGTGGACTCAACTCTCACAACGTCAGAGTTCATAAGATAGCGCATGGCATCTATTGTGTGTATAGCCTGGTTGATGATAACCCCGCCACCGCCTTCATAAAGCTTTGCACGCCATTCGCCGCTTTTGTAATATGCCTCGTCTCTGTGCCAGGTTACAGAGCATTTTGCACCGTAAATTTTACCAAGCTTTCCCGAATCAAGCACACTCTTTATAAGCTTATTTCCGTGATTGAAACGATTCTGGAAAATGCAGGCGAATTTCACACCGTATTCCTTTGCTGTCTCCATCATTGCAACAGCATCCTCACGCTTTGTTGCCATAGGTTTTTCCGTAAGTACATTGAGTCCTTTTTTCATGCAGTATATTGCAACGGGTGCATGAAGATAGTGCGGGAGACATATATGCACGCTGTCAAGCGCTTCGTTCTCTATCATTTCTTTATAATCAGTGTATGCCTTGCACTCAAACTCCGATGCCTTTTTGTTCGCACGTTCAATGTTTGTATCGCATACGGCAATCAGTTCCGTATCCTCGCAAAGCTTTATACTTATTGCGTGCATAGGAAAAATAGCACCGCATCCTATAATTGCAACTCTGATTTTATTCATAACATCCTCCGACATTTTACTGAGTACATTATATAGCTTTTTTACAAAAAATCAACCTTTTTTACAAAAAATAATCTCGCAAAAAAATATTTTTTGTTTTTTACCAAAACCACTACCATTTTTGGTATTTGTGTGTTATAATTGATATAACATAATTTATAAGGAGTGAAAAGTATGCAACCAAAGCTTAAATTGCTCAAAATTCTTGACATTCTCAAAGAAACCGATAAAACCAATCCCATTACCGCACCCGCTATCTGCTCAAGACTTGAAAAGATGGGTATAAAAGCTGAACGCAAATCCGTGTGCAGAGATATAAACACGCTCATTGAATACGGATACAAAATCGTTCTATGCCACGACAACAAGCTTGGATACTACATGGACAGCTCTGATATTCCCCTCCCTCCTGCAATTCCTGTATCCCTTGACCTCATAAGAATAACCGTAGAATTCAAAAAGGATGATGCCGAAGCAGTATATGCCATTCTTGGACAAGGCGAGGAAAAGGAAGACGGCGAATACATAATATCCGAAATCGGAGTGCCTTCTTCAAATCTTTTTTCCAACCTCTTTATGCTTGGTACATCGGTGAAGCTCACCGCCCCCTCGGAGCTTAAAGAAGAATTTGAAAAGAAGCTTGACGAGGTAGCAGATTTCTACAAGAAACGACGTGCAAGTGAAAAAATGGATTTCTGGCTTTTGTAAGTAAAATTTACATTTTTCGCCCACTTGCTTTTTTGTGCAATTTACCTATTACATAAAAAGGATTTTTATGGTATAATACATTACAGTAAAGCACAATACATCAAGGAGGCGTTTATATGTGGAGCAAAGGTGATACTGTTGTTTACGGTTCAAACGGTATATGCAGAATTGAAGACATCAGAGACGAACAGTTTGGAAATGAGGCTAAAAAATACTACATCCTCAAACCGTTGTTTGATGAAAAAAACACCTACTTTGTTCCGTCCTTTAATGCCGCATTGATGGATAAAATGCGTTCCGTACTCTCAAAAGACGATATGATGCTGCTGATTAAAAAAATGTCGGAGATCTCACCCGAATGGATCGACAATGACAAATTGAGGTTAGAAACTTACCGTAGCGTTTTGGAAAACGGAGAGCGTGAAAGAACGGTCGCTGTGCTTAAAGCACTTTATGAGAGAAGAGAAACTCTTTTGAAAAGCGGAAAAAAGCTTCGTACAACCGATGAAATATATCTCAATACAGCAAAAAAGCTCATAGAAAATGAAATAGCTTTTGTTTTTGAAATTGAACGTGAAAAAGTACAGAGCTTCATTGAGCAATATCAATGAGAATACATTTTGGAAAACTGCACTGTTTCGGTAACAGTGCAGTTGTTTTTTAAAAAATATCAGAGATTTTTTAAAAAATCGAATACATATTTATTTACATGCGTTATTTTTTGTGATAAAATGTACAAAAATTTTAAAAATATCTAAATTAAGGAAAATATGAAAAATATTCAAATAACCGATGTCCGCCACCTACCCGGTGACAGCGGCTTTCTCATTCACAACGAAAATACCGCCATCCTATACGATACCGGATTTGCTTTTACGGGTTACAAGCTTGCGGAAAACATAAAAAATGTATTAGGCAATCGACCTCTTGACTATATATTTCTTACTCACTCTCATTATGACCACGCTGCAGGAACACCATACGTACACAAAGCATATCCAAATGCCAAAGTAGTTGCAAGCGAATATGCAAACACAGTTTTTTTAAGACCGACGGCAAGAGCAAGAATGCGTGACCTTGACCGCAAATTTGCAGCTAAATGCGGTGTTGAAGAATACGAAGACTTGATAGATGAACTGAGAGTTGATATTGCTGTGAAAGACGGTGACGAGCTTAACTGTGGAGACATGACCTTCCGCGTAATCGCTCTGCCGGGGCACACAAAATGTTCTGTTGGGTTTTATCTTAAAGAAAGCAAGCTGTTGCTTGGAAGCGAAACCCTTGGTGTTTACTTCGGAAACAACACCTATCTTCCATCATATCTCGTAGGGTATCAAATGACAATGAATTCCTTTAATAAAGCAAAAGAGCTTGATATTGAAAGTATTCTGCTCCCACACTACAAAGCAGTGCATCGAAGTGAAGCAAAAATATACCTTGCAAATTCAGAAAAAGTGTCAAGAAATACAGCCGAAATGATAAAAACTATGCTATCGAAGGGTAAGTCCAAAGAGGAAATAGCCACATATTTCAAAAATCATATTTACAAGGATAATGTAGCCCCCATCTATCCGATAGATGCCTTCGAGCTTAATACAAGTATTATGATAAACCTTATAGAATCGGAATTGATGTAGGACAAATTTATTATAGCCAAAGTGGGATAATTGTCTTTTCTGAATTTTTCGTTGATTTATCCATAAAAAACATTGTTTTGGATATTGACTTTAAGATAACTTTGGTATACTATAAATATGTGTAAAGGTCATTTTTTGACCGAAATATGAATTTTTCGAAAATATTGGAGGAAATTATGAGAGTTTTAGCTATCACTGCACATCCCGATGATATGGAATTTATGTGCGCAGGTACACTTCTTAAGTGCAAGGCAAGAGGCGATGAGGTTTTTGTTTGCACAATCAACAACGGTAACATGGGTCACCTTGAAATAATGCCCGATGAGCTTGCTGAAATCAGACGCGCAGAAGCGAAGAAAGCTTGCGACCTTGCAGGATTTACATATTTGTACTGCGATATCGGAGACCTTTGCTCATACTATCAGAGCAAAGAGCAAAAGGACAAGCTTGTTGACATTATCCGTCAGGCTAATCCCGACCTTATGATAATTCCTGATCCCGATGATTATATGTGCGACCACGTTGCAGCTTCAAAGCTTGCTTTCGATGCAGCTTTCATGGCAACAGTTCCTCATTACATTACAAATTATCCCGCCATTGACAATATCACTCCCATTTACTATATGGCAAATGCTGCAGGTATTAACTTCACTCCCACAGAATATGTTGATATCACAGATTTCTATGAGAAGAAGCTCGAAATGCTTCACTGCCATGAATCTCAGGAAATATGGCTCAGAGACCATGACGGAGTTGATTACACCAAGGAGTGCCGTGTTCTCGCAGAGTACTACGGACTTCACTGCAAGGCTGACTATGCCGAAGCATTCCGCCCTTGCCTTGTTTCACACCGTATCCGTTCATACAGAGTTCTTCCCTAAGGAACAAATTGCACTTTAATGAAAAAGGTCAATATAAAATTCGATACTATCGTACAAATACAAAACTTTGTTAACAATATGAGCTGCTATGCCTCGGATGTAGACCTTATTTCGGGCAGCAGAACAGTTGATGCGAAATCTATTATCGGCGTTTTCAGTCTTGATATTTCAAATCCAATTACATTGCAGGCAAGCGGAAAAGACGAGGATGCAGTTATAGAAGCAGTAAAAGATATGATAGTTGAATAACGTGTCAAAGGATATGTCAAAAATCGACATATCCTTTTTATTTCTGTGTTTTATTATTTCTGCATTTTGGGGTTATCTGTTCTTTGAAGCAAGTAATCAACAGAAATATCAAAATAGTCGGCAATTTTTATAAGCTCATTAATCCCGGGCTCTCTTTCGCCGGTTTCGTATCTGCTTATAGTATTTTGATTTGTGTTCAAATCCAACGCCAACTTAAGCTGTGATATTCCTCTGTTTTTTCTTATTTCTTTCAAACGCATAAAATCACCTCTTGACAATAATATCCCAATATGGTATAATCAAATATCCCAATTTGGTATATAAGGAGGAATTTAAATGTCTTTTTGTCAAAAATGCGGTTTTCAATTAGCTGACGGAGTTGCATTTTGCGGACGGTGCGGTGCCCCACAGTCTACACCACAAGTAAATAGCGGTGGATTTTATCAAGGAGCGCCTTACGCACATCAAGCAGAACGAATGGTTACAATTCAAAGAACGGGAATCTTCGGAACCGATCCTATGGCAGTATATATCGACGATTCAGAATATGCCATAGTTCGCCACGGAGAAACAAAAACATTTCCCATACCTTCGGGAATGCATCGCTTGCAAATCAAAGCGACATCCCATGCAGTCGGCAAAGGCGGTTTAACTGTAGGACAAGGAAACAAAAACAGTTATTCAAGCGATGTAATCTATATCAGAGAAACTGACGGAAACTTGAACTTTTCCGTAACAATGAATATGTTCGGGAAAATCACAGTAAAAGCACTTTGATATAAATCTTTGCGACTTTTTAAAAAACGCATAATATGTAACATGGCGGAGCAAATATATTTGCACCGCCATATTTTCATTCCAGTCCAAAGCTTACAGAAATTGCGTTGTTTACCTTCTCCATTGTCTCATCCTCGAGGTGTCCCATTTTTTCCTTCAAGCGTTTCTTATCTATCGTACGTACCTGTTCAAGAAGAATGACAGAATTCTTCGCAAGTCCAAAGCGGTCTGCCATGACCTCGATATGTGTCGGAAGCTTGGTTTTGTCCACTCGGCTTGTAATAGCTGCCGCTATTACCGTAGGAGAATGTTTATTTCCAACATCGTTTTGAACAATTACCACAGGTCTTATTCCGCCTTGCTCGGAGCCTATCACAGGGCTGAGGTCAGCATAAAATATATCTCCTCTTTTGATAGTCATATTCTTCTCCTTTCTTTATCCTCTTTTATTTTTTTCAGAGAACATGCCTTTTATTCAAAACAACTATCAAAAAAGTATTCTTGACTACAATTGTTTTATATGGTATACTGTAGTGTAATTTTGTATTACAGTTTATAATCAATTAATCGAGGTTAACATGGAACAAAAGACAAGCGGTTCGGAATTTCAAATTTCGGACATAATAAAAATGTTCAAAGGAAAGGGCAAAAAGCTCATTTCCATCACATTAATTTTTGCCGTTATCGGCGGACTGTATTCCTTTTTTAATACCTTTGTTTTTGGGGAATACGGAAATACTGTAAGCTTTCACGTCTCCTCTCTTGAAAGCTCCGAGGACCTGATTCATCTTCTGCGTTCGGAAAGTTTCGCAGAAAAGCTCTTACTTGACGAAAACGGATTGCCTCCAAGAGAGAAATGCAACCCAGAGGACTACGACGCTGCTTTAAATTCAATTATTGAATGTAACCGGATAAGACAGAATTTAAAAGATATAACTAGTGAAACAACCGCCTTCTCACGCAATATCGTACTTCCCGACGGGACTAAATCCACTTGGGATAACGTAGTAGCCGAGCGCGACAGATTGCAAGGACGATGCGACGAAATAGTTCAACTGCTTACCGTATACAAATCTGCTTATTCCGATGCAGTAGCACAGGACCCAAACCACATTCTCCGTACAGCAGAATATGAAAAGGAACTCGAATCCGCACAAGCAGAAAAAAAGGAGTTCGACGAGACTGTATACCTGAAAGCACTGGCTCAAAAAAGAAGTCTTGAGCAAAAGCACAGTAGTGAATATTCTCTTTTAAAACAAAAAAAGGAGATTTCTGAAGAACTCTGTGCAAAAGTTATTGGGCCATGGCGAAACGATTCCCAAGTAAAAAAGGATATTACTTTTATAAATAATTCAATTACAGTAGAGTACACAAACGAATCAAAAGAGAAGGATGAAGTTAAAAATAACACTTCGTTTATAAATGTTGAAGTATCCGTAAAAGGAGATAAAGAAAGAGCCGACAGAATAATTAAAAGCCTCGGCACTGCCCTCCCTATTTTTGTTGAACAAAGTATGGAAGAGCTCACAGAAAGCACCGATACAAAATGCAGCCTCATTTCTCCGTTCAGCGAAGCGAAAAACCTCAATGCGAAAGACTTTTGGGAAAACAGCTTTAAAAAAGCACTTTTATTTGCACTTTGCGCTTTTGCTGCATACAGCTTGCTTGTTATGACAAAGGGCTACATCCGCTCAGTCCTTGATGAGTCAAACGGCAACGATAATTAAGGCAAAAGTTTAACTTTAACAAAATATTTGCTGAATTCGTGTGAATTCAGCTTTATTTTCCGCATATTTTAAAAAATCCGTTTTAAAATCCGATAAATTTATTGACATTTTTTTACATATATAGTATCATATATAAATAATGCTCGTATAAGAGGTAAAAAGGTGAAAAACACAACTGAAGCAATCCGTTCATATATACAAAGCAATAAGAAAAGCATTGTATCACAGCTCATAGAGCTTGCAAAAATACCTTCCATCACATCAGATGCAACGGAAGGTGCTATGTTCGGCAAGGAATGTGCAAAAGCAATATTGCACACGGAAAAGCTGTTCTGTGATGCAGGCCTTGATATTCACACGCATAAGGACTGTGCTTACACAGTAGGTAAAACAAAAGGTGACGATAAAACTATTGGACTTTTTTGTCACGCAGACGTTGTAACTGCGGTTGAAGAGGACTGGATAGTAACAAAGCCCTTTGAACCTATCGAAAAAGATGGTTTCCTTATAGGCAGAGGTGTAGAAGACAATAAAGCGGGAATTGTTTCGGCAATATGGGCTCTTAAAGCACTGCAGCACGCAAATCTTGTTCCGAAAAGCACGTTACTCATCTACGCAGGCTCAAACGAGGAATGCGGTATGAGTGACCTTGAGATTTTCACCTCCGAAAATTCTTTACCTGATTTTGCTATCGTACCCGACAACGAATATCCCGTTTGCCGTGGAGAAAAAGGAATATTACGTTTCTGGGCAGACTTCAAAAAGCCTTTTGAAAGTATAATTTCAATTTCAGGCGGACAATCCCTCAACATTGTTTTGGGAAGTGTAACCTGTGAGCTTAAATACAGCGATAAGATTGTTGAACAGCTCAATGCGTTTTGCAACGGCAAAAGCGAATACACCGTAACAGTTGGTGACACAGTAACAATTGTGGCAAAAGGAAGAAGTACACACGCCGCATATTCGGCAGAATCGGTCAACGCCCTTTGGGTGCTTATTCAGGCGCTCAAGCACTGTGACCTTCCTGCAGGTGATATGGAAATATTGAAAAATGCAGAAAAGCTTGTAGCCGATCCGTTTTCAAAAACAGTGGGGCTGGATACTATGGACTCGGAATTCAAGGAAACAACTTGTACCAACGGCATAGTTGAAACAAACAACAGATGTCTTACCCTTTCCTTTGACACAAGATACGGTACCGAAGTGAATATCGAAGAATTTATCAAAGGCTATACTCTTTGCCTTGAAAAAATGGATGCCGGTATAAGAATAACCGAGCAGGATAACGGATACGTTATACCTGAAAATTCGTCGATAATAACCGCTATGAACGATGCCTGGTACTCAATTACGGGCGACAGCAGAAAACCCAATCTCAGCTATGGCGGAACATATGCAAGACATCTTAAAAATGCCGTAAGCATAGGAACCTGCATTCCCACAACACCAAAGCTCAACCTTCCCTTCGGACACGGAGGAGCACACCAACCCGATGAATTGATAGATATTGACGGTATGCTGAAGAGCATTGAGGTAATTGCACATATGATATTAAAGGCTGATGAAGTACTTCACGCCTAAACTTATATAATAGAGGTAAAAATGAAATATACAGAGTTAGACAGAGAATTGCTCGAAAAGGAATTCGAGTGTGTAAAGAAAGAATTTGACGCCCTTAAGGAAAAGGGGCTTCGCCTTGATATGTCAAGAGGAAAGCCTTCGGCAGAGCAGATATCGCTCTCGGACGGTATGCTTTCTGTAATAAACGGAGAGGACTGTGTTTCAGGCTCAAACGATTACAGAAACTACGGAATTGTAGACGGAATCCCCGAAGCAAAGAAGCTTTTTGCTGACCTTATGGAATGTGAAAACGACGAAATAATCGTCTGCGGCAACAGCTCACTCAACATAATGTATGACACATTGATGAGAGCTATGGTATTCGGCATTGACGGAAATTCAACTCCCTGGGGAAAGCTTGACAAAGTTAAGTTCCTCTGCCCTGTTCCCGGATATGACAGACATTTCAGAATATGCGAGAAGCTTGGCATTGAAATGATAAACGTAGACATGACTCCCACCGGTCCCGATATGGACACTGTTGAAAAACTTGTAAGCGAGGATGAAAGCATCAAGGGCATTTGGTGTGTACCCAAGTATTCAAATCCCGACGGAATCACATTTTCCGACGAAACAGTAAAGCGTTTTGCCTCCCTTCGTCCCGCAGCACGGGATTTCAGAATATTCTGGGACAATGCTTACTGCGTTCACGACCTTTACGATACCCCCGATACGCTGACCAATCTCTTGAAGGAATGTAAAAAGGCAGGCAATGACGATTTGCCTTATATATTCGCTTCAACATCCAAAATATCATATCCCGGCTCGGGTGTTGCTGTCATTGTCTCAAGCAAAAACAATATTGCTCGCATCAAAGACCAAATATCAACACAAACCATCGGTCACGATAAGATAAACCAATTAAGACACGTAAAATTTTTCCGCAACGTTGAAGGAATAATGGTGCAAATGAAGAAGCAGGCTGATATAATGAGGCCTAAATTCGAGGTGGTTGTAAATACTCTCGAAAGGGAATTTTCGGAGAATACAATCGCAGAATGGACAAAGCCTAACGGAGGATATTTTGTCAGCGTTAACCTTCTTGACGGATGTGCAAAGCGTACAGTAAAGCTTTGTGCGGAAGCGGGAGTTAAGCTTACAGATGCAGGTGCCACATTCCCTTACGGAATTGACCCGAGAGACCGCAATATAAGAATCGCTCCCACATATCCCTCACTTGAGGAAATGAAGGGTGCAATTGAAATATTCTGCGTATGTGTTAAGCTTGCATCCCTGGAAAAACTCTTAAACAAATAAATATATAACGGCAAGACGGATAAAACCGCCTTGCCGTTTTTTTAAGGTATAAGCATTACTCTTTTAGGCTTATCTCCCACTGCAATGGAATTTGCTTCGGCGAGTTCACGTATTCCCACACCGTAGCGCTTTCCGACGGTCCAGAGGGTATCGGTATCACAAGGATAGCAGAACACTGTTTCGTCGGAATGTGTATCCTGAGCTTCAATACTTACATCAGTAACATAAGTGGCGTCAACACTCTTATAAATATGCGCCAGCGTCATCAAATCAAATGACACACTGAGTTCATCTCCGCTTACCGATGCATCGGTAAAGCCCGTCCATTGTGACATATCAAAGCCAAGCCCTTCGCTCATTCCGGAAACCTCGGCAGGTAAGTTCAACCTCACGGATATATCAAACACCTCGGATATTGCACTTAAATCATCCTCAGCCACTCCAATGCCTGAAATATTGACTCTGCAATCGGCATAAAGCTCACCGTTTTCAAAATGAGTATCCCTGAGAGTCACCTTTGATTCTACTCCTTCAACTTCACTAAACTCCCTTTTTAACGGGAGTTTTTCTCTTATGGCAGTGTCCTCTCTGAGAGTACCTATATATTTCCTCAACTCTCCTTTTTCGTAAATGGGAGTAACCTTGCATCCGACACCGTATATATCCTCTGTCAGGGTGATGGGACAGCTCTCCTCTACAAGACAGTGGGCGCTGTAACAAATGTCCGCCTTCAGAATTCTGTTTTCTCCGAGAGAATCGGTGAGTATTTCATATTCCACACCCACTGGCAAAAGCTCGGCAACAACAGCAGCATCACTTATGGAATCTTCGGTTTCAATGCTTCCTTTCACCTCTATAGGCTGATAAAAGGAATGTATACCGCTGTCCCAGCCTTCCTCCGGAATATATATGCAAGAAATTCCCGCATTTCCCCAATAGCTTACACCGTTATCCGAAGCCTTTGCATTTTCAAGAGAAACCGAAAGTCCCACATAGAGTATTCTCTCCATGGGAGGACAGCTTTTGGGGAGCTTTATTTCCTCCGTAAGTCTTATCTCTTCATCCTTGAAGGACATTATTTGCATAACCTCGGCTTGTTTCTCCACAGTTTCCACTGTGTCACTTCCCTTTTCATAAAAATCAAAGGGGCTGTTTGCCCTGACGTCAATATTCAAGCAGATATCTGCTCTGACACTGATACGGCGGGGACTTTGTACCTTGCAAAATGAACTCTCGGTTGTAACCGAAGCAAAAGCAAATACGCTGTCTGCATCTACATCCGATACGTCGGTTTTTGAGCTGTCAAAAAGCTCAGACGTAACAAAGTAGCTTTCAGTTCCACCATTATCGGTGCGATATATTATATTGAAATATACCTTTCCCGATATATCGCAAAACAGCTGACCGTCTCTTACATATACCTTTTTGGAGGTAATACATGGAACGGCATCCGTCTTTATAATTCTTGATATATCGGAACAGTAATCGGGAAGAGTGCACTCCTCCTCTACCCTCATCTTTCTTGATGCTTTGTAAATACAAGCGCTTTGAAAACATTTCTGAGTGTTATTCATCTTGCTCTCCTTCAATCATTTTTGCTACATTTTATGTTAAAGGAGTTCTTTTATTCCTGTTTTCGTCCGAAATTCTCAAAATTAAATCACGGTACCATGAAGCGCTTCCTGTATACCAGCTCCAACCACCATGTCCTGTGATATATACGTCTCCCGACAGAACATACGGCTCTGTTTTATAAATATCTCTGTCATGAGAGTCAGGATTGATAATTTTTGCAAGAAGTTCCGCCCTTTTGGTGTTAAGGTCTTTTTTATCCGGAGCATAAAGATAAGCCAGTGCCGCCCAAACCGCAGCATGAGTGTACTGACCGCCGTTTTCTCTTATCCCCTCCGGATATGCCGACAGATAGCCTATTTCGGGATCGAATTTAGAAATAGGAGGTGTAAAAAGCTTGAATATTTGTGTCTCGCTGTCGTAAAGCTTTTCCCACATCGTATCAAGAGCAAGAGCAATGCGAGATACGTTGCCATCGCCTATAACAGCGTGACACAAGGTAGCAAAGCTCTGCGGTAGTGAGTCAATTTCAAAATACTCACTTCCTTCAACACCGAGTATTCTGCCGTCAGGCAAAAAAACCCTCGCATATCGGTCTGAAAAGAAAGCAAAGCCTTCAATACCTTCACGCACAGATAAAGAAAATTCGTTATAGCTGTTATCTCCGGTTACACGTGCATAAAGATGAATAACAATTCTGGCAAAAAAGCCAAGCCATACGCTTTCACTTCCCGCAGGCAGCATATTCATTCCGTCATTCCAATCACCGCCAAGTATATACGGCAATGAATGGGATCCGAGACCTCTTTTTATCAAAAGCTCAAGAGAAGATTTTAAATGATGATGAAGCGGATATTTTTCCGATGTGTGTTTTAAAATTTCATATCTGTCACGTTCAGTCATATCAAGCTCTTTGGATATAAGATACGGAGCCTCACAACACAGTATACTTTTGTCCTTTGTTCTTTCTATATACACAGAAGCGAGCCACACAAGCCAAAGATAATCATCCGAGCAATGAGTACGCACCCCACGTCCTTTGTGCCACCAGTGGCAAACGTCCCCCTCTTTATACTGATGTGCCGCCATTCTCAAAATATAATTTTTTACGGTATTCGGGCATATATCAAGAAGCGTAAGACAATCTTGTGCCTGGTCTCTGAATCCCCACGCACCGCCCGACTGATATGGCCCGCTTCGGGCAAAAAACCTTGAAACAAGCACCTGATACGTCAAAAAGAGATTTTTTTCGTTTTTTAAAAGTTTATATACACTGTTGCGTGAAAGTGCATATACATCAGAAAAACGGTGTGAAGAAAAATACTTCTTGACAGCTTCATAATGCGCTTCACTTCCTGCATACCCCAAGATAAATAAAACCTCTCCTCCTCTTTCACACATGACATTAATGTCGTTTGTATAACCTATTTCCTTTTCGAAAGGTGCTAAAACGTATGCGAAGCCTTTTGTCAGCGAATCCGAAAACGGATTTTTGAATATAACGGAATTCTTTTCGTTCGAATAATATTCTGCCTTACAGCTTGGCTTAGGAAAATCGTCAAGTATCGGTAAGAATCTGTATATAAGGGAGAAATCTTCATCCTCTACTGTCACACTTATTGCCTTGAACATCAACGTGGGGTGTATGGCGACTCTGACACTGAAATGATGACCGATATACTCTGCCGTTCCGCAAGCAAAACGAGTTGCAAACGCAGAGGAACAAAGGTCTTTTTCTATCCCTTCTTTTTCTAAATATATTTTCTCCGAATACTTCCCGCCAACACTGTCATTCTCCCAAAAGGTAATCCTTGAAAGTCCTGAATTATATACCCAAGTGTTACCAAGTGCTCGGTGTGATAAAATTGTTCCAAAGGTAGGCGAGGCAATAACATGGTGCTGAAGAAGCGCAGGCTCACCTTTTATCAGCAACCCCTCTCCGTCTTCAACAAGACATTTTTCTTTTTTTAAAAGGCTTTCCGAATAAGGAAATTTTTTTACTCTATCGGCGGACGGATAAATACGTGTTGCAAGTGATGTCAGCATTTCATCCGAAACAATGTTTACATCAGCAAGTATAATTCCGCCCTCTCTGCCAAGTAGAAATGAGCTTTGCAGCTCGTTTATCAAGATCTCTGCCTCTCCCCTGCCTCCTCTCGAATATCCGCTGTTGTTAACCTCTATTATCATTTCATATCTTATTCCGATAATATAGTGAAGCTTATGAGCTAAAATAAGCTTCGCCAGCTCCTCTCGACAAGCTCCCTCTTTAACAAGAAACACAGGCAAATTTCCCGATATTCCCAAGGCATATATACTTCCTTTTCCGTATACCTTGGGAGATGCAGTTTTAACAGTCTTACTTTTTGACGGATGAAAAACAGACAGCAAAGCTTCTGCCATTTTATGGTCGATGCTGCCTCCCGAAGCGGTTTGGGCACTGTAATACAATTCCCTGACGAGCCTTATACTTCTCGACTCCGGAATTTGCAGTTCTTCTTTTGCATTACTCATTGCCTCGGCTTTTGTACGCCCAAAACCTACGACAAAAGTGGTACTTGTTCTATCAAAAAAATGGGACTTTACAAAAACACAGGGCGAGATTGGTATATTCTTTATTTCAGAAGACAGTGATTTGGTACAAGCATTTTTTATTGCTGTATTGCTGAACTCTTCCCCTTCAAATAACCGTTCTCTTGATGTCTCAAATTCGAAAGGTTTATTCGAAGCAACAGCAATGCATAAACTCTCTTCCCCTACACGTGTCAGATAAAGAACTTCGTCTTGAAATTCAGCTTTGAAAAAAAGCGAAGAAAAAGCAGGATGGGATTTGAATTTTAAATATGAAGTAAGCAAAGGCTGAAAATACAGTCCCACGTCTCCCTCACCGCCTATTGCCTCAAGTCTTATTCTTATAGCGGCACCGCGAGCAGATAAGTTTATAAATGCACGCAAGTTTTCCTGACGGTATTCGGCAAATCCGCCATCAAACATATAGCTGACGTCCGGTGATACTGTAGGAGAGGAAATTTCATCTCCTACTTTTGAAAACATATATATTCCGCATCCGTGTGTTTCGTCGAGAGGTCTTATTGCGCTGACCCTTTCATTTTTTCTCGTAATATCGAGGCTGAGTATTCCTCTTTCAAAAAGCAATGCTGATGTGTCTCTTCCCGTCAATGCAAAAACAGCTGCATCTGTTCTAAGACTTGCGCGTACCCTTTCAACGTGAACACGCTTCTTTGGTTGCTCCGACTGCCGAATCTCCTCTTTTCTCACAGAGACAGCATCTGCGGGGACAGCTTCCTTTAACAGCTCGGAAACTGCTTTCATTTCTATATCACGCATAAACCGTTTCACAAAAATGTCATCAAAAACTGCATTGGCTGAAGCGATAATACTCATTCCCACGTGGTGGCTCATAAAACTTTTTACCACCGACGGTCTGTTCCCTACACGCTCCTCGGTAAAGTCCATAGCTTCGTAAAACCCAAATTCTCCGTACATACCAATCTTCTCAAGGGTATCAAGATTTTTCATAACGTGGGGTATGTCGGCTTTCAGCATCAAAAAGGAAGAATACGGAGAGATTACTTTTTGAAGACTTCTCTCTACCCTTCTCGAAACAGATGGAATCCCAAAAGCTCTGTACTGATATCCAAGTGATTCATCAAAGGCAAAATATCCGCTTTCCGATATTCCGAATACAGTTTCATGTCCATATAAAGCAGAGCATTTCATTTGCTCGGAAAAAGTATAGCTGAGCGCCTCATGAGAAAAAGTGTTTTTATAAAGCGGCAGGAGCAAATGTGGCATAAAATATTCAAACGCCGTTCCACTCCAAGACAAAACTCCAATGCCCGACAAAGAGGTTTTGAGCGGTCTTGAAAGTGCTGACCAATGGGAATCTTTCACTATTCCTCTTGCTATGGCATAATAATCTGTTGTTCTTGCCTCGCTCATATACATATCGTATACAATGGTATCTCGCTTCTCCGTATCGGTGAAAAAGCCAAGAGAGAATAAGTTTCTTGAGTTGTCAAACAAAAATCGGAAATCGGATTTTTCCTCAATAGCTTTTATTCTTGCTCTGATTTCTCTTATGCGTTTATCCTTCTTTTCGTACTCCCCAAGACCTTCAAAAAGTGCTACAAGACAGGTCACAAAATTTCCGGAATCAACCGTTGAAATATATTCCTGACCTATAACCTCAAGGGTAATGGTGTTATACCAATTATAAAGCTGTCCTCGGTATTTTGGCAGCCGTTCAACGGAGGATATTGATTTTTCAAGTCTGTCTGCGGCGGCTTCCGGCGTTATAAATTTAAAATCTAACGCCGCAAGAACCGAAAGCAAATACAAGCCTATATTTGTAGGAGAAGTGCGGCAGGCAACCTCTGACGAGGGAAAAACCGAAACATTATCGGGTGGCAGATAATTGTTTGAAGCGTCGGCGTATTTATCAAAGAATCCCCACATATCACGTGCGTATTTTGTAAGACGAGAAATACTTTTTGCAGAAATATGCTCCGATACCACCCGCTTGCCAAGGCAATGTACTATAAAAAAGAAGATGCACCATAAAATACCAAGAAGTTTGCATAGTGAAAGGCGTGCAAAAAACAGCATAAACGCACCGATAACAAAGGAAGGGAAAGTAAAGGTGAATAACTGCATAAAGCGGCTGCTTATCCCCTCTCCCTGACTGGCAGTAGTCCATTCCAAAAGCTTCTTCTTTGATACCTTCATGCGCCAAACCGATCTTAATATGGCATCAAAATTATTATACGCCGTAAAAGCAAGAGAAGAAAGGCGATACCCCAGCATGATACTCTCTCTTACAAGACCTGTAAGGGTGTCACCGAAAAAACGTCTTAAAATATTGGAAAGTGAGCCGTGAAAGGAAGCTCGCAAAATTTCATTTAATAAAGGAATAAAGCAAGGCAGTAAAAAGAAAAAAGACGCAAGTGTCATTCTTTCCGCACCGTACCACATAAGCAGAAAAAGTCCAGTAATTTGAAAAATCGGTACAGCAGAAATTAAAAAATTCATATAGAATGCAAATTTTTCAGAAGGAAGCATTGGGTTTTTACCTCCGCCGGGAAGCCTTCGTCCCGCAAAGGTCAATGCCTGAACATCGCCTCGCACCCAGCGGTGAGCTCTTTTATAATAAGAAAGGGCATTTGACGGAACAGAGTCAAAGAAGCAAATATCCGAAAGATACCCGGTACGCAGCCTTGTTCCTTCAAGTATATCGTGGCTGAGTATTATGCCGTCGGGAAAAGCCGTGGCAACGGTTTCGTAAAAGGCGTCAACCTCAAACATCCCTTTGCCGCAAAAAAGTCCTTTCCCGAACAACACACTGTTTAAATTAAAAATCGAAGAATGATAGCTATCAATTCCTCCCATTCCCGAAACGAGAGTAGAAAAGCGTGTTTTATGTGCAGATTCTATTGTATTTACAATGGCAGGCTGTAGAATTCCGAACCCTTTTTCCACAACCTTTACACCATAACGCTCGCCGATTACGGGACGGTTTTGCGGATGCTCCATTGTGCCTACCATTTCGTTTAGTGCACCAAGCTCCATATCCGTATCCGAATCAAGTGTGAGCACGTATTTTATTTCGGGAAGCTTTGCTCCGTACACTTCCAAAAAAGAAGCTTCACCCTTTAAAAGCTTTACCAGCTCAATTATGGCTCCTCTTTTTCTTTCGTGAGATGTAAAAATTCCTTCTTTTTCGTTATATACACGCTCCCTTGTAAAAAGCACAAATTTTGAAGAATATAAATTATTCAGTCTTTCTACCTGTTTTTGAGCGGCTTTTATAATCCTGCCATCCTTCTCACTCCATTTGTTTTTGCTCTCGGGTAAATCCAACAATACTCCCCAAAAGACATACTCATCTTTTCCTCTGCTACGTGTTTTCAAGCTTAAAGTTTCGAGGTGAGAAAACAGTTTTTCTATTTCCTCTTCGCTTGTACCAAGGGAAGCAATGACACTCAATACAGCACTTTCTTTCGGTATCCTTGCCATATCGATACGGGGCAGGATCTCGCTCTCCCTAAAGCGTGCCACTATCGGTACAAATAAATCAAAAGCTGTTTGCCACAAAGGAAATACGGAAATTAAGCAAACTAAGAATAATACGGCTTTATTTAAAGCATCTCCCAAAAAAGATATCAAAATAAATTCCAGCAACAAAAAAATCATAACTGGTAAAATCAGCCATGCGCTCTCTCCTTTTTGAAAAGAAAGAAGCTCTCCTATGTGGCATCCTTTGTCTGCTGCCTCATCGGTTAAACGCTCACACCCCTCGGTAAATGTAAGTCCTCTTTTACGGGAATATTTCTTGATTTTTTCTTTGTATAACGCTTTGGTTTCTCTATCAAGCATCGGATAGATGCTATCTTTTCTGAGTATTCCTTCATATTTCAGATAACCGAGCAGAAACGGAGAATAATCAAACATTTGCAATGCCCTGATAATTTCGGGCGATGAAATTTTTTCTTCATAAAGAAAAATAACAGCACTCTCGAAAAGGCAGTCCCTTACCGCTTCACACTCTTCAGAATCAAAATCATCGGACAACACCTCAAAAAAAGCTGAAAGATCGTCCGAAATGCTTTCCTTTGTCATGACTCCCATCAGCACGTCACAGTAAAACCTGAGTCTTTTTGACAATCTTTTTTGACGAGCTGCAGAGTATGCCTCATCTATCAAATAAAATGAGTCGTACAGCTCTCCGCTTCGCTTTTTTTCAGCACGTCTTTTTAGTCCTCCGTAAGCCTTGCCAAGAGATGTCCTTTTGTATTTTGAAAGGCTTTGTGCTTCATTTTTTGCTTTTATAAGTATCTCTTTTACCTTGCTCTTATCCATATACTACTCCAAAAGAATAAATTATAAGGTAAGTATTTCCGTAAAAGTAAAATTTTATGCAAAATTTAACCGTGACGTCAGCGTGTTCTACTGTCGTCACGGTTATTATCAGTTAACCTCTGAATTCAAAAGGTTCTTTTTCTTTTAATTCAATCATCACAGACTTTGAATTATATATAACTTCAATTGTCTTGGCAACATTGGAAAGAAGAGTAAAATCTGTAATTTTTCCGTCCTTCCAGGTTATATCACACCTCACACCGCCTTTTGCAAGAAGTCCCTTTACACTGCCCGATGCAAATGATTTTGGAAGAGCCGGCAAAAGCTTTATCACACCCTTGTCCGATTGCATAATGAGATTTGTAATGCCCGAAACAATACCAAAGTTTCCGTCTATCTGGAAGGGCGGATGAGCGTCAAATAGATTTGGATATGTGCCGCCACCCTTCAAATCCACTTTGCCGGGTACATCTGCCGAATGAAACTGTCTAAACAGCAACTCCTCGGTTTTTTCCTTGTCACCGAGCATTGCCATGAGCGAAATTTTCCATGAAGTACTCCAACCGGTTCCGTCAAGTCCACGTTCAAGAAGTGCCATTTCACATGCCTTTGCCATTTCGGGGTCACGGTCAGGAGTATAAAGTCCGCCCGGATAAAGTCCCCAGCAATGGGATACATGACGGTTTGTAGGGTCAAATTTTTTATAGTCCTTATCCCATTCTACAATTCTTCCATCTTCGTCAAGTATGGGCATCTGAAGCTTTGGAAGCGCCTCACTCAGTTTTTCGGCAAAGCTTTCGTCTTCTCCCAACATATGAGTAAGCTCAATACAATCCTCGAAAAGCTTGTAGCAGGATTCCTGATTTACGGCAGTCCATGCAGAAACGGATATAAATCTTTCATTAAACCAGAAACCTACCTCAGGACTGGTCGCAGGAGAAAGGATAAGCTTCCCGTCACACTCTGTCATTATTGACAGGCAAAACTTACAGAATTCTTTCTGAAGTGCATATATTCTCTTCGCAAAGTCAATATTCCAATGTGTGTATTGAAACGCATCATAAAGCTGACAAATAAACCATGCAGGTGACATATACCAGAAAGAAAACAATGCGGTTATCCGTCTCCCCTTCGCCACAGGCTCTGTGTGTGCCCACACGTCGGTGTTGTGATGGCAGGTAAATCCGTCAGCGTGATAAAACTCCTTTGCTGTTTCTCTACCCGTTACCGCAATTGCCTCTAATTTATCTATCAAGGGCTCAAAGCAATCAAGAAGTCCCGTCATAGGCATATGCCAATAATTCATCTGTGTATTTATATTGACAGTATAATCGCATCGCCAGGGAGCATAGAGATTTTCGTTCCATATTCCCTGCAAATTTGTTGCTTCACTTCCCTGCCTTGATGAAGCGATAGACAAATATCTGCCGAAATTGAACATAAGCTCAGACAATATCGGCAAATTGCTTTTTCTGTCCTTCATCAATTCTTCGGGAGTTATCTTGTTCTCTGCTTGTGTAAAAGAAACCGATACTCTATCATAAACAGACCTTACGTCATCAATATGACGCTTCAAAAGTGTCTCGTATCCAAGCTTTACAGCCTTGATTATTGCAGATTTTGCTTTCTCTCTGTGATTGGCGTTGGGCAGGGCATCGAAACGCACAAAAGATGTCTCAAGAGATGTATACAAAACTATCTCGGTAGCATCTGTTATTCGCATTTTGTCGCTGTCGAATGATACATTTCCGTTTGTGCAAGGATGCTGAATGAGAGTAAATCCTATACCCTTTTTGTCATCGTACAAGCTCGTATGCTCCGGATTTTCTGTCCATTCATTTTTTGCATAATGGCAATATGGTGCATGTCCCGTCATTATAAGTGACGCTCCGTCACATTCAACGCTGTGCTTGACCTGAGAATCAAAGCAAACTATAATTCCCGATGCTTTTGCAAAAGAAATACGTGTAACCATTACCTTGTCGGGATAAGAGATAAAATGCTTCATATCGAAAAATCCGTCATTTATATCGACAGTACTTTCTTTCATATCAAGCACTCGGCAATATTCACCCGACTCATGTGAGTCAAATTCAATCCAAATATTTCCCACAGGAAGATAATATTCACAATCGTCTGAAGTGAAGTTATCCTCTATTAAGTCCTGAGCTTCATCATTTCTCCCCTCAAAAACAAGTTCTCTTGCCTTGACAAAGGCATCATAAGCTTTTGGGTTTTTGTGAGTTCCCGGCTCACCGGACCAAAAGGTGTCATGATTTAAAGATATTTTTTCTGTGTCACATCTTCCGTACACCATAGCACCAATACTTCCGTTTCCTATGGGACACGCCTCTTCGAAATGAGCTGCCGGACGATAAAAATATATTTTATTATTCATTATAGTCTCCTAAAAAAAACACCCCTGAGCAAGCCTGCATTTTGCAAGCTCGCTCAGGGACTTATTTTTACAATTCTGCGGGATTCAGAAGTTCTACTCCGTTCTCGCTGAGAACCTTTTCGGCAGCTTCTTCATCATCTGCTTTAAGAACCATAAGAGCTTTTCCTTCGTCTCTTGAAAGAAATGCATACATATATTCAATACTTATTTCAGCATTGGTAATAAGCTTAAGAATTGATGCAAGACCGCCTGTCTTATCGTCGATATACACAGCAATAACATCTGTTGCCTTTGCAATAACACCTATTTCGTCAAGAGCCTCTTTAGCCTTCGTGGTATCATCAACTATAACTCTTAAAATGCCGAAATCTGTTGTATCTGCCATAGAAAGCGCTCTGATGTTAACACCTTTCTTTCCGATAGCCTCTATTATTGCTTCAAGTCTTCCAAACTGATTTTCTACAAATATTGAAAGTTGTTTGATAAACATAATGTTTCCTCCTTAATGAAGTTTTCTGTTATCAATAATTCTCTTTGCCTTACCCTCACTTCTCGTAATGGACTTGGGGTTAACAAGAGTTACCTTAGGACCTATGCCCAGTGTGGAACGAAGGCTGTCAGTAATCATTTTTTCAACCTTTTCAACTCCCTTAACACCGTCTGAAAGAAGAGCCTCACTCATTTCCACCTTAACCTCGAAGGTGTCATTGTTATTAACTCTGTCAACAACTATCTGGTAGTTGGGAGTGATATCCCCGCCAACCTTAAGAAGAACTTCTTCTATCTGTGATGGGAATACGTTTACGCCTCGAATAATAAGCATGTCGTCTGTTCTTCCCTGAGGCTTATTCATTCTTACGTGAGTTCTTCCACACTTACATACCTCATAATTGAGTGAACATATATCTCTTGTTCTGTAACGGATAAGGGGGAAGCCCTCCTTGGTAATTGTTGTAAATACAAGCTCACCCTGTGAACCTGCGGGAAGCACCTCTCCTGTGTCGGGATCGATTATTTCGGGAATAAAGTGGTCTTCACAAACATGCATACCGCACTGGTATTCACATTCGTAGGAAACACCGGGACCCATTATCTCGGAAAGTCCGTATATATCATAAGCCTTGATATTAAGCTTTTCTTCAATCTGGTGTCTCATTTCCTCTGTCCAAGGCTCTGCACCGAAGATACCTGCCTTGAGGCTGAGCTTATCCTTGAGCCCCATCTCCTCAATTGTTTCTCCAAGATACATAGCATAGGAAGGAGTACAGCAGAGAACCGTCGAGCCGAAGTCTATCATAGTCTGTATCTGTCTTTGAGTATTACCTGCCGAAATGGGAATAGCGGTAGCACCGATTCTTACAGCACCGTCATGAGCGCCGAATCCTCCTGTGAAAAGACCGAGTCCGTAGCCTACGTGTACAAATGAATTTTCGTCTGCACCCACTGCGATGAGCATTCTTGCAAAGCAATCTGCCCACATTTCAAGGTCATTATCTGTATATCCTACAACTATCTGCTTTCCCGTTGTACCCGAAGATGCGTGTACACGTCTTATCTCTGACATGGGAGTTGCAAAAAGTCCGTAAGGATAATAGTCTCTTAAATCCTGCTTATACGAAAAAGGAAGCTTATGTAAATCCTCAATACCGTGGATATCCTCTGGCTTGAGTCCCTTTTCGTCCATTCTGTTTCTGAAAAGCTCTACCTTTTCATACATTCTTTTTACCTGTGCAACAAGTCTCTCACTCTGAAGCTTTTCAAGTTCTGCACGTGGCATCGTTTCGTATTGTTCCTGCCAATACTTCATTTTTTTGTTCATCTCCTTATAAATTGTATCCAAGTTCAAATGCCTTCAAATTCGCTTCAAGAAATTTTTCGGGAACTGTGGATTTTATTGTTTCAATCCATTTCTCATAAGGAATATCCGTGCTCTTTGCCATAACACCGATAAGCACTACGTTTACGGATTTTGTGTTGCCTGCTTCTTTTGCCAAAGCAAGTGCATCAACCACTGTACAATCGGATGCCGCATTGAGCTTTTCGGGAATATCGTCCGGATATTTGGCAAGTCCCGAAATTACGGGCATGGGGTCAATTTTTTGGTTATTTACAATTATCTTTCCGCCTTTTTTAAGATAAGGAAGTGCTCTGTACGCCTCTAAAAGCTCGAAAGCAAGGATAATATCCGCTTCTCCCTTATCAACAATGGGGGAATATACCTTATCGCCGTACTTTACATATGTAACGACGCTTCCGCCTCTCTGACTCATTCCGTGTACCTCAGAAAGCTTAACGTCATAACCTTCGTTTATAACTGTGTTACCGAGTATTCTGCTGGCAAGAAGTGTTCCCTGACCGCCAACACCAACTATCATTATATTCTTAGTCATTTTGCCGCCCTCCTCAGTTCTTCTTTTCAATTGCCCCGAAAGGACAAACATTTACACAAAGTCCGCATCCGTTACACTGTGTTGCATCAATTACAACCTTACCTTCGCGGATTGTAATGGCAGGACAGCCAAGCTTCATGCACATCTTGCAGTTACGGCATTTATCTGTTATTTCGCAAACGCCCGTATACTTCACAGTCTTAAGAAGTGCACAAGGACGCTGTGCGATAATTACGGAAGGCTCATCTGCTTCAACCTCTGCCTTTACAACCTCTTCAAACTTCTTTATATCGAAGGGGTCTGCAACAACAACTCTGTCAACTCCCACTGCCTTACAAAGTGTGATAAGGTTGACCTGACGTGTTTCCTCACCTCTGATAGTCTTACCTGTGGTGGGATTGTCCTGATGTCCTGTCATGCCTGTAATTGAGTTGTCAAGGATAATAACAGTATTTGCGCCCTTGTTGTAAACTATATCAACAAGTCCTGTAATACCCGAGTGCATAAAGGTGGAGTCACCTATAACCGAAACAAGCTTCTTGTTGAATTCCTTGCCTCTTGCCTTAGCCATACCGTGTGCCGCAGAAACCGATGCACCCATACAGATAGTTGTATCAACCGACTGAAGAGGAAGAGTCGCACCAAGTGTATAGCATCCGATATCGCCCGAAACCACAAGTCCAAGCTTCTTGAGTACATAGAATGTTCCTCTGTGAGGACATCCCGCACACATAACGGGAGGGCGAACAGGAATAGTATCGGCGGGAACTGTAAACTCGGGAGACCCCTCACCAAGCACTGCCTTCTTTATCATTGCAGGAGTGTATTCTCCAAGTAATGTAAATACATCCTTGCCTATAACCTCCACACCGAGTGCCTTTACATGCTCTTCGATAACGGGGTCAAGCTCTTCTATTACATAAACCTTTTCATAATTCTTTGCAAAGTCGATTATCTTCTTTTCGGGAAGAGGATAAACCATACCAAGCTTGAGATAATCCACCTTATCGCCGAGAGCTTCCTTTGCGTACATATACGCAATACCTGCAGAAATTACACCAATCTTTGCACCGTTGCTTTCAACGGTATTGATGTCACTTTCATCGGCAAACTTTTTGAGAGCCGCAATTCTGTCTTCAACCACTACATGACGCTTAATAGCGTTACCCGGCATCATTACATACTTGCCTATATTCTTTTCGTAAGGCTTAACCTCAATATTCTCTCTGTCGTGAAGCTCCACAAGGCTCTGGGAATGTGATACTCTTGTTGAAAGTCTGATGAAAACAGGAGTGTCAAATTCTTCTGACAGCTCAAATGCACGCTTGGTCATATCACGACAATCAGCGGAATCAGAAGGCTCAAGCATCATTATTTTGGACGCCTTTGCATAGTGACGTGAATCCTGCTCGTTCTGTGACGAATGCATTCCGGGGTCATCTGCAACGCAGAACACAAGACCGCCGTTTACACCTGTATAACTCACGGTAAATACAGGGTCTGCCATAACGTTGAGACCTACGTGCTTCATACAGCTCATAGCTCTTGCACCGCCGATGGATGCTCCTATCGCAACCTCTGCGGCAACCTTTTCGTTGGGAGACCACTCAGCGTAAATTTCTTCAAATTTTACTATTTCTTCTGTAATCTCAGTACTGGGAGTACCGGGATAAGATGCAACAACATTAACGCCCGCTTCGTATGCGCCGCGTGCCACTGCTGCGTTACCTAAAAGTAATTTTTTCATTTTTTGCTCCTTTGCTTTATTTACAAAGCATCTGAATACTTTTTATGAGATATATTATCTCATATTTTGTCAAAAAGGTCAAGAGTTATTTTATTTCGTTCTGCTGTGCGACTACACTCTCTCCGCAATATATTTTACGAAGCTTGGGCTTTTCAATTTTTCCTGTAGGGTTACGGGGAACCTCTGCAAAAATTATCTTGTGAGGTCTCTTGTAACGAGGTAGGTCAAGACAGAATTCCTGAATTTCCTCCTCGGTCAGCTCCATTCCTTCCTTTACCTGAATAATAGCTGCCGCAATTTCACCAAGTCTTGCATCAGGAAGACCGATAACCGCAACGTCGCTTATCTTTTCGTGCTTACGAAGGAAATCCTCAATCTGAACGGGATAAAGGTTCTCACCGCCAGAAATAATAACGTCCTTCTTTCTGTCAACGAGCCAGATAAAGCCGTCCTCGTCCTCCTCTGCCATATCGCCTGTAAACAGCCAACCGTCACGGAGAACTTCATTTGTAGCCTTCTCATCCTTGTAGTAAGCAGTCATAACACCGGGACCCTTAACTGCAAGCTCACCTACCTGACCGCGCTCAACGGGATTCTTGTTCTCATCAACAATCATAGTCTGCCAGCCATAGCCTGCCTTACCGATAGCGCCAACCTTATGCTCATTTTCAACTCCAAGGTGAACACATCCCGGACCGATAGACTCGGAAAGTCCGTAGTTTGTATCGTATGCATGATTCGGGAAATACCCCTTCCAACGCTTTATAAGGCTTGGAGGTACGGGCTGTGCACCGATGTGCATAAGTCTCCAATTTGAAAGGTCGTAGTCCTCAAGCTTGATATCCCCTCGCTCAATTGCATCCAGAATATCCTGTGCCCACGGTACGAGAAGCCAAACGATGGAGCATTTCTCCTCTGATGCCACCTGCATTATCCACTCGGGCTTTATACCGTTGAGAAGCACAGAGCGACCCCCTACAAGAAAGCTGCCGAACCAATGCATTTTAGCGCCCGTGTGATAAAGAGGAGGAATACAAAGGAATACGTCCTCTTTGGTCTGCGAATGGTGATTGTTCTCTGTCATTGCCGCATGCATGAGACTGCGATGCTTATGTATAATTGCCTTGGGAAAGCCTGTTGTTCCCGAGGAGAAGTAAATTGCCGCATCATCGTCATCCGTAAGCTTGATTGCGGGCGACTTTGATGAGCAGTACCCTACAAGCTCCTCGTAGCTTTCTGCAAAGGTAGGACAGTCCTCGCCAACGTAGAGCCATGTCTTTACCTTCTTTACCTTATGGCATATTTCCTCAACACGTCCGATAAACTCGGGACCGAATACAAGCACATCGGCATCGGCAAGCTCAAGACAGTATTTTATCTCATCCCCTGTGTAGCGGTAGTTAAGGGGTACAGCCATTGCGCCGGATTTAAGTGCTCCGAAATATACCGGAAGCCATTCAAGACAGTTCATGAGAAGAATAGCAACCTTGTCACCCTTCTTTACTCCTCTGGAAAGAAGGAGATTCGCAAAGCGGTTAGCCTTGCAATTAAAGTCCTGCCAGGTTATTTCCTTGCGGTACACCTCACGGGAGTTAGTTTCAATAAGAGAATACTCTCTCCAGGATGTACGGCGCTGTCTTTCAAACTTGGGGTTTATTTCAACGAGGCTGATGTCATTGGGGTAAATATCTGCGTTTTTTTGTAAAATTTCTGTAATTGGCATGTTTTTTATATCCTTTCAAGAAATGACACAAGGGTATAGCCTTTTTGAGGTTATGCCCTGTGTGATTTATTATTTACCGAGTGATTCTTTTGAATTTACCTTAACCTCCCTTTCATAGCAAGAGAACATTCCGTCTGTGTCCTGCTTTGAAAGCTTGGGAGTGAGAAGGCTGACAACGGGAACGAGGATAAGACCACCTACCATTGCAAATACACCCGAGTAGAGTGAGTTGGTAAACATAAATCCAAAGAATCCGCCGTCAATAGTGAAGAGTCCAAAATCCTTAAGGAGCTGGATTATTTCAATACCTGTACCGAAGATGAAGCTGACAGCAACCGCCACCTTGGTGGTCTTCTTCCAGTAGAGACCGTAGAGGAAGGGAGCAAGGAACGCTCCTGCGAGTGCACCCCACGATACGCCCATCATCTGTGCAATGAAGGTGAAGCCGGGGAACATATCCTTGATTATCGCAATAGCCGCCGATACAACTATGAAGAACACGATAAAGAGACGAAGAACTGTGAGCTTTTTCTTTTCACTGAATTCCTTATTTCTCTTCTTTGCCGAGGGGGCAATTACGTCAAGTGTAAGAGTTGAGCTGGATGTAAGCACCAAAGAGGAAAGAGTTGACATTGATGCCGCGAGAACAAGCACTATTACTATTGCAATAATGATGGGAGAAAGATTTGACAGTATCGAGGGGATAATTCTGTCATTCATTATTTTCCCGTCGACAGTTATGCTTTCAACAACCTCGGGCTTGAGAAGTCTGCCGAAGCCGCCGAGGAAGTAACAGCCGCCTGCAACAATGATTGCAAATACTGTTGAAATTATTGTACCCTTGTTTATAGCCTCCTCGTTCTTGATAGAGTAGAACTTACCAACCATCTGAGGAAGTCCCCAAGTACCAAGAGAGGTAAGCATTACAACAAAGAATAAGAATACGGGGTTCGGTCCGACAAAGGAAGCAAATGCGCCCTCCATTGTCTCGTTGGGCACCTCTGCAAGTGACTTGTATGCCTCAAGGAATCCGCCGTTCGCATTGAGCACCGCCGCAATTACGGCAACGATACCAACCAGCATGATAATTCCCTGAATGAAGTCATTTATAGCTGTCGCCATATATCCGCCGAAAATAACGTAAATACCCGTGAGCACCGCCATAATAGCTATTACAACCCAATAGGGGATTCCGAATGCCATATTGAAAAGGCTTGAAAGTCCGTTGTAAAGAGATGCGGTGTAGGGAATGAGGAAAATGAATACTATAAAAGATGCCGCTATTTTAAGTCCCTTTGACAAATATCTCTTTTCAAAGAAATCCGGCATGGTTTTACTTTCAAGATGCTGTGTCATAACTCTTGTTCTTCTTCCGAGAATTACCCAGGCAAGAAGAGAGCCGATAAAGGCATTTCCAAGACCTATCCATGTGGACGACATACCGAATGCCCATCCGAACTGACCTGCATATCCTACAAAGATAACAGCGGAGAAATATGAAGTTCCGTAAGCAAAGGCTGTAAGCCAAGGTCCAACCGAGCGTCCGCCGAGAACGAAACCGTCAACGTTTGTGGAGTGACGTCTGCAGTAGAGTCCCACCCCAATCATCACTGTGAAAAATACGACAAGCATTACGCCCGTCAAGATTTGTGTTTCCATTTAAAAATCCCTTCTTTCAAATTATAAATTCAGCAGAAGAGGAGTTATTTATAATGGATAAAAAAATAACGTCCTCTTTAATTAAAAAGAGGACGATCTTATCAAACCGTGGTACCACCTCTGTTCACTTCTTTCTCGCGGAAGAAGCCTTTACGGGTACTGCCATACCCTCGTTCTGTGACGGGAACTCCCGTTGCAGCCTACTCGTTCCCTTTCGGTGCACTGCTAACAGAATGTATTCGATAACACAACCGCCATTGTCTCGCACCGACCGACAACTCTCTTAAAGCGGGAACCGTGCATCTACTTGTTTCTGCTCAACGCATTTAGATGATGGTGTTATTTTAGCACATCATTACACTAAAGTCAAGAGTTTTTTTATGTCAAATAAAAACAAAATTAAACAACCGCTTTTGTGTTTTTTTCACAAATGCGGTTATTTGTTCACATCGGGATTATCTGTACGACAAAGAATATAGTCAATGCTCACTCCGTAAAATTCCGCCAGAAGCACCAAGGTTTCTGTTGGTGGGACACGCTCTCCGTTTTCAAACTTTGAAAGCAGAGCTTGCTCTATTCCCGTTTTCATTTGAAGCTGCACCTGCGTGTATCCCCTGCTCTTTCTTAAAAGCTTTAAATTATTTTTCACTACATCACCCCATGACATTATGTCATATTTTGCTCTTGACAAATATGACGTCTTGTCATATAATCAAAATAATAAATAAAAGAGGTGAAATTTTATGAAAAAAATTGCAATTATACTATGCATACTTTCCCTTTTGCTTATGTCGTGCGATAACGAAGCGTCCGACAATAAAACCGATATAGAAAGTGAAACGGAAAATACCGATACTTTGTCGCATGATAATGACGAAGATAAAGAAAACGGTTTTGACGTTGACGAAGAAAAAGAAGAAATTCCGGAAGAAAAAATTCTTGATTTATCAAAAGGCTTTACATATCGTTCCGATGGCAAATGGGGCTTTCTTGATGAAGATGGAAACGTTGCAACCGATGCAGTTTTCACAGCAATAGGAGTTTTTGGCGAAAATGGACTTATACCCGCAAAAATGGGTGACAAATGGGGATATCTCGATACCAAAGGCGAAGTTGTAATAGAGCCCAATTATTATGTAGCTGAACCTTTTGGGGAAAACGGTTTGGCAGTGATATCTTTTGATGGCATAACCTTGGGAGTAATAGATAAAAGCGGTCAGGTAATTATTGAACCTAAATGGCACAAAATATCATTTCAAGAAAATGGACTTGCTATAGTTGGAATTGATTACAACGGGTATCTAAACAATTTTTATTACGGAGTAATAGATAAATTTGGTACGTGTATTGTTGAGCCTACATATGCAGGGATAGAACATTTCGGGGCAAACGGTTTGGCGGTTTGCGTAACACCTGATAACAAACGCGGATATATTAACGAAAAGGGTGAAGAAATAATTCCACCTATGTATTATTATTGCGATAATTTCAAAGATCTAAAAATAGCACAAGTTGCAATCTCAAAAGGAGATTATTATCACTTTATTAATGAAAAGGGCGAAGCAATAACCGATGCTATTTACGGAGGAAGCTATACCGGCACAAAAAATGGGTTTATAATAGCTTCAGTTATAAATTATAAATGCTGCTTATTAGATCAGGACGGCAACATTATTCTTGACGCTATATATGACCGCATAACAGAATTAGACAACGGAATTCTATATTTAGAAAAAGATGGTCGTTTCGGATTTGCAGACAAAAATGGAAATTTGCTCACAGATATAATTTATGAAGATGTGGGGTATTATGATTCAAATCCCACCTTTTCCGGTTATTTAGCGACTATACAATTTTCCAACGGTCTTATTCCGGTTCAGAAGAATGGCAAATGGGGATATATAGACGAAAGCGGAAAAGAAGTTATCGACTTTAAATTCTCACGAGCAAACTCTTTCGGTGAAAATGGTTTAGCCAAAGTAAGCGAAGAGATAAACTATGTTACCAAATTCGGATGTATAAATACAAAAGGAGAATATGTAATAGAGCCTATTTATGACTCTATATCCGCTTTTTCCAAAAGCGGACTTGCCGCTGTAGAAGTAATGGTAGGCTACGAAAGCAAGTGCGGGTTTGTAAATGAAAAGGGGAAAATGATAATTGAGCCCATATACAATAAAGCATCTGCTCTGCCATCATGCGAGATATTGTTTTATGGAGAATACATTTCACAATATAAACTCAACTATGGATTCCTTGATAAAAACAATAACAAGCTTACAGAAATAACGTTCCCGTACAACAGCATTTATCCCGATTTAAATGGCAACATTATAAAAATAAGTGTAGACAAAACCTACACCTTCTACGATAAAAACGGAAAACAAATATCCGACCACACATTTACTTCTTCAGGGTCTTTGACGCATAACGGCAAAATTTGCAAAAAAGATGAATATTTACTTGTTAAAGCAAATGACAAATACGGAGTTATAGGAAGTAACGGAAAACTCGTTATCGAACCGATTTACGATGAAATATCGGTTACATCAATTGACGAATAACAGCAAAACAAGGATGCACTTTTATAATGTGCATCCTTCAGACTGTCGAAAAAGTCACTCTAAGGAGTGGCTTTTTTGTATTAAATATGGTATAATGGAGGTAGAAAGAAGTGAGGTAAAAGATATGCTGAGTAAGGGACAAAACGGAAGAGACCAAATGGAA
>SVRV01000020.1 GCA_015064635.1 Oscillospiraceae bacterium
TTCAAAACAAAACTGACACCACTTGAAAAGCGATGTCAGTTCGTTGCTTAAAATTTAATATTATCTACCTTAGGACTCTTTTTTGTGCTGTCCGCACAATTTGGGGCGGTTCATTTTGCTACAGCCTCTTTTGCTTTACTTGATTTCCTTACCTGTGAAGCCGAGGGTGAGCTGTGCTCTTGGTGTGCCTCTGTTGAGAGCACGGGCTGTGAGCTCTGCCTTGAATTTGCCTCTCGGTGCTTTAAGATTGGATGTGAACCAGATAGGCATTTCGTTGCCGTAACGGTCAACAACCTTGGCGGTCTTGCCGTCGAACTCGATGAAATCGGTTGACTTGAGCTCGCACTCGAACATAATAGCCATTTCACCAATCTTGACGGTGGGATTCTTGAGAATTTCGTAGGTATGCTCATATGCGATGATGGAGGACATCTTAACGCCTGTCATATCGCCTTCTGTTTCAACAGACAAGTTTGTTGTTCTGTTGTTGTTAAGGCTTGAACGATAGATGGGATAGAGTCCTTCCTTCTTTTCAAACTCGTGGTCGCGTCTTTCACCGTTGTCCGATTCGAGAAGAATGTATTCGCGCCAGCCCTTGAAATCGGTGTCAATGATATATTCACCGTATCCGCTTTCCGAGTTGGTGGCACATCTTACCTTGATGCAAATTTTACCACCCTTGATTCCGTTACCGCATACCTTTACAACCTTGGCAAGGTTATTTGAAAGGTCTATTTCACCGCCGTATTTCACTTCTAGCTTCTGGGTGATGAGGTCCTTGGTTTCATCAAGAGGAAGCATTACGAAGGGGTTGTTGTAGCTTGTGGAAAGCATAGCTTCGATTCTGATAAAGGGTACTTGTGCACCGAAAGGATTCTTGAAATTACCGAAGTTTCTGCCGGCGTCATTCAGGTCAAAAAGCTTTGCGATCTGGTAGTCCTTTTCAACAAATGTGAACTTCTTTCCTCTCTTCTCCTTGAGCTGTACCTCATAAGGACAGTCGAGGAGCTTTTGACGGTATTCCTGGTCGAAGTACTGAGCCTTACGCAGGTCATCGTATTTCTTGTAGAGGGCAATATTACGTCTCATACCCGCATATCTGTCAAGAGATGCTTTGGGTATTCCGTTGAATACGTTGGAATAATCGTATGCGACAGCAAGTGCACCCATATGCTCAATGGAGTCTGTGTGATGGTATTTTGAATGCTCGTTTCCGGGATACATATCTGTCATGGGGTAGAAGTTGTACCAGCCGAGCGTAGGAGCGTTGTAGCGGTCAATAAAGTTCTTATTACCAATAGCGTGTCTGTTGTTCCAGTTCTTGTATCCACGGTAGGGAAGGTCGCTTGCACCGATTCTTCCTCGTGCCGCATACATTGAGGGCATAAAGGAAGCACCTTCAAGTACGGGGTCGCAGTTACAGTACTTGAGTACCTCACATACGAACTGAGCCATGTAGAACCAGTCCTCCACGCCTCTTTCACAATGGCGGTGGATACCATCAAGAGCATCAAGATAGATCATCTTGAAGCCGCCCTCGTTATATGCCTTTGCGGTGAGTCTTGCCACTTCAAGGAAGAGCTCTGAGCCGAATATGGGGGTAAGTCCATGATAGTGTCCCTCGAGATGCTTGACGGTTGCACCCTTCTTATGAGCAACAGCCTTAGTACCTGCACATCCGCGCTGGGTAATTTTCATGCCGTTTTTGTCTTTGTCAAATCTTACAAGCTCTTCGTCGATGAGAAGCATGGGAGAGTTTGTACGGCAAAAGCCTCTGTCCATGGAGATTTCATCGGTTGATTCTACTGTGGAGAAGAAGTCAGCATCGGCTGAAACATCCTCAGCAAGAGTGAAGGAAGCCATTACCTTAAGGTCCTTCTGACGCTTGGGGTCCGCAAGGAGTGTTTCGCAATCGTAGGTTATGTAGAAGGAGTAGGTATGGAGACCTGCGGTCATTCCGTTAGCTTCAAGCACATCGGAAACATGCTTTTTGAATTCTGCTCCATTGTCATATTTTATGAACTTGAAGTCGCCCTGGCGGAAGGTGTTTGCGCCCTTGTGAAGGTCAATCTGGTCAACACCTATGTTCTTGAAGAAATCGAGATTGCTTTGTATAAATTCGGGTGACGAATCGTGCTGGATTGTGTAGTTTGAGAAGTTGAGACGGGAGTCTCTGCCCCAAGCACCTCCGGTAGAAGAAACAATACCCTTATTTCTGTCAACGGTAAGGTAAGCCTCTTTGAGAATGGCGTTTTGCTCTACGATGGGAGCAATGATAAGACCAAGCTTTGCTTCCTTAACTCCAAGGTGAGCAAGTACTTCACCTCTTGTCTCACAGCTCTTTGAATCGGGGTAGAACACGGGGTTCATCCAGATGGTCAAAGAGACGTTGCAAGCACCGGTGTTGTTTTTGTCGGTGTAGTCGTAGTCATATTTGGCATGGGCAATGAGTGCCTTGAACGTACCTTCGGGAAGGTCTGTTTTTATTTCAAATGTAAAATAGTTATCAAAAGCTTTTACTTCAACATCAAAAGAACCATTTTCTGCCTTTACGGTGATGATGTCCCCCTTGAGAGAGATTTCATCGACGGGAATTTCTTCCTCTCTTGTGTGGAGTGAGAAGAATCTTGTATCCTCACCCTTGATGTCTTTTTTCGTTTTCTTGTCAATTATCTTTTCGACAAGTGCGCCTTTTTTTGCTACTGTGATTTCGGTATAGTTGTTTTCAAAAACTATACTGCTTTTCACTTCTGCTATTCTAACCATAATATCCTCCGGTAAATATCGTTTGTTTGGTAGCGCTTTGCTACAAGGCTACATTACCATAAAAAATTGCGAATGTCAATGAATTATTTAAAAATACAGACGTGAAAAAGGCAGATAATCATATTTTCGGAGTATTGGTATTTTTATATATTCATAGGTTGCTTTTTTTGAGAATTTGTGTTACAATACTATGATTAAAGAAAAAGGTGAAAAAATATGATAATGCTTGTAGGGGATACCCTTGAAATGAAGAAAAAGCACCCTTGCGGAGAGACTCACTTTACTGTTATGCGAGTGGGAAGCGATATAAAGATTCGCTGTAACACCTGCTCTCGCGAGGTGACTGTTGCGAGAGTAAAGATAGAAAAGGGTATAAAGAAGGTTTTGACACCTTCGGGCGAGGAAAGGAAATAATATGTTTACAAGACTTAAAGAAGCTGAAAAGCGATTTGATGAAATATCCGACAGACTTGGTCAAAGTGACGTTATGAATGACCAGGAGGAATATAAAAAGCTTATGCAGGAATACAAGGCTCTTTCTCCCGTATGCGAAAAATGGCGTGAATACAAAAAATGGGAGCAGGCGAAGACTGAGGCAGAGGAGCTATTGGAAGGCGACGACAAAGAAATGCGTGAGCTTGCCGAAGAGGAGCTCTTGGAGAGCAAGAAAAAGCTTGAAGAGATAACCGACGAGCTTAAAATACTCCTTCTTCCCAAGGACGAAAATGACGACAGAAACGTTATTATAGAAATAAGAGGCGGAGCAGGCGGCGAGGAAGCGGCGCTTTTCTCCTACGTGCTTTACAGAATGTACAATATGTATGCGGATACAGTCGGCTTTAAGACAGAGCTTGTAAACGCAAACGAGACCGAGCTTGGCGGCTTTAAGGAGGTTTCGTTTATGATAAGCGGAGAGGGTGCATATTCCCGCTTTAAGTATGAAAGTGGCGTTCACAGAGTACAGCGTGTTCCCGAAACCGAGGCACAGGGCAGAATACACACCTCTACCGTTACGGTTGCGGTGCTCCCCGAGGTCGAGGACGTTGACGTTGAACTCAACCCCGCAGACCTTGAAATTGAGGCACACCGTGCATCCGGTGCCGGTGGACAGCATGTCAACAAGACGGACTCCGCTATTCGTATGATACACAAGCCCACGGGTATCGTGGTAGAGTGTCAGGACGAGAGAAGCCAGTACAAAAACCGTGACAAGGCGATGAAGATAATGCGCTCAAAGCTTTACGAAAAGAAGATGGAGGAGCAGAATGCCGCTCTTGCCTCCGCTCGTAAGAGCCAGGTAGGTACAGGTGACAGAAGTGAGCGTATCAGAACCTACAACTATCCCCAGGGAAGAGTTACCGACCACAGAATCGGACTTACTCTTTATAACCTTGAAAATATTTTGAACGGCGCAATTGAGCCTGTCATTGATGCTCTTGCCGCCGCAGACCGTGCAGAAAAGCTTGCAAACGGAGAATTTTAATGGAAACCAAGTTAGTAAAAATAGACCCGTGCAGAGTAGAAGACTTTGACTCGGAGCTGAAAGAGGCTGCCGAGATAATAAAGAGAGGCGGACTTGTGGCATTCCCCACGGAAACCGTCTACGGACTCGGTGCAAATGCTCTTGACCCAATGGCGGCTTCAAGAATATATGAAGCAAAGGGCAGACCGTCGGACAATCCTTTGATAATTCATATAGCCGATGCTGATGACTTTGAAAAGTGGTGTATATGTGAGAACAAAAAAGCTCTTTGCGCACTGAAGGAGAGCTTTATACCGGGACCTATTACAGTTATCCAGAAAAAGAAGAGTATCATACCCGACACGGTTACGGCGGGAATGGACACGGTAGCGGTGAGATGTCCGTCTCACCCTGTTGCAAGACGTCTCATTGAGCTGTCGGGCGTTCCCATAGCCGCACCGTCAGCCAACACATCGGGCAGACCCAGCCCCACCAAAGCGACTCATGTAATTGAGGATTTAATGGGCAAGGTGGATATGATAATTGACGGCGGAGAATGTGACGTAGGTCTTGAATCCACTATTGTAATGCTGAAAAGCGATGGGGCTGTGCTTTTGAGACCCGGCGGGATTACTCGTGAGGAATTAGAGGAAAAGCTTGGCGAAATTCAGGTTGATAAGGCTGTGCTGAATAAGCTCGGAGAGGGTGAAAAGCCTCTTGCACCCGGCATGAAATACCGTCACTATGCGCCGAGAGCTTCCCTTATTGCTTTAAAGGGCAGTGATACCGATGTACTTGAATTTATGAAGAGCGTATCGGATGATTTATCTGTCGGACTTATTTGCTACCGTGAGGATATGCTTTGCGGTGAAAGAGTACAGATACTCGGCTCTGCATCCGACAAGGAGGAAATGGCTCACAGACTTTTTGACTGCTTGCGTTATTTCGATTCAATGGAAGAAATCAAAACGGTGTACACAAGGCTTCCCGATACGAGCAGTATAGGACTTGCTTTGGTAAACAGACTTATCAAGGCTTGCGGATACACTGTAAAGGAGTTATGAAAATGATAGTTTTGGGACTTTGCGGACAGAGCGGTGCAGGCAAAACAACAGCTCTTGATACTTTAGCAAGGCTTGGTGCCGAGATTTGTGATTGTGATAAGGTTTCAAGAGAGGTAATGACATTCGGTACTCCTTGCACAAGGGAAGTAATAAGTGCTTTTGGAGAGAGTATATGCTCCTGCGGTGAAATAGACAGAAGGGCACTTGGAAAAATAGTATTCTCGGATAAAGATAAGCTTGAAATACTTACAGAAATTACCCACCGATACATAAAAGCGGAAGTAAAGGCACGTATCGAGAGGTTCAAAGCCAAAGGAAAGGGGCTATTTGTGCTTGATGCCCCGTTGCTTTTTGAAAGTGGACTTGACCGTGATTGTGACCTGACTCTTGTAATAACAGCGGACAGAGAAAAAAGAATAGAAAGAATAATGAAGCGTGACGGAATTGATAGGGAAATTGCCGAAAATAGAATAGCGTCACAGCTGGATGAAGAAAAACTGATAAGCCTCGCTGACGAGGTAATTACAAATAACGAAACCGAAAAAGAGCTTGCAGAGGCTGTTGAGGCTTTTGCTGAAAGAAGAGGACTTTTAAAGTGATGAAAAGAAAACTCAGAATTGTACCTACAGTGATTTTTTTCGTGGTATCAATAGCAATTATTGTGCTTGTGGCAATGTTGATATACGGTGCATATGTTGCAATCAGAAATTACAGAGAGAACGCATCACTTCCCGTTGAATACAGTGAAATAATAGAAGCTGTTTCAAAGGATGAGGGTGTTACCGAAAGTATTATATATGCGGTCATTTATACAGAAAGCTCTTTTGATGCGGAGGCAAAATCTTCGGCGGGAGCAATTGGACTTATGCAGCTTTTACCCTCGACCGCAGAGTGGCTTTGCGAAATTGACGGAGCAGAGTATGATGAGGCAAAGCTTACAGACCCCGAATTCAGCATTAAATATGGAACCAAGTATCTTAAAATACTTTACGACAGATACAAAAACTGGGATGCTGCTCATGCGGCATATCACGCAGGCTTTTCAAGAGTTGATTCCTGGCTTGAAGACGGTATTGCAAAGTACAATGAAGACGGACAGCTTGTGGGAATTCCCATTGAATCTACCGAACAGTATGTGAATAAGATACGCGAAACACGTGAAAGATACTATAAAAGATTGGAGGAATTAAAGAATGAAAACTGATTACGAAAAGCTTGAAAAAGAGCTTATTTATAAAAGAAAAAACGGATTCCGTACAATGGCAAAGAAGGAGATAAAGGAAGCATTTGCTTTTTGTGAGCCTTATAAGAGCTATCTTGATGCGTCAAAGACAGAGCGTGAGGCTGTAAAGGCATCTCTTGCTTTGGCAATTAAGGCAGGCTTTGAAGAGTGGGATGAAAAGAAGACCTACAAAGCGGGGGATAAGGTATATTATGTAAACCGAGGCAAGGCTATTATACTTGTTAAATTCGGAAAGAACTCACTTGATAACGGTATCAATTTTTCTATTGCACATATTGATTCCCCAAGACTTGACCTGAAGCCCAACCCTTTGTATGAGTCTGAAAATATGGCTTTCTTTGATACTCATTATTACGGCGGTATCAAAAAATATCAGTGGGTTACACTTCCTCTTGCTCTCCACGGTACAGTGGTCAAGACAAACGGCGAGTCGGTTGATATAACTGTCGGAGAGGATGAAAAGGATCCTATATTCTATATCACAGATCTTTTGCCGCATCTTGGTGCAGACCAGATGAAAAAGACACTGGGAGAGGGAATTTCGGGTGAAAGCCTTAATGTGCTCATAGGCTCGATGCCCGTTGAGGATGAAAAGATATCAAACGGTGTAAAGCTTCGTGCCATACAGCTTATGAACGAGAAGTATGGAATCACAGAGGCAGACCTTATGTCGGCGGAGCTTACCTTTGTGCCTGCGGGAAATGCAAGGGATATAGGTTTTGACAGAAGTCTTATTGCATCCTACGGACACGATGACAGAGTGTGTGCATATCCGTCTCTCAAGGCTATTTTTGATTGCGGAGATATAGACAGAACAGCACTTGTTTGTCTTACAGACAAGGAAGAAATAGGAAGCCTTGGAAATACAGGTCTTGACAGTAACTACCTCTTTGATTTTGTTGAGGATTTGTCTGTGTCGGCAGGAGTTAATCCCAGAGGTGTATTCAGAAATTCAAGATGCGTTTCCGCAGACGTAAACGCTGCATACGATCCCGCATTCCCCGAGGTGTATGAGAAGAACAACTCCTCTTATATAAATTGCGGTCTTGTTGTCACAAAGTATACCGGTGCACGTGGCAAGAGCGGTTCTTCCGATGCATCTGCTGAATTTATGGCAGAGATAAGACGTGCATTTGACTCCCGTGATGTGCTTTGGCAGATGGGAGAGCTTGGTAAGGTTGACGTGGGTGGCGGCGGAACGGTTGCAAAGTATGTGGCAAAATTCAATATAGACGTTGTGGACGTTGGAGTCCCCGTGCTTTCAATGCACGCTCCCGTTGAAGCTGTTTCAAAGCTTGACGTTTATTCGGCATATAAGGGAATTCTTGCATTCTTCGAGGAGCTCAAATGACGGCTCCTCTCAAGAAACCCGAAATACTTTCCCCTGCAGGTAACTTTGAAAAGCTTACCTTTGCTTCGCTTTACGGTGCTGATGCAGTGTATTTTGCGGGTGAAATGTTCGGAATGCGTGCTTCTGCAGACAATTTCGACTTTGAAGAAATGAAAAAGGGAGTGGAGCTTCTCCACTCAAACGGCAAAAAGGCGTATTTGACCTTAAACACCATGCCACGCAACAACGAGCTTGACCTTTTGGATTCCTATCTTGATTCGGTGGGAGATACAGGAATTGATGCTGTGATAGTTGCCGATATGGGAGTATTTTCAAAAGTAAAGGAAAGACTTCCTGGCGTGGATATACATATTTCTACCCAGGGCGCAAATATGAACTATCTGTCCTGCCGAATGTGGCATGATATGGGTGCATCAAGAATAGTGTTGGCTCGTGAGCTTTCTCTCGATGATATTGCCGAAATCCGTGCAAAGACACCGTCAACCCTTGAACTTGAGGCGTTTGTTCACGGTGCTATGTGTGTTTCGATTTCAGGCAGATGTCTTTTGTCCGAATACTATCTTGACCGTGATGCAAACCGAGGAAAATGTGCGCAGCCTTGTCGCTGGGTATACAATTTCTCGGAAGAAAAGCGTCCCGAGGACATGCTCACAGCAGAGCTTCATCCCGAGGGAACTTATATTTTCGGCTCAAAGGATATGAATCTTATTGCCCATGTAAAGGAGCTTACTGCTGCTGGAATTGACAGCTTGAAAATAGAGGGAAGAATGAAGAGTGCCTACTATACGGCTGTTGTAACAAACTGTTACAGAATTGCCCTTGATTCCCTTTATTCAAACAGCGACATAACAGTAAATGACCTCCAAAGAGAGCTTGATTCGGTTTCTCACAGAGAGTATTGTACGGGATATTATTTTGACCATCCGCAGTCCGAGCCGCATCTTGCCACAGCTCCCGGATATATTAAAGAAAAGGCATTTCTTGCCACTGTTGAAGCTTATGACGAGGAGAGTGGTATAGCACTTTGCCGTCAGCGAAATAAGATGGTTGCAAGTGAGGAAGCCGAGATAATTTCTCCCGGCAAGATAGGTGTTTCCTTCAAGCCTATTGCTATGATGGATGAGGAGGGGAATTCTATCGAATCCGCACCTCACGCTCAAATGCTTTTTAAGTTGAAGATGCCCTTTGCGGTAAAGCGAGGAGATATCATCAGAGGTAAATAATATGGATAAGATTAAAATAAGAGGTCTTGAATTTGATAACGTAACCATGGACGAGGCTTTGGAAAAAGCCGAAGGCTTCATTGAAAGAGGAGAACAGTGTGTAATTTTCACGCCCAATGCGGAAATTGTGCAAATGGCAATTGAGGACGAGAGCTTTCATGCCCTGGTAAGCTCCGCAGATATGCTCATTCCCGACGGAGCAGGCGTTGTTCTTGCTTCAAAAATAATGAAAAAGCCTCTTAAGGCAAAGGTTCCGGGCTGTGAGCTTGCTGAAAGACTTGTCAAGAATTCAGCCGAGGGTAAATATAAGATTTTCTTTTATGGCTCGAAGCCGACAACAGAGGCAGGACCTTCCGTTGCCGAGCTTGCGAATAAAAATATGTCGGAAAAATATCCGGGATTTGAAGCCGCAGGGTTTTCTCACGGATATGTAAAGCCCGACGGGTACGATGCTTTGATTGAGAATATAAACTCCTCGGGTGCCGACATACTTTTCGTGTGTCTCGGTGTACCAATGCAGGAAAAATGGATAGCCGAGCACCGTGACAGAATCAACGCAAAGCTCATCATCGGGCTTGGCGGAACACTTGATGTTTTTGCAGGCACAGTTAAACGTGCTCCAAAATTCTTTGTAAAAGCAAACCTTGAGTGGCTTTACAGACTTATCAAAGAGCCTCGCCGTATCGGAAGAATGATGAAGCTTCCCAAGTTTATATTCGGTGCAATATTTATTAAGGAGAAAGACTGATGGGTATACTTATCACCATAGACGGACTCGACGGCTCGGGAAAACAGACTCAATCCGAGCTTCTTTATGAAAGATTGACAAGGGAAGGAATAAAGGCAAGAGTTGTTTCTTTCCCCGACTATGACAGCAATTCGTCGGCACTTGTAAAAATGTATCTCGGCGGAGAGTTTTCCCATGACCCCAATGCAGTAAACGCATACACCGCATCGGCATTTTTTGCGGTTGACAGAGCGGCAAGCTTTATTGCAAACTGGAAAGAAGATTATGAAAACGGTACTGTTATAATTGCAAACCGTTATACCACAGCTAATGCAATTCATCAGCTTTCAAAGATAGACGATACATATGAGAGAGAAAAATTTCTCGATTGGCTGTACGATTTCGAGTTTGGAAAAATCGGAATTCCTTCCCCCGACCTTACACTTTTCCTTGAAGTGCCGGTGGATATAAGCCTTGCGCTTATCAAGGCGAGAAGCGAGGAGACGGGACGCGAAATAGACATTCACGAAAATGCAGACCACCTTACCCGAGCATATTCTGCGGCGGTATTCTCTGCTGAAAGGCTCGGTTGGTCAACCATTCACTGCGCAAAGAATGGTACAATGCGTTCACGTGAGGAAATTGCCGAGGAAATTTACGGTTTAGTTTCAGAAAAAGTAAAATAAAGGACAAAAGGGTTTGTTTAAAGCAAGCCCTTGCTTATGTATGCTTGACGAAAAATTCATAAAAAGAATGGAAACGCTTTTGGGTAGGGAAGGACTGGAGCTTTATCTTTCAGAGCTTGAAAAACCAAGTCCCCGTGCACTCCGTGTCAATGCTCTCAAGGGTGATGAAAATGCGCTTGATATTGATATTACACCCGTGCCTTATTCTAAAAACTGTTATTATTTCGACCATGACAAAATAGGCAATCATCCAATGCACCATGCAGGGCTCATCTACATCCAGGAGCCGGGCGCAATGGTGCCGGTTGCATCTGTTGATATAGAGAGTGATTGGAAGGTTTTTGACACCTGTTCCGCTCCCGGAGGCAAATCACTCCAGGCGGCGGCATTTCTCGGTGATGACGGATTTATTCTCTCAAACGAAATAAACACTCCCAGAGCAAGAATAATGTCGGGAAATTTTGAACGAATGGGTGTTCGTAATTATGTTATAACTTCAGCTCCCGTTGATAAGGTTTCGGAGAAATTCAAGAGTTTTTTTGACCTCGTTATAGTTGATGCACCTTGCTCTGGTGAGGGAATGTTCCGAAAAGAGGAGGATGCTGTAAAGGACTGGAGCGAGGAAAATGTGAGAATGTGTGCCGAGAGGCAGAAGGGAATTCTTCAAGCGGCGGCTCACTCGGTAAAGGGTGGCGGATATCTCCTTTATTCCACCTGCACCTTCTCAACGGAAGAAAACGAGGACACAGTAAACGCCTTCCTTGCTGAAAACGGAGATTTTGAGCTTGTTTCACCAAACGAAAGGGTTGTTCCTTATACAGTATCGGGTGTGGGTGATGAAAAATTCAGACGCTTTTACCCCCATATTGCCCCCGGTGAAGGACAGTTTTGCGCCCTTATGAAAAGGAAAGGCGATGAGGAGGGAGATGTCGATGTGACGTCTGCTCTTTCTCAGCCTACAAAGGACGAAATGGTATCAGCTGAGGATTTTTTGAAGGATACACTTATATCCTTTGACAGAAATTATATAAAGAAATTCAAGGATTTCCTTGTTTATATAAATCCTGAAATCCCCGTACCCGAGAAGGTGACCTACTCCTGTGGTGTGACTCTCGGAGAGGCGAAAAAAGGCTATTTCATGCCCCATCATCATCTTTTTTCGGCAATGGGAAAGGAGTTTAAAAGAAAAATTGACCTGCCTTTGGACGATGCAAGGATTTGTGCATATCTGAGAGGGGAAAGCTTTTCGTATGATATAGAAAACGGCTGGTGTGCCGTGCTTATTGACGGTATTCCCCTTGGCGGAGGAAAGGCTGTAAACGGACAGATAAAAAATCATTACCCTAAGGGATTGAGAATACAACATTGAGGTGTAATATGTACCTACAGAATTTACATACACATTCGCATTTTTGCGACGGAAAGAATACGCTTGAGGAAATGTGTGAACGTGCTGTCGAGCTGGGCTTTAACTCTATCGGCTTTTCACGTCATGCCTGCATGCCCCATCCTTCCATTTATTGCAAAGGCGGTGAGGCAATAGTTGAATACAAAAAGAAGTCTGCTGAACTTAAGAAAGCATATGAAGGGAAGCTGGACATATTCTGCGGTGCTGAATTTGATCTTTATTCTGTTGACCCGCAAGAGGGATATGACTACATAATCGGCTCATTCCATTATCTCAAGGAGAACGGTGAGCTTGTGGGTATTGACCGTACCCCCGAGCAGGTTCAAAAGGTTGTAGATGAATATTTCGGCGGTAACGGTCTGGAATTTGCACGTCATTTCTATGAGCAATCAGTGAGGCTTTGCGATATAAACCCCGACATAATCGGTCATTTCGACCTTGTAACAAAGCATTCTAAAACACTGGGACTCTTTGACGAGGATTCAAAGGAATATCAGTCTCTTGCGATTGAGGCTGTTCGTGAAATATCAAAGAAGGTAAAAATTTTCGAAATAAATACAGGATGTGTTTCAAGAGGCTATAGAGAAAGTCCTTACCTTGCACCATTTATAGTCAAGGAGCTGAAAAGACTTGACTGTCAGATAACAATTTCCTCCGACTGTCATAACAAGGACTTCTTTGATTGCGAATGGGAGACAGCAAAGACCAGACTTCTTGATTGCGGATATAAGAATATTGTTATTCTCACAAAAGACGGCTTTAAAGAGGAGGCAATTATATAATGCTCAACAATATTATTGCGATTTTTTGTGTGGTTGGTGCAATAGATTATATCATCGGCAAAAAATTCGGTGTCGGCAAGGAATTCGAGGGCGGTATAATGCTTCTCGGTCCCATGGCGCTTTCCATGGTGGGAATGATACTACTTGCCCCACTTATTGCAAAATGGCTGCTTCCCTTGACCTCATTTATTTCAAAGCATACTCCCTTTGACCCGTCGATTTTATCGGGTATGCTGCTTGCCAATGATATGGGCGGCTCGCCTCTTTCTGCCGCAATTGCGGAAAATGCATTGATTGGTGATTTCAACGGACTTGTTGTGGGAGCGACTCTCGGCGCTACGGTATCCTTTACTATTCCCTTTGCACTCAGTGTAATTTCAAAAGAGTATCACCCCGATATGCTCATCGGTATCCTTTGCGGTATCGGAACAGTTCCCATCGGTTGCATCGTTTCGGGAATAATGCTGGGAATACCCTTCGGTGCGCTCATTATTGACATGATACCCGTTGCTGTTTTTTCTATTCTTGTAATATTAGGACTTTTGAAATTTCCCATGGCGTCCGTCAAAATTTTTTCCATACTCGGAAAGGTAATTATTGGCTTTATAACCTTCGGTCTGGTCCTTGGAATACTTAACAGGCTTGTGGGCATCACGGTACTTGAGGGTCTTGCGCCTCTCGATGATGGAATCGACGTTATTGTAAATGCGGCTTGTGTTATGACAGGTGCATTTCCTCTCATACATATACTTGCAAAAATATTAAACCGACCCTTTTCCGCACTCGGAAAAAAGATCGGTCTTGACCATAAATCTATTTTAGGCTTTGTTGCATCTCTTGCCAGCTTTGCCAACTGCACACCTCTCATCCCTTCAATGAATAAAAAGGGAAGAATAGCAAATCTTGCATTTGCGGTGTCTGCGGCATTTACATTTGCGGGGCATCTTGCATTTACCATGTCGGTAAATAAAGCTTTTGTTGCCCCGGTTATAGTAGGAAAGCTTGTGTCGGGTGTTACAGCTGTTGCGGTTGCATTGCTTATTTACAAAAAGCTGTACGGAAAATCAGAGGTGAGTTCCGATAATTGATACTGTGGCAACAAGGTTTTCAAGATTGTCCTTGATTTTAATTTCGTAAAAACAGCTTCGCTTACCGTCCTTGATGAGACGGGACTCGGCAATGAGTGTGTCACCCTTCACAGTCCCGAGAAAGGATATATTTGCGTTGGTTGTAACGGTCACGGCATCACGACCTCTGTTTGTTGCAACCGCAAAGGTAAAATCGGCAAGGGTGAACATTACGCCTCCCATTACCTGACCTGCGGCATTTTTATGACGCGAATCAAGGGAAAGCGTACATTTTGCCCATTTTTCACCTATTTCATCAATGTATATTCCTGTGGCTGAGGTTGCGAATACATCACCCTCGAAGAAGGCTCTTATTCTTTCAAGTTCTGACATTGTTATCACTCCTTTCGGCTATTATACTACCAAAAAAATAAAAATTCAATACATAGGTTTAAAATGATTTATTCTCTTGTTTTTTTAAATGTTCTTATTACCGCCTTTCAGGGTATTACAACAAAATTTTTTTCGGAGCATTATCCGGGTAAAAAGCAAAACTCATCAATAGTATTTTCCGTTATTGTGGGAATACTTGTCTCGCTGTCGGTATCGGCATCGGGAATAATACGTCCGGGCGGATTTACACCTACTGTAATATTACTTGGCGTTTTAAGGTCTGTTACGGTTTTGGCGTATACCTTTTCACTTATGACTGCAAGTGCCAAAGGCCCTTATTCACAGCTTACCATATTCTCCATGTGCGGATCAATTCTTATACCGCTTTTTGTGGATTTGTGCTTTGGAAAGCTTATAGAACCCTTTAAATATTTTGCTATGGCGGCAATGCTTTCTTCATTTTTTCTTATCTGCCGCCCTGCGAAGGATGAGGAAAAGGTAAAGAAGGGCTTTTATGTCGCTTGTATGGGCATATTTGTTTCAAACGGATTGTACGGAGCGCTTACCCCTATTGCTACTTATCTTGAGGGCGACAATATGGGGCATGAAATTATTATATCAACATATGTTTCAAGTGCGCTGATATCTGTTATTATGCTGACTTTAAAAGAAAAAAAGGATGTAATAAGCGCCTTTAAGCTGACAAAAAAATCGTCGATTTATGTAGTTCTTACCTCGCTCATAATTGCATCCACAAGTATACTCGGAATTGTTACTCTTACAGGGTTCGGTGAATTTGAAGGAATTGACGGTGCACTTAATATGACACTTCTTTGCGGAGGTGTAACTCTTGCATCCGAGCTTTTGTCTCTTGTTATGCTCAAGGAAAAATTCACAGCGGTTAAATGGAGCGGTATCGCACTTGCTACTGCAAGTATAGTGGTGTTGACATTATGAAAAAGCTTTTGTCGTTTACAGATGTTTGCATGGCGGTGATAGGTGCTTGTGTCATGGCATTCGGTCTTTATGAGATACACTCCTTTTCAGGCGTGACCGAGGGAGGAGTGCTGGGACTCACTCTTGTTTTGAATCATCATTTTTCCTTTTCCCCCGCTATTACAAGCTTTATAATGAATCTTATTTGCTATTTTATAGGCTGGAGAATACTGGGAAAAAGATTTGTCATTTATTCGGCAATTGCCACGGTTTCATTTTCTGTCATGTACAGAATCCTGGAAATGACACCACCGATTTTCAAGGAGATTTATGAATATCCCCTTGTCGCCGCAATTATTGGTGCAATATTCATAGGCGTTGGTGCAGGACTCTGCGTCAGAGCAGGAGGTGCACCCAGCGGTGACGATGCCCTTGCAATGGGCTTTTCAAAGCTGCTTCGCACGAGGATAGAAGTGGTTTATCTTATCAGCGACCTGACGGTTATCCTATTGTCTCTTACATATATCCCCGTAAAGAGACTTGTGTTTTCACTTCTCACAGTAGTTTTGTCCGGACGGATAATCGGAGTGATAGAAAGATATAAGCGTAAATAAAAATCAATTTTGAATTTTACTTTAGGGAACAATAACATGAAAATATTGGAAACACAACGTCTTATTTTGAGAAAATGGCAAGAAAAAGATGTTTATGATTTGTTTGCTATAATGAAAAATGAATCTGTTTCAATAGGAGGATGGAAGCCTCATTCGAGCATAGATTCTTCTGTAAATACGTTAAACGAATATGTGAAAGATAAAAATAAATGGGCAATTGAATTAAAAGGCGAAAAAGTAATTGGCTGCATTGGAATTTGTCCGGATAATAATAGAGGAAAATTATATGCCAAGTCAGTAAATTTTGTTTTATCCGATAGCTATTCAGGAAATGGATATATGACTGAAGCCGTAAATAGAGTTATTCAATATGCTTTCGAAGAATTGAATGTCGATTTGTTATCTGCATTTCATATTCCTGATAATATAAAGTCAAAAAGAGTTCTTGAAAAATGTGGCTTTAAATATGAAATTGTGATAGAGCATGGTTATAATAGATATGACGGACAGGTATTCGATTCGGTTTGTTATTCACTTTCAAAATCAGATTATTCAAATTAGAGCACCTATGTATGTTTTTAAGGCATACACGGGTGCTATCTTTTGTGAATCATAAGCTTTTAGATTACATAACAACATTTTAAGCGTTTTCTGTCAAGACTAATTTACAACTGCATGATATAATAACATCGCAAACATACAGCTGGACGTTTGGAATAAAGATTAGGAGGGCTGTTTATGGAAAACAGCGAGCTTATAACAAAAGCGCTTAACTATATAAAAACAGAGAGTCATAAAAATGATATTACTATTGATGATGTAGCTGCACATGCAGGCTTTTCTACAGATTACTTCAATCGTATATTCTTTGCTCATACAGGATTTAACATTATGCAATACGTACGTTTTAGTCGTTTGAAAAAGGCTGCCAAACTTTTGAGAGTAACAAGTAACAATATTCTTGATATTGCTTTGGAATGTGGTTATGAAGCACACGAAAGTTTTTTAAGAGCTTTCAAAAATCAATATGGAATGTTACCAAGTGAATACAGAAGGAAGTATGAAAATTCAGAAGTATATTATGGTGATTTTTACAATGATACAATAGCTTCAAGGTTATTGCATGAATTTGAAGGCTTTAAAATTGCCGATAGCGATGAAGTGATTGATTTTTTAATCGAAAAAGATGCTCTGCGATATGGGTATATCGCCGTTTGTTTTCGTATCAACGGCGGCGTTGCATTATATAATGGCGAAAGCTTCAAAGAGGGATTCGTTTGGTTTACCGAGTGGAACAACCGCTTTGAAGGAGAGATAGTCTGCGATGATTGGGATAAGATTGCCGAATACATACGGATTTTTTCAGCTCAACGCTTTGAGATGATTCTGTACACCCTGAAATCTGACGAACAAATAAAAAAAGAGCTTTCAAATTGTGAAATAACCATTAGCAAAATCAACCGTCGCTCAATAAACGTCTACACCGATGAACCGTTTACACTCGTTCCAAAAGAGAATATTCATATGCGACTGATTGAATATAACGACATGGCTCTTGTAGAAAAATTCTATCACAAAATTTCCCCCAATAAAGAAAGCTTTTCTCCAAGGCTAAAACAGTTGAAGCATCAGCTTTATCAAAGGGATATCACAGGCAGTACAGACAGCTCTGTGTTTACGTTTGGAATATTCAAAGGAGACCATTTAGTAGGAATAAGTGATGGCGGTTTGCAAAACGTGCACGGATTTCTAATAAACAATTGCGTAGTTACTTCTGTTTTGCCCGAATATGAAACTGAAGAATTGTATCAGTACGCTTTCAAGTTTGTAACTAATGCTGCCCTTGAAAAAGGTGCTTTACCGATTGATGACATACAAGTCCCGACAACGCCGATAGTGAACAAAAGCGGAAATTTCAATTCCGCAGAACTCGGTTACCAAACTGTTACATACGCTTGTATGATGAAATGAATAGAAAGTCAGTTTTTACAGCAGTAGCAGTTTTATTATGGAGATTTTAAAAAGTTCCGCTTTTGAAGATATACTTCAATAGTATATCCGATATATCTTCGCACAGAAAATCGGGATTTTCAAAACGCTTTCTGATAAAATATAGGCAGACAGGAGTGATGAAGAGTGGATTGGATTACAGGAATGCAAAAAGCTATTGATTACATTGAGTCAAAGTTGACGGAAGAAATCGATTACGAAAAGGTGGCTGCCGAAAGCTTATCTTCAAGTTATCATTTTCAAAGGGTGTTTAGTATTCTTTGCGGATATTCGCTTGGAGAATATATTAGGCTACGCCGTCTATCTCTGGCGGGGGTAGAACTTGCGAAGGGCAAGGAGAAAGTAATTGATATTGCTATGAAATACGGTTATGATAGTCCCGATAGCTTCGCTAAAGCATTTCAAAAATTCCACGGCATTACACCATCTCAGGCACGCACAGATGGAAATATGCTTAAATCTTTCTCTCGCTTGTCAATAAAAATTTCATTGGAAGGCGGTAGCATTATGAATTACAGAATTGAAGAAAAAGAAGAAATGGTGTTAACGGGGTTTAAGAGACATTTTTTGGGAATTCCCGATGAACGCATGGAACAGGAAAAAGAAATGTATGTTAATACAAGACCTTTACAGTATATTCTCCAAGGACTTTCGGGAGATGTTGTTAATAGCTTTGATATTATTACCAACATTGACGATAATGGCTACGACTTCTATATCGCAAGCCAGTTGAGTGAATATTGTCGCAACAATCTTAATAAGGATGGAGTTTTGGGAGAGGAATTTGCAAAATATTATGAAAACATTATCATCCCTCCATGTAAGTATGTAGTATTCGAGACCGAGAGATGTGCGTATCCAACAATGGTGTTTCTTGATTTGCGGCGTAAAATTGCAAGCGAGTGGCTTCCTAATTCGGGATATCAGTTAAAGAATGCTCCTGAACTTGTGGTAACACATTGGTTTGAAGGAGAGATGCGTAATCAGAGATATCGTGAACTATGGATTCCTATTGAAAAGAAATAATTTGATACATAAGAACACTACAAAAAGCAACACACCCGAGCAGATTTTTATCTGTTCGGGTGTACCTTTTTCTTAATACAGTGGTAAGTTTCCTGTTAATTCATCAGCTGTTTCTGTGGGTAAGGGCTCTAAAGCAAGACAAGTTTTTGTTGGGACTCCGTGAAATTCGGTCATTCCTGCATCGGTAATAACCGATGCAATGATTCCTTTTTCTAAGGCTTTATTTGCAATATCTAATAATTCCGACTCGGAGTCTACATAAACACAAACCTTTGCGCAACCATTTGCAAACCAATTCGACAGAGTCGAGCTTGGCTTATCTGTATCGTTAAAAGCAATGCCATTATTTGACACTTTTAAATCATTCATTCGCCCTTCTTTGTGCAAGGCTAACAGTATTGCATCAACACAAGCGTGTCCTGACTGTGCTGCTATTTTTCCCTTACGCATTTTCAAATCACGGCGCATTACTATCATCATTTTAGTCATTGTTTATATACTCCATTTGCAATTCTTTTCCAAAAGGGAGTTGTTTTTCCAAGCCGTTATATTCAAAACCAAACCGTTTATAAAAGGAGATTGCTCTGTCATTTCCCTCTAATACCCATAAAACTACTTTCGTATTATCGCAATACGCAGATATGGTATGCTTTAACAGCTCATATCCAAGCTTTTTGCCGTGATAAGCCTTGAGCAAGTAAATGGCAACGATTTCAGTCACATCGTCTCTTTTTAATATGCAAGAAAACCCAACGGTTTTACCGTCAACCTTTAGTAAAAGGGTATTTTGTGGAAATTTGTGTGCCATTTCCACACATTTTTCCAACGTTAAATTTTTTAAATAATCATCCGGCATAAGCTGGGTATACGTTTCCTGCCACGATTTCCAATGCACAAATCCCTTTTCATCCATTTCGGAATCGCTCACCATAGGACATATTTCGAAGTTGATCACATAACCACCGCCTTTACACCCTTTATTATAGTATATTTTTGTCTCTGATGTCAAGAGACCGGCAGTTGATTTTATATGTCGAATGATTTTGAATCGGTTTATTTTTTATTAATGAATATAAGCAATGAAAATTTTTGGAATTCTCAAAACCTTTTTATAAAAAGGTTTTGAGCAGGTGCAGGACAGAGTCCTGCTATGAATAAATAAATTCATTCAAAATCAAAGGATATTATATCAACGGTATTTCCGTCTCCCCATGTAGCGGTGGGGAGGAGGATCAATTTATCAAATTCACGCTCTGTTACGAGGTGTAAAAAGCGGCATCTGTTGTCTTGCACCTCGGCAAGTATCTCACGCTTTCCTTCAAGTTCGCCATACAGGGTATATTCACGGCAAAGAGTTTTTGGCATATACACCTGAGGGCTGTCCAGAAGAATATTTGAGCGTGTGGCATGCATTCTCTCACAATTATCTCCCGGAAGAGTTTCTCGGTTTAAATCTGAGGAGAAAACAATGTGTATTGAGTTTACTTTTGCTTTGTTGAATGAGTATATTATCTCCTCGCCAAGCTTTGCCTTATAGGATGCAGTCTCCTGAGTTGTGCCATATATGCGATGTCCTCTGTCCTGACCGTTGCGGAGGGTATCGGGAGCGTTGAGAGAAGCGTTTTTGCAGGTCTCCGAAACAAAGCGTGTTTTTGAGGGCAAAAAGCCGTCGGCGTTCATGATGCTTTTCTGAAGGGTTTGAATTTCATTTTTATAAACTCCGTGGGGAGAGAGTCCCTTTTTCGTTGCAATTGCGGCGGCTCTTCCAACAGCTTCTCCTAAAAGGAGACATGTACCCATAACACGGATGCTGCTCATTGCCATGTGAGTCATGCTTATGTTTCGTCCCGCAAAGAAAAGGTTTTCTACGTTTTCCGAATAGAGGGCACGGTAGGGGAGCGAGTATGGGCGTGGGGTTGTGAAGTTTGTATTGGGGACACCTCTGTGCCAGAAGCCACCCGGGAAATGGTCATCAAGCGGCCATCCGCCATAGGCTATCTCATCCTCAAATACAACTCCGTCGGAGATATCTCTTTGAGTTATCATATATTCTCCGCACATTCTTCTGGATTCTCTTTTGCCCGGAAGAAAGCCGAGGAAATCAAGCTCCCAGTTGTCGGCATTGAATTTTCCCGAATTCTTCACATAGTTCCATGTTCCTGTGGCAAGGGACACAAGCTCGTCACGAAGCTCCTCTGTGTCACCGATGGTGTCTCGGTTTCCGCCAAGCTCAAGATACCAAAAATTCTCGTATGGGCTGTATATGTCAGGACCTCGGTTTTCAAAATCTTTTTCCGTAAGCTTTGTGGACCATGTGGGAGGTGTGTATTTTATGGGGCGGTGGGTTTCTCTGCCCTGGATAAGACAGGACATACCCATTGTCATGCTGTCGCCTTTTTCAACAACTGTGTCCTCACCAAACTCCTCTTTACCTTCTCTGCCTATTTTGAAATGCGCGCCCGTAAGGGGTGCTAAGATGCTGTCACCCGAGGAGTCACAGAAGAATTTTGCTTCAACCTCGAAAAAGGTCTGTGTGGTCATTTGGTAGCCTGTGACCGTTTTTATGCGGGTGTCTCTGCCATTGGCAAAGGCACCCTTTTCTGTCTCCGCATCCATACAGGTGCAGTTGAGAAGGGGAGTTATGTTCTTTTCTCTCTTTATAAAATCATAAAGGACGGTATCCCATATATGATAATTTTTTGTGGGGTTTCGGTAATAGTTTTCAAGGGCGATCTCCTCCAAGAGTCCGCTTTCCTTGTTGTCCTCTCCCAGCGCTCCGCATATCCACATTCTTATCTCGGAGGAAGCGTTGCCCCCCAGCACAGGACGCTCGTGCATCAGCACAACCGATAGTCCTTCACGTGCCGCGCTTATAGCCGCTGCCATTCCTGCCATGCCTCCGCCTATAACACAGAGGTCACATTTTATATGTTTTCGGTTAAGCATATTTTTCTCCTTGCATTTTTTTGATATTTCTGATATAATAATAACAGAATTTAAGGATATTTCTTGAAAATAAATGCAAATAAATATAAAGAAAGTGCAAAGTATGGAAAAACTCGTAACAAGTGTAACAAATTACCTTGATTATATAATGTCACAGGGATTTAAGGTATCGGTGCATTTTTCAAATGAGGTTCTTGAAAGACTGCCAAGCGATATTTTTAATAGTCTCCTTCCGTACAATGTTCATACAAACCCATATTGTATGTGGGTTAAGAAATGTGACAGAAGCCTTTGTATAATGTCACAGCAAAGTCTTATAGCCGAGGGGAAAAGCGGTGTGAGAGTATGTCATGCCGGAGTCAAAGAATTAGTTTTGCATTTTTATAAAAAGGGCATTCCCGCAGGGATAATTTCGGTTAGCGGCTACAGAAATGAAAATGCATTTTCGGGAAATGCGGAGCTTTGGGAATCCTCTCTTTGCTATGAGGATATTCCTACAGAGCTTTTGACCACTCTTCTTACTCCTCTTGCCTTGATGCTTGAAAAGCTTCTTGAAAATGAAGTGTTGGAAGACGGGAACGAATACAATCGTATATTGCTCTATCTGAATGAATATTATCTTAGCACCGACCTTGAGGATATCTGCCATCATTTTCACAGAAGTCCCTCCCACATAAGCCATCTTTTTAAAAAGCAAACGGGTATGACAATCAGGGCATATTGCAATAAGCTGAAGCTTGAGAAGGCAAAATTATTCCTTGAGACGACCGATATGTCAATAACACAGATAGCTCTTGATACGGGTTTTAACGATGTCAGCTATTTTATAAACCTTTTTCGCCGAAAATACGGCTTATCGCCTATGGTGTACAGAAAAAGCATTGACAAAAAGAATTCTATGGAGTAATATTTTAATATAATTTGATAAAAAGAGGAATAAAAAATGAAGCTTACGGAGATTTTGAACAGCGAAAGGCTGTCGCTTTCCTTTGAGGTTTTTCCGCCTAAGACAGATACAGCCTTTGACAGCGTGAAGCATGCTACAGAGGAAATTGCCAAGCTCTCGCCCTCGTTTATGAGTGTTACATACGGAGCGGGCGGTGGTACAAGTAAATATACCCTTGATATAGCAAAGAACATAAAGGCAAATTACGGGGTCCCCACCCTTGCACATCTGACCTGTGTTTCCTCAACAAAGGAAACAGTGCACCAAAAAATTGCCGAAATCAAAGAAGCGGGCATTGTAAACGTTATGGCATTAAGGGGAGACCTGACTCCCGAGCTTGAAAACTCCGACCGCTCTCTTTGGGCGTACCGACATGCGGTAGACCTTGTGCGTGAGCTGAAGGAAAATGCGGATTTTTGTATAGGCGGTGCATGCTATCCCGAAATTCACCCCGAGAGCACAAATCAAAAGGAAGATATAAAATATCTTAAAGAAAAGGTTGATGCAGGCTGCTCATTCCTTACAACACAGATGTTTTTTGATAACAATCTTCTCTACAATTTCCTCTACAAAATCCGTGAGGCGGGGATAACAGTCCCGATAATACCCGGTATTATGCCAATTACCAACGGTAATCAGGTAGAGCGTGCGGTCAAGCTGTCGGGCTCATTTATGCCTCAGAGATTCAAATCCCTTGTAGATAAATTCGGAAATACACCTGCCGCAATGAAGCAGGCAGGAATTGCATATGCGACAGACCAGATAATAGACCTTTTTGCCAACGGAATAACCAACGTACATGTTTATTCTATGAACAAGCCTGATGTGGCAGAGGCGATACAAAATAATTTATCGGATATTCTTGGACAATGATATATACATTTAACTACAATGCACCCCCCGTAAACAAAAGAGAAATATTGCGCTATGCGGGAGTGGGGAAAGAAAGCGAGAATGTGAGCACTTTGGTTGAGGAGTGCCTTGCGGAGGCTGATTCGTTTATATACAAGATATGCATGAGACAGTTTTCGGTTAAGGCAGAGGAGTTCACTGATTTGGAATTTGTAAAAACAGATTCGAAAACCGTAAAAAAATGTCTTGAAGGTTGTGACAGCGCAATTGTCTTTGCAGCAACGGTGGGCATGGGAATAGACCGACTTATCTCGAAGTACTCCGTTATTTCTCCGGCAAGAGCGCTTATTTTTCAGGCAATCGGTGCCGAGCGGATAGAGAGTCTTTGTGATGCATTTTGCGAAGAGATGGCGAAGGACAAGAAAATCACGCCACGGTTCAGTCCCGGGTACGGTGATTTCCCCCTTGAAGTACAGCGTGATATTTTCTCGGTGCTTGATTGCCCGAGGAAAATAGGCTTGATGCTTAACGAAAGTCTTATTATGTCGCCATCAAAATCGGTTACGGCAATTATAGGAGTTAAAAATGCAGATACTTGAATATTTAAAAAGCAATATACTTTATCTTGACGGAGGAATGGGAACACTTCTCCACTCCGAGGGACTTCTTCCGGGAGAGCTTCCCGAAAGATGGAACATTACCCATTCGGATATAATAACAAAAATACACAAAAGCTATTACGATGCCGGAAGTAACGTTGTCAGCACAAACACCTTTGGCGCAAATGTTTTGAAGTTTTCAAAGGATGAGCTTGAGGATATTGTTTCCGCCGCCGTTAAAAACGCAAGAAAGGCTTTGTCTGAAAGTGCTTCGTCACAGCCGAAATGGGTGGCACTTGACATAGGTCCGACGGGCAGAATGCTCAAGCCCTACGGAGACCTTGACTTTGAAGAAGCGGTTTCTGTTTTTGCCGAGACGGTAAGGCTTGGCGTAAAATACGGTGTTGACCTTATTTTTATAGAGACAATGAACGACAGCTACGAAACCAAAGCAGCACTTCTTGCCGCAAAGGAAAATTCCAATCTGCCCGTGTTTGTCTCAAACGCTTACGGGGAGGACGGAAAGCTGATGACGGGAGCGTCTCCTGAGGCAATTATAACTCTTCTTGAGGGAATGGGTGCCGATGCCGTGGGAATGAATTGCTCGCTTGGTCCCAAGGCACTTTCGACGGTGGCAGAGGAGTATTTGAAATATGCTTCCGTGCCTGTTATTTTAAAGCCTAATGCGGGACTTCCCAGGTCCGTTGAAGGAAAAACTGTTTTCGATGTTATGCCCGGTGAGTTTTCAAAAGAGGTAGCATCACTTATCCAAAAGGGAGTGAGAATAGTCGGCGGCTGTTGCGGTACAAATCCCGAATACATTTCTGCAACAGTTAAAGCATCCTCCGGTGTAAAGCCTGTTGAAATTACAAAAAAGAATATAACAGCCGTATCTTCATATACCCATGCAGTAACCTTCGGAGGCTCTCCCGTCCTTATAGGAGAGCGCATAAATCCCACAGGCAAAAAGCGCTTCAAGGAAGCTTTGAGAGCTCATGATATGGATTATATCCTGCAGGAGGGCGTGGCACAGCAGGACAAGGGTGTGGATATCCTTGACGTAAATGTGGGGCTCCCGGAAATAGATGAAACCGAAATGCTTTGCTCTGCGGTGACTGCGCTCCAGGCAATAATAGACCTGCCCTTGCAGATAGATACTTCAGACGCCAAGGCAATGGAGTGTGCACTCAGACGCTACAACGGAAAGGCAATGATAAATTCCGTAAACGGTAAGGCGGAGAGCATGGAAAGTGTATTTCCTCTTGCAAAAAAATACGGCGGTCTTATAGTTGCTCTTACTCTGGACGAGTCGGGAATTCCCGAAACCGCCGAGGGACGTGTTGAAATAGCTGAAAAGATACTTAAAAAGGCTAAGGAATACGGAATTGATAAAAAGGATCTGATATTTGACCCATTGGCACTTACTGTGTCGGCGGATAACAATGCGGCAAGGGAGACGCTTCGTGCAGTACAGCTCATTACCACCGAGCTTGGATGTAATACATCTCTTGGAGTATCCAATGTTTCGTTCGGACTTCCGCAGAGGGATATAATTAACTCAACCTTCTTTGCAATGGCACTTTCAAGCGGTCTTTCTGCCGCTATAATGAATCCTTATTCGATTGAAATGATGAAGGTATATCATGCATATGTTGCACTTGCAGGATTGGATGACAACTGCGGAGAGTATATCGGCTTTACAGAAACACTCCCCGAAACCGTAGTGCCCTCTACACAAAAGGTTGCAACATCAAGTGATAGCTTCGCATCGTCTCTTCAGCGTGCAATCGTCAAGGGGCTGGGCGATGAGGCGGCTACTCTTACGGTAGAGCTTGTCAAAACCGTTTCTCCTCTTAAAATCGTTGAGAATGAAATAATTCCCGCCCTCAATACCGTGGGAACAGGCTTTGAAAAGAAGACGGTATATCTTCCTCAACTTCTTATGAGTGCCGAGGCGGCTAAATCGGCATTTGAGGTAATAAAGGCAAATATGTCGGGACAAGGTGAGAGCGGCAGATGCCATGTGGTAATTGCAACGGTAAAGGGAGACATACATGATATAGGCAAGAATATAGTAAAGCTGCTCCTTGAAAACTACGGCTTTTCTGTGACCGACCTTGGAAAGGATGTTGAACCCGAAACGGTTCTTGAAGCAGTACAAAGACTTAAAGCGCCCATTGCGGGGCTCAGCGCCCTCATGACAACTACCGTACCTGCTATGGAGGAGACGATAAAGCTTCTCCACGAAAAAGCGCCATACTGCAAGGTGATGGTCGGAGGTGCTGTGCTGACAAAGGAATATGCCGATGCCATCGGTGCGGACTATTTCGCAAAGGATGCCATGGAAGCAGTAAGATGCGCCGAGGAAATATACAAAGAAGCAGATTAAAAAACAAGCGACCGAAGCTCAAAACGAGTTTGCGGTCGCTTTTTTACCGGATATTAAAATAAAAATTCAATAGCTTAACAGCATTACTGCCACAACGCCAAAAATGAGTCCGACAGCTTGTATAAGCTTTAGTCTTTCACGAAATGCAATTCTTCCGATAAGCCACACGGCTACTACGTTACAAACTGATACTATAGGGAACAAAACCGAGGCGTTTTCGGTGGCAGAGAGATAAAGCACTATGAAATTCGCGCTTCCGTTGAGAATTCCCGATACAATGCCGTTAAAATTGAATTTGAAGGATTTCAATTCACTCTTTCCCATAATTGACGTGACAATAAGTACACAAAGCAATGACCATATCATGAACTCTATGCGATATGCTTTCGGAAAATACAATTGATGATATTTTTGTATAAGCGAGCACACGCCGTTTGATACCATTGTGGAGAATACCAGCACGGACCATATAACAGTGATTCCTTTTTCGGATTTGAAATTGAGGAGTACAATAGCACACAATAACAATATAATGCCGATTACACCATAGACGGTAATGCTTTCATCCCATACTGTAATTCCGAAAATGAATGGAATTATCAGCGAAAAGGAAGCGATGATGCTTGTCAGTGCCATTGGTCCATGCTTTAATGCTTTAAAGCCCGTGAACATGGATATTCCGAGAAAGACTCCGTATCCAATGCCAAAAAATACCGTGGGGATGTGAAATGACATTCCGCTGACGAGTCCCATGATTAGAAATACAAAAATTCCAGCAATTGCTTTATTAAGATCGAATATATGAGCCTTGCCGCCCTTTGCCGAATACACCTTGCTGAGCGTGACCTGTCCCGAAGCACATACCACATTCAGCAGGTATAAGATGATGTTCATATTTCGATTTGCTCCTTTGACCATCCGCTGTCGGTATAAGTGTTTCCTTCAAAGCTTACACGTCGGAGCAATGTGGCACATTCCTCGTGGAGTCCGCTGTACTCTGACCAAACGTGAGACACCGCACCCATTTCCTTTGCACATCCGAGAATGCTTGGCATATAGTCCTTCAAGGTGTGCCATGTTGTAAGCATTACGCCGAAAAGCTTATTGTCGGCAACGGTTTTTACATGAGCCTTGTAGTTGTCGGGGTTGTACCAGGGAGCACCTATCAAGTCATATCCGTGAATTGCCAAATCAACAGTTGACGGTATGGGAGCGGTCTTTATATTGTATTGCCAGTCTACCATAACAGTATTTTTCGACAACGCATTTATCATCTCTATTTCTCCACCGTATTTTGAGCTTGTATAAAAGGCAGCATCGTATTTTGCTCCGCTGAGCATCATATCCATCCAAAGCATGGGACGTCTGCCCTCGGATTCTACAGCCTCGGTCAAATATTTGAGATATTCGGGAAGCCTTTTGTTTATTTCCTCGTGGCGGGAGTAATAATATGCTTCGTCACAGCCGATGTGGAAGTATTCGCCGTGACCGAATACCTCGTAAAGCTCTGCTCTTATATTCCTTAGCAAATCTTTTACCTCGCTGTCAAAAATATTCCATGCCCAGCCGTCGGGAGTGAAAAGTCTGTACAGCCTTGGATTCTGGTCCAGTACAACATGCTTTCCGTATTTCAGTCTTGCCGCGGTTGCATGTCCTAACTGATTTGACATCGGTATTGGTTCCATGCCCATTTCGCGGGCAATGGTTATCAGCTCACGAGCCTCTTGCTTGGTGAAAGCGTGCTGCCATGACAATTCCTTCATGCAGTCGAATTCCAGCATACCCCAGAATTCAATTACAATGTGAGTATACTGACAGAGCCCCGCAAGACGGATAAGCTTTTTTATGAAATACAGGTCATTTTCTGGGAATACACAGATATGTATCATTCTGTTTTTGATTTTGTATTTTCCAATCTCTTCTGCTTCGGCTATACCGAAGCCGCTGTCAAGAGCCTCGATTTTCATAAGCAGCGAAAAATATCCTCTCATAAGACCGCCAAAATCATTTCCCGATATCCCAACGCCTTTTTCTGTTACCGAAAGAGCGTATTCGCATCCGTCGGGAAGAGAGGGAACATTTGACTCTCCGATTCTAAAGGTGAAGTTTTCCCCTTCTTTGATATCAATATTTCCATCGGTCATGCAAAAGCTGTTCCACAAAGCTTTTACACTTTGGTTTATCATTTTTTTATCGCAATAAGCTATTGTGTTGTTATTTAATCTGAAATACTTTTTCACAATTTATCACCTCGGTATTATATTAGTGCCTTTTTGTGAAAATAACAACTCATATTACATCTCAAAAGGTGGACTTTTCAACGAAAGTGTGATATAGTATGAATGAGGTGAGAAAATGTTTTATAACGGAGACAACCCGGTGTTGAGGGTGCTTGATGTTTGTCATATGAAATGGGATAGGGGAAGCTTTGACGTTAAACCCAGAGAGCACTCCGCACTGTCCTTCAGAATAAAGGGTGATGGTAAAATATGTGCAAACGGAAACGAATATAAGGTGGGTGCCGGAGAAATACTTTATATACCTCAGAATATGGGATATAAAGCAGAATATACAGAGACCGAAATGATAGTTATTCATTTCGTTACAGCCGAGGATGGTAAAGATATAGAGGTATATTCCTTTGATATGTGTGAAGATATTTATAAGGGATTTATGCAGAGTCTTGTCGTTTGGAACAGCAAGCAGGCGGGCTACCGTGTATTTGCTCTTTCAACACTTTACAAAATACTCGGCACTTTGCTCGAAAAGGTGTCCGAAACAAAGCTTCCGCCCCATTTTCGAAAGGCTGTTTCCTACATCAATTCCAATTATCGTGATGTCACTCTTACAGTGCCTTTGGTATGTAAGTACGCAGGTATAAGTGAGACGGTACTCAGAGAGCTGTTCAGGATTTATTTCAAGAAAACTCCCGTGTCATATATCACCGATATGCGTATTGAATACGCAAGAAGCCTTATATCAAACGGAGAAACGGTGGAAGCGGCATCTTATAAAAGCGGATTCAGAGATTCAAAATATTTTGCGAGAACAATTAAAAAACGGTTAGGGTGTACTCCCAGAGAATTAAAGAACTACGGTAAATAGAATATTCATTCAACATATTGACAATGCCGATAAAAATAAGCTATAATAAAAATACAATTAGCAGGGAGATGATATAATGAAAAAAATTCTGTTTATTCTTGCAGCGGCGTTAATGATTCTTACTTCGTGTACAGAAGCTGAAAAAACCAAAGAAACTCCAAAACAGGATACACCCACAGAGGAAGGCGTAACTTCGCCGATGGAATATGTTGTAAAAGCACACACGTTTGATGAAATGTATGCTTTGACTCACGAGGAAAGAGCAAAGGATTTTCTTTCGGCAATTTGTCTTGATGACAGAGAAATGCTTGATTACTACATTCAGGGTGAGTCTGTTGACACTCTACTGCAGTGTGACCTTGATGCGGCAATCACCGATACGGTAGACGTCCAGTTTGGATATTGCGCAACTGTTCAGCTTGATGTAAAAAAAGGAGTGGACGGTATTATTCCCGCCGGAAAATACGATTACACTCTCCTTATCAACGAGGCAAGTCCGATGGTTGTAGGATACTTCGGTCCGTCGGACAGATTCGATGCATTTAACAACCCCAAGATTCCCGATATGTCAATAGATTATAGTGCATATTGCTCATACAAATTTGTTGAAGAATTTTTCCGCAACGCCATGGAGACCTCTATGGCGGCACTTGATACCGATAAATACTTTGACAGTATTTATCATTTGGCTGTTCATTCACTCATGTCAATCGGAGAGGATTTCACGTTTACTACAACAGCAGACGGCTTCAAGATGTATTTGACCGAAAGATTTGGCTACACAGATGAAGCATTACTTGAAAGATTTGTGGCAAAGCTTGATGAGGATGGTTCTGCCGTCAAGGACGAATACGGTGTTTACACCGTTTCATGTGCTCACGGCTACGGCTCGCTTGTATATGACCTTACAGATGTTTCTTCTAAGGATGGTCGCACAAAGCTTTCTTATGTAATCTATTCGGATTCCGCACGAACAGTTCAGTGTGCAAAAGCAGAGTTCGTTTTTGAAGAAAACGAAAACAGCAATATTATGAAGCTTGTGGATATCAAGTACGAAAAGATATGTAATTTAACCCCCTCAGTGTTCACGGTTTAAAAACACAAAACGAAGAGAGGCTGTCTCAAATGCGTTTATTCGCACTTGAGACAGCCTTTTCACCTGCGAAGAATTTCATATACAGTACGTGGGTAAGACGGATTTAACTGAAAAAACCGCTAACTTTGTATCAAAGTTAACGGTTTTTTGGCACTTACGGTCAATTTTAATACGAAGATATTAACGGTGCAAACTGCAATAGATTATTTCACTGTGAAATAATCTATTTTACATGTTTCAGCTTACACTAGTAATCCAATCCATTATTTCCTTGCATTTTTCGTATTTAGGATATCCATTTTTGGCATAATTATAACATCACATTTTTTATGATTTATCAATAGAAATTTTGAAAAAGAGCAAAATGCACAAAAGAAAGCCACCACTTTCGTGACGGCGTAAGATGTTAATTTGATTTATCAGAATTTGCTTTGGCGGTGTTGATGGATGAAATGAGCATTTTGCGAATTACACCACTATTATGCATAAGCGAAGAAACATCAGATAGAATTCCTGCTCTTTGCATAAGTTCGAGCCAATATTCAGTTTCATAGCATTCCTTTAAGGAAATTTGAAGTTTGGATATAAAGTCGGGTTTGCTATGAGCATATTTTGCTTCTCTGATATTAGCGCCTATACTTGTTGCACTTCTTTCCAATTGATTAACAATGGAATAATGACCTTTAATTCCATCACACAACATTAGTATTTCTACTGCAAAATCCATAGATAAATCTGCCAATTTATTTTCAGCCATTTAAAACACCTCGTTTCATTGATGATTATATCATAAGATTCAAATAATTCAATAGTGAAATCGTTCACGTTGTTCACGATGAAATCCAAACAAGTTTGGATGAAATCAAAGCCTTGCGGCTTCGATGAAATTAAATCCGTCCTTATATCCGCCGAAGGCGATTTCATCTGCGATAGCAGATTTCATCCGCGACGGTGGATTTATTCCGTCGCAAGACGGATTTAACTGAAAAAACCGCTAACTTTGTATCAAAGTTAACGGTTTTTTCTGGCGGAGAAGGCGAGGATCGAACTCGCGCGCCGGAAACCCGACCTAACAGTTTAGCAAACTGCCCCCTTAACCCCTTGGGTACTTCTCCACTTTCGGTTGCTCAAACAGTATATCACAAAGTTTTGCTTATGTCAAGATAGTTTTCCAAAAAAGTCGATTAAAAATCGTTTGTATTATAAATTACTGTCGAATTTTGTATTCGTATGGAGTCATTCCCGAAACTTCACGAAAAATACGGTTGAAGCTGCTTTGATTTTTGAATCCGCTTTCAAGCATGATGTCAACTATTTTTTTCTCGGTGTTATTCAAAAGTGTTTTAGCCTTGTGTACACGGAGCGTATTTATGTATTCACGAAAGCCTATTTTTAATTTTCCCGCAAATATTTTTGATACATAGCTTTGGCTGATGTAAAGAGCCTCCGAAACACTTTTTACGGTAATGTTATCGGTGAAATGCTCGGTGCAATATTCAAGTATTTTTATCGCTGTGTCTTCCTCGATCCCATCTACATTTTCAAGCTCCATAATTTCCAAAAGCTCACCAATAACTGCATTGAGATATCCTAAAGCTGTCTTTGTTCTACCGTTTCTGATTAGCGTTACCGTACGTTCAAGCATTGTATAAAAAGCGCTTCCATCGGTGTAATGGCAGACAGGCTTCTTTGTTATCATTGTGTTGTCGAAGGAGATGACAGCGGGGGAAAAAAGTATCAATACCGCTTCGGCATCGGGGGCATCGTCATAGGAATGAGTCTGATAAGGAAAAACAAATGCCAGTTCACCCTCGCTGAGATTGTGCTCACATCCGTCCACAACCGTCCTGACACTTCCTTTTACCACATAAATGAGCTCACAATGTGGGTGAAACATGGGAGGGTAGCCTATAAATCCGTTTATGTGTGCGCCGGTGAGTTCAAAATGTTCTCTCTTTTCGAAAGTGCCCTTCATACATCCTCCTCAAAGCAGTGACAAAAATCATTGCTTTTTGTGTTCGTTATGTGTAGATTATAGCTTATATTGTGATATAATGCAAGTGTAAAATAAATTTTTCGGAGGTTACTATGTCAAATTTCATTCCATATCCCTCATTTCACGATGATGTGCCCATTGATATTTCATTTATTTTTGAAGATGAAAAGCCCGCAGGTAAGCATGGCTTTTTAAAGGTACATGGCAGAGATTTTGTCTTTGAAGACGGCACAAAGGTTAAATTCTGGGGTACAAACTTCAACGGTGCAGGTTGCTTCCCCGAATACGATTATGCAAAGAAGCTGTCCCGACGTCTTGCAAAGCTTGGTATAAATTTAGTTCGCTTTCATCAGCTTGATTCCGAGTGGCATACACCTAACATTTTTGCTTTTACAAAGGGCAAGAGAGTAAAGGATGCTCACCTTGACCCCGAGAGCATGGACAGACTTGACTTCCTTATCAAGTGTCTTAAGGAGGAGGGCATATACATCTATATGGATATGTTCACCTATCGTAAGTTTCGCTCCGATGAGGGGGTTGAAAATGCTGTTTCGCTTGTTGACGCGGGAAAGCCCTATTGTAGCTTTTCACGTAGGCTTATTGAACTTCAGAAGGAGCTGTCCACAGAGCTTTGGACACATGAAAATAAGTATACGGGTATCAAATATTGTGACGAGCCTGCCATTGTTCTTGCCGAGGTGGTAAACGAAAGCGACCTGTTCAAGGTTCGTGTCAAGGAATACGTTGAGCCCTACAAGAGCGAGTTCATCGCTATGTGGAAAAAGTGGCTCACCGAAAACGGAAGGGACAAGGATGTTTCGGAGATCGACCTTGTTTACTCCACAGACCCCGACCTGCTGGACTTCAAGATATATATCCAGACCAAATACAACGAAGAAATGATGGAGCATATGCACTCTGTGGGCGTCAAGATACCCATCACGGGCACCAACTGGGTTGCTACTCCCGACCATCTTAGAACCGAGGAGGTCACCGACTTCCTTGACACGCATCCCTATTTCTACGATTGGCGCTGGGGTGAGTTTGAAAAGAAGTGCATGAATCTGAGCATCACCCATCCGAAGGGCTTCTATCTTACAAGAAGCTGCTTCCACAATTCGGTAAACAAGCCCTCGTATATTTCTGAGTGGGACGCGCCCTGGCCTAACGAGTACAGAGCCGATTCCGTAATCTATTCAGCCGCCTTCGGTATGTTTCAGGGATGGTCGGGCTTTGCTATCCATACATATTCCTACTCATCACGCCTTGAGAGAATGGATATGCTGGGCAAGGAGATATCCGCCGAAAAGATAGGCAATACTCCATACCGACAGGGTATTTTCAGCACCTGGAACGATCCCGCTAAGTTCGGACTCTTCTATCACGCCGCACTTATCACAAGACGAGGTGACGTAAAGGCGGGTGAGCAGATGTATGCCCTTGACGTAGAGGACCGTGCGGCATGGGATATTGATAAGATAGTGCCGGGTGTTGAAAATAAGGTTCCCGTGGCAGACCTGAACGGTGATTCCAAGCTTCCTAAGTTCAGCTACGATGACAACGGCGAGAGCGTTACCTCCGAGACAGGTGAGCTTTACCGCAACTATAAGGACAACTACGGCAAGGTTGATACTGATATGACCAAGTGTGCTTTCGGCTTCCTCGGAAAGAACGGAAAAGTGGAAATGAATGGCATGAGTGTGAAGTGCAAGACAGATTTTGCGGTTATTGCCTTGTCATCTCTTTCAAACGACAAAATTACAGAGTCGGATAACATGCTTCTCACAGCTGTGGGCAGAGCACAGAATACCGATTCAAAATTTGTTAAGGATACAATGATAGACATTGGTAAGCCTCCTGTTTTGATTGAAAATATCGAAGCCGAAATTGAAATGGATACAAAGTATGAGGATCTTGTTGTATGGGCGATAAGTGCCGAGGGATACTATATAGGAACTGTTCCCACAATCTATGAAAACGGTAAGATAAAAATAAAGATAGGCGACGTTTCGCAATCAATGTATTATCTCATAACAAAGGCATAAGGAGGGGAAAGCTATGCTTATAGGATGGTCGTCAAAGGACGTTTCATCAACCGAGAGAGTTACCATTACAGGTCAGGCATTTGAGAGAATTTCAACAGGTGTTTTTGACCCTACCACAATAACCGTGCTTGTGATGGATGACGGTAAGGATAACGTAGTGTTTATTTCGGGAGATTTTACCGGTATTACTACCGAGCTTATTCGTGAGGTCAAGTCGGCTGTAAGCAAAAAAATGCCCGAAATTGACACAAGCAAGATAATATTCAATGCAACACATACTCACACAGCCCCCAGATACCAGTCTCTCACCAACTTGGGATACGATAAAGCACCCCGTGACAAAGTTGACATATATCCTCCCGACAAATACCGAGCTTTCCTTGTTGAGCAAGTGTCAGATGCGGTTGCTGAGGCATACAAAGGCAGAGAAGAGGGCTCGTTCTCTTACGGATACGGCTCAGCGGCTGTTGCCATTCACAGAAGAGCAACCTATTTCAATGACAGAAGCATAAACAATAAAGCAAATGATACCTTTGGAGTAAATGGTTATGCCCAGATGTACGGACAAACCAATGTTGAGGACTTTTCGGGCTTTGAGGGTACAATAGACACCAAGGCATATATGCTTTATACTTTTGATAAAGATAACAAGCTGACGGGTGCGATCATCAACATCAACTGTCCCTCCCAGTGTACCGAGCTTGAGACCTTCACCTCAGCGGACTACTGGAATGAGACGAGAGAGCTGATTCGTGAGCGTCACGGTAACATCTACATTCTGCCTCAGTGTGCCGCCGCAGGTGACCAGTCTCCTCATATTCTCCATGGTTCGGCTGAGTTTAACAGAAAGAATGCATTGAAATTCGGTGATGACCCCAAGGCAGCACAATTTTCAAGGCCATGGGAATATTACAACCGAAAGGTTATTGCCGAAAGAATTGCACATGCTTTTGACGAATGTCTCGAATGGGCAAGTCGTGAAAAGATAACTGATGCTCCTATTTCTCACGTTACAAAGACAGTTTCTCTTGATGCCTGGAAGGTTACAGAGGAGGAATACAAAACCGCACTTGAGAATTATGCGGCTTGCAAAAATCAGGAATTCGTTTGCACGGACGATCCTGAAGCTGATTTCAAAGAGAATACAAGAATATCATCCAATATCTCAAGATATGAAGGCGTTATATCAAGATATGAGGCAGGTCTGACACGCAGAAATGCGGAGATTCATGTGTTAAAAATAGGCGACATTGCTTTTGCATCAAATCCCTTTGAGCTTTACACCGATTATCAGCACAGAATTCAGGCGAGAAGTCCATTTACTCAGACCTTTATCATACAGCTTGCATCATCTGATGTTGAGTCTGCTCCAGGCACAGGTTATCTTCCTACAGCAAGAGCTGCCGCAAATAAGGGATACAGCGCCATTATGTTCAGCTGTACTGTGTCTCCCGAGGGCGGTCAAGAGCTTGTGGAGGAAACATTGACAGTATTGAACGAGATTAAATAATGTTGAAAAATGCATCGCGTAAGCGGTGCATTTTTGTATGTTTTTCCTATTGATTAAATACAAATTAGTGATATAATATCAAATTGGATAACGAGTTAAAAAATATATTTATAAAGAGGAAATTATGGAAACATTACTTATTTTGTCTGTTGCGCTTTTTGCGGGACTTATGCTTTCACGTCTCGCAAAGGTATTGCAGCTTCCCGCAGTAACCGCATACCTTGTGGCGGGAATACTTATCGGTCCTTATGTGCTTGGTCAGCTTGGCATAAACGGACTCGGACTTATAAGTCACGGTCAGATAAAGAGTCTGTCACTCATATCTGATGTAGCACTTGGCTTTATTGCTTTTTCTATCGGCAACGAATTCCGTCTTGCAACGCTTAAAAAGACTGGCAAGCAGGCAACTATTATCGGTATTTTTCAGGCAGTAGCGGCAACCTTACTGGTTGATGCGGCACTTATCGGACTTCATTTCCTTATGCCCGACAAGCTTCCGCTACCCGCAGCCATTGTACTTGGCGCTGTTGCATCCGCAACCGCTCCCGCCGCAACCCTCATGGTTGTACGACAGTACAAGGCAAAGGGCCCTCTGACAGACATACTCCTTCCCATCGTTGCTCTTGACGATGCTGTAGGACTTATACTTTTTGCGGTTTCCTTCGGTGTGGCAAAGGCTCTCATCTCGGGCGCAGTTGACGTTATTTCAATCATTGTTGAGCCCCTTTTAGAGGTTATTTTGTCCCTTGTGCTCGGTGCTGTTATGGGCGGACTCTTTACATATTTTGAAAAGTTCTTCCATTCACGCTCAAAGAGACTTTCAATGTCTGTAACCTTCGTACTTCTCACCGTTGCTCTTTCAATGCTTTCATTTGAAATCGGCGGTGTACATATTGCATTCTCATCACTTCTCGTTTGTATGATGCTGGGTACTGTATTCTGCAACTTCTGTGACTTCTCCGAGGAGCTCATGGACCGTATAGACCGTTGGAGCGCACCTCTTTTCATACTCTTCTTCGTCATAAGCGGTGCAGAGCTTGAGCTCTCCATCTTCAAGGATCCTCTTGTTGTGCTTATAGGCGTTGTGTATATCATATTCCGTTCAACAGGAAAGTACGCGGGCGCAAGATTCAGTGCTCAGGCGACAAAATGTGATAAGAATATCGTGAAATATCTCGGTATCACACTTCTTCCTCAGGCGGGCGTTGCTCTCGGTATGGCAATAAAGGCTGAGGCTCTTGGCCCTGCCGGCACCGTTGTTGCAAACATCACCCTTTTCTCGGTACTCATTTATGAGCTTATAGGTCCGTACCTTACAAAGATATCTCTTATGAAGGCGGGCGAAATTGAGCCTGAGGGCAAGGTAAGTGCAAGAGGCGAAAAGGTACATAAGTAAAAAAGTAACAAAAACTGCCCGGATTACCTAAAAGGTAGTCCGGGCAGCTTTTTGCCGAATTATATATTCAGATTACATGCATCCGAAACACCCTTGACTCTGCCGAGGGTGGTGTTGTCTGTTGTCCTGTTGCGGAGAAGCTCTATGGGATTGGGCGCTGTTTCAAAGCGGTAGTCCTGACCGTTTTGACGGATATAGTCTTCAATTATCATATGACTTTCAATGCTTTGAGGGTCGTTGTTTAAAATGCTCTGATACTTAAAGAAATTTGCGTTATCGTCAAGTGTATTTACGCATTGATAATTTTCGAGATTTGTAGTCATCTGAACGGAATTCTTCAATACATCCCTGACATAAGGAATGTTTGATTCAAGACGAAGCACATCGGGGAAGGTTCCGTCACCGCCTATTACCTGACAAGGCTCCTTGTTTTCAAGGTGACGAAGCAGATCGGATGCTACATGAAGGTGAGTTACCTCCTGTTCAAAGAGCATTTCCCAAATACTCTTTATATTGCTGTCGGTTTCGGTACAATATGCGCTGTAATAGAGATATGCCTCGGTATACTGATGCATAACCAGGTTTTCAAGCCAGGTGGCACAAGGGTCAAGAAGGCTTCCGTAGTGGGTCACATGGTCCTCCTCAACCATTCCTATCTCCTGATAGAGAAAGCGTCCACGCTCATTGGGATAAGCGGTGCAAACATTCATATAATAGTTCATCGTCTGCTGCTCTGCGGCGGTTATGATGCCCGTGTGGAGCTTTGTGATAGGGGAGGCTGTTTTGTTGTTGATGGAATAGCGAACTGTGTCAAGGGGATGCCTGTAATGGGATATTGTGGGACGTGCGGGCATGATCTCGGTATATCCGCCAACCAGCCTTTCTGCCTTAACACCGGTCTCCATGTCAAGAAAATCAGAATATCTGTAAAGGTGGTCAAAGTCCTCAAGAAGGGCAAAGTCCAGAGCCTTTTTTACATAGGGGTCCGGCTCGTTCTTTGCAAGATATGCCGTAAGGTCGACAGCTACCTGCTCGTAGCCGATGGTGTGCTCAAGAAGTGTCTCATCGGAGGGCTTCATGAGACCTACAAGCTTTTGCTGCTGTTGCTCGCTTCTTCTCATAAATGCAAGGACACGGCGTAGGTCGTTGTTGTTGCAATTTCTTTGGAATTGGTGAGTGAACCATACGGCTTCAAATTCCGTACCGTTCATCAATATCATACGGCATCTCGTGTAAGGGTCGCCGTATTTGTCATAGCTCATGGGACGCATTTTGTCCCAGTCCATGATGATTTTTTCAAGTGTTTTAGGTGTCAACTGAAGTGGATTCATGGGGTAGTTCCTTTCTGCATATTTTTGTTCTGTATTAGTATACGCAAAAGAGAGAAAAAAGTTGTACGGCACTTGAAAAAAGAAAAAACATGTGCTATAATAAAAAAACAAAAGAATAACGCAGTATGAAAATTCAAAGCAAGGAAATCACGGTGAAAATCCGTAGCAACAGCCATTGCCGTTACAGTCGGAATGCTTGCCTTACTGTGACATGTAAAAGACTTCTTGGGCAAACGGAGAGGGGCTTCTGTAGGTGAAGTATGCTCTCCGTGAAGGAGAGCTTTTATTTATCCTTTTGAATAAAAAAGAAAGGATGATACCAAAATGAAAAGAATTTTCAAGGTATCGGCATTACTTGTTGCTTTAGTAATGCTCATTACACTCACTGCCTGCAAGGATGAGGCAGAAACAAAAACCCCCGAGGAGAAAAAAGCGGCAACCTCTGCACTTTGGGATTTGGCATATTATTCCGAGGACACAGAGCTCGGTGAGGGTGCAAACACTATAACCGTTAAGGTTACAGCAGAGGAAAAATCGGTAGTATTTACCATTCACACCGATGCGGGAAATCTTGCGGATGCGATGATGACTCACTCACTTGTGGAAGGCGATGATTCTCAATACGGTCTCTACATCAAAAAGGTTAACGGAATAAGAGCTGATTATGAGCTTGATGACGGATACTATTGGAGTATAACCAAGGATGGTGAAATGCTCATGACAGGAGCCGAGGCGGAGATAATATCCGACGGCGCACAGTATGAATTCATCAGGACGAAGTAAGCTTACTATAAGGGAAACTGTGCTTTTTGCAATGCTGGGAACTATAATGTTTGTCTCCAAAATACTTTTGGAAATATTGCCAAACATTCACCTGCTTGCAATGTTTACGGTGCTTTATACCGTGGTGTTCCGAGCAAAAGCACTTATTCCCATATATGTCTATGTTTTTATCAACGGTCTTTGGAGTGGCTTTGCCACATGGTGGATTCCATATACGTATATATGGACAGTTTTGTGGGCTTTGACGATGCTTATTCCCAAAAACATGTCAAGGGCTGCATCAATGATCGTTTATCCTCTCCTTTGCGGACTTCACGGAATTTGCTTCGGTATCCTTTACGCCCCCGGTCAAGCATTTCTGTTCGGGCTCAATTTCGAACAGACGCTGACCTGGATTGCCATTGGTTTTCCCTGGGATGTTGTTCAGGGCATCGGAAATCTTGCGGCGGGATGCCTTGTTTATCCGCTGGCACAGGTGCTGAGGAAAATACAAAAGAGTAAATAAAGCACAAACGGTGGTGTAAAAAGTCATGGTGACTTTTTTACACCACTATTTTTAGGCATGTTATGTCACAAAAGTGCCGTAAACGGCAAAAATATTAGATATAACTATTGCATTTTTTGGAATAGCGGTATATAATAATATTACAAAAGTGCCGTAAACGGCAAAAATATTAGATGGAGATTCTCATGGAAATAAAAAGAGAAGTGTATCTGAACAGGCTGATAGTGAGAAAACACAATAGCTTTATAAAAGTAATTACCGGCATTCGCAGGAGCGGGAAATCATATTTGCTAAATACTTTGTTTTACAATCACTTGATTGAAAGTGGTATTTTGGACAGTCATATTATCAAATTTGCATTTGATTCTGCTGAGGATTTGATAAAAATAGGGGAGAATCCCATAGTTCTTGATAACGAACGAGAGAATAGAAAGGTTGATCCCACGAAATTTTTGAATTGGATTCAATTGCAAATCAAAGATAATGATATGCATTATATTTTACTTGATGAAGTGCAGAAGCTTGGTGCGTTTGAATCGGTGCTTAACGGATTTCTTCGCAAGAATAATCTTGATGTGTATGTTACCGGAAGTAATTCAAAATTTTTATCAAAGGACATTTTAACCGAATTTGAGGGAAGAGGCGACGAAGTACATGTTTTGCCGCTTTCCTTTTCCGAGTATTACGCTTTCAAAAGCGGTGATAAGAGCGAGGCGTTTGATGATTATTCTATATATGGCGGATTACCTGCAGTTGCACTTATGGCGACAGAAGAACAGAAAACGCAGTACTTGATTTCGCAAATGCAAAATCTTTATTTGCGTGATATCAAGAATCGTTATGGTTTAAAGGAGGATGCAAATATCGGAGAGGTTCTCGATGTTGTTGCTTCAGGCATTTCTACATTGACAAATCCGCGCAATATCTCTAATACTATGAATAGTGTTCACGGAACAAACGTATGTGATGCTACCGTAGAGCGTTATATAAGTCATATGGAGGATGCATTTATGCTTTCTCGTGTAAAACGCTTCGATGTTAAGGGAAGAAAATATATTGGTACTCCTTATAAAATTTATTTTGAAGATATCGGACTTCGGAATGCACGCTTGAATTTCAGACAGAATGAGGGCACTCATATTATGGAAAATATAATTTATAATGAGCTTAGATACAGAGGCTACCAAGTGGATGTTGGCGTGGTGGAATCGCGTGAAAAAGATGAAAACGGAAAAGAATGCAGAGTACAGAGGGAAATTGATTTTATAGCAACACTCGGCAGTAAGAAATATTATATCCAATCTGCATATGCAATTCCAGACAATGCGAAATATGAGCAGGAAACCGCTTCTTTTGATAAAGCAATGGATTCGTTTAAAAAGATTATTATTGTTGAAAAGAGTACAAAGCCACGTCGTGATGAAAAAGGATATGTTATGATGGGAGTTAAGGAATTTTTGCTTGATAAAAATAGTCTTGAGGCATGAGCGGTATAGCCGAAGGGAATCAAACTATTATCGCCGAGAAAAGCCCTTTTCGGTCTAAATTTTCCATTGTCGCTTGGAATACATATAGTATTCCTACACTTCGCTGAAAAATTTATTCTCGAAAATCATCTTTCCTCGGTTCGAGGGAAGTTTCAAGAGGTAATTTTTGTTCATACCAAGGCATCTTTTCCGAAGTAATACTTTATGTATTACAAGGGAAAGTAACGAAGATAGGGACGAAAATCACCCTTGAAACCGACAAGAGTTCGACTCCCTTCGGCTATAACAGCATAGACATTGTTGCTTTTTTATAGAATCTTTTGGTTCTTTCCGACTTTTATTATAGGACCTAAAAATAGGGGCTTCGTCCAAGTAATCGACAAAATCGAGCACTTGGTTTGAAGCCCCGTTGCTTTCAGCACTTCGGTTATGCTGATTACATTAAATTTTTCAAACTAATTTTTGCTTTTTATTTTGATTTTTTCGACAAGAAGCCAGATTGCACCAACCATAGTAATAGCAAAAGCTATGTAGCAAATAATTTGTGCTACACCCCAGTTATAGTTAAAGTTTGGAAGTATACCTCTGTCTGAAAAATCCCATTTTATTAAGAGAAAATCCGCCAAAGCCAAAACATCAAAAACGATAATGGGGATAGCTTTTTTGAGCAATGAAAACAGTACTACCAAAACGGAGAATAATCCGTATATACATATTATAACCAAGCAAGTTATTGCTATGTCAGAAACCATTTCTATATCGGTTGCTGCAGCATATATTCTACCATATTCGTATAGCGAAATATCAACTGCATCTTCGTTTGTCATGTCAATTTCCTGAACATACATATTGCCTGAATATTCTTCCAGATAATCCTTATGCTCTTCGTTTGCGGATGCAAAGGGTAAAAAAGTAACCAAAATAAGTAATAAACTGCCAATCAGCGCAACAATAAATGGTATTAGCAACGCCTTTTTGTTGAATGCATTCTTTTGCATTACATCATTTTTTTCGTCCACGATTTTCAACCTCCTAAAAATTAAAAAGTGCGACAGTCGAAGCTGTCGCACCGAAAAACGCAAACTCCGATTGTCGCCAAACAAATTTCAAGCAAACATACGGAAATAAGCCATACATAATCATCTTGAAGGAATTTGCGATTTTACCAAATTCACATAAGATAATTATGTACGACGAAAGAAGGTATAATTCCCCCATAAAAAGAAAAATACCATATGCTTGCTTATATTAAATTTGTTTGGCAATTTCAGTATATCATACAATTTGCGCTTTTGCAAGTGTTTTGGATAAATATTTTAATATGGACAAATTCAACATTTTGTAGTATAATCCTTTTCAAAGGTGGTGTATATATGCTGATAGGTGAATTTTGGGGAACAAGTGATGCGGCGGGTATACCCGCACCCTTTTGTGTCTGTGACGTGTGCCGTGAGGCAAGGGAGAAGGGCGGAAGGTATCAGCGTACACGCTCGTGCTTCAGGCTTTCGGACAAAGTAATGCTTGACCTGGGTGCCGATGCGGTATCTCAGTCTATGAAGTACGGTGATATTTGTGACGTGGAGCACGTCCTTGTAACTCATACCCACGATGACCATCTGAATCCTCATATGATGATGGAGACAGGCTGGACGAAAACAAAAAATACAACTCTCAATTATTATTTTACCGACAAGGCGTATGATATAGCCGACAGGTGGCGTGACAGCGACTGGATGATAAAGGGCGGTACAAAAATACTTGAAGCAAACGGAAAGGTTGCCTTTCACAAGCTGGAGTATGGAATACCGTCTACCGTTGACGGCATGACCGTTATCCCGTTCAGAGGCAATCACTTGGGAAACGTTCATGAAAATTCAGCCATGTATCTTATAGAATTGCCCGACGGAAGGACGCTTTTTTACGGGCTTGACAGCGGATATTATGAAGAAGAGACGATAAAAGCTTTGAGTGAGCATAAAATTGATATTTTTATAACCGAGGCAACCTGCGGTATCCGACATGTTGAAAATTATCCGTATCACATGGACATATACAGCGTGCGCAAGCTTGTAGATGTACTGACCGATCAAGGGACGCTGACAAATGAAAGCCGAATTTATCTCACTCACATCAACCATTCCACATCTCACTCTCAGATGGAAAAGGCTGTTGAGGAGCTGAAATTCCCCATACATACAGAGGTTGCGTATGACGGTATGAAAATACTGTAAAAAAATCCGTGAGCAAAACGATTTTGTCGCTTTGTTCACGGAGCTTTTTTTATTATTATATTTCAAGTGTTGCGATCATGGGTTTGTGGTCGGATACACGGATGTCGGGTATCTCACAAGAGATTTTCTTAAAATGTTTTGAAGCAAATATGTAGTCAATCTTGCAATAAGGGTGATTTTTAAGACCGGCGGGTATGTTTGCATCGTGTGTCCAGGAGGGGAAGGAGTGAATGTAGCCCTCACCGTCGGGTGTTATTTCATTGAGTTTATCACGAAGCATATTGAGAAGGAAGTTTGAAGGACACATGTTGAAGTCGCCCATTAGAATGATAGGTCCTTCGGTTTCGTCAATTATCTTACAAATAGCTACAACGGCGTTCTGAGCTTCTGCAATGGCAAGTCCCATATGCACCTGAAGAACCGTGACACCGCCTGCAATGTCAAGCTTTACCTTTGAAATGCTTCTTGTTTCATAATACCTTGTCTCGTCCTTGATTTCGGGGTCGGGGATAGCAACTACCTCAGAGGAGATAATGGGTGCCTTTGAAATTACTGCGTTGCCGTAGTTACCTCTGCCGGGAATGTTGATAGCTTTGCCGAAGAAGTAGTTTGAAAGTCCTGTGTATTCGGCAAGGAATTTCGTCTGGTCACAGGCTGTGCCGCCCTTAAGGGTCTCATCAACGTAGATTTTTTCGTAATTGTTTATCTCATTTATTCCGCAAAACTCGGGAGAAAGCTCCTTTATTACCTTTGCGCAAGCCTCCAAATCAACTCTTGCACCGCCGTACTGGTTTATGTCCTCGTCCTTTGCGTAGCATCTTCCGCTTGCTACGTTGTATGTCATTATGTTAAGTTTCATATATTTACCTCCAAGGCTTTTTTAAAAGTTTATCATTCGCTCAAATATTTGTCAATATAATTTTTTTATTTTACAATTTTTCTTGACTATAATACAAATTTATGATATCCTTTATGGGATATTATAAAAAAAGCAAGGATGCACATTATAAAAGTGCATCCTTCAGACTGTCGAAAAACGCTCATCTTGCTTTCGCTTGATGAGCGTTTTTTGTGTTGAAACAAGAAAGAATGAAAGAAAAGTAAAAATTGAGTTAAATAATCAAGGGATTCAAAGTGGAGATTGTCT
>SVRV01000021.1 GCA_015064635.1 Oscillospiraceae bacterium
ATTGGTTGACCTCCGTTCTGGTTTCTAGTCAATTCCATTTTAACGGATTTCTTCCAAATATGCTCTACTTTTTTAGATTATTTTTTTGTAGGCTCTTTGGGTTCACCCCAACATTTATTATAGAGCCCTTTTGCATTCCTTACTCCTTCAACCTCTGATTTATACTATCATTAAAGGACACTGACATATAATCAAAAAAGTGCCGTCTAAGCAATAGTACTTTTTTGCTCTATTCTCCAAATTTCTCGAATATTTCCTTTGTTAAATCTCCAAGATGTTTTTTGTATTTTTGAACATCTAATTGTTCATAAAACAAATTCTCCAAAATACTCAGTGTTATGACCTCATCAGCATATTCATCATGCAATTCCAAAATTTTTTCAATAATATCAAAATTCTTTTTTGTAACCTTAATGTCTTCAATATTGTTTAAAATATATGGAAAAAATACATCCGAGAATACAGTATGTGAGCCTGTTTCGTCTCCCTCTTGCCAAGATGTTTCATCTTCATATAAGCGCTTAATCTCCGGTAAAAGTTCAATTAGCTTCATGTTCAATTCTTTTGATGTCATCTTATTTTACCCCCAATGCATTTTTTAAATCTTTAATTAAATATTTTACGATGCTTTTATCTGTTGTATTCAAGTTTTGCTTTTTATAAATGTTTTCCAAATTTTTCAATCTTTCTATGCCTTTTTGGATATGTGACTTTCCTCCAACCAGTTGTTTCGTTTTAATTTCATGTCTTATCGCATCACTCAATCCTCCATCACCTATCTTCGCGTTTGGTCGATACATTTCATTTATAGTATTTTTCAGTTTCTGGTTTGTAGCCCTTTTTAACAATTTCTCGCGTTTACTGCTTCCTTTAGTTCTGCCGAAGTTTCCTCCTGCTCCTCCACCCATTAAGCGCTCACCCGCTTTCTGGATTTTGAAAACTCACTTTCAAAAGCGATTATTTTAATGCCCATATCCCGATATATTTTAAATATTTTGTCGGGAGCGGCACCGTAAACAACAATGTTTTGAGGAGATAGTTTTTCCACAAGCATAGCAAGACCTATTTGAAAATACAATCTATCTTCTTTTGTTTTCAAACAGCCATGAGTCCCCACCGCAACAGTTTTGTTCTTCTCTATTCCGTCGAAACAAAATTCGTATGTTCTTTCGTCATTAAAACGGATATTCGGAATAACTTCAATTCCGTTATTTTGGAGCCATACAGCTATCGCACGTCCCCTGTAAGTATTCCATTGTTGCATGCATAAGGGCATATTGCGCCAAAGGCTGAAATCGGGAGATATAACTCCTTTGAATTTTTTTAACCTTTCAAGGTAAGCTTTTGGATTGTTCCACAACCTTTCAAATTTCTCGTCATTTTCATAAAAGACTATCCAGCTGTCAAAATCTTTTAAAGATTTTGACATAGCCATCGAAAAAGTTACTACTTTTTCGGGAAGCTTGTCACTCGTCTTGATAATTGGAAATTCAAGTTTCCCTGCATAATCGACATCTTTTACGAGGAATGAGCGAAACACATCTCTTTTCTTTTGCATTCTTTACTCCTTCATAATATCATAAATTCAAGGCTTTTTCAACCTCTGATTTATACTATCATTAAAGGACACTGACATACAATGACATTACCCTGACATCTACCTGACATGTTTTTGCAAAAAAAGACTATGCCTTCCTTTTGGGATTGCATAGTCTTAAATTTATTTCGCACCTAAATTATAAAGTCGCTTATATGTACCGCCGTTCTCCAGGAGGCTTTCGTGAGTACCTCTTTCGGTAACCTTTCCGTCCTCTATTACGGCTATTTCATCGGCACGTCGGATAGTTGAAAGTCTGTGTGCCACAACTATGGTCGTTCTGCCGTGGCTGAGCTTGTCAAGGGATTCCTGAATAAGCACCTCGGTGGTATTATCGAGAGCACTTGTAGCCTCATCGAGGATAAGGATGGGAGGATTTTTGAGGAACACTCGGGCAATGGAAAGTCTCTGCTTCTGACCACCCGAAAGCTTGACACCTCGCTCACCTATTTCGGTGTCGTAGCCGTTTTCAAGAGTGAGCACCCATTCGTGAATGTTGGCGAGCTTTGCCGCCTCCAGCATTTCCTCCTCGGTGGCATCCAGCTTACCGTAGAGAATATTCTCACGGATAGTACCGTTGAAAAGAAAAACATCCTGCTGAACGATACCTATATTGCGACGGAGAGAGTCGAGAGTAAGATCCTTTATGTTTTTGCCGTCGATGAGTATTTCACCGCCGAGTATGTTGTAAAATCGGGGGATAAGGTGGCATACGGTTGTCTTTCCGCCTCCCGACGTTCCCACAAGGGCAAGAGTTTTGCCCGAGGGCACCTTAATGTCCACCGAGTGAAGCACTTCTGCTCCGTCTCCATAGGCAAATTCAACACCCTTGAATTCTATGTCTCCCTTTGCAGTGCCAAGGTCTTCTTTACCGTCGTCCTCTTCCACGGCAACTTCCATTATCTCAACGTATCTTGCAAAGCCCGAAAGACCCTGCTGATACTGCTCCATAAAGCCGATAAGTGTGGTTATGGGGTTGATAAAGAGGTTGACAGATACGATAAATGTGGAATATTCGGCGAAGGATATTCTTCCCCCATAGAGGAAAAGACCGCCTGCGATAAGTATTATTACGTTGAATATATCGGTTATAAAGGAGGTGGAGGAGAAGAAAAGCGCCATTGCGGAGTATGCCTTGTGGCATGCCTTTACAAAGGAATTGTTTCCCTCTTCAAATTTCTCCTTTTCCTTTTCGGAGTTTGTAAACGCCTTTGTGACACGTATTCCCGAAATACTGCTTTCGAGAGACGCATTTATTACAGCTGTGGTTGAGCGTCTTTCGTCAAATGCGCATCTCATCCTCTTTCTGAGTGCAACCGATACCACAATAAGAAAGGGCACGCAGGCAAATATGATAAGAGTGAGATATACGTTTATGGTACAAAGGTAAATGAATGAGCCAACCAGCATGACAAGGCTTATGAGAAGATTTTCCGGTCCGTGATGGGCAAGCTCACTTACGTCAAACAGGTCGGAGGTCATTCTTGTCATTATCTTACCCGTCTCGTGCTCGTCATAGAAGGAGAAAGGAAGCCTTTGGAGACGGTCAAACAAATCACGGCGCATCTGTGCCTGCATTTTAACACCTATGAGATGACCGTAATACTGTACGAAATAGCGGAGCAAAAAGCGAAGCACGTAGAGGAAAAGCACAATAAGTCCCGCAATCACTATTCCTCGGTATTTTTTGTCGGGAATGAGAGTACCCAGCATTTCGTTTGTAACTATGGGATATACCATACCAATTACCGAAATGAGGAGAGATGCCATCATATCAAGGAAGAGCATCCCACGGTAAGGCTTGTAGTAGGCAATAAATTTTTTAAGCATTATTTACCCTCCTTTGCCAATTTGTCCATATTTTTAAATTCTGACTTTACAAAGAACAGACTCGTTATAACCGCAACAATATCCGCAATCGGACCTGCTATAATAATTCCGTAGATACCCATATTAAACAGGCGAGGAAGAATCAATACGAGGGGAATCAGTAAAAACTGTCTTGAAAGTGAAAGGGTTACACCCTTTACGGGCTTTCCGATAGAGGAGAACATATTTGCAGAAAGAAATTGAATTCCGTTTATTATCATTGTAGAAAGGAAAACTCTCATAAAAAGTACTCCGAATTCCACATAAAGTGCATTACCTTTGCCGAAAACATTGAGAATAACGTGCGGAAATACTTCAAAAACGAAAAGTCCGCAAGCAGCAAAGATAACATCCACAAGTATTCCAAGCTTGTATGTCGCCTTTACTCTGTCGTACTGCTTTGCACCGTAGTTAAAGCCCATTATGGGGCGTGTGCCCTGCTGAATTCCGATGAACACCGACATAATTATTGAATTTACCTTCATTACAACACCCACAGCCGAAAGAGGAATATCCGCACCGTAAACGGTCATTGCACCGTAGTGGGTAAGGGAGTTGTTCAAAACTATCTGCACAAGACAAACAGCCGCCTGATTGAGACCGTTGCTCAGTCCCAGTGCCATAACACGAAGGGAGCGGTTTACACCGGGACGGAAGCAATCCTTTGTAACCTGTACCGACTTGAAGCGTCTGAGATATACAATGGTAACAAAGAAGGATACTATCTGGGAAATAACCGTTGCCCAAGCCGCACCTGCGATGCCCATATCGAAAACGAAGATAAATACGGGGTCAAGTATTGTATTGAGCACAGCACCCACAGCCATACACATCATGGAATACTTCGGACTTCCGTCGGCGTGGATAAGATTGGATACCGTATTCGTCACAACAAGCACAGGCATACCAAGCGCCGTGACTCTCACATAGTCCAGAGCATAAGGCATAATAGTCTCGGTTGCACCGAATGCGGCAAGCATTGGACGTGCAAAGACTTCAAAGCAGAGGAGCAAAAGCATACCTGCCATCGCACCAACGGTTGTGGCAACACCTATGCTGTAGGACGCCTCTTTTTTGTTTCCTCTGCCAAGCTCAAGAGAAAAGCGTGCCGCTCCTCCCACTCCTATAGTGAGCGACAGAGCAAGACAAATCGTGGTAAACGGGAAAGCAACATTTGTCGCTCCGTTGCCTATTGTGCCCACGCCCTGACCGATGAATATCTGGTCAACGATATTATAAAGTGAGCTTACCAACATTGATATAATGCTGGGTACTGCAAATTTTCTCAGCAATGTGGAAATTTTTTCATATCCTAAAGGGTTTTCCCTCATTTTAACTTCTTTTGACATATACTATCTCCTTTTAAATAACTTATTTATTTTATCACATAAATTTGAACAAATATACACTGTTCCGACTTTTTACGTGAAAAACCTTTCCTTTCAAAAGATGCATATTTTCGTTGACTTTTTAAGATGGGTAGTGTATAATTTTTTTGATATATAAACTTACGGAGGGAAGTATGAAACACAGCTTTATTGATGTAACAAAAGCACCCGACAGTGTACTCTTTCAATACGAGGATTCTCCCATTCGTTTTGAAGAGCCCTTTGACAGAGAAGAACAAAAAGACAAAATCGGCTTTGATAACGGGAAAATTACCCTTTACCCCACATCACGCCCTGTAAAGAGAGTTAAGCTTCGCTGGAGAGGCGATATGTCGGATGTACAGCTTGTATACGGCGACGACATTGCACGACATCTTGCCGATACTCCTTGGGGAGCCGTGGCGCCTCACGCAAAGCTTTGGTGGTATTTCCACGCCTTTGACGGAGAAGTACTCAACTCATTCGGTGTAAAGACAGGCTGTGCCTCCTTTGCCATGTGGCAGTGTGACCCCTTTGGAATCACTCTTTGGCTTGACGTGAGAAACGGCGGAGGAGGAGTTACAATAAATGAGCCTTTTGTTGCGGCTGAAACAGTATGTGCCGAGGGCTCGGGCAACCACTTTGAGGACGCAAAGAGCTTTTGTGCCAAAATGTGCGAAAAGCCTTCCCTCCCCGAAAGTCCCATATTCGGCGTCAATAACTGGTATTGGGCATACGGTGACATATCCCACGAAAGCGTTATGGATGAATGTGACTATCTTATGGATATGTGCAGTGAAGCTGTGGGCAAGCCTCATATGATAATTGATGACGGCTGGCAGTACAACCACTATTTCTCCACCAACGGTACATATAACGGCGGACCTTGGGACAAGCCAAACCAAAGATTTGAATCAATGGCAAAGACAGCAGACGGAATCCACGAAAAAGGTGCACTGGCGGGAATATGGTTCAGACCCCTTCTCACCTGTACCGAAGCTCCCCGTGAAGCACAAAGTGCCAACAAGCCTGCAGGTGCGGGATTCTTCCTCGATGCAACCCATCCATACACCTTGGAAAAGGTTTACGAGGACACAGCTCGCATAAGAAGCTGGGGTTATGACCTGATAAAGCATGACTTTACCACCTTTGACAATTTCGGATATCCTCCCCACGGGGACAGCGATTTCCACTTTTATGACAGAACAAAGACCAATGCCCAGATGCTTCTCACACTTTACAAGACGATACAAAGTGCGGCGGACGGTGCAAACGTTATCGGCTGCAACACGGTAAACCACCTTGCCGCAGGCATACATCAGTGTCAGCGCTCGGGCGGTGATACCTCTGGCAGAAGCTTTGAGATAACACGCAAAAACGGTGTCAAGTGTATGACAAGACTTCCCCAGCATAACACCTTCTTTGCGGTAGACCCCGACTGTGCGGCATTCACCGAAAGAGTATCTCACGAGCTTAGCCTCGATTTCCTTGAAATGGCGGCTGTTACCGGAGTTGTGACTCTCGCATCAGCTATTCCCCATTCGCTTTCAAAGGAATCAATGTCAAGAATCAGAAAAATATTCCGCACCGCATCACTTGGCGGCGAAAATGCCATTCCCGAAAAATACGTGGGACAAAACATACTCTCATTTTTCAAAACCCCCGAGGGTAAGAGATATGTTTATGACTGGTACAGAGAATATGACGGTGTAAGATGCCATTACACCTGGGAAAACTAATAAATTTAAGGAAGGAAAAAACATGAAACGCTTTTTATCATTGTTCATTGTAATTGTCATGTGTACATCCCTTGTGGCTCCCTTGACAGGCGCAAAATCTCCCTTTACCGACGTTATGGAAAGTGATTGGTACTACAAGGATGTTGAGGCGGCATACTCCCTTGGCCTTATCAACGGAAAAGGCTCTGCCGACACCTATAAACCAAATGACAATATGACCTATGCCGAGGCAATAAAGCTTGCCGCTTGTATGCATCAGAGCTATACCGAAGGAAAGGTTACTCTTACAAACGGTGACCCTTGGTATCAGAGCTATGTTGATTACTGCAAGGAAAAGGGCATCATATCAAAGGAATACAATTATAACCAGCTTGTAACAAGACTCGGGTACATGGAAATATTCGCAAAAGCTCTCCCCGATGAAGCCCTTACCGATATGAACACCGTTCCGAAAAACTCCATTCCCGACCTTCCCTCGGATACCGCAGGTGCGGACAGCGTATATAAAATGTACCGTGTGGGAATAGTTGCGGGCGTGGATGCAAAGCACAACTGTAATCCTTCATCAAACATAAAGAGAAGTGAGGTTGCGGCAATTCTATCCAGAATGATGGACAAGACAAAACGTGTAAGCTTTGACACAATTGCAACCGCACCCATAGAGGAGGTACCTATGGAAAAATTTGAGCTTCCCGAAAAGAATCAGTGGGAAAACTTCGCCTTCAACAAGAAGGACGGCGAGAAGGGCGAAAAAACCGTTGCCGAACAGAGACAGGAAATTCTCGACGGAATGAACCTTGCAATCAACACCGAAACCGTCTGGAAAGAGATTCCCGAATACAATCCCACAGTTGAAAAGTACAAGGGCATCAAGGCTATTACCTATGACGGCTTTGAATATAAGGGCAAAAAGACAAAGATATTTGCATACGTAGGCTTCCCCGAGGGCGCATCTGCTGAAAATAAGGTTCCCGCAGTTGTACTTGTTCACGGCGGCGGCGGACACGCTTATTACAAATGGGTAAAAATCTGGAACGACAGAGGCTATGCCGCAATCGCAATGGATACAACAGGCTATTTCCCCTCAGCAGTCAATGTTGGCGAAACCGAGGGTAATGACCCCATCGGTCCTTGGGTTTACGGACTTACAGAGGACTTTGCCGAGGAAGGCTACGGTAACGCACCAAAACGTGAGTACGATACCACATATGCCGAGGTGAAGGACCAGTGGGCATACCACGGAACAAGCCAGGTAATTCTTGCCCACAACATTCTCAGAGCAGATGAAAGAGTTGACATAAACAACATCGGTATAACCGGTATTTCATGGGGCGGTGTAGGAACTGCTCAGGTTATCGGCTATGACAACCGCTTCTCCTTCGCTATTCCCATCTACGGCACAGCGTATCTTGCAAACGATATGCACGCATTCTCAAGCTTTGGCAATGACTACGTTGATGCACTCTGGGCACCCGAAAGAAATCTTTCAAACGCAAAGGATATGCCCATTCTCTGGCTTGCATACAACGATGACAACAACTTCTCCGTTCCCGCTTACTGCGATTCATACAAGCACACAGCGGGCTACAATGACAAGAACCTTCTTGTAATGCTTGGTAACTGGTCACATTCTCACTCCTCCGGCTGGGGCAAGGAGCACAGCTACATCTTTGCCGATTGGATTACCTATGGTAAGAACGGAATGGTAACATTTGTAACACAGCCCAAGGGCAGAGAAGTAAATTGTCGCATCAATATTCCCGAAAATGTAACAGGCTCGGTTGTGGCATATGCATATACAATTAATGCGCCCATGTCATACAGCAAGCACGATAAATTCGGTTGGGGAAGCTACACCTTCCTTGACCAGAAATGGGAAAGAAAGCGTTCATACCTCACAGTTGACAAGACAACAGGTACCGTAAGAGGTACTCTTCCCGAAGAAGTAAAGGGATATTACATTGACCTTCAATACAAGGTTAACGGTAAGGTTGTAAACTCAATGTCCACATATGTGGCAATTGACTAACAAAACTCTTACGGTGTTTACTGTGAAATCTGTCCTTGCGGACAACGGTAACAAAAAGATAAAATAATAAGGCGGGGGTTTGGCTCCCGCCTTATATAATTTTTATTTTTGAATGCCAAACTAACATTGTTTTTAACCATATGTTAAAAAACCGTAGCTTAATGCTTGTATTATTGTATATATTTTACAAATTTATCATTTTATCGCTTTAATCTGCTAAAGTGATATTGCAATTGATAAGACTTTATGATATACTTATCACATCAAAAAAGAAAAGAGGAAAAAAACAATGAAAAAGATTATAGCACTTATACTCGCAGCTATCATGTGTGCTTTCTGCTTCGCAGGATGCGGAGAAGAGGACAAGCTTGTATGCGGAGTAACAATTTTCGAAAAGATGAACGAACTTGACGCAGACGGCAACTGGACAGGATTTGAAACAGAATTCGCTCAGGCTGTTGGTGAAAAGATTGGTATGGAAGTTGAGTTCAAGGAAATCGACTGGGGTCAGAAGTATCTTGAGCTTGAATCAGGCAAGATCGACTGTGTATGGAACGGCTTTACAGCTAACTCCACAGATGATGACGGTGTTGCACGTAAGGACAAGGTAGATTTCTCATACGGTTATATGCTCAACCAGCAGTGCGTTGTTATCAACAAGGCAAATGCAGACCTCATCAAGACAGAGGCTGACCTTGCAGGTAAGACAGCAGTTGTTGAAAACGGAAGTGCAGGCGACTCATATGCTAAGTCTGTAACAGATGCAGACAAGGTTAAGGGCTTCCCCGCTCAGAACAAGACTTTCCTTGAAGTTAAGTCAGGTAAGGCTGATTTCGCAGTAGTTGATATCATTCTTGCACAGAACATCTGCGGCAAGGGCGACTATGCAGACCTTATGATAGTTGAATCAATCGAGCTTTCTTCCGAAATCTACGCAGTAGGCTTCAAGAAGGGCAGCGAGCTCACAGAAAAGGTTAACAAGGCAATCGAAGAGCTCTTCGAGGACGGAACAGTTGAAGCACTTGCTAAGAAGTATGGCTTCGAGAACACAATCAAGCTCAACAAAGAATTTTAATTTAGATTTATAAAGGAAATAACATGTCAACAAGCTTTCTTGACGTAACACTCAAATTGCTTGAAGGTTTTGAAGTGACATTTATGATTTTTGCGCTAACACTCGTGTTAGCGCTTCCTTTAGGTTTGATAATAGCCTTTGGATCAATGTCAAAATTCAAGCCTCTTGCATATCTTGTAAAAACATTTGTATGGATAATCCGCGGCGTACCTCTTATGCTTCAGATTTTCCTTGTATACTACATACCCGGAATTCTTTGGAACATCACAGGTCTTTCGGATATGACCTCGGTGCTCATAGCCTTTGTTATAAACTATGCGTGCTACTTCTCGGAAATATACCGAGGCGGTATAGAAAGTATCTCAAAGGGACAGTATGAAGCGGGTCAGGTGCTTGGAATGACCAAAACCCAGGTATTCTTCAAGGTCGTTTTAATGCAGGTGGTAAAGCGCATACTTCCTCCTATGTCAAACGAGGTTATAACGCTGGTAAAGGATACCGCACTGGCAAGAGTTATCGCCATCCCCGAGCTTCTCAAAGTTGCGGAGGACTACGGCTCGCAGGCACTTATCTGGCCTATGTTCTACACAGCCGTATTCTATCTTGCAATGGTTGGAATACTTACACTTCTCTTCGGATATTTCGAAAAGAAGCTTAGCTATTACAGAGTCTGAGGAGGTGTAATGTATGTCAATGTTAAAAGTCGAAGGACTTAAAAAAAGCTTTGGTTCAACAACCGTCCTCAAGGGAATAGACTTTGACCTTGCAAAGGGTGAGGTTCTCTCCATCATCGGCTCATCAGGAAGCGGTAAAACTACCCTTCTTCGCTGTCTCAACTTCCTTGAAACCGCCGACAGCGGTACAATCACTGTTGATGGTAATGTTATTTTTGATGATAACACCCACAAACTAAAGGATGCCGAGATTCGAGAGAGACGTCTCCGTTTCGGACTTGTATTCCAGTCCTTCAATCTCTTTCCCCAGTACACTGCACTCAAGAATGTGTCTCTTGCTTTAGAGCTTAAACTTCCGAAGATGTCAAAGAGTGAAAAAAAGGCAGAGCTTTTGAAGATTGAAAATAAATGCAAGGAATTACTTGATTCGGTAGGACTTTCGGACAAGTATGATTTTTACCCTTGTCAGCTCTCGGGCGGTCAGTGTCAGCGTGTTGCAATTGCACGTGCTCTTGCCCTCAGTCCCGATATTCTTTGCTTCGACGAGCCAACATCCGCTCTCGACCCCGAGCTTACGGGTGAGGTGCTCAGAGTAATAAAGGAGCTGAAAAACTCCGACAGAACGATGATTATCGTCACTCACGAAATGGAATTTGCAAAGAACGTTTCGGATAAGGTAATGTTCATGTCCGACGGTGTTATAGAGGAAATCGGAACACCAGAGGAAATATTTGAAAATCCCAAGAGTAACAGACTTCAGGAATTCTTGAAAAAACCAACATTTTAATACATATAAACAATCTTGAGGGAAGTAAAGCTTTTTACTTCCCTTTCGGACTTAAGGAGAATGGCTATGTATTGTAAGGATATAAATAAAATATGGATTGCCACAGGAGACAAAAAGGTATATCTTGAGCCGTCGATGGCAAACCGTCACGGACTTATAGCGGGTGCAACGGGTACGGGTAAAACCGTAACGCTGAAGGTGCTTGCCGAGAGCTTTTCCGATATGGGCGTGCCGGTGTTCGTTGCCGATATAAAGGGCGACCTTACGGGAATGTGTAAGGAAGGCTGCGAAAACAAGCACATCCGCCGAAGCATAGATACAATGGGACTTGATAACTTTAGTTACTGCTCCTACCCCGTTCAATTCTGGGACGTTTACGGTAAAAACGGAATTCCCGTCAGGACAACAGTTTCGGAAATGGGACCCGACCTTTTGGCAAGGCTTCTCGGTCTCAACGATACACAAAGCGGAGTTCTCCGTATAATATTCCGCATCGCCGACGATAAGGAGCTTTTGCTTATCGATCTGAAGGACCTTCGTGCCATGCTTCAATACGTGGGAGACAACGCAAAGGAATTCAAGCTCACCTACGGAAACGTTTCCTCTCAGTCAATCGGTGCGATTCAAAGAGCTCTTCTTGCTCTTGAGGACGAGGGAGGAAATGCCTTCTTCGGCGAGCCATCCCTTGAGCTTTCCGACTGGTTCGAATGGGATGAGAACGGACGAGGATATATGAATATTCTCGAATGCTCCGAGCTTTTTATGCATCCGCTTTTATATAGCACGTTTCTTCTTTGGATGCTGTCCGAAATATACGAAATGCTCCCCGAGGCAGGTGACACGGATAAGCCAAAGCTGGTGTTCTTTTTTGACGAAGCACATCTGCTTTTCGACGGTGCTCCCAAGGCACTTGTGGACAAGGTAGAGCAGGTAGCAAGACTTATCCGCTCAAAGGGTGTAAGCGTGTGGTTTATAACACAAAACCCCTCGGATATCCCCGACGACGTTCTCGGTCAAATCGGAAACCGTGTTCAGCACGCTCTCAGAGCTTATACCCCAGCTGACCAAAAGGCACTCAATGCCGCTGCAAAATCCTTTAGAATCAATCCCGCCTTCAGAACAGTAACCGCAATACAAGAGCTTGGCACGGGTGAAGCACTTGTTTCGGTGCTTGACGAAAACGGTGTCCCCTCTATGGTGGAAAGAGCCAATATCCTCCCGCCCAGAAGCTCTATGTCGGCAGTTGACACCGTAACACTCAAGAGCGTTATGCTTGCCGGTGAGTATTATGATAAATACGCCAAGGAAAACGACAGAGAGTCGGCTTACGAAATAATATCCGCCGCCAACGCTGAGACTGCGGAAGCTGAGAAGAAGGAGCAAGAAAAGAAGGAAAAAGAGAAGGAAGAAAAAGAGAAAGAAAAAAAGAAAACATCATCAAAAAAGAAAACCACCCTTCTTGAAAAGACAGTAAACAGCACCTTCACAAGTATGGGAAGAGAGCTCGGCAGAAAAATCGTCAGAGGCATTTTCGGAAACTTTTTTAAATAATTAAGGTAGCAAGCTTAATTGATGAAGATGAAACCATTAAAAACTGTGAAATTTTCGGCTACTTTGCCATCGGTGGGATAGCAATACTTACCTTCGTTACATTTCACCCTACAGAAGTAGCGTGGCTATTCAGGATATGACAGCAGAGGAAACTCGAAAAATAACAATAATAACGCATAACAAAAAGCATATTGACTCGTTTGAGTCGATATGCTTTTATTTTAATTACAAGCCAAGCTTTTCTTTTGATATATCTCTCATCTTGTACTTGAGAATCTTTCCTGCGGCATTCATGGGGAATTCATCAACAAACATAAAGTATCTGGGCACCTTATGACGTGCGATAGAAGCATTTCCGTATTCACGCATTTCATTTTCGTCGGAGGTTTCTCCCTTGTGGAGAATTATCCACGCACAGCACTCCTCGCCGTATCTTTCATCGGGAACGCCAACGACTTGAACGTCACGAACCTTGGGATTTGTGAGGTAGAATTCCTCAATCTCACGGGGATAAAGGTTTTCGCCGCCACGGATTATCATATCCTTAAGACGTCCTGTAACCTTATAGTATCCGTCAGGAGTACGGCAACAGATATCACCGGAATGAAGCCATCCGTCAGCATCAATTGTCTGTGCTGTCGCCTCTGGCATCTTGTAGTAGCCCTTCATGATATTAAAGCCTCGTGCTACAAACTCTCCGCTTTCGCCGTCGGGAAGCTCCTCGCCCGTTTCGGGGTCGATAACCTTACATTCAACGCCCGGGAAAGGACTTCCCACAGTTTCAACTCTGTGGTCGATATCCTCATTTACCTCGCCCATGGTACATCCGGGGGATGCCTCGGTCTGTCCGTAAACCGAGATTATCTCACGCATATTCATTTCATCAGCCGCACGGCGCATAAGGTCTGCGGGACAGTTTGCACCTGCCATGATACCCGTTCTCATATAAGAGAAATCGGTTTTTGCAAAGTCTGCGTGGTTGAAAAGTGCGATAAACATCGTAGGCACACCGTTAAAGCAGGTGATGTGCTCGTCATTAATACATGCAAGGGATGATTTGGGTGAGAAATATGGCATGGGACAAAGTGTTCCGCCGTGTGTCATTGTTGAGGTCATGGAAAGCACCATTCCAAAGCAATGGAACATAGGCACCTGAATCATCATACGGTCAGCAGTTGAAAGGTCCATTCTGTCACCGATGGTCTTACCGTTGTTTACAATATTGCGATGTGTGAGCATAACGCCCTTGGGGAAGCCTGTTGTACCCGAGGTGTACTGCATATTGCATACGTCATCGGGCTTTACAAGTGAAGCTCTGCGGCGTACCTCTTCGGCAGGAACATTTCTTGCACGTGAGAGCATTTCCTCCCATGTAAGACATCCCGCCATGGAGAATCCTACCGTTACAACGTTACGAAGGAAAGGAAGACTCTTTGAGTAAATGGGCTGTCCCGGCTCAAGAGCTTGAAGCTCGGGGCAAAGCTCCTCGATTATCTCACGGTAATTGATATCCTTGCAATCCTCTATCATAACAAGAGTGTGAGTATCCGACTGCTTGAGAAGATATTCTATTTCGTGAATCTTATAGGCTGTGTTTACTGTTACAAGTACAGCACCTATTTTTGTGGTTGCCCAGAAGGTAATATACCATGCGGGAATGTTGGTTGCCCAAACAGCAACGTGGTCTCCTGCCTTAACACCCAATGAAATGAGTGCCGCCGCACATTCGTCAACATCTCGGCGGAATTCTGTGTATGTTCTTGTATAATCAAGAGTTGTATACTTGAAGGCGTACTGGTCGGGATAATTCTTTACCATTGTGTCAAGCACATCGGAGAAGGTGCAGTCAAGAATGTCATACTTCTTCCAAGGGAAGGTACCTGTCTTGTCCCTGTTGTACCAGGCACTGTCTGTCTTCAGCTTTCCTCTGTTAAGATTTGCAATAAAGTTTGAAAAATGAGTCAGCACAATGTCGGGGTCATTGATTTCATCATTCCACGCAACACAGATGCATCCGTCAAAGTTAAGAGAGGAAAGAGCGTTTATAAAGTTTCCGACGGGCAAATCACCCTCACCGATAAGCACACTCTTGCCGTCCTTCATATCACCGAGTCTTGCATACTTGATATATGCGCCAAGGTTTTTGATAGTGGTTTCGGCACTCTCTCCTGCACCAAAATAGGTCTCTCTCACGTTCCAGGCAACGCCAACCGCCGCCGAGGAGAGAATATTTATAGCCTCTATTACCTTTTCGGTATCGGCAAGAACACCGGAGGTTTCAAGCAAAACCATTACATCGTTCTTTTCGGCTGTCTTCAAAACCGAGGACAGCTTATTTGTGATGTCAGCGGCTGACATTTCGTTTTCAACGGAAACAATAACATTTTCAATACCGGCTCCTGCCGCCATTGTCACATACTTCTCTATCTGCTCCGAAGTGACCTCGGCAAAGTCAATAGGAGTGGGATATGTAAGCGCAGAAATTGCAAGAGAGCGGTTTATAAGCTTACGCTTTGCATCCGAGGTATGACCGCTTCTGAGAATGCTGTCATAATGCTGTTTTCTTTCCTTTACCGCATCATATATTTCAAAACCCGAATATCCGTAGTCATATGCATATCGGCAAAGGTCAATAAAGGATGCACGTACTACATTTTGGGTAGAAAATACCAGCTTCATTTTATTCCTCCTCGAATACTATCTTGTTAAGTGCGTTGATATATGCTCTTATACTTGCGGCAACTATATCTGTGGAAATACCATTGCCGGAATAAAGCTTTCCGTTGTTGCGAAGTCTTACAAGTGCCGAGCCGAGCGCCTCCTTGCCCTCTGTTACCGACTGAACCTGGAAATCGTCAAGCTCATAATGATATCCGATACTCTGCTCAATGGCACGGAATGCCGAGTCAATGGGTCCGTCGCCTGCGCTTACACCGAAAATCGTCTCGTCTCCACACTTGAGAGTAACCTGAGACATTGAGGGTGCCACGTTTGAACAGCTGGTGGTGTAGCTTTCAAGGTGATATGTGGAGGGAGCCTGCATTGCAAAGCTTGCAATAAGAGCCTCAAGCTCCTTTGCACCCACGGTGTCCTTCTTCTCGCATATCTGCAAAAGTGCCTTGTGCACCTTGCCAAGGTCCTCGTCGGACAGGTCATAACCAAGCACAACTGCCGCCTGAGCTACCTGAGCTATTGTGCTGTCAGCGTCAAGAAGGATCTTCTTCTTTTCACTAACTGTCTCCTCTGAAATATAGGAGGAACGGTTGATATTGTCCAGAAGGTCGTTTATACTTGCGTGAATCTTTGTATTCTTAAGTCCCGTTTCGATTCCGATAGCATCTCCGCGAGCCTTTATAGCATCGGAGACAGCACCTGCGGAAAGTGTTTCCTTACCTGCCATGGCACACTTGATTCCGTCAGCGCCCGCCGATACAGCGGATACTGCACAAGAAACCGCCATGCCAATCTTGTTTGAAACCTCAACGAAAACGGGTACTGAAACCGCTTCCTTAACTGTCTTTACAAGAGCTGCAATTTCCTCGGGAAGAGAAATGCCCGCCGCATCCGAAAGTGTGATTATACCTGCACCCATTTCTTCAGCTTTCTTTGCCGCCGCAACAAGAAACTGTGTATCTGCACGTGTTGCATCAAGAGCAGAGAATTCGACATCTGCGCAAAGCTCCTTTGCCGCCGCAACAAGCTCACCTATTTTGGTTACCATCTTATCCGACTTGATGTGATAGGTATACTCCATCTGAACGGTGGAGGTGGGAAGCTCTATCTGAAGACGTGGGTGAGCGGCACCCTTAACGCATTCCCAAGCCTCTGCAACACCCTCGGCAGAAAAGCCTACGGGAAGTGCAACAGCGCTGTTTACAACATTCTGTGCAATAGTCTTATATATGATTGTGTCCTCACGGGTGTTCTTTATCGGTGCAAGCTCAATTGCATCTGCTCCGATTGAATCCGCACAAGCGGCAATAGCTGTCTTGTCACGGAAAAGCAAGCTGACTTCTCTGTCATCTGCAAGTTTTTTAAGTGTGATGTCTGTAATCTGGATTCTTTTCATAATAACCCATCCTTTCTGAAATAACAACAAAAAATCCCCTCAGCCTTTTCAGGCCAAGGGGACGAATAATACTTCGCGGTACCACCCCGAATTACTGCCAATGCAGTCACTCATTAAAGCTCAACCAAGCTTTCTGTCAAGGTAACGGGACAAACCGTGGTCGCTTACGCAGTGCATGGCACGTTGGGCAACCCTGCTCCGGAACGAGACTCACTTTAACTTACCGTACCGACTCACACCAAACTCGGCTCTCTTTGACGGAATGGGAAAAAGCGATAATTCCTTCAATGCATTTAAGTAATATTTCTTTGATGATACGTGATTATATCACATGATTTTCCTTTTGTCAAGAGTTTTTTATTTTTATGGCATTTTTTCTCACAAATATATAGCTTCTGAAAAGTCTCCGGTTCGGTATTCCTTCAACAGCGGCACGTGAAACACCTTTGAGTCAATATGTAACAGCTGCTGATGGCTTTATTGTTTTTTGACACAGAGGAATTTCAAAAGCTTGAGCAAGAAATAAAATAAAATTCTTCCATTCAAATCAAAATCCCACTTGTAAAATTATTCTTTTTGTGATATAATACTTTCAGTTAGGTGTTGCTAACTACATCGTGTACCCTTAGAAAGGAAGGATATTATATGAAAAAAAGCTTTACAGTGGAGGGTATGAGCTGTTCGGCTTGCTCTTCCGCTGTCGAAAGAGTAGTCGGGAGAATCGATGGCGTAGCATCTGCCACGGTCAACCTTCTTTCAAAAACGCTGGTATGCGAATATGACGAGAGTAAGGTAAGCGTTGAAGACATAAAAAAAGCGGTATCCAAGGCAGGTTTTTCGGCTGAAGAAAACGGAGAAAAGAAGGAGGAAAAATCCTCCCCTGACACCAAGGAAGGCACACCCGTAAAAACAAGACTTATTGTGTCCTTTGCGTTTTTAGCGCTTTTGATGTATGTCTCCATGGGGCATATGATAGGTCTGCCCCAGCCGTTCTTTTTCGAGGGACGAAGGTCGGCAGTTATCTTCGCCTTCACACAGCTTCTTTTGACACTTCCCATTGCATATGTAAACAGAAAGTTCTTTATATCGGGAGCAAAGGCTGTAAAAAACAAAGCACCGAACATGGATACCCTTGTGGCACTCGGCTCACTCTCGGGCATCCTCTACGGAATATTTGCAATTTATATGATAGCATGGGGTCAGGGAAACGGAAACGATGCACTTGTTGACGAGTTTCGGCACGATCTCTATTTTGAATCCTCGGCAATGATTCTCACTCTTGTAACCCTTGGGAAATTCTTTGAGGATCGTTCAAAGAAAAAAACAGGTGATGCCCTTCACGGACTTGAAAAGCTCTCCCCCGAAAACGTAACCGTTGAGCGTGACGGCAAGGAATACACTGTTCCCTATGACAGCCTTTCGGTAGGCGACATCCTTATTCTCCGCCCCGGCTCACGTGCCGCAGTTGACGGCGTTATCGTTGAGGGTAGCGGAAGCTTCGATGTTTCAAGTCTGACGGGTGAAAGTGTTCCGTTGTATAAGACGGTGGGTGACGAGGTCATCTCGGCAAGTCTGCTCACCGATTCCTATGTCAAGCTCCGTGCCACCTCTGTGGGCAAGGACACAACACTCTCACAGATGATATCCCTTGTGGAAAATGCAACGTCAACGAAAGCACCTACCGCAAAGCTTGCCGACAAGATAAGTAGAGTCTTCGTACCGTCGGTTATGGGAATCTCTCTTATCACACTTACAGCCTGGCTGATAAGCGGTGCGGCATTTGAGTTTGCGCTCTCCAGAGCACTGTCGGTACTGGTTATCTCCTGCCCTTGCGCACTGGGACTCGCAACTCCCGTTGCAGTAACCGTCTCGGTGGGCAGACTTGCAAGTGAGGGAATACTCGTCAAGAATGCCTCGTGGGCAGAGCTGATGAGTGACATAAAAACAATAGTATTCGACAAGACGGGAACTGTAACACAGGGCAAAATGACAGTGTGTGATGTTGTGTCTGACAATGAAAGCGCACTTCTCACTCTTGCCGCTTCCCTTGAGCATTCCAGTGAGCATCCCGTGGCACGTGCTATCACGGAGTACTGCGGTGACGTAAAGAGAGTTGAGATTTCCGACTTCAAGGCACTGCCCGGCAGAGGAGTGAGCGGTGTCTGTCTCGGCGAAGAGGTGCTTGGCGGAAATATGGCATTTATGCTCGAAAACGGAGTTGACGTCTCCTCTCTTGAGGAAAAAGCAAAGCTTTTTGAAGCTGAAGGAAAAACGCTGACCTACTTTGCCGCAGGAAAGCGAATTCTCGGACTGATAGCCATAAGCGATACCCTCAAGGACGGTGTGACAGATACCATTTCCGCACTGCGTTCTATGGGCATTAAAACAGTATTGCTGACAGGCGATACAAAGGCGGCGGCAAAGGCGGTTGCCGATGCAGTAGGCTTTGATGAGGTAACAGCCGAGGTAATGCCTGCCGACAAGGAAAGCCATGTAAGGCGATACAAGGAATACGGCAGAGTGGCAATGGTGGGTGACGGAGTTAACGACAGTCCTTCACTTGCATCGGCTGACGTGGGAATATCCCCCGGAAACGCAACCGACATTGCAATAGATACATCGGACATAATTGTCATGAGTGATGATTTGCGACGAATAGTGCGTATAGTCACCTATGCAAAAATCTCTCTTAGGATAATGAAAGAGAATCTCTTCTGGGCATTCATATACAACGTAATAGGAATACCCGTTGCGGCAGGCGTTTTTGCCTGGGCAGGAATTTTATTGACTCCCTCCATAGGCGCCGCAGCTATGAGCTTCAGTTCGCTCTTTGTCGTAACAAACGCACTGCGACTTTTGAGGAAGTAATTTTGCAATAATGAAGAAAACCAAAGGTTTTCAACCGTTAATTGTGCATTGTGCACTGTTGAGACGATAACTAAACATAAAGGAGATATAACATGGAAAAAATTTATAAGGTAGAAGGCATGCACTGCTCACATTGCTCGGCAAGAGTAGAAAAAGCACTTGCTGAAATGGGACTCAAGGTATCAGTATCACTGGAAAAAGGCGAAGTTGCCGTTTCGGGAGATACAATAAACGATGCCCTTGTAAAAGAGACCATCGAGGACCTGGGCTTTGACGTGAAGTAATAAAGCGTTCAAAAGTACAAAAACCTTGCAACGAAAATGTTGCAAGGTTTTTTGTTTTTATTTGACAATTGCTTTCTTTGTTTTATCAACAGCCGCCTTTGTTATGATAAGCTCCTTCGCCTCGCTGTCGGAGGGAAGTGAATACATATACTCCAGCATGAGAGACTCCATAATGGAGCGGAGTCCTCTGGCACCCGTATTGTTTTCAACCGCTTTTTTGGCAATGGCTGCAAGAGCATCCTTCTTAAAGGAAAGCTTTATTCCATCCATTTCGAAAAGCTTCTGATACTGCTTCACAAGGCTGTTTTTTGGTTCTGTGAGTATTCTCACAAATGCATCCTCGTCAAGGGGGTCAAGGGTAACTATCATGGGAATTCTTCCCACGATTTCGGGGATAAGACCATACTTTACAAGGTCGTGGGACTCAAGATTTTTGAGAATATTATCCTTCTTCTTGTCCGCCTTGGTACGAACCTCACCGCCAAATCCCATTGTCTGCTTGCCTGTACGGGATTCTATTATCTGCTCGATACCGTCAAATGCACCGCCGCAGATAAAGAGTATATTTGATGTGTCTATCTGGATGAACTCCTGATTGGGATGCTTTCTGCCGCCCTGGGGAGGTACGTTTGAAACAGTTCCCTCAAGAATCTTCAAAAGCGCTTGCTGTACGCCCTCGCCCGAAACGTCACGGGTGATTGAGCGGTTTTCGCTTCGTCTCGATATCTTATCGATTTCATCAATGTAGATAATACCCTTCTCGGCACGCTCAATGTCAAAATCCGCCGCCTGGATGAGACGGAGGAGGATATTCTCAACGTCCTCACCAACATATCCAGCCTCTGTAAGAGTAGTGGCATCCGCAATAGCAAATGGCACCTTTAAGGTCTTTGCAAGAGTCTGGGCAAGATAGGTCTTACCTACACCCGTTGAGCCAAGAAGAAGCACATTGCTCTTTTGAATCTCAACGTCACCGTCGTCACGTTTTTGCAAAATACGCTTGTAGTGATTGTAGACCGCCACGGAAAGTGTAATTTTTGCATCGTCCTGACCGATGACATATTCGTCCAGTGTCTTTTTAATTTCCTGAGGTTTGGGAAGTGTTTCAAGGCTCAAATCGTCAGCACCCGCAACAGGCTCCTCAGCCTCCGAAAAAATCATATTGCAAAAATCGGCACAGCTGCGGCATATCTTTACGCCGTCGGGGCCTTGAACAAGAGGTCCGACATTTTCCTCGGAATTTTTGCAAAATGAACAAATGTTCTTATTCTTATTATCTGCCATAATTACCTCTGTTAAATACGCTTATCTATTACCTTGTCAATAAGACCGTATTCTACCGCTTCGGCACTTGTCATGAAGTTATCACGCTCGGTATCTCGTTCAATTTCGGAAATATCCTTACCGGTCACGGATGCAAGGATAGAATTCATATTATTTCTTATGCGAAGAATGTGGTCGGCGTGAATCTTGATATCACTTGCCTGACCCTGCATACCTCCGAGAGGCTGGTGAATCATAATTTCGCTGTAAGGAAGTGCAAAGCGCTTACCCTTTGTGCCTGCGGCAAGAAGAAATGCGCCCATACTTGCCGCCATACCGATACAAATGGTTGACACGTCGCACTTGATAAAGTTCATGGTGTCGTAAATTGCCATGCCGGCACTGATTGAACCGCCGGGAGAGTTGATGTAAAGGCTGATATCCTTATCAGGGTCCTGTGCCTCAAGGTAGAGAAGCTGTGCTACAACAAGAGTTGCGGTAGCATCGTTTACTTCATCGGCAAGGAATATTATTCTGTCGTTTAAGAGTCTTGAATAAATATCAAAGGAACGCTCTCCTCTGGATGTTTGTTCTAAGACCATGGGAACAAGTGGCATATTGTATGTCTCCTTTTCGTTATAATTTTTCGGGATGTAAAAATCGTCCGGAACACAAAAAGAAAATATATTTTTTATTTATCTTTCTTTGAGTAGCGATGTGTTATACCCGCTTTTACTAATGTTGAAAATATCGATACGATATTTTCTCCAAAAGATTATATTTCTTTTTGTTATGAACAAACTTCCCCTCTCGCAGTATAATGTACAGCTTCGGAGTCAGTTTGTTCATTCCAAACAATTTTTCCTATCCCTTGTCGTTGCGGTTATTTCGAGCTTTCCGAGAGAAGCTTTTTAAAAAAGTACTCTCTCGGGCTCTTCCAAAAAATAAAATAAAAATTATAAATAATTATTTTCAAAGTTTTTGAAGGTCTCGGAAACTTTTTTCAAAAAGTTTCTGAGAAAAATGTTTATTCGGTATCACCCAAAAGACACACCGTGCCTGAAACCCCAAAAGGTGGGAGTTTTGGAGGGAAAATCGCGGAGTGCGAAGGCGTCGGCGTACTTATGTACGCCAGTCCGAGCAACACGCGAAGAAAATGAAATTTTCATGAGATGGAGAAAACCGAAGGTTTTCAACAAAAGAAGAATTGCTTTTTGGGAGTGATGTGTTCGCACTATATTATGTGGGAGTGAACAAAGCCGAGAATAAAGATACACTTTCATTTTCGGTTTTAACCCAAAAATCACACCGTACTACAACACAACTCAAATAATGATACAAAGGGCTGTAAAAATTTTTACAGCCCCTTTTTACTTCTTATTCTGCATCTGCAGGCTTTTCTTCAGCCTTCTTGGTTGACTTTCTTGTAGTAGTCTTCTTGGGCTTTTCTTCGCCTTCAGCCTTTTCTTCTGCTGTCTCCTCTGCCTTCTTTGTCTTCTTGGCGGGAGCCTTCTTGGCAGGCTTCTTTTCCTCTGCCGCTTCTTCACCGTAAGCCTTTTCGGTTATCTTTGCGTTCTCCTTTACAAGAGCGATAGCCTTATTAACCGCAAGGTCACGAGTTACCATATCAGCGGGGATAGCTGTACGAATCTTATCAACTTCAACCTTGTACATATCGGCAAGTCTTGCGTACTCTGCTTCGATTTCTTCCTCGGTAGCTGTAAGTCCTTCAAGCTCTACAATCTTTTCAAGAGCAAGCTGGAGCTTAACCTGGCTTTCAGCCTGAGGTCTGAACTGTTCCTTGAAGTTGTCCATTGTCATACCGGTGTACTTCATGTACATATCCATTGAGATACCCTGAGACTGCATTCTGTAAGAATAGTCCTCAATCATATGCTCAACTTCGTTTTCGTACATACACTCGGGAATTTCTGCCTCAACAGCATCAACAAGAGCGAGTTTGAGCTGTGTTTCAACATCGCCGTCTGCCATATCAGCATATCTCTTTTCTATATTTGCCTTAACATCAGCGGTATATTCAGCAAGAGTGTCAAATTCTGAAACATCCTTTGCAAACTCGTCATCGAGAGCGGGAAGTTCCTTTGTTTCAAGCTTGTGAAGCTTACAAGCAAATACTGCTGCCTTGCCCTTGAGCTCTTCTGCGTGATACTCTTCGGGGAAGGTTACATTTACGTCGAATTCATCGCCTACGTTGTGACCAATGATCTGATCCTCAAAGCCGGGGATGAATGAACCTGAACCAAGCTCAAGCTTGTGTCCCTCGTCCTTACCGCCGTCAAAGGGTACTCCGTCAACGGTACCGAGATAATCTATTGTAGCAAAGTCGCCCTTTTCGGCAGCTCTTTCTACTTCTATCATTCTTGACGCTCTTTCACGTGCGTGCATGATTTCGTGGTCAACATCCTCGTCTGTAACTTCTCTTACAGTCTTTACAGCCTCGATGCCCTTGTAATCCTTGATTGAAACTTCAGGCTTTACAAAGTAAACTGCACTTACCTCAACGCCCTCGTCATTGATGTCACCAACTTCAATTTCAGGACGGCTTACTACGTCAAGCTTTGCTTCTTCAATAGCCTTTGTAAGCTGGTCGGGGAGAATATCGTTGAGAGCATCCTCGTAAAATACTCCCTTGCCATACATTTTTTCAATGATTCCTCTGGGTGCTTTACCCTTTCTGAAACCGGGAACCTGAATTTTTGATGCATTCTTCTTGAATGCCTTGTCTACTGCCGCATCAAAGTCAGCCTTTGCGATAACAAGCTCAAGCTTTACCTGATTCTTTTCGATAGTAGTTACATTTTTTACGCTCATTTTTTCCTCCTGTTATATGTAAGCGCGTGCTACATATACCTTTACATTATAATTCATACTATATTTTATACAAAATACAAAATTTGTCAAGTATATAAGCCAAAAAATATTTAATTAATTGATTCTTACGGGTGTAAAATGGCGAAAATCGGCAGAAACCAGCTCCATTTCCACTCCCCCCGCACTTTTTATGAGCTGTGATTCACGCACTCCGTGGAGATGCCCGTAGTAAAGACGCTTTATATTATGACGGACAAGTACCTCCAGAATCGGTGATGTTTCGTCACCCGGAAGTATTACAGGATAGTGAGAAAACGCCACAAGCTCACGCTCTCCCGTGGGATTCAGCTTTTTTGCCTCCTCAATGGACAGCTCAAAACGTATTGCTTCTCTTGCTATTATTTTTCTGTCCTCCTCCGAGGGGGATGATTCACAGCACCAACCTCTTGACCCACATATGACAAGATTTTCGGCAATACAAGCGGTATTGTGCAAAAAGCTTATGGTGTCAAATTCATTTTCCTTCACAAACTCCGACAGCTTTTTCATACTCTGCCACCAATAGTCGTGATTGCCCTTCATTATTATCTTTTTACCGTTAAGGGAATTTATGAAGCGGAAGTCCTCTGTCGCTTCCTCCACGTTCATTGCCCATGAAATGTCGCCGGGTACTATCACGGTGTCCTCGGGAAGCACCATATAGTTCCAGTATTCAAGAAGCCTTTCAACATGGTTGTCCCAAAGAGAGCCGAAAACGTCCATGGGCTTGTTTGTGGAAAAAGACAAGTGCAAATCCGCAAGTGTAAAAACAGACATATCGTTCTCTCCTTATGTTATCTTACGGTGTGTCTTTTGGGTGAGACCGAAAAGGCAAGGGATAAAATATAATATAAATCAATTTCCAAAAATAATTGACTTAAAATATATGTTATCGTCCTCTTTAACAATTTTTCAAGGTAAAAATCCTTCGGATTTTATTAATTGCCTTTTCTTTTGTCCCTCCCTCGCACTGCTGTACATAAGTACAGCGACGGCTTCGGGATGAACAAATCTCCCTCCAAAACTCCCACCTTTTGGGGTTTCAGGCACGGTGTGATTTTTGGGGGTAAATAATTGATAGTTGAAAATTGATAATTGAAAATGATTGTTGAAAACTGTTTTCTTCAATTTTTTATTAATTATATTTTTCGGGAGAGCCCGAGAGGGGACTTTTTTTAAAAAAGTCTCATCTCGGATAAAAAAACATTCAAAACTTCCTTTTTTAAAACAAATGCATAAAACGTGCATTTGCTTCAAATACTATTCTCCGAAAGGAGTGATAAATGATGAGTGAATGCAAAACACAGGGTTGCCACGGCAAGCACAATGAAGGTATTTCATGCATGGTAAAGAACTGCGCTTACCACGAAGGTACATGCTACTGTAACGCCAAGGAGATAAGTGTAGGACCTTCTCACGCAGGCACAAGTGCAGATACAATCTGCGCAACCTTCAAGCCCAGAGATTAAAACGCAAGAACCTCGTTTGCCATTTCGGTTTTTTCAATAGATTTATTGAATCTGATCCGCTTCTCGTGTAATTTTACAAGGGGAAGCGGAATCTTTTTGCCCGAATAAGCCTCAAGCTCCTCGGGTGCAAGCACTGCTTCAAGCTCGCACTTCTTTCCAAGTGCCTCAATTACAGAGGATGCGAACTTGTAGGGGCTGGCTGTGGATACAACAAGCACCTGTTCACTGTTTCCTGCCTTGATATAATCGTTTGCACACTTCATTGCAACAGCTGTATGTGTGTCGATGAGATAGTTGTAGGTGTCGAAAGTAGCCTTGATAGTGTCGGCTGTCTCCTCCTCTGTGGTGAAGCCTGCCGCAAAGCCTGCCTTAACTGCTGACTTCTGGTCGGCTGTAAGGGTATACTTGCCCTCGTTTTTGAGTGCTGACATATACTCGGCTGTTCCCTCCTCACCCGAAACAAGGCTGAGAAGTCTTTCAACATTTGAGGAAACAAGGATATCCATTGAAGGGCTGATGGTTGTAAAGAACTCACGGTTCTTGTCGTATACGCCCTCCTCGATGAAATCGGTGAGAACAGAGTTCTTATTTGAAGCGCAGATAAGCTTCTTTACGGGGAGTCCCATTGCACGGGCAAGGTGAGCGGCAAAGATGTTACCGAAGTTACCTGTGGGAACAACCACGCTTATTTCGTCGCCAAGCGCTATTCTCTTCTCCTTAACCATGTCGCAATAAGCAGAGAAATAGTATGCAACCTGAGGAACAAGTCTGCCCCAGTTGATAGAGTTTGCACTGGAAAGGAAGGTGTTCTTTTCAAGGAGCTTGGTTGCAATTTCCTTTGATGCGAATATTTCCTTAACACCTGTCTGCGCATCGTCAAAGTTGCCCTTTATTGCAACAACATTAACGTTTGAGCCCTCCTGGGATGCCATCTGAAGCTTCTGCATTGCACTTACACCGTTTTCGGGGTAATATACCATGATTCTTATCTTATCTACGTCACGGTATCCCTCAAGCGCCGCCTTACCGGTATCACCCGAGGTTGCAACAAGAATGAGAGCATCGTTCTTTTCGCCGGTCATCTTGAGAGCTTCCGAGAGAAGCATGGGCATTATCTGAAGTGCCATATCCTTGAAAGCACAGGTAGGACCGTGCCACAGCTCAAGGACGTCAATTTTATCGTTAAGTGAATAAATGGGAGCAGCTCCGCCTACAAAGCGCTCTGCTGAAAATGCCTTCTCACAGATTTTGCGAAGTGTTTCGCTGTCATAATCGGTGAGATAAAGGGAGAGCACCTTAAACGCACGTGCGCTATATGTGTCCTCAACCATTCCCGAAATAAAATCAAGGTCAATCTTGGGAATCGAGGTGGGCATATAAAGTCCTCCGTCCTCCGCAAGTCCTCTCTTTATCGCCTCGGCTGAGGTGAGATAATTCTTTGAGCCTCTTGTACTCTTATACATCAAGTTTTCCATCTTCTATATCCTTTCTCATAAATAAATGCATTTTCTATATGGTTAATTTCGGGTGTCTCACGGTTTAGAAACACCTCTATTACATCAAATCGGTATTCTTCATTCAGTTCAGCCATACCGAATTTTATAAACGGGATTCTGTGATTGACAAACGCTTTTGCTGCCGCTTTCATGTTTTTTTGCTTTTCAAATGTGACCGCCGCCGCAGGTCGCTTATAGTCCTCTGCCGCATCGCTTGCCGTAGTTTTTACCTCCACAAAAGCAACCGTTTCGTTTTTCATAACAATTATATCTATTTCGCTCTTGCCGTATCGCCATTTTCTTTCGAGTATTAAATATCCGTTTTCCTCCAAGTACTTCACAGCAAGGTCTTCACCCTTATCACCCGTTTTTTGCTTTGAAGTTCGCTTATCGGACTTCTTCCCGAATATTTTAGACAGAAGCTTCATCGCCGATTATCTTCTTCAAGAAGCTTCTTCGATGCTCGGGGCAGGGCCCAAGCCTTACCACAGCCTCACGGTGCATCTTTGTTGGGTATCCCTTATGCACAGCAAAGCCGTACTCGGGATATTTTTCGTCCATTTCAAGGCAATATCGGTCACGAGTAACCTTTGCAAGGATAGACGCCGCCGAAATGGAAGGCACCAGGGCATCGCCCTTTATAACCGTAGTGACGGGCAAGTCAAAGCCTTTGGCACGGTTTCCGTCAATGACGAGATGCTCGGGACGAACACAAAGTCCCTCCTCGGCACGCTTCATGGCAAGCATTGTAGCACCTAAAATATTGTATGTATCTATCTCCTCGGGGGAGGCCGAGGCAATGGAATAAGCTATTGCTTTTTCCTTTATTATATCGAAAAGCTTTTCTCTTTTCTTTTCGGATATTTTTTTTGAATCGTTAAGCCCTTCTATCTCCAGCCCGTAGGGAAGAATGACCGCCGCCGCAACAACGGGTCCCGCAAGAGGTCCGCGCCCCGCCTCGTCAATTCCTGCGGAAACTATATCGGAGGATAAAAGGGTATCGTAATAGTCCCAATTCATAGTTACTCCTTAAGCATAACGCTGTGTATTATGCAATGATATCCGTCTTCAACGGATGAAATTCACCTTCGGTGAATGAAATGTTGTCTTTCGACAACGTTAGGGTTGAAAACCTTCGGTTTTCTTCCATAAGATTGGGTAAGAAAACCAATTTGCAGATTTTGCCTTTCTTTGCAATCTAATATAAATAATAGAAAATTTCTAATTTTCCATATTTCCAACAACCAACTCATGATTATCAAGAATATCTTGACAAACACTTTCAAACCTTCTGTGGATATCCAAATTGGTATATCTAAGAACTTTGATTCCTAATCTATTTAGATATTCATCTCTTATTCTGTCGCTTTCTACGCCCTCATCTTCATAGTGTTGCGAACCATCAAGCTCAATTGCAATTTTTGAAGATGCAATATAAAAATCCACAATATACTTTCCAATAACCTTTTGACGGTTGACTGTAACCGGAATCTTTTTTAAAAAATCATACCATAAATGTTTTTCTTCTTTTGTCATGTTTACTCGCAACAATTTAGAATTTATGGTTAATCTCGGGTTACTCGTCTCATTCATTTCTCTAAATCACCTTTTTAAGAATCCGACTTCACATCTCATCATTTAGCTTTTCCCATGATGAAAGGTGGACTGCATACACTTTTTAGCCTTCCCCTCGAGGGGAAGGTGGGTTGCGAAGCAACTCGGATGAAGTGGAGCGCAAGGGAATACGTCTTATTTCAATAGAGTGCGACTTTGTTATCTGCCACCTCATCAGTCACCTTCGGTGACAGCTTCCCCTCAAGGGGAAGCCTTTGTCACTCTAACGTCACTCTACCTATAACGCCTTTTCGGAATTCATCAAGCAGCATCGTGGAGCATCGGTCAAAATTGACCTCTCCGCCCTTTGACAAAATGCCTCTCTTCCGTCCGATAAGCTCGAAAATATCGTATCCGTCAAGGTCTTCTATCTCCTCGGCATCCAATCCGTAACGCTCGCATAAAAGTGCGGGATAGCGTTTTTTCAGCCTTGCACAGAGCACCATTGCAATTTCGTCCTTTTGCAAAACCGTGTCCTTTATAGCACCGGTTATAGCAAGGTTTTCTCCGATTGTACGGTCATCAAACTTAGGCCAGAGCACACCTGGCATATCAAGAAGGTCAAGCCCGATAGAGGTCTTTACCCACTGCTTGGTGAGAGTGACACCGGGACGGTTTTCAACATTGGCAGCCTTTCTTCCGCAAAGCTTGTTTATAAGGGAGGATTTCCCGACATTTGGAATTCCCAGCACCATAGCCTTCAGCGTTCTTCCATGCATTCCTTTATCGTTATATCTTTGTATCTTTTCGGCAAGTACCTTTTTTACTTCCTCTTCAAGCTCGCCAAGCCCCTTTCCCGACACGCAATCGGTAATAATGAGCACACGCCCCTCTGAGGCATATTTTTTCTTCCATCGATCGGAAGCCGAAGGGTCAGCAAGAGAGCTCTTGTTGAGAAGTGTTATTATGGGCTTTGTGCCCGCAAGCTCTTCCAGGTCGGGATTCTTAGAGCTTTTTGGGATTCGTGCATCGAGAAGCTCTATCACAACGTCTACAAGGGGCAGGGACTCGGATATCAGCCTCTTTGTTTTAGCCATATGGCCGGGAAACCACTGTATTACATCTGACGGCATTACTCAACCACTCCAAAATCCGGAATAAGTCTCAAAAGTACTTTTCCAATTATATATTTCTCCTCTACCGTGCCAAGCACACGGCTGTCCGAGGAGCCGTTACGGTTGTCTCCCATAAAGAAGACATGTCCCTCGGGGACCTTGCAAATGTATCCTTCTGGGAAGGTGGGCACCGACATATAGGGACGTCCCGCCGCCTCGTATTTCTTTCTCATTTCTTCAACATAGGGCTCATCGAGGAGCTTTCCGTCAACAAAAACCTCCCAAGTGTAAGGATTTATTCTGACTTCCTGACCGCCCGTTGCAATAACACGCTTGATGTAGGGTCCCTCCGAGCCGTGATTTATGCCCGAAACGTCAACAACCACTACGTCACCCGTTTTCGGTGTGTACCCGATGCTTGATATTATAAGGCGGTCTCCGTTGTGAAAGGTCTCCCTCATGCTGTCCCCCGATACGGTTACGAATTTCACAAAGAAAGTGAAGATTATAACCACGGCGGCAAGTGCCACAAGGAAGGTCTCTATCCACTCATAGAGGGATTCTATCGCCGATATTTTTTTCTTTTTTTCCATTTTCAGATTCCTTTCCGAAATGAATTATTGTCCAACTTATGCTCAATTATCTGAGCTCAAGCTCATCCACTTCTGCCAATTCGATAATATCGGCATCGGTACGTGAGCGAAGCACACGCCTTGCCTGGCATTTATCGCAGGAAAGCTCTATTGTATCATATCCCACGTCTATTATGAATTCACCTTCGCCCGCTTCACAGTCGCACTTGATCTTACCCGTTTCGTCAAGCTCCTTTATTATATAAAGCATCTGACTTGTTACAACCGCGTCGGCGTACTCATATTCATCATATTTCTCATTGTTGGGATTGCACTCATGACAGTCGCAGTCATGGTCGTGATGGTCATGACAATGGCAGTCATCGTCATGGCAGTGCTCTTCAAAATTGTGGAAAAGACCGTTTTCGTCATCAAAATCATCTTCCTCAAGGTCACGCTCGTCAAGAATCTCCATAAGCTTCTGAAGCTCCTTGGTATTATCGTTGACCGCCTTGATTACTCTCGCCTTTTCACCAATAAAGCAGGTGTCAAGCCCAGATGCCGAGCATTCGAGAACAAAAATCTCGCTACCGAAGAAGGTGGATGCCGAAACCTGATAGGGGTGTGAGTTGGGACAGGCAACGCAGGGCACATTGAGAGAAACCGTGTCTCTTGCCTTTATATAATTTATTGTCATAACCGAGTCGCCGCAGCTGCATCTGATGTTCGCCTCTCCGCCCGAAAGAGCGAAAATGCTAAGCTCACCAATCATCGCAACACCGCAGGAAGGACATCGGTATGCTACCGTAATTTTATCTTTCATAGTTACCTCCGAGAATTAAATAATACAAGCATTTCCGTAGTGCATCGCATTACAGAAGATATCTTTCGTTATAAAACAAATACTGTTGAGCGACTCCGCCCCATATACCAAGGTCGGGGATGCCGTCAAAATATTTGGCAAATACCTTTTTCATCCAGACATCAATAGGCACCGTGTCAAGCCTTGCAAGTCCGTAAAGAAGCACGCAGGCAGCAACCTTCGGTCCGACACCGTGTACCTCGCAAAGCATCTCCCTTGCCCTATCGGTATCGGCTTCAAGAAGCGCTTCCTCGGAAAGTGAGCCTTCCTTAACACGACGTGCCGCATCAAGTATGTATTTTACCCTGAAGCCGAGCTTACATTCACCAAGTCCCGTTTCTCCCGCATCAAGCAATGCTGCGGCTGTGGGAAAGGTGTAGTAGGTTTCACCGTCAACCGGGAAAGGCTCGCCGAAGCGCTCGCATATGGTCTTTACGTTCTTTTTTATTCTGGGGATATTGTTATTTTGAGAAATTATAAAGGAAATAAGTGCCTCAAAAAAATCCTGCTTTAAGATTCTGATACCGAAGCCGCTTGAAACAGCCGCTTCCAGTGCCTCACGGCTCCTTCCTTCAAAGGCGGACACAAAGGAATCCGACATTTGCGTATAGGAATTGTTGGGGTCGAAAAACAAATCCGTTTTTTCTCCTCCGCTGGTGAAATACTCAATTTCGCCCACCGAGTCCTTCAAGCCGACACGTATCAGCTCACCGCCCGCAATACCCTCTATGAAGCCGTCCTTTTCGTCAAAGCGAAAGCACTGACCGCAATCAAAGGTCTTAACGGGGGAAAAGAGGTCGGAGGCTGGTATTTTTATTTTTCTGTTTAAAATTTGTCTGTCCATAATTTTTTAGTTGATTATATTTCAAAAATGTGTTACTATTATTAAAAAGCTTTAACGAAAGGATAACTTTATGGAAAAAATATACACAATTCCCGTCAACGATGCCTTCAATATTCAGGACGGCTGTCCCTTTTGCAGAATGTATGATACTCTTGAAGCAAACGAGCTTGACATAATACTGGGTGCATCAATGATGGAGCCAGATATAAGAATAGAAACAAACAAGAAAGGTTTCTGCCGTGAGCACTATGAAAAGATGTTCACTATGAAGAACCGACTGGGTCTTGCTCTTATGATGGAAAGCCATCTTGATGAGCTGATAAAGGGTGTCAGCTCAGGCTCACTTTTCAAGGACAAGCTCACCTCGGCAAACGATTACCTTTCATCCCACTCAAACACCTGCTACGTTTGTGACAGAATTGAGAATAATTTTTCAAAGATGATAGAATGTGCGTGCATCATGTGGGAAACAGAGGAGGAATTCCGTCGCAAATTCGAACAGACTCCCTACTTCTGCGTGCACCACTACACACGCATGTTGAAAACCGCATCCACCTTCATTTCAAAGAAGAAGAGAGGCGATTTTTACGCCGCAGCCTCGGAAATCGAAAACGCATACCTCAAAACTCTGCGTGACGATGTTTCCTGGTTCTGCAAGAAATTTGACTACCGCTACGACAGCGAGCCCTGGGGCAACTCAAAGGATGCCGTAGAGCGTGCTATCAAGAGCATTTATCACAAGGACTGATCGGACACGTCGTAGCACAGCTTCATAAGGCTGTCACCCATATAGACGTTTTCAATACTTACACCCTCGTGGTTTACCGAAAGCTCGGTATTGGCAAAATTCCAAAAACCTCGCACACCTGCCTCTGCAAGCATATTTGCTACTGCGGAGGCTTCTCCTTTTGGTAGGGTCAAAATCGCAATGTCAACATTGTTATCACGGCAGAAGCTTGCCGCCTGGGTAATATTTTGCACCACGTGCCCCGCAACCTCACTTCCAACCACGTCGGGACTGATATCGAAAAGAGCTGCAAGGTCCACTCCCGAGCGGGTGAGCGTGTTGTGATTTGCAAGTGCCTGACCGAGATGTCCCACTCCCACAATAATGGCAGTGTAACGCCTTGTGACACCGAGTATTTCCGCAAGGCTGTCTCTGAGACTGTCAACGTTGTAGCCGTAGCCTTGCTGACCGAATCCGCCGAAGCAATTAAGGTCCTGTCTTATCTGTGAAGCGGTAACGTTAATAAGCTTTGACAGCTCTTTTGAGGATATTTTACTCACTCCCGCACGCGACAGCTCCTCAAGGTGTCGGTAGTACTTGGGCAGACGCCTGAGTACCGGAGTGGATATTTTTTTATCATTCTTCATAAAACTAAAAATCCTTTAAAAAATCACAATTTTTCATTCGTTTAATTATGAAATTTCGTGATACTTATGTTGTTAATTGTGAGAAAAAATACAAAGTTATGCACATTTCTAACAGACTTTTCCACAGAAAAAAGCAACCAACGGGTGAAAAAAGCCCTATTTTACGAGTTTTTCAACAAAGTTTCCCACAGGCTGTGGAAAACATTTGCTGATTGTTTATGCATAATTATTTTACGAATTTGTTGTTTACCGGGACTGCATTCAGTGTGATATTTGCGAAGTTTTCTGCCTTCGCTTCATAGTATGCCTGGGAGGCAATCATAGCGGCATTGTCACCGCAAAGAGAGAGCGGAGGCATATAAAGGGATACTCCCTTGGATTTACACAGCTCCTCCACACATTTTCTTATATGGGAGTTTGCACTGACTCCTCCCGCAAGTACAACTGCGGGCATTTTGAAGTCGTCTATGGCGTGAGAAAGTCGGTTTTGCACCGTGTCGCAAACTGCTGCTGAAAATGATGCCGCCACGTCCTCACGGCAAATCTCCTCGCCCTTCTGCTCGGCATTGTGGAGGTAATTCACCACCGCCGTTTTAAGTCCCGAATAAGAGAAGTCATAGGGAGCATCCTTGACAATGGCTCTGGGGAAGGCAATGGCTTTACTGTTGCCAATATTCGCCAGTGCATCCATCTCGGCTCCGCCCGGATATCCTATTCCCATTACACGTGCCACCTTATCAAAGGCTTCTCCTGCGGCATCGTCTCTCGTTATTCCCACAGTCTCATAATCGGTGAAGGAGTTGACCTTCATAAGAGAGGTATGACCGCCCGATATTACAAGCGCAAGAAAGGGAGGCTTCAATTCGGGATGCGCAAGATAGTTTGCGGCAACATGACCTCTTATGTGATTTACGGCAATAAGCGGCTTATGGGTAGCGTAGGCAAGTGATTTTGCAAAATTCACGCCCACAAGAAGCGCACCGACAAGACCGGGACTGTAAGTCACGGCAATTGCATCAACCTCGGGAAGTGTCATTTCCGCATCAGCCAGCGCACCCTCGGTAAGGGAAACCACCGCCTCAATATGAGCACGGGATGCAATCTCGGGCACTACCCCGCCAAAGCGCTTATGTATATCAATTTGTGAAAGTATTTTGCAGGAGAGTGTCCTCCTGCCGTCCTCAACTATTGCTGCCGACGTTTCGTCGCAGGAGGACTCTATTGCAAGTATCTTCAATTTGTCTTTTCCTTATTGTAAAAATAGTTCATTATTACGGCGTCCTCCTTAGGGGAGGTGTAAAAATTTTTCCTCACGCCCACCCTTTCAAAGCCGCATTTTTCGTACAGCCTCTGTGCGGTAAGGTTGCTTTCCCTTACCTCAAGGGTAATATATTCAAGTCCAAGCTCTTTCCCAACAGCTATGGCATTCTCCACAAGGGCATGTCCCACGCCTTGTCCTCTGTATTCGGGAAAGACTGCCACATTTGTGACACTGCCCTCACCTGCCACGGCATATAAGCCCATATAACCCATGACCTTTTCGTCTTCTGTGTATACGTAAAAATGAGAATAAGAAGCTTCAAGAGACTCAAGAAGCGCCGCCTCGCTCCAAGGGTCATTAAAGCAAATGGCTTCCAGCTCGGCAACCTCGGACAGATGCTTTTTCTCAAGAGGTGCTATCATCAATATCCAAGCTGTCCCGTAAGGGAATCGTCATTTTCAATCCAGTCTTCAACGTTTATCACTCTGTACTCGGTAGCGGTATCTCTCACCACTACCCTCTCGATTCCCGCATTGATAATCATTCTGCGGCAGAGCTGACATGGGCTTGTACCCTCTGCAAGCTCGCCCGTTTTATAGTCGATGCAGGCAAGATAGAGAGTTGCACCCAGCATTTCCTCACGGCTTGCCGCAATTATTGCGTTCTGCTCGGCGTGTACCGAGCGGCAAAGCTCGTAACGCTCCCCTCTGGGTATGTTGAGCTTTTCTCTCATACAAAACTGCATATCGCAGCAGTTCTTCCTGCCTCTGGGGGCTCCTGCGTATCCGGTGGAAACGATGGAGTCATTTTTAACGATAATTGCGCCGAAAACACGGCGAATACAAGTGCCTCTCTTTGCTACCGTCTGGGCAATGTCGAGATAGTAATTTTCTTTGTCGGGACGTGTTGTACTCATAACAGTTCCTCGCTTACAAATTTTTTAAGCCACGCTCTGAACTCCTCACCTATTTCACCGTGCTTTGCACCGTAGGTTACATTAGCCTTGAGAAGCCCGAGCTTTGAGCCCATATCGTGATGTGTACCGGGGAAATCATATGCCATAACGCCTTTTCTTCTGGCAAGCTCTCCCATAGCATCGGTAAGCTGTAATTCTCCGCCGTAGCCGTAGCCGATACTTTCCAAAATTCCGAATATTTCGGGCGGCATTACAACTCTGCCAAGAATCGAGTAATATGACATCACCTTATCGGGGGAAGGCTTTTCAACCATATCCGTGCAGGAAAATATTCTCTCCTCCACCGCCTCCACCTTCAGTGAGCAATACTTGTGTATAAGCTCGGGTAGTACAAGGCTGACGCCCACAGCACCCTTTTGGTATTTTTCATATATCTCCACAAGCTTTTTTGTGGTGGGTGTGTCCGATTCAATCAAATCGTCACCGTAGAGAACGGCAAAGGGTTCATTTCCTATAAATTCCTTAGCACACAAAACCGCGTGACCAAGTCCCTTCGCTTCCTTTTGTCTTATAAATGTAATGTTAGCCATATTGGCTATACTGCGAAGTGCCTCAAGCTCTTCGGCTTTACCCTTCATTTCAAGGTGTCTTTCATATTCGGGTGAGTAGTCGAAATAGTCCTCTATGGATTCCTTGCCTCTGTTTGTAATAATGAGTATATCCGTAATGCCCGACGCAACTGCTTCTTCTATCTGATAGTGCATCGCGGGTTTATCTACAATGGGCATCATTTCCTTAGGGACTGCTTTTGCCGCAGGTAGCATTCTCGTGCCAAGACCTGCCGCAGGAATGACCGCTTTTCTAACCTTCATTTTGCATCTCCTTGGAATTTGTTAAATTTTAACCATTTCATATCATTATATAATAAAAAAACCTTTTTGTCAACATAAAAACATTTACAAAAAGAGATATTCGTGATATAATATTTATGGTTGATTTTCTTCGAAAATCTTCCTTAATTGTGCATTGTTTCGGTTTTCACCCAAAAGACACACCGTGCCTGAAACCCCAAAAGGTGGGAGTTTTGGAGGGAAAATCGTTCATCCCGAAGCCGTTAGCGTACTTATGTACGGTAGTGCGAGGGAGGAACGAAGAAAATGAAATTTTCACGAGATGGAGAAAACCGAAGGCTTTCAACAATATATAAAATACTTTTGGGAGAGATGTGTTCGCACTACAAAAGCGTGGGAGTGAACACAGCCGAAAATATAAAACCATTTCATTTTCGGTTTTCACCCAAAAAATCACACCGTGCCGGAAACCCCAAAAGGTGGGAGTTTTGGAGGGTAAATCGCGGAGTGCGAAGGCGTCGGCGTACTTATGTACGCCAGTCCGAGCAACACGCGAAGAAAATGAAATTTTCACGAGATGGAGAAAACCGAAGGTTTTCAACAAAAGAAAAATTGCTTTTGGGAGAGATGTGTTCGCGCTGTATAACAAAGGTGAGAGCGTAGCTGAAAACAAAGATAAACTTTCATTTTCGGTTTTCACCCAAAAGACACACCGTGAGATAACATAACTCAAAGAAGATATAAAGGAGATATTATGGAGAGAATAGCAAGCTTTTCGGTAGACCACGACAAAATCATCCCCGGAATTTACGTATCGAGAATTGACGGAGACATAACCACATATGACCTTCGCACAAGAGTACCCAACGGTGGTGACTACATTGACCCCGTGACCATGCATTCGGTAGAGCATATGCTTGCCACCTATCTTAGAAATTCCGAAATAGGAAAAAGCATTATCTACTTCGGTCCCATGGGTTGCGGCACAGGCTTTTATCTTCTCACAAGGAACGAGAAAAATGAGCGTGTCCTCGAGGTGTTAATCGACTGCCTTGAAAAGACGGTAAATCATGAGGGCGAAATTTTCGGCGGCACGAAGAAGGAATGCGGCAACTATAAGGCACTCAGTCTTGAAAGTGCAAAGGAAGAATGCAGAAGATATCTTGAAATTCTTCGTGCAAAGGATAAACATACCTTTGAATATTGATTTTTAACGAATATGTTAAAAGCATAAAAAGAAAGCTCTCTTTTTTGACAGATATGTCAAAAAAGAGAGCTTTTGTTTTGATATTATTAAGACTTTATGCCTCTCTCTTATACTTCTTATATGCGCCGTTGATAACACAGATAAGAACAATAAGAACGATGTGAACTACCGCAACGATTGCCGCAAAGGGGATACCTACGAGCAATACGTGAGGAATTGCGGAAAGGATAAGTGCAAATATTGCGCCAACGATGTTTTTAGCCTTTGCACTGATAAGAACAAGAATTGCACAAAGAGCCGCAAGAGCAATAACGCCGATAACTATACCGAGCAATACCTTAGCAACGATACCGCCCCAGTTGTCTGCATAGTCGAACTTCTCTGCATAAGCCTTTGAAAATTCGTTTTCGTGCTCAAGACAGTCGAGAACCGAGAGATAGAAAGCACGTGTGTTGAGAATGTTGGGGTTGTCGATGAACTTTTCGCAAGCTGCAAGAGCTGTTTTTGCAAGCTCGTGCTCTTCTGCGGTGAGCTCGTTGGGGTCGGCAGCCTCATACTCTGTCTTTGCGTAGTTGTAAAGGTTGTCGGGAGAGTTCTTGTCGGTTGTGATAAAGCCTTCAAACTCTTCGATAATGTCGTCACTTGAACCGATTGCTTTTCTTGTCCAATCAAGGGCGGGCATATCGAGCACTGAATTTGTAAGTGTGAAGTATGCGCCGAGTGCCAGAAGTGCAATACAAACAACAGCTACAAGCCATGTGATAAGAACTGTTGTCTTTGTGCTCTTGGGAGCAAGGTTTTTAAGAAATTCCTTCTTTTTTACGGGTGCGTTTGCCGGAGTAGTCATAATAATGTCTCCTTTTTTTAATTTTTTTTATGAAAGCTTATCGAAAGCCTTTATAATCTTCTTATAGTGGATTCTTGCAGAGGGATATGTCTTTGAGTAATAGGACTCGAAGTTTGACTGACCGGAGGTCATCATGTTCTGAAGTGTATATCCGAATCCCTGCCAGTTGTCATAAACGTATCCAAAGTCGAAGAGACGTGAGTTGATAACTATATCAAGCACTTCCTTGGATTCGCTGTCACGGAGATATCTTGTCTTGAGAGCAATTTCGTAAAGTGTGGGGATAACCGTCTTGTAGGACTCTGCAGAAAGCGCCTCAACACAAGTACCTACAAATTCAAGATCCTTTACAGTCTTGGGAATTGCAGATACAGTGTGCTCACCGTAGGTCTGTGTCTTGTACTCTGCCTGGTTTTCGTCCCACTTGGGAAGAGGAAGTACGCCGTATTCGTCCTCAAAGTTACGGAAGCCTTCGCTTGTCAGGTCGCCGAGAGGTACTATCATAAAGATACATTTCTTTTCAAGGAACATTTCTGTTTCATTGGGAACCTGGAACATAACGCCGTTCATGTTGTAGCAATAGTCATAGATTGCGGAAACGATGTTGTTGATTTTGTCTGTCTTGATTGAAATTGTGGGAACGCCCTCTTCATTCTTGGTCATAATGGGGTTATCAAACGCCCAGAGCCACTGGTTCATACGGCTGTGAGTAGGCTGAACCATACCGAAGAAGTCACCCTCGGACTTGTCGCCTGTACCGTCTGAATCAATCCAAATGTCCTTAACGATGTTTGTGAAGGTCTCAAATGTCCAGTCCCCCGAAAGAGCTGTGTCATAGAGATTGCCAAGGTCATAGGATGCTGCAAGGTTCTTGTTGAATACCATACAGTATGTACAAGCAACCGATGAATAGTTAAAGTCGGAAACTGCAAGAATACACTTGCCGTCATAGGTAAGCTCGTTTGATGTTGAAGCCGCCCACCAAGGCTTTGAAAAGTCAACGTTGGGTACGTCGTACCAGTTTACAAAGAGATTCTTTGTTACCATACCGCCGGTTGTAAGCACGTGGTTTACAAGGAGGTCGAATTCATCAGCACCCGAAAGCACGTTCTTCTGTACCCAGCTTGATACCTCGTTGATACCTGCAACGTAAACGGGGTTGATAGTAAAGTTGAATCTCTGCTCAACTCTTGAGTTTCTTTCGTATTTAGCATCCTTTATAAGGTCGCCCTTGTTACGGTCGTCCTCCTGAATGAACACCTCGGATTCGTTGTGAAGAACTACTCTGAGCTCTCTTCCACCGAAGTCGTTTTCTTCAAGCTCGTCGTCAATTTTTGCACGCTCTGCAAAAATATCGCCTTCTACCGCTGGAGCATTGCTGTCAGATGTAGGTTTGTTGCTCTTTTTGGTCTCCTCTTCCTTTCCGCATGCCGCAAGCATTGTCAGCATAAGTGAAAGAAGAAGGAGAAGTGAAATGATTTTTTTCATGATAGTCTCCTTTACGTATATTTAACATTTTTATTTTAGCACACTATGACCGTTTTGTAAAGCATCATTTTTCAAGGCTTTTAACAAAACATAAAAAAAGCGAAGAAAATATACAAAAAAAGTTATTGGCAATAGTGAATAGTTACCAACAAGGCTCTTTGAAGGTACGATATCAAAATATCGGCAATCACATAATATAAAAAGGGGAGGAAAAAATATGAACTACAATTTCATCACACCCGAATTTGATTTAAAATGTGACAGGAGAGCCGCTTCCCTTGTTTCCATGCTTCGTTCACGTGACAGAGTCTACATAACAGATTCTCCCGACGAAATAAAAGGAATAGACTCTCCCATAGTCATACTGCCGTTTTTTATATCCGACGCAAGAGCGGCATCTTTGCTTGAGGCTATTCCCGACAAAAGCCCCGTTTTTGGAGGTCACGAAGGTACGGCATCAAGAGACGTAATCAACCGCAAGGGACTCCTTTATACCGATATTCTCAACGAGGAGACCTTCTGCAGAGAAAATGCCCTCATAACAGCCGAGGCAGCTATGTCACTTATTATAAATGCAACCGATACAACACTTCATTCCATGAGAATTGCCGTTTTCGGCTACGGAAGGATAGGACAGAGACTTACCAGGATGCTTCTGTCCGTAGGGGCAAGCGTGAGGGTTTTCACCTCCGACCCGGAAGAGCTGGAGCTGGCGCGTACAAGAGGAATTTCAGCCTGCCATCTTTGGCAGCGTGATAAGATGAGCGACTTCGGTGCTCTTGTGAACACCGTTCCGCTCAAGCACGTTGTGGATGCCGAGACCCTTGAGGCTCTGTCCCCCGACGTGTATATTCTCGACCTTGCAAGCGGTGAAAACAACGTTAACTGGGGCAAAATGCACTCTCTTTCCCTGAAGGGTGAGCGAGGCGGCTCTCTGCCTCAACGTATATCGCCCGTTTCCGCCGCTCTTGCCGTTAAAAACGCAATTTTCAGACATTTAAGTTAAGGAGCTATTTTATGGACAAAATCAGAATGGGTTTTGCACTGACAGGCTCTTTTTGTACCCTTGAAACCGTCCTTGAGGAAATGTCGCAGTTATGTCCCGACAAGTACGAAATAACGCCGATTCTCTCGCCCGTCGTAAGGGATACGTCAACACGCTTTTTGGATAAGGAGGAGCTTTTGTCAAGGCTTGCCATGATTACTCCCATAAAGCCGATAACCACTATTGACGGAGCCGAGCCGATAGGCCCGAAAAAGCTTTTCGACGTTATGGTTGTGGCACCATGTACGGGAAACACTCTGTCAAAGCTCGCTCTCGGTATAACCGACACCTCGGTTACAATGGCGGTGAAGGCATCATTGAGAAACGAGATTCCCGTAGTTATCGCACCGTCAACAAATGACGCACTGGGCGCTACGGCAAAGAATATCGGACTTCTGCTCAATACAAAGAATATATACTTTGTGCCCTTTGCGCAGGATATGCCTCAAAAGAAGCATACCTCAATGGTAGCGGATTTTTCGCTCATTGAGGACACTGTGGAAGAGGCGATGAAGGGGATCCAAATACAGCCTGTCATTTTGGGGATGGGAAAACACATCTCCGACCACAAAAAGAATGATTAAATCTGTTTATTAACGCATCTTCTTTCTTTTTTGTGTTCTCTCTTACAAACATATCTTATTATGTTGAAAACCGCAACCGCGGTTTTCTTCTGTTTCTTTATATTTCTTTTTGTTATGCACAAACTTCACCTCTCGACGTACATAAGTACGCCTTCGGATTCAGTTTGTACATTCGGCTCGGTTTTCCCTATCCCCAAGGGGATGGAAAAACACATCTCCGACCACAAAAAGAATGATTAGTGATTAAAAACATACCTTTTATACTTACTAATCACATTACGCCTTTGTGTTCTTATTTTATACATTTGTTTTTATGAAGAAAACCGTCGATACGGTTTTCTTTTTTTATTATAGATTCGAAGCAAAATGATAGTGCAAAAATAATAATGGGAGATGTTTATGACGACAACGAAAAAGTTGTAACTGCAGTTTTGCTTTTGACACCAACATCTAAAAGCGGAAACGTATTAAATCTTATTAAAATATCTTCCGCAGAAGGAAGAGGCCACATAAAAAGTCTGTTTACTTACGAAGATGGTACACTAGTCCCCGTTAGATATGTGGATAAAAAAAGAATCCATAGTTGGCTGAATGTTAATAGGCTACAATTGCCGTTACACAACCTCGACTTGGATTCTGTTGATAATATATCACGGTCTGGAGAAAAAGTCAATAGTGAAAATAAACCTTCCGACTCTCGGATCATCATCAAAGCAAAAAAAGCAACATATACAAAATGAATTTATTTTGTTCTTTTACTGTGAGCCCAAGAAACAGATGCGTATGTAATCAAGCCGGCACATATTAACGGAGAGAAGCTTTTAAAACCGCTTATTATAAACGATATTGCCAAAGCAACGGAAAAAACGCCGAATACAACAGTTACCATAAATTCAAAGAAATTCAAAAATCCTTCGGGACAGTTCTTGTTCTTTATCTGAATATAAACAATAAAAAATATACCGAAAAACCAAAAAACAGAAACTATCGGAGTAGAGATTATAATATTCATTTTGTCTTCTGCCACACCAAATATTACAAACAGCAAATAAAAAAGCACCGAAACAAGTATAGGTATAATAATTGATGTCTTCTTATTTCCAAACATTTTATCAAGAATTTTTCTCAATGCTGCACCGCCTTTCTTTGGAAGATTATAGCACAAAGCATAGGGCGTGTCAATAGATTTGCGCGGAGCGCAATATCATTGGGATCAAGCCCACATAACAATGATTACATAAGGGCGGGAGTTTACTCCCGCCGCATATGATTAATTGAATTTTTTTGTATTGTCACAATACTCTTCAAAGCAGATTCCTTTATCTGTTATTTCCTGCGCAATTTGGGGTGAGTCTATGTAGCGGTAATGCCAGGGCTCATAGGCAATTTTGGTAACAGACTCCTTCCCCTTGGGGTATCTTAAAATAAAGCCGTATTTTGGAAGCTTCTTCTGAATGATTTCGAACAAATGCTCCAGGCTTAAAAGCTCTTCTTTTTTACGGTGGAGCTTACCGTCAAGCAAAATTCCCACATCAATTGCAAGACCGGTATGATGCTCGGAGCACCCGGGGATTGCCACATACTTACGGGTATATTCCAAGCCGTACTCCTTAAGATTTTTTTCAAAGATTTCTTCCTGCGCTTCGATAGTTCTGTAAGACCCAAGTAGTACCGTTTGAATGCCATCATTTTTTAAAACATCCTCATGCAGAGCACAAAAGGCATCGTAGGTTTTTTTCTCAACTTTGAATTGATTACCCGCAATATTCTCGGTGGGAATCAGTTCAACCGTGTTTTCAAACCCCTCGGGAAGTCTGTTGTCCTCGTTTACCAGCACAAAATAATCGGGATTTTTTTCTTTTACTTCAATCATAATTGTAACTCCGTTATTTTACAGTTATTTATCGATTAGATTATACCACTTTTGCAACGATTTTTCAATATAATACAAAAATCCGCCCAAATTACTTTGGGCGACTTTTTCATTTTGTAGCTTCTATAAGGTCTGAAACGTCTGCAACCGCAAGGTCAACCTTGCCCTTGACCGTAGTTGTAAAAGTGATATATTTATCTTGCAGAACAAATCTCGGATGAGGGTCAATGTGATATTTGCACTGGTTTTCGGGACTCCAATCATCAAGTGCGGGATTGCAGGTAAGAAAGCGAAAATACTTTCCGGTACGCTTGTTGAAAAATTGTACCGTTGATGCACATCCTCTCCACAGAGGAAGCCCCTTAGAGGGAAGGGTGCTGTCAAAAACAAAAAGCTCCTCATCCTCCGAGCAATAAGCGTGCCACACATGGTTACATCCTTCCTCGGTACTTGCTTTCAGTATTATCTCGGGCTCTCCTCCGTAAATCGAACATTTCGCAACTACACCGTAGCCCTTATTTTCAAAATTGTTATTCACATGATATACGCTTTTCCCATCAGGAGCAAACCATTCGTGACCACCGTCATTACCGGCAAGACGTATAATATGACGCTGTGCACTCCTTGTAGCGAATTGTATACGCGGGAAGATTCCGTCAATATATACAGGCTCAACGCAAAGCTTTTCTCCATTCCACATCTCACGGGCAAACATTACAAGGTTGGCATCCGTAGGAGAGCACTGAACGTGATCGTAGTTTCCTCCGTCATCAACCTTTAACCATTGGGTATAAACACCGGTTTCAATATTTACCGAGCCAATATAATACGCACCGTTTGCAACATATTCTGTCAAAAGCTCTCTTTTGTCGGGAGTCGGGGTGAGATGGCACATAAGACCTTTACTTCCCGCCTCTGCGAACTTTGACGGCATAGGTGCCACAAGCACCGACTCGTCCTCCTGCCTCGGAGAATGTCTCATTATTCCACGGCTACACGACCAATAAATATCTCCGGTTTCAAGATCAACGTAATGACCTGTGCCTTTAACATCCGGAAAAATCTGTATCTCATCGGTAAGAAAATCTATATTCGCTGCATATGTGTTTGAGTTTTCGGGATTGGTAACAATAAACCACAGATATCTGCCATCGTTTGTATAACCCGAATTTACAAAATATATTCCTTGCTGAATTCTTTCGACGCGTGTCTCAAGGACTGAAATTCTTATTCCGCTCTCATCGGTATAGCTTGTAAAATGCTTTGACGTAAATGGAGTGTACATCTGATTTTCTCCTTTGATGCAATATTTGAAAAGCAACTCCTGCCACGACTATTGTAGCATACAAAAAATTAATGTCAAGCCTTTCCAAGGAATTTACAGGCGAATATAAATCATCAAAAAAACAAAGTGTAGCCTTTTTGAACCGCCCCAAATTGTGCGGACAGCACAAAAAAGAGTCCTAAGGTAGATAATATTAAATTTTAAGCAACGAACTGACATCGCTTTTCAAGTGGTGTCAGTTTTGTTTTGAACTGTATACGTTCG
>SVRV01000054.1 GCA_015064635.1 Oscillospiraceae bacterium
GTTGACCTCCGTTCTGGTTTCTAGTCAATTCCATTTTAACGGATTTCTTCCAAATATGCTCTACTTTTTTAGATTATTTTTTTGTAGGCTCTTTGGGTTCACCCCAACATTTATTATAGAGCCTAAACTTAATGCCTGTGCTAAAAAGCACAGGCATTAGTGCCCTTATGTGAAGCATTTGTAAACATTTATTCGAAAAAAGAGGGATTTTGAGTTTCTTTACGAATTTTAATAGAGAAGAATTAAACGGAGGAAAAATATGAATTCATTTGATAAGGTTATAGGTTATGACACAATAAAAGAAGAGCTTCTTCAGATATGCGATATGTTTCATAACAAAGACATATATGAAAAGCTCGGAGCGAAAATCCCTTGCGGAGTTTTGCTTCATGGCAACCCGGGGCTTGGCAAAAGCCTTATGGCTAAATGCTTTATTGAGGAAAGCGGTTTTAAGGTGTACACTTTACGGAAGAATAAAGGAGAGAGGAAATTTGTGGAATATATTTCCAAAGTCTTTGAAGAGGCGAAAAGCAATGCTCCTTGTATTATTTTTCTTGATGACGTTGATAAGTTTGCAAACGAAGATGAAAGTCATAGGGATGCACCGGAATATGTTGCAATACAGTCAGGCATCGATGAAGTAAAAGGGATAGATGTTTTTGTTATTGCCACGGCAAATGATATTGACAAGCTTCCGGGCTCTCTAATTCGTCATGGACGCTTTGACCGAAAGATAGAGGTACTCTTACCCACCGGTAATGATGCCGAGAAAATTATCAGGCATTATTTTGAAAATAAGAAAATTTCAGAAGATGTAAATCTTGAAGACGTTTCCAAGATGCTTAGCTACAGCTCCTGTGCTGAGCTTGAAGCCATTATAAATGAAGCCGCAATAAATGCTGCATTTGCAAGAAGAGAGACTATTTTGATGGAGGATGTGGTAAAGGCGGTCTTGAGATTGGAATATGGATCACCTGATAATTATACTGTAAAATCACCGGAGGATCTATATAAAATTGCACTTCATGAAGCGGGGCATCTTGTCGTAGCGGAAGTGTTATGCCCCGAAAGCATAGGACTTGTGTCCATCAGAAAAAGCGGAAGAGACAGAAGGGGAGGCTTTGCTCACAGATGCCGTGAGCTTTCAAAAAGGGTTGATAATGTTCTCGTGTGTCTGGGTGGAAAAGCGGCAGTTGAGTTATATTTTTCCGAGTCCTGTGCAAGCGGTTGTGCAAGTGATATCAGCAGAGCCACAAAGCTATTAGAAATGGGTGTTACAGAAAATGCCACCCACGGCTTTGGGTTAGTCGATTGCTACGGATATGCACCTGAAGAGTGTCAGAGTAAAGTTCAAACTGTTGTTCGAGCAGAGCTTGAAAAATGTATATTCAAGGCAAAGGATATTCTTATTAAAAATAAAGCTTTTCTTGAAAAGGCAACCGAACTACTTGTGGAAAAGGAAACACTTCTTTTCTCGGACATTAAAGCTATAAGGGAAAGCGTTGAAATAATTAATGTAGCGGTTTGACTTGAAATCTTTATGATTTGGTGTTATGATTATAAAAACTCGCCCAACTTTTTGATTTTATGCGTTTCTGATGGTGGAATACAAGGAAAGGATAAGAAAATGAAAAAGACAGAAGCTTTGGAGAAATTATTTGACCAATGGAGTGCTGCACACAAATTTGAAGTGTTTTGCAAAGACGGAATAGTTGACGAAAAAACATACAACGAACAAGAATTAAACGTATTACTGATTTTGAAGGACGTAAACAACGCAAAGCCCGGAGAAGAGGTAGATTTAAGAAAAAGCTTGGTAACTCGTACAGACGAGGGGAGAACGTGGTTTAATGCTGCGAGATGGTGTAGCGGCTTGCTTGGTGAAAAGTACGATAAAACAAAATACATGGATTCTCTCAAGCAACACGAAGTGATGAAAAGGGTCGCTGTAATTAATTTAAAAAAGGAGGCCGGCGGTGCAAGAGCTTCGGATGAATGCATTTTGACTTATTCTAAAAATGATGCCGAACAAATCAGAAAAGAGATAGAAATTTGCAATCCCGATCTTGTTATAACATGCGGTCGTGTGGTTTTTGAATGCCTAAAAAATATCATTTATGAGTTCAAGCCCGATGAAGGTAATCTGTACGGCAAGGTTGTTTTCGATGGAAAAATGAACAAATATGGAAATTATTTTGATATAAGCAAATTTTTACATAAGGAAAAGCCAGTATATATTGTAGAATATAGACATCCAAATCAAGCAACTCTTCAAGGAACTCTTGCCGAACACTATGAAAACATGTTAAAGATAAGGGACTTTGTTTTAGATAAACAATAACCTGATAATCGGTACTATTTTGGGTAAATATCAGTACTTATTGAGAGGGAAAATGATAATAACACCACGACTCGGTCCCGCTTTATTTTTCTATGTAAACGGAGAGCTTATGTTTCACTCTTGCTCACTTGACGAAGGTGAGCCTTACGGTGATTTCCTGAATTATCCGTACAGTCATATGAAAATATGGGATAAGTATTACAAAAGAAAATATATTGTCGATTTTGACTATTACCCAAGAGGAAGAGTGATATATCGCAAAACAGATGATACTTTTTTGATATATTACGATAAATGTATCGAGCCTTATATTGGCTTGGTAACAGAAAAATACATGGAATGTAAAACAGAATTACATTACGATGAACATTATCAGTGTCATATGTGTAATAAGAATTATGTGTATATATAGGTAGGATAAAAGCAGCCGAAGGGAGAAAGCTCTCTTCGGCTGTAACTAATTTATTTTTTGCGCATCCTTGAATATCACCGTGTGGCGGTCGTCTATTTTTTCGAATTTATGCCAATGACCCGAGAACCACTCCTTGAAGCTTATGTTTTCGTCTATGTAGTCGGTGAGTCTCTGTAAGGGGGTGTCGTAATTCTTTCCATATTTATGGGTAAGGATATAGTCTACCCGATTTCCGTATCTTTTAAGATTTTCAACGGCAAAGGCAACTTCCTCCTCCGAGGGGTCTTCAAAGTCATATACCAGTCCCTTATCGAACCATTTTTGTGAGCTTTTACAGCCTCCCATAACGAAATATGATTTATTTTCTATTTCGTAAATGTTACCTCGCTTCAAATATACAATGCTGTCGGTGAGACGGTGAACGGATGCACCGCACCATTCCTCCTCGTGGAATGAGCGAAGATAGGGGTGATTGTCGTGATTGCCGTCAACTAAAGCAATTTGCTTATCAACAGATAAAAACCAATCTGTAAAGCACTTGTTTTCGGGGGTATTCCCAAAATTCAGCTCTACATCTCCGAGAATTATCAAAAGATCGTCATCGGTTGCATATGACAGATACTTTTCAAATCCGTCAATGTCCTCACCGCCGTGAAGATCGCTTATCAGATATATCATTGCTCTTTTCCTCCCATCAAGGTGAGTTTTCCGCCAAAGAGGGCATCAAGATAGTCGTTTGTGGTTTTGATTTCCTTTTCGGTTATAACGCCTCCATTTCCGATGTCCTCGGGGCGGTGTGCATCCGAGCCCGATGTCATGGGAAGAGAGTGCTTTTTTGCAATTTCTATTGCCTTATCGTCAAAATTTTCGTGGCGCGGATTGGGGTTTATAACCTCCAACGCATCAGCGCACTCGGGTGTGGGGGTGCAATTTCCGTCACGAAAGGGGTGTGCCTGAACAACTGTAATTCCGTATTCCTTTGCCTTTGCATAAAGGTCGGCGGGTGTTTTGTCAAACAAGGTGGGGGCAATAAGCAGAAAATCCCTTGGTACATTGTAGAGCAAATAGTGATTGTGTGTGCCTCGCAGGTGCATTTCTGTGGCGAAAATAACATTTATTCCAAGTGCGTATCCGGCTTTTTTTGCGTTTTCAAAGCCTGACATGAACCAGTCAGCCCTTTCCTCGGGAGTTTCTCCGTGGTCCTCATAATATGCAGGATTCAGGTGATCGGTCACAAATACTGTGCTGAATCCCGCCTTGTGATAATATTCCATCATTTCAGCTGCGGTGAGATGAGAGCAACGGCTCACCTCCGATACGTGTAGGTGCGTTTCTGTCTTAAACATAGCCTTCTCCTTGACTTTTTCTTTATGTATGCTATAATTATAATGTATACATATTGCAATTTCAATTGTCATAACACCCGTAAATATTGCAAAAAGCCACCCGGAGGAGTTATTTGTGAAAAACGATACTGTAAGAACAAGGCTACGTGGAATAGGCGGTTTGATAAGATATACCGAATCGTTTACTAAAGAAGCTTTGCCGAGCTTTGAATTTGAAACACACATACACCCAAGCGAAATAGAGGTATATCTGTTTTCCGAGGGAGATTTGTTTTTTGTGTTTGAAGACAAGCGTATAGCCGTAGAAGAGGGAATGGTCATAATTATATGCAACGACACTCACCACAGACCGATTATAAAAAAGCCTTGCAGGTATGCAAGGACACATCTTTTCCTCAGCAGGAAGGCAATGGTAGACTGTGACCCGCAAAATCTTGAGCTGTACAAGAGAATTTCAAAGAAAAGACTGCTTGCTATCCCTCCTCAAAGGGCTCGGGATATGGGTGCTGCGGAGATTTTTGACGAGATAAAAGGCTATCTTATGCAAAATGACAGCTACGGTGAATTTTGCGCCACCGTTACCGCAATATCGTTACTGATACGTGGTGATAAGCTTTGCGAAAATGATGAGGCAACGGCTTTTTGTCCGTTTAATGACAGAATTTCGGAAATAATGGCATGGATAGGGGACAATCTCGGCGAAGATATAAACTATCGTACTGTGTCTGAAAAATTTCACATATCTCCAAAATATCTTTATAAGTTTTTTAAGAAGGAAGTCGGAATAACTCTTTCAAGGTACGTACTTGAAAGACGTATAATCAAGGCAAAATCGGTGCTTAATGCGGGAGGCAGTGCGGGAGAGGCGGCGCTGAGTGCCGGATTTGATGATTACAGCGTGTTTTACAGATGTTTTTTGAGAGAGGTGGGTATGACACCCACAGCGTACATAAAGCAGCTTGGAGGGTAAAATCAACGGCAAAGCCGTTGTATATCATCAATTTCGCAGAAATTGCATATCATCATTGCGAAGCAATGTATATCATCAAGACGAATGTCTTGTATATCATCAACACAAAGTGTTGTATATCCCCCCCTCTCGGGTTCGGGATATCTCCTAACTGTCACAGGACTTAAAGTTCATACACGGGAATCGACGGCGTGTTTTACACGCCTCTCTCCTCGGGCATAGCCCTCGGACAGCCTCCTAAAAACAGTCCACAGGACTGTTTTCTTAACGGAGCCTCCCCTCGCGGGTTCGATTCCCGTCTAATAGTTAGACAAAAAGAAAAAACAGACACTATGTGTCTGTTTTCAGACTGTCGAAAAACGCTCATCTTGCTTTCGCTTGATGAGCGTTTTTTGTGTTGAAACAAGAAAGAATGAAAGAAAAGTAAAAATTGAGTTAAATAATCAAGGGATTCAAAGTGGAGATTGTC
>SVRV01000022.1 GCA_015064635.1 Oscillospiraceae bacterium
TCGGACATTTGTCTATGTTCGATACCTCATCGCAGTTTGGACAGTTTTTTGCTTTATGCGGTATTTCCGAAAAACATAGCTCACATAAATTCTTGTTGTCTACCTTTAACATAGCTTCTCCATTTTTAAATATTTTTTCTGATTTTATATAATCTGCAAGTAAAATTATGTCACAATGCAGTTTTGTGTGAGTTTCAAAAAATCTTTACTCGGCATTGCAACCTTTAAGTGTCGCAAATGTCCGTCAAGTGAAGAACATAAATGCCGAGTGAATTGATTATGCATTGGCAGCAACCAATGCAATTATTAATATCAGGAAAAATCCAGCTATACCTAAAATTAAATAGGTAAGCTCCTTGTTGTTCATGTAAAAAGAAATACACCAATCAATAAACGAGCCTTGACCTGTTGATGAATTTCCTTGTCCGCTGTAGCTTCCCGAGCTGTGTGAATTTCCGCCAGAGCCGGGAACCAGACTCTCACGTCTTTTAGCACAGGTGTAACACAGCTGTCCTCCGCCCGGAATAGGTCTTCCGCAATCCACACAGAAGGATTTTTTTGCTGTATTATGCGGTTGCTGTGCCATTCCCGACGTGTTGAATGTACCAAGTGCCGCCTTTAATTCTCTGATGCTCTGGAATCTGTTTTGAATCTTTACCTCAAGCATTTTACCAAGCAGATTAACCATTCCGGGAGACAGTCCCTCTGCGGGAAGGTCACTTTTATCAAGACGTGACATTGCATCGGGAACAACTCTGCCCGTAACGGCATAATAAAGAGTTGCACCGAGTGCATAAATATCCGTCCAAGGTCCTTGATTGCCCTTTCTCTGATACTGCTCAAAGGGAGCAAAGCCCTGCTTGAGAATAACGGAAAGACCGCTGGAGGCTTCTCCTACCACCTGTCTTGCCGCTCCGAAGTCTATAAGTCTTATACTTCCGTCCGAACAAATAAATATGTTATCCGGCGATATATCACGGTGCAAAACATTTTTGCTGTGGATAAAGGCAAGAGCATCCGCAACACTGCTGATGATGGCAATTGCAAGTGTTTCGTTTATTCTGCCGCCGTTTTGAATTATGTATTTTTTCAAATCTATTCCATCGAGATACTCCATAGCAAAATATGCCGTATTATTCTCGAAGAAAAATTCCTGAACATGTATAATACCCGGATGACCGTTGAATTTTGCCACCGTTTTTGCCTCGGCATAGAACTTGCGGGCACCATCCTTGAAGAGCTTTCCCTTTTCGTTATTGGCTACCGTTACCACATTCATACCAGAATTTCTGTGGGCAAGATTGTCAGGGAAATATTCCTTGATTGCGAAACGCATCTTACTCTTCATATCGAAGCAAACATATGTAATTCCAAAACCTCCCTTACCGAGCACTCTTCCGACGATATAACGTCCTGCAAGAACAGTGCCCTCTTTGAGGGAGGTGGGATATCTTATAAGGTTTGATTTCGGCTCACAATGAAGACAGCGTCCGGTCCTGCGATCCACTTCCGAAAAGCAAAACTCACATAAGCTTTTATTATCGACTGATATCATTTCTATTCATCCTTAATTTTTTCATGTAGCTGAAGGGAGCCGAACCTTCATTTTTTAAGAATAAAACAGTTCGGCGCTCTTCGGCTACCTCCGGAGGAGCTTGACGCCCCTCCGGAGATTGCAAAATTAATTCACTATAACTGCGATAGCTGTAAAGTTATCGTTTCCGTTATTCTTTGTTCTGAGAAGAACTCTCTTTGCCATGAAGTTGATCCATTCACGGGCATCTGACGATTTTACAAGGTCGGTTTCCATTTCCGACTCATAAACATACTCCCAAAAGCCGTCGGTGCAAAGAAGGAAGGCATCTCCGCGCTCGGGAATGATTTCCTTTTCCGGAATCTTAACGCTCAAATCCTCTTTGTCTCCCAAAACCTTTATGAGCTTGTTTCTGTCGGGGTCTGTACGGATATCCTCGTATGAACTGTCGCCCAGCTTTACGGATGCGTAGGATACCGAATGGTCCTCCGAGTAAAGGCTCAGCTGACCGCCCTTGAAGTAGTAAAATCTGCTGTCACCTACGTTAGCATAGCGAAGCTTTGTACCGTCGGAAGCCGCAAATACAAGAGTTGTTCTCATGGATTCCAACTTCTCATCAGTCTTCTGCTTTTTGATAACGGAGAGGTTTGCAAAGGTTACCACGTCACTCATAAACTGTGAGTTAAGATTTACTCCCTTGTGTGTAACGTACGCCGATATTGCTTCGGCTGCGGTCTGCGATGCGACCTCGCCGCAATCGTGACCGCCGAGGCCGTCGCAAACTACCCATACGTTGTTTTTGCAAAGGCAGTAATCTTCGTTGTTTTTTCTGCCTCCTACATTAGTGTAGGCGTAAGTATTGAATTCCATATGTTAAATTCTTACCTCAAAAACATTTTCGCTTGTACCTACCCAGAATCTCGAGCCGTTCTGAAGAACTACGGGAGAGTTGGGAGTGATCTTTGCTCCTGATGAAAGGAATGTGCCGTATGAAGAACCGAAGTCCTTAAGAGTGATAACACCGCCTGATACCTTAACTTCACAGTGAAGACCGCTGACACCGGGCTGGTCGATGGGGAATACCACATTACACTTAGCCTTGTCACGTCCGATTATTGCTCTTTCCTGAATACCGAACTTTCTGCCTGCGAAAGGACCTGAAATTCCGAGAAGGTGTGCACTGCTTACGGGAGCGCCGCCAACAGGTGCTGCGGGAGGAGCCATGGGGATAACGGGAACATTATTCATAGGAGGATTATTCTTCTTTGTAAGGATGATGATGATAACGATGATAAGGATAAGGATAAGTGCGCCAACACCGATGATGATCCATACCCAAACAGGCATACCGTCTGTTGTTGCTTCGTACTTAATACCAAGGTTGTCAAGAAGGGGCTTGAGGTTGTCGATACAAATTGCCATGTTAGCTGTTGAGTTCTGTGTGTAGTCAATATACTTGAATGATGTAACACCTACAACTGCGCCTGTTTCTTCGTTGATGATAGGACCGCCTGACATACCTGTTACAAGGTTTGCAGATACTTCATATGTATCAAATACAGTCTTTGAACCGTTGATACCCTTTGTTGACTGCTTCTTTGAAATCTTACCGTCGTAAACAGTTGAGTCTGTAGCGTCAAATCTCTTTTCTTCGTTGAATACGTCTGATGTGCTGGGATAACCGATAGCGATGATGTCGTCACCTACTGCAACGTCTTCCTTGAACTGGAGAGGAAGTGCTGTTATTTTGTCTGTGGGATCGCTTGCAAGCTTACAGATAGCAAGGTCTACATCGTTGTTAACCTGAGCAAGAGTAAGGTCTACATAGTCACCTGTTGAGTTAGAGTAAATAGCATACATCTGAACTGCTTCAACTACAAAGTAGTCTACGTATACTTCGCATTCGATACCGTCAATTGTCTGGGGATATCTGTCGGGATACTTTGTTCCTTCGGGCATAGCTACGATGTCATAGTAACCTACACCGTCAATTACCGCATAAATTCCTGAGGGCTCATATACAACGTGAGCAGCTGTTGCAAGATACTGTACCTTTTCGCCGGGGATACCGAGACCGAAACCTGTTCCCATTCCGCTTCTGGTGAGAACGATTGAGGAATCGTTGGCTGCTGTGTACTGCTGTGTGGATGCAACACAGATAACGCTCTTCTGAAGCTCTGCTGTGTTATTCTTAGCACTTACTACTGTAGCAAAGCAGCAAACAAGCATGATTGCTACCATAAGCACTGACATAATTTTTGTGAATCTTTTCATGATGAACTCCTTTAATATAATTATTTTAATATTTTACTTTTCCTGATATGACAACACGAGTATTGTGTTGTTATCCTGATTGGGGATTCTCTTTGAAGCAACAAGGTTGATGATATTACTGCATGAGCCCATAGCGTCAAACGTTACATTGTCACACAGCTCTGCATATGTGAGCGCGTTATATATACCGTCAGAACAGAGAACAAGAAGGTCACCGTTCTTCAGCTTGTAGCCTCTCTTACTGTAATCGAACAGGTCTAAATCGGTCTTTCCGATACATCCTACAAGGCTGTCCTTCTGAGGATTTCCAAGGGCATCCTCCATAGTATCGTCACCTGTTATTACATCGTCGAGAATCTGATTGAGGAAATCGTGGTCCTCATTTATCTGATAGAGTCTTCCGCCACGCTTTATATACAGTCTGCTGTCACCGACACAAAGCCAGTGAAGATAGCCGTTCTTGATTATGACAGATACAAGCGTGCTTCCTGATTCTATTCTTCCGGATTTGCAATAAACATTGCATATTTCTCGGTTGATGGCAGTTGCCACAGTTTTCAGATCCTGACCTGTTGTGCACATTACATTCGGTGCGTTGAAAACCTCGAGCATTTTAGCTACAAGTGTTTCACTTACAGCTCTTCCGTTCTTAAGTCCTCCCATACCGTCTGCAAGTACTGCAAGTACTCCCTTTGTTGAAACCGTTGCAGGTGAAACATCGGAAAATCCGAAGCTGTCCTCCTGGTAAGGTCTTGCACCCTGATGCTGACCGTTTCCTATGCTTACAATCGCATCGGGCATATCGGCAGCGATGGATATCGGTGCGGGAGCACCCATCTGAATCGGGGTTTGTTTGTTGTTGAACATATTTTTTATCCCTTGCTTTGTATTACGGTATTAGTAGTTGAAGGTTTCGTTGCAAAGTGAACGGAACACGAGCTTTGTCTGACCGATTTCGATTATATCGTTGTCAACAAGCTTCTGCTTCTCAAGAAGAATTTCGTTGTTAACGTAGATGTTGTTCTGGCTGTCACCGCCGATTATGTAGAATACGTTGTTTCTGTCATCGTATACGATGTTACAAGCGTTTTCCTTTGAAATAGCCTTATCGAAGTCAATAGCAATCTTGTTTGATGAAGAACGTCCGATGGAGTTTCTTGCTGTGCAGATTCTGAAGTCCATACCCATCTTCTCACCTTCGATTACTACGAGCCAACCTCTGACGGGTGAAACCTCTGAGTTCTTCTTGTCATCAAGAGCGATTGTCTTGTTAACATCCTGAACAGGTGTTGTTGCGGGGAAGTTTGAATCGAAGTCGGGAGCTACTGTGGGGTTGTCGTTGAGAATTTCTGTGTCAGCGAACTGAGGGTCTGTCTGAACTGCTCCGACAGGTGCTGCAACAGGAGCTGCTCCTGCATTTGCATCAAGGGGTATTGTCTGTCCGATGGAGTTGTCTCCTGAGCAGTAAGGACAGCTTGCGTACTCACTGTTGTTGTAATAGTGTAATCCTTTGTCACATCTGATAATTGCCATGGTAAAATTCCTTTCTTTATGTGTTTTTTGTTTACGTATTTATTTTAGCACAATGCTATACAAATTTAAAGTACCGAAAGTTACATTTTCGAAGTCAAAAGTGACATTTTGAAACGAAAGCTGTTTTTTGCCGAGCACCGCCGTTTGTGTCGCCTTTCGGTAGTGTGTTGCTCACGTCCGTGAGTCGCTCCCCTTCTTGTTCCGGGGGTATTTCCTGTTTACGCATATATTCTATCACAAGGTTTTACGATTGAAAAGTACCGAAAATTACATTTTCAAAGTCAAAAGTGACATTTTAACGTCATATTTGTTCAATTCGGTTTCCTGTGATGTAGGAAAGATACTCTCTTTTTGCGGCGTAGTACTTCTTTCTGCTGACAGGTACAAAATCGTCATTGTCAAGAAGCAATCCGTCCTCTACAAAAAGCTTTATCTTCTTCATATTGACGATAAAGCTCTGATGACAGCGTAAAAAACTCTCTCCAAGAAGCTCGGCTACCTCATCAAGCTTATAGTAATAGCTCTGCTCTCTGTCGTCAATATAAAATACAACCTTACGCTTATCGCTCATTACATATTTGATGTCGGGAACATTAAGTGCCTCAACACCCTTTCCCGTCTTAAGGGTAAGCACCTGTCCTCTCTGGTCGTTGTGATACTTTTTCATGTTTGCAACACAGCGTCCCATGCTTTCCTTTGAGTACGGACTGTTCAAATAATATGTAACACCGCTGTGGAAAAGCTCCTCTATGTCACCAAATTCCTTACAAACAAGAACAAATCGGTATTTGGGGTTGATATCCGATACACGTGATGCTATTTCCAATCCTTCGGAAAGATTGTCAGTATCAAAAAAGACCGAGCAATTTCCCGGACGTGCAGTGTTCAGATAGTCCAGGATATCCATCGGGTACTCGAAAAATATGTAATTGTAATCAGGATCGTTACACTTTCCTTCAACGTCACGCTTCAGTTCAGGAAGAGTATCCTGATTCTTGGCGTACAAAATTACATGCGTCATTTTTTCCTCATAAAAACGATATTCTGTAAATAACTTACATAATTGTTATATAATGTCGAATTTACACTAATTTTTATTATACATATTATTATATTCGTTGTCAAGAGTAAAATAGACAAATCGTTAAGATAAATAGCGATAAATATGAATTTTTTTATAACAAAAAGGCAATTTTGCAGAAATTACGCTTTGTAATATCGAGTAAACGTTGAAAAGTATAATGTTTTTTAACGTTAACCGCTTGACAAGTGTTTTTTTGTGTGTTATATTAGTTTTAGCAAAGAGGTTTTTATAAGACTTTGGCATTTTTTGTAACAAGAAAGGGATATATCATGAACAAGGGAATTAAGTTTTCCGGGCATACAATGGGTGCTCCCGGAAGAGATATTTACGAGGTAATCAAGCTTTTCAAGGAAATAGGTTACGACGGAATCGAAGTAAGAGTGGCAAAGGACGGACAGATTGATTCCGAGACAATCACAGACGAGGAAGCAAGGAAAATATCCGAAGCGGCAAAGGCTGCAGGTATGGAATTTGCCTGCCTTACATCATATTACAAGGATTTCGCTCCCCCCGCACGCGAGGATGTAATAAAGAATCTCAAGAGAGTTATAGACATTGCGGCAATTCTTGACTGTCCGCTCATCCGTGTTTACGGAGGTGACGAGCCCTTTACAAGAACTGATATATGGTTCAATGATTTCTGGAGCTACACCGTATCGGGAATCCGCGAGGTGGCACAGTATGCCGCACCGCTCGGAGTAAGTATTGTTATCGAAACTCATGTAAGCTCACTTACTATGAGTGCAAGAGACACAATGCATCTCATAGATGACATAAATATGAATAATGTAGGTATGCTCTTTGACTATGCGTGGGTTGAGCTTGCAGGTGCAGAAACAGGTGCTGATGCAGTAAGACGTGCGGCAAAATATATAAAGCATATACACATTAAGGATTGGAAGCTTGAATCAAAGACTCCCCTTAAGAAGCAATCCTGTCTCATGGGCGAGGGTACGGTTAACTGGGCAGAGGTCATTCCTGCGCTCAAGGAAATCGGTTACACGGGTTATGTAAGTGACGAATACGAAAAAATTTGGTATCCGGCAGAGCTTCCCGAGCCTGAAATCGGCATGAAGCACAATCTGGAATTCTGCAAGAAGCATCTTGGATAACCATAAAAACATCATGGGAGGGTAACACCTCCCTTTTGTATTGACAAAAAAGATTGAATAAAGTATAATAAAAAAAACGGCATAAAGGAAAAAAGATGAACAAAAAGACCACGATTGAGGATATTGCAAAAATCTGCGGTGTATCAAAAGCGACGGTTTCCTACGTGCTCAACGGCAAAAAGAGTGCCATGAAGATGTCAAAGGACACCGTAAAGGAAATAATTGAAGTATGCCAGAGGCTTGGATACCGTCCCGACAAGACGGCTCAGGCTCTTTCAGCTATGCGTAAAATTCCGTTGAATCTCATTATTCTCACTCCCTGGCTTTACTCCCAATACTCGGATTTTATGGCACAAATAAACTCGGCTTTTGAGTCTATCAGCCGAGAAAAGGAGATAAAATTTTCCTACGCTTACTATGAAAGAGGTTCTCTTTCAAAGCATATGAAGCCCGAAAAATACAAAAAATACGATGCCGTAATAATAGCGGGAACATCTGTTGACGATGACGCTTACCTTGAAAGAAACTCGGCGTATTTTGATAATATTATAATGCTGAACAGATGTGTCAAGGGAGTTTATTCGGTTTATGGGAATGACCGAGAGGCTACGTTTGACCTTGCATCAAGGGTAAAGGCAAAGGGGCATTACGATTCATTTGTTATTGTGGGAGAAAACACCGACAGCTTTTGCCGTGTCGAAAGATATGCGGCGTTAAAGGAAGCATTTCCCGATGCTGTCATTTCGGAATTTGAAGGAAATATAGACAGTGAAAATGCAAAAAAGCTGTTTGAAGAACACAAAAAAGGAAAGACCTGCTTTGCCTTCACGCTATTCTCCCCTGCCTCGCTTTTTTTGACGCATCTTTTACGTCAAGGTGTTAAAATTCCTTTGGATTGCGGAATAATATGCTTTGATATACACACTCTTCTATCGGACTATCTCCCTCTCACGCTTTCCACAGTAGACCCGAAGCTGTCGGACATGGTGCAAGCAGCCTACGGTATTGCTTTATCTCTCAAGGAGGGGGCAGTTCCCGAAAGCAAGTGTATTCACGCCGAAATAATTGAAGGCGAAACCGCAAAACTATAGTATGAGTCTAACTGTTACAGCAGAGAAAAGTTTTAAGAGTTTATAATAATGAATTATTTTTTGTTTTTTTAATAAAAATATCAATAGGGAGTGTGATATGATATGGCAATAAGATTGAACAAAGACCGTGAGATCGTTAAAAAAGTAAGGGAAGGTCTTATCGCAAAGGGAGGCTACTGTCCTTGCCGTTTGCCAAGAACTCCCGAATACAAATGTATGTGCGAGGAATTCAGACAGCAGATAGCGGATCCCGATTTTGAGGGTTATTGCCACTGTATGCTGTTTTACAAATCAAAATAAACGGAGGTATTAACAATGGCACTTATTAACGTAACAGAAAAAAATTTCAAGGAAACCGTGGAAAGCGGAACAGTATTACTTGATTTTTGGGCAACCTGGTGCGGTCCCTGTCAAATGATAGCACCCGTTGTACACGAAATTGCCGAGGAGTATCCCGACGTAACGGTGGGTAAGGTAAACGTTGACGACGAGGCAAATCTTGCGGCATCCTTTAAAATAGTGAGCATTCCCACACTTATCGTTATAAAAGACGGAAAAATAACCGCTCAGGCAGTTGGTGTTCAACCTAAAGAAAAAATAATTGAAATGATAAAATAACATAATTTTACAAAGCAAAAAAAGCGGTATCTAAAATCAGAGCAACGGTTATAATAAGGGTGTAAAAAGCTGAATTTCGGCTTTTTACACCCCTTATTTTTCAAAAAAAGGAGAAAGAATATGAAATACGGTATAATCGTTGCGGCTATAATAGCACTTCTTTCATTCTCTCTCGTATCCTGCAGAAACTATGATGCAGACGACGGAATGTACGGATATTATAACAACCGCACCACAGATAGAGAATACAATGAACGGGCAGACGTATCAGACAGTACCAAAAACAGAATTAAGGATTCTTACAACAATGCAAAAAACAAGGTGAAAAATACCTTTGACAATGCCACGGAATATATCGGAAACGCAATGGGCGTAAGATAAAAATAAGGTGCGGGAAAACCGCACCTTATTTTTTTATCCGAGTAAAACGTCAAAAACAAGCATAAGTAAAAATCCGAAAATAAGAGAGTAGGTAGCTCCCCTTTCACTTCCGTGAGCATGGGTTTCGGGTATCATTTCGTCACTCACCACGTAAAGCATGGTTCCGCCTGCAAAAGCAAGCGCAAAAGGCAATATAGTATTAGAAACACTTACCGCAAAATATCCGAGAAGTGTGCCGAGTATTTCGACCACACCCGTCATTGAAGCAATAAAAAATGTTCTGCCACGGCTGATTCCGGCTGCAAGCATTGGTCCGATTATAACCATTCCTTCGGGTATATTCTGTAAAGCTATACCAAAGGCAATAGTCAACGCCTCACCTACATTATCTGTGCCAAACCCCACACCTGCCGCTATTCCTTCCGGAATATTATGTATCGCAATAGCGATAACAAAAAGCAAAATTTTGCTAAGCCGTTCATTCTGCCTGGGATGCTTTTCCTCGTCCGAGGAAACTCCTGCAATTTTATGAAGGTGGGGAACTATTTTATCAATAAGGTTTACACACAGTGCACCACAGAATACTCCCGCAACCGTCACGACAATACCGTATTCACCGCCGTATTCCATAGAGGGAAGTATAAGACCGATAACCGCCGCCGAAAGCATAACACCTGCGGCAAAGGCAAGAACTATATCACTGAATTTATGCGTAGCTTTTTTAAATACAAAGCCAAGCACAGCACCGATAACAGTGGCTCCACCCACTCCCAATGCCGTGAGCAATACCATTTCCATAAAAACACCTTCTTATTTTCTTTTTTCCTTATTTTAACACATTTTCACGCTTTCATCAATAGCTTTTCAAAAAAAGGCTTACACTTCTTTGGCTATCCTCGACACCGCACGTATAACTCTTTCACATTCTCTGCCGGTATTGAAAAATCCCACGCTGAGTCTCAGTGCCCCGTCATAATCACGCTTTCCCTTTCCTATCACGGAATGAATCAGAGGAGCGCAGTGAAATCCCGCTCTTAAGGCTATCCCCTCCTTCTCCATTCGCTCGGCACCTATGGCGGAGGATAGCCTGTCAAAGTTAAATAAAACTATGGAATTTGTATTCACATCCGCATTGTAAACGCTAACACCCGAAATTCCCGAAAGTCCGTCTATAAGCCTTGTGCGCAGAAGCCTTTCCTTGTGCCCTATATCCTCTACACCTACCCGCATCAGGAATTCCGCACCAGCCTTCATTGATATTATACCCGGCACCCCGAGAGTGCCTGCCTCAAGCCTTTCGGGAAGGGCATCGGGCATGGTTTTCAGATGTGAAAATATTCCGCTTCCACCCGTAATAAGCGGTTCTATTTCAATCTTCCTTCCCTCTCCCACGGCAATAAATCCCGTACCCATAATTCCGTACAGTCCCTTGTGACCCGAGGAAATGAGGATGTCAATGCCAAGCTTTCTCATATCTATATCACAGCTTCCAAGTCCCTGGGAAGCATCAACCACCAGCAAAACACCATGCTTTTTGCAAATTGCTGACAGCCTCTTTATCGGCGTGTGCTTGCCTGTAACGTTTGAGGTGTGTGTAAGCACCAAAACGTCCACCTTGCCCTTTTCCACTGCCTTCTCAAAGGAAGAAATCATAACACTGTCATACAAAGGGTGTGTATCAAGAAATTTAACATTCACCTTTTTCTTTTGCAGAGCATAAAGAGGTCGCAGAACGGAATTGTGTGCGAATCTATCCGTCATTACCGTCATTTTTTCCTTTATTATTCCTTGCAGGACCATATTTAACGCATATGTTGCATTGTATGTAAATATAATATTTTCCGGAAGAGTACCAACAAGCAAAGCAAGATTTTCTCTTGCCTCATATATAGCCTCCGAAACCTTGACAGCCCCCTTAAAGGTGCTTCTTCCCGGATTTGCAAAGTATCTGCTTATTGCTTTTTTTGTCTCCTTCACCACCTCACAGGGCTTCGGGAAGGAGGTTACACTGTTGTCCATATATATCAAAGGTATCACCTCACAGTATTTTCACCGAGGAAGCCCTGAGCAACAGAGCGACCTCTTCTTTTTTTCTGCCGCTTACGTAGATTCCGTAGCTGCAGCCTCTGGACTGCGAGGGCAATTTTCCGACGTTTGAAGAAATGCCGTTCTTTTCAAGTATCTTTTGAGCCTTATGCGCCTGAGTAATTGAGCCGAGTTCAATAAAAAATCCGTCTTTCCCTGCCACCTTTCACCTCCCCTTTCCACAGTATAATATGCCGAAAAATACAACGTGGTTAAAGTGGGGAAAAAACTTTTAAAAAAATAATTTTTTTTACAAAAAAACATTTACAAAATGGCAGGTAATATGTTATCATTTATAGTGAATAACAGTATCAACTGTCTTTTAATTAGGATAAAAAGGAGTTTGTCGATGAACGCAATCAAGGATTTCTTCGGGTATATCGCAAATCAGCTGTCAACAATAAGGCTAAATGATATCATTGATATCCTTGCCGTTTCTGTTTTGCTTTATTATTTGATTAAATTTGTTAAGAACAGACGTGCCGGGAAGCTTGCGGTAGGTATTTTGCTGCTTTTGGCTATTCTTGGAATAAGCACATTTTTTGAGCTTAACGTAATTGCTTATATGCTTAAAAACGTTGTTCAGGTCGGACTTCTTGCAGTCTTTATTATCTTCCAACCGGAAATCCGTTCAATGCTGGAAGAGGTGGGAAATGAATCTGTCAAGAACTTAAATCTGCGTGATGCCACCGATGCGACACAGACAAAAAAGACGATTGAGACTCTTTGTGATACAGCCCGTGACCTGTCTGCAACAAAGACGGGTGCGCTCATAGTAATTGAGCGAGGCACAAAGCTTGGCGACACCATAAAGACAGGTGTTACCATAAACGCCGATGTTAATACGTTCCTTTTAAAAAACATATTCTTCAATAAAGCACCATTGCATGACGGTGCCGTAATAATCCGTGATAACAGAATATACGCCTGCGGATGCTTTTTGCCCCTGTCTTATAATACAAACATAATCAGAAACGTGGGCACACGTCACAGAGCGGCAATAGGAATGAGTGAAAACAGCGATGCTCTTGTACTTGTGGTTTCCGAGGAAACGGGAAACATATCTATTGCCGAAAGCGGCGAGCTTACAAGAGATTACACCTATGAGGCTCTTCTGGAAAGACTCGAAAAAGAGCTTATCGGCGAAGAAAAGCCCACACGAAAGCTGAAATTACCGAAATTTTGGGAAGGAGACAAGTAAAGATGGAAGATACGAAAAAAAAGAAAAAATCTTTCTTTGACGGCTCTCTTATTTTGAAAATCGTTTCCTTGTTCTGCGCTATTTTACTCTGGTTTTATGTATCAGAGGTCGAAAGTCCCACCTCGGAGAAAAAGGTAGAGGCTGTTGCCGTAACGCTCCGCAACAAGGACATCCTTATGACCGAAACGGGTCTGTCCGTTCTTTCCGATTCACTTTATGACACAAACATTATTCTTTCGGGCAAGAAGAGCACCCTCAACAAAATCAATTATGAGGACATTACCGCAACGGTTGACCTGTCAAAGCTGACAGAGCCCGGAACCTATGAGCTTCCGATAAACGTAGTTGCTCCGCAAGGCACATCGGTGGTTTCAACAAACCCCAGATTCATAACGATATCCATAGACAAAACCGTGGCACATCCCTTTGATATCGAAACAAGTCTTTCTTACAGTACCACATACGAAATGGGCGAGTGCATCATAACCGACAGCCAGTCAAAGCCCATAAGCTCCGTAACGGTAAGCGGACCCGCAACCGATATTGAAAGAATAGACAAGGTTGTGGCAAAGGCAGACTTCGGCACCCTTAATTCAAGTGTAAAGGCAAAAACCGACCTTGTTTGCCTTGATATAAACGGTGAGGAAATAAACAGCACAAATATAAAGCTCACTCCACGTTCCGTTATCATCAACCAGCCTGTCTATATGACCAAGAAGCTTCCTCTCACGGCTTCTCAGGCAAATAACACCTTCTCCCCCTCGCAAATAAGCTTCAGAGTGAATCCAGCCTCTATTGAGGTAAAGGGAGATCCCAAGGTTTTGAGAGAGCTTACGGAAATAAATCTCGACCCCATTAATGAGCAGTCCGTTATAGGCGAAGGTCTCATAAACACTGTGAATTCACTTATCAAGCTCCCCGAAGACGTTGAGCTTGTAGGTATGCAAAATACCGCCACAATAACGGTAAGCGTAAAAAATGTAAAGAAGCACTATCTGTTTATAACTCCCGAAGACCTGACAATTATCGGTCTTCCAGATTTTCTTGACATCGAATTTGACGAGCCCTCCTGGAGGTTCCTCATAATAAATTCTTCCGATAAGGAAATCACGGTAGATGACTTGGATTTGACGGTTGACTTTTCAGCATTTGCAACAGAAGGAGATTATGTTGACGCCGTAACTCTTTCTCCCAAATTTAAAGAAAATCTTTCCTATGCATATTTCACAGACAACACCTCGTATAATCTGACATTCAAGCTTACAAACAAAGAAGACAACGCAAAAAAGTAGGTGACCAACAATAGAGCTCCTTGTAAGAAACATACAGTGCTCTTACGACAAACCGGAGAGCGAAGCAATAGCTTCCGCTCTCCGTTCCTTAAGTATAGAGTACGAATCCTTTTCGGTTTATAAAAAATCGGTGGATGCCCGAAAAAAGAACAATATAAAATTCATTATCACGGCACACGTTGTTGTAAAAGACGGCGCAAGAATAAAAGAAAGTCCCGATATAACGGTGTTTGAAGAGTACTCATACCCTGATGAGAGTCTCTTTGTAAGTGTTCCGAAGGATAAGCTCCGCCCTGCCGTAATAGGCTTCGGTCCTTGCGGAATGTTTTGTGCCCTTCTCCTTGCACGTCAAGGGTTTTGTCCCATAGTATTTGAGCAGGGTGAAGAGATTGAAAAACGTGCCCTCAGCGTTTCCCGATATCTTGAAAAAGGAGATTTGAATACCCTTTCAAACATCCAGTTCGGCGAAGGCGGTGCAGGTGCTTTTTCAGACGGCAAGCTGATAACGAGAGTTAATGACAAAAGAATTTCGTTTATTTTAAAAACACTTCACGAGCACGGTGCTCCACCTGAAATTTTAACCCAGGCAAAACCCCATGTTGGGACGGATTTATTGAAAAATGTAGTAAAAAGCATTCGTGAGGAAATAATAAGTCTCGGAGGAGAGGTTCACTTTTCTTCGAAGATGACAAATCTTTCTCAAAAGGACGGTGGAATTGCGTTTGAGATAAACAATTCCGAAACATTCTTTGCTCCCGCACTTTTCCTTGCCACCGGTCACAGCTCTCATGATACCTACAAGATGCTTTTGAACAAAGGCTTTGATATCAAGGGCAAGGATTTTTCTGTGGGAGTGAGAGTTGAGCATTTGAGACGTGACGTGGAGCACTCTCTCTACGGCGATGCTGCCGCTCATCTGCCTGCGGCAGAGTATTCGGTATCCCTGCGCGAGGGTGACAGAGGTGTATATTCCTTCTGTATGTGTCCCGGAGGTCTGGTAATGGCATCCGCCTCCGACGATAAGTCCATTGTCACAAACGGAATGAGCTACCACAGCCGAAATGAAATAAATTCAAATGCTGCTCTGGCGGTATCTGTTCTTTCCTCCGACTATGGCGGAAGTGCCGAAGGTGCGATAAGATACCAAAGAGCAATTGAGGAAAGTGCGTGGAAAATCGCCGCAGACAACAGAGCTCCCGCCCAAACGGTGGGTGACTTCCTCGAAGGCAGAGCAACAAAGAATTTCAAAAAAGTCACCCCCTCCTATCCCCACGGAGTTGTTGGATGCGACCTTGGCAAGCTATTACCCGAAAGCATTACCGCTCTTTTGAAAAAGGGACTGAGAAGCTTTGCGGGACGTTATTCCTTCTTTGCGGATAAATCGGCTGTGCTAACCGGTGTTGAAACACGTACCTCCTCCCCTGTCAGAATTGCAAGAGGTGAAACCCTTGAAGCAAACGGCTTTAAAAAGGTATATCCCTGCGGAGAAGGTGCGGGATGGGCAGGAGGAATTACCAGTGCGGCTCTTGACGGACTCAGAGTTGCCGAAAGCTATATACTTGGAGAGGCTTATGTTAAGTGAAGGTATTGTAATAAAAGCAAATGGTGAATTTATAACGGTGGGAGTCAAAAGACGGACCGCCTGCGACACCTGCCGTGCAGACTGCAAAGGCGGTCACTGTGACAAGGTGGAAACAGTGGAGACTGTTGTAAAAAACACTTTGGATGCAAAGGTGGGAGACCGTGTAAGGCTGTACACAAACACCTCAACGGTTATGGTGTTTGCAATGACTGTATTTATGCTTCCCATGATTATAGCGGCGGCTTGCTTTGCCATTCCCTATTTTCTGGGGGCGGGCATAACCGCAAGTGCAATAATTGCAACCCTCGGCTTCGTCCTTTCCTATGCACTTATTTGGCTTATACACAGAAACCGAAAAAGCTATGACACCATAAAGCTATATGACATAACGGAGAGAAAAAATGACTGAATGTGAAAAGATAATATTTGACACCCTTGACTCCTGGAACATTCCCTACAAGGTATACAACCACACAGCCCGTGATACGGTAGAGGAAAAAGCCTCCCTTGACCGTGAGCTTGGCATAAGTGCAAGACACTGTAAAAACATATTCCTTACCGACAGGAAAGGCTCCTGCTTCTATCTCCTTGTTATGCCGTTTGAAAAGACCTTCAGAACAGCGGAGGTATCAAAGGAGCTGGGCACGTCAAGACTCAGCTTTGCATCCCCCGAACGCTTACTTGAAAAGCTTCGCTGTACACCTGGCAATCTCAGCTCTTTGAGCCTTATATTCGACAAGGAGGAGGAAATAGGCTATGCTCTCGACCGTGAGCTTCTATCCTGTGAAGAGCTTTGCTTCCATCCAAATATTGATACCACAACAGTAACGATTAAAACAGAAGATTTCTTAAAAAAATATCTCCCGAAGATTCACCGCACACCCGCTATTGTAACGGTAACGGACAAGAGCGAATAATATAAATACGGGTGATACATATGCATAAAAAAAGCTCCGACACTGTCGGAGAATTTTTTTCGGCTTATATTTGGCTGAAGGTTTGCAAAAGTAATGTCTTCGAAAATAATATGGATGCACTGCTGAGGGCAGGCATCCCCGAAAGAAGGCACATTTACGTTTCGAAGCTCACATCAACGTCAATAGTGCTATTAAATAAGGATGAGCTTGAATCCTTGAAAACGGATGAGAGGTTTGAGGACTGGTCGTATTATGAATTTGATGAGGCTGAAAGACAAGAGGATGACCTGCTCCTCACTCAAATAGGCGCCGACAGTGAAATCGGTACAAATTCGCCGTATTTTAACGGCGGTATGGGGTACATGGGAAAGGGTGTAAAGGTGGGCGTGATATCGGCTGAAAATCTTATTTTCAACGAAAACGCCTTGAGCCTGAAGGGTACCGCCATAGAGGTTTTACCGTCATTTCTGCCTCCGGTCAGGGATTCCCATCCCACGGCAGTTGTGTCTCAAATTGCAGGACAAAAAGTATTTGAAGACGGAAAAACGTTTTTTGGTGTGGTAAGAGATGCCTCTGTGGTATTCTCCCCCTCAAAAACCGCAAGGAACGTATACACAGCCATAGAAGAGATGATACAAAAGGGAGTAAAAATCATAAATTACAGTGCGGGAACGGTGAAGGGCGGTTATTCGGATTTTGACAGACAAATCGACCGTCTTATTTCGGCAGGTAACATTTTATTCATAACCGTTTCGGGCAACAAAAGAGATATGACAAGTCCGGGACGTGCCGAAAATGCAATTGCGGTGGGAAATCTTGCAACAAAAAGCTATCCCGACATTCCTCTTCCCTCGCCATGGGAGGTTTGGTGTAAAAGTGAGGACAATTGCTCGGGATTCTCTGATGACGGTGTACACAAGCCAGACCTTGTGGCACCGGGTGCCTGGGTTGGATACGTTGAAAGCGAAGGGGACGTAAATTTCAACAATTTCGGTACAAGCTTTGCCTGCCCCTGGGTTAGCGGAATTGCGGCAGCCGTTGTCGAGGTGCTTGGTGACAAATACACCTATCTTACGCTGAAAGCTATACTTTTAATGTCCTGCAATACCATTGCCGTATCCAATACGGGCAACCCCAAAATCTCCGAATACGTGCGCCTTCGAAGCGGCTACGGTCTTGTTGACGGAATACACTGTGTAGAGATTGCCGAAAAGAGCGAAATATACGAAAGCACACTGAACGGCGAATACAATGTTGAAATAAGTGGTGGCTGTCTTGAAATAATGCTCGCATTTGAAAAAAACGGTGACGGTGTCACTATAGTTGTGGACGGGGAGTCGTTCCCAACAGGTAAGGAAAACACTTTGCTCGTAAAAAAACACTCAAATAAGGAAACTCTCCCTTTGAGTGTTGTAGGAATAGGCGGCGGAAAATTTTCTCTTGTTATTTTTCGCAGTGATTTATCCTGCTCTTGATTCAAGGTTTTCTATTCTGTGCTCACAAACCTTGTTTCTGAGCTCAAGACTCGTAACTCTTTCCACAAGGTGATTATGCTTATCAACCTTTTCTTCAAGCTTTGTAAGTCGGTATTTTACCATTTTTTGAGAAGAGATGATACCGCCAAAGGTACCGAGTGCTGTTCCTGCAAGGCTGAGCAAAGCAACTATAACCGCCTCACTCAAAATCATCCTTGCCGTCCTTTTCTTTGTTTACGGCATCAATTGATGCCTCTGCAAAAATATATGCAATAAGTGTGCCGCAAGCGGTAATGAGAGCTGTAACCGTTGCCGCCTCGTTTTCGGGCATTTTTATAAGCACAAGTATGGGAGCAATAATTCCCGCCATGCCTGCCCAAAATTTTCTTGATGTGAATTTTTTAAGTATGTTCATTTTTTCCTCCTTGTTGTTTTATATCCGCCGCCCTACAAGAATATAATATACTGACATAGGATGACATACAATGACATCTTGCGGTTGATTTTGTTAAAGCTTTGTGTTATAATTACGTCACTATGAAAAATATTATGAATTATACCACTTCAATGTGGGAAGAACTTAAAAACAATGACTCTCCCGTAGTTCTGTACGGAATGGGTGACGGAGCGGTAAAGCTGCTGTCAATACTTGACAAAATCGGTGTCAAATGCTCGGGCGTTTTTGCAAGTGACGATTTTGTGAGATACCAAAGCTTTATGGGCTTTACAGTTAAAAAGCTTGCTGACCTTGAGGCGGAGCTTGGAGATATGACGATACTATCCGCCTTTGCCACAAGGCTGGACAGCGTTATAGAAAACTTCTGTGCCATAAGCCGAAGACACAAATTAAAAATTCCCGACATCAACGTGTCGGGAGACCATCTTGAGCTTTTTGACAGTGAATTTTTCAAAAAAAACAATGAAAGAATACTTCGTGTGTATGATGCTTTGGACGATATGGGAAAGGCTTTCCTTGAGGCTCTTGTAAGATTCAAATATACAGGCGAGCTTTCTTATCTTGAGGAAATAGAAAAGCTTCGATGCGCCTCATGTCTTCCCTATGAAAAGGAGTTTATAACCTCCTTTGCGGATTTCGGTGCATACACAGGTGACACAATAATCGAAGCGGCTTCCCTTTATCCAAACCTTGAGAAAATTGCTGGCTTTGAGCCCGACCCCAAGACCTTTAAAAAGCTTGAAGCCAACACCGAAGGGTTGAACCCTACCCTTTTCAATGCACTTGTATGGAATGAGGAAACAGAGCTGACTCTCCGCTCGGGAGGTGCGATGAACACCATAATCGAGGACAATGTCCTGATGAGCGAAAATCTTCAAAAGAAAAAATGCACCTCGGTTAAGGCGCTCACAGGAGACGCATCTCTCCCCTTTGTTCCCGACCTTATCAAAATGGATGTTGAAGGGTGTGAGGCAAAAGCTATTGAAGGCTGCGCCCGTATCATATCAGAGCATAAGCCTATATTGAGAGTTTCGATTTATCATAACCACCGTGACATCTTTGAAATTTTTGAAAAAATTTCGTCCCTCAATCCCGATTACAAATATACAATCCGCCAAAAATGCCGCTATATCCCCGCGTGGGATATTGAGCTTGTGGCGTATTAAAAAATCTGCAACAAACTAAAACGTTTGTTGCAGATTTTTTTAGTGTTTAATTATTAAAATATTCTTATTACAGAAACAGCCTTTATGCCATTCTTCTCAAGTGTTGCCAGTTTATTCTTGAGCTCACCGTAGGGCATTTTCGGTGTTTCTATGGCTGTTTCACCGTCGCCGGTAGAGAGAAGTCTTGCATCGGATATAACATTCTCGATTGCAGCTCCGTTATCTGCCACAGCAAAGGCAACGTAGTACTTATCCTCGACCTCATCGGGTGTCATAAGCACGTCTGCCGGAGTTTCGGCAGGATTGCACCAGGATACATTCCATGCACCGTTATTCACCACGTCAATGATATCTGCAACCATAGCGGATGCGGTAGGAAGCATACCTGCACCTCTTCCGCAAAGAGTTACCTCACCGACTGCATTACCGTTGAATGCCACTGCATTGAATACATCGTCAATTCCTGCTATAACACGCTCACGCGAAACAATGAAGGGGGCAACCATTACGCTGACCTTGTCGCCTTCTTTTCTTGCACGTCCGAGAAGCTTAATGGATGAACCCAGCTTTTCGGCAAGAGCCACATCCTTGTTTCTGATTGCTGTAATTCCTTCGGCATATACCTTTGTGGAATCCATTCCGTATCCGAAAGCGATATCGGCAAGGATACAAATCTTTCGGCAGGTATCAATACCATTTATATCATCCGAGGGGTCACGCTCCGCATATCCCTTTTCCTGGGCTGATGCAAGTGCCGTTTCAAAGCTCTCGGAGTATTTATTCATCATTGTGAGTATGTAGTTTGTAGTACCGTTAAGAATACCGCAAACGGAATCAATCTCATTTGCCACAAGGCATTTAACAAGAGGACGTATAACAGGTGTACCGCCTCCGACACTTGCCTCAAAGAGATAGCCGACACCGTTTTCACGTGCCGCCGCAAGAAGCTCGTGACCGAACTTTGCAACAACCTCCTTATTTGAAGTGATAACGCTCTTACCCTTCTTGATAGCATCCATTGAAAAATCGTATGCCGGATGAGCACCGCCCATACATTCCACAACAACGCTGACCTCGGGGTCATTCATAATAACGTCAATGTCGTGAACCACCTTGTCCTGCCAAGGGGTGTTCGGAAATTCGCGTTTATCGAAAATATATTTTACTGTAATGTCGTCACCCAAAGCTTTGGCAAGTTTTGCGTTATTCATCACAATAACCTCGCCAACGCCTGAGCCGACAACACCAAAGCCTAAAATCGCTACGTTTATCATAATTCTCCTCCGTTGCATATATTGAATATATCTTAACACATATGACCTTATTTTTCAATAGAAAAAGCAAAAAAATTAAGATTTTGTATTAATCTCACAAAAATACTGTTTGTGCAATATGCACAAAAAAATAAGACCGCTCAAACGAACGGTCCTTACTTTTTTGTCCTTACGCTCTTGTTACAAGGTCAGAACGGAGGCAACGAGAGCAAACATACATACTCTTATGTGTGCCGTTTACAACTGCCTTTACCTTTCTGATGTTAGGCTTCCAAGTGCGATTGGTCTTTCTGTTAGAGTGAGAAACCTTCAAACCGAAAGTAACGCTCTTACCGCAGATTTCACATTTTGCCATTTCGCAGACACCTCCTACTATAAAGCCGTTTTGCAAAACGGCATCCGTTTTTTCATCAACATTTGCAATTATACCATAACACTTCAATAAAATCAAGTGTTTTTGCAAATTTATTTTATTTTTTTATTTTTTATATTACTTGTTTCCGCTGAGCATACGGATGAGGTCATCCATACCCTGACCAAAGCCGTTATCAGAGCCGTTTTCACTCTCTTCTTCAGCCTCTTCCTTTGCCGCTTCCTTCTTTGCGGAGTCAAAGCCTGTTGCAATAACAGTAATCTTTATCTCGTCTTCCAATGTCTCGTCGAAGGTAGCACCCCAAATAAGGTTTGCATCGGGATTAGCTTCGTTTCTGATCATATTAGCTGCATGGTCGATTTCGTCAAGTCCAATATCAGGAGATGCAGTAACGTTGAAGATGATACCCATAGCACCTGCGATAGTTGTTTCGAGAAGAGGACTGGAGATAGCTGTACGAGCAGCAATTTCTGCCTTGTCCTTACCCTTACCGCTACCTACACCCATGTGTGCAAGACCTGCGTTTGACATAATTGCTGTTACGTCAGCAAAGTCAAGGTTAAGTACACCTTCTACATTTATAAGCTCGGAGATACTCTGAACACCTCTGCAAAGTACGCTGTCCGCAATTTCGAAAGCGTTAGCAAGAGTGATTCTTGTCTCTGAAACCATCTTAAGTCTTTCATTCGGGATTACAAGAAGAGCGTCTACGTATTCGCTGAGCTCCTTGATACCTGCTTCAGCCTGCTCCATACGCTTGATACCTTCAAATGCGAAGGGCTTTGTAACAACGCCGACCGTAAGTATGCCACGGCTTCTTGCAGCCTTAGCAACGATGGGAGATGCGCCTGTACCTGTACCGCCACCCATACCTGTGGTAACGAATACCATATCTGCGCCTTCAATAATCTTATTAATCTCGTCAAGAGACTCCTCTGCAGCCTTCTTACCAACATCGGGGTTTGCACCTGCGCCTCTTCCCTTTGTAAGCTTCTCACCAATGATGAGCTTTGTGGGAGCGCTTGAACGTCTGAGCGCCTGCTGGTCAGTGTTTACTGCTATGAAGTCGATACCGGTTGTTCCGGCCTTAATCATTCTGTTTACAGTATTATTTCCGCCGCCGCCAACACCGATAACCTTAATGTTGACAAGGCTCTGCTGATTTTCCATTTCAAAAGGCATTTTATTATCCTCCTAATTTATACACTTTATCATCGTACTATACATTGTAATATATTTTTTCGACTTTTGCAAGATTTTTTTGAAAAAAACTTTATTTTTATACAAATTTACTAATTCGCAACATTTCCCGTAAATTTAACGAGTGCTTTTGTACCGTCGGAAATATCTATTACTCCCGTACTGTCTTCCCAAATTTTATTTTTTATCATTTCGGAAAACAACTTCATTTTGTTTTCTGCGTTTTCAAAGGTTCCGAATTTAATTTCAAATCGGTTGTCATACATAAGTCTGACGTCGAATTTATCTCTTATGTCAAGCTTTGTTATTTTCTCGGAAAGGTCGTACTTTTCAAGCTGTTCGGTTATGGAAACAAGGATATCAAACATATCATCTCTTGCAAACACAAGGCTCTCTCCGCACACACATCTTTTCACGCCGTTTACAAGAAGCTCTGTTCTGCTCTTGCCGTCGTAAAAGGGGTCACTTGTAATTTCAAGCACCTTTCCGCCCGAGGAAAGCACAAACGTATCCTCTCCGATATCGAGATAAAGGGTGCCCTTATCCTCGGTTATGATAATTTCAAGGGTAGATGGGAAGTCCTTCTTTATCTCTATTTTTTCAATATAAGGAAATTCATAGGACAGCGAGCGCTTTGCCTTATCGGTGTCGAAGGTAACAAGATTTGTTTTTTCTCCGAGGTTGAGATATTTTATAACATCCTCCGAGCTGTACGGCACCGCCGCCGATATTCCCGAAACCTTAACCTGCTTTATATGAAACAGATTGGCAAAGGCTATCACAGCAAACAGCAAAACGATTACAACAATAAAAAATATTGTAAAATACTTTTGTCGCTTTACCTTCCGCTTTGCGCTGTTTTGTATATCGGTTATTTTTTTATCATCGGTCATTATTTACTCTCCAGAAGTTTTGTAAGCTCTGCATAGATTTTATCTTCGGAATCAACTATGGCAAGAGACTTCATGCACTGTGACATTTTCGCAAGCTTCTCCTTGTCAAAGAGAAGCTCTTCTATTTTATCCGAAAGGAGCTCCGATGTCAAGTCCTTTTCCTCAATAAGAAGTGCTCCGCCCGCATCACTTACAACCTTTGCGTTTTTATACTGATGATTGTTGGTTACATTCGGTGACGGAATGAGAATGGCGGGCTTTCCTAAAATCGCAAGCTCTGCCAGAGTAATCGCACCCGCTCTTGAAATTACAAGGTCGGCAGCAGCCATCTTTGAGGGCATATCGTAGATGTATTCAGCAAGGTCAACACCCGATACTTTGTCAAGTCCTCTCTCCTCTATCTCACTGTGTCTGACCCCCCACTCATACGAGCCGACTCCGTGGGTGTGTTTTATTCTGTCCTTGAAGCGTCCGCTTTCTATCACGTTGAATATATTGTTATTTATGACTTTGGCTCCAAGGCTTCCGCCGTAGGACAAAAGGTAAGGAGTGTCACCCAAGGAAAGCTTTTTTCTTTCCTCTTCCCTTGACATTTTATGTATATCCGGCTTTGTGGGATTTCCCACCAGCACTATTTTCTCGGGTGAGCATTCCAAAAGTCCTCTGGATTCCTCAAAGCTTATCATTACTCTGTCCACAAGCTTTGAGAGCATATTGGTAGTCATTCCCACAACCGCATTCTGCTCGTGGATAAGCGTGGGTATACCGCGCTTTGCCGCCGCCTTCAAAACAGGCCAGCTCACATATCCGCCTGTACCGATTACGGCATCGGGACGAAATTCCTTGATTATTTTTCCCGCCTTAATGGGAGATGTCACAGCCATCACGGCAGTACCCATATTTTTGAATATGCTTTTCGGTGAGAGACTTCTCTCAAAGCCTCTTATATCCACATGATATATATGGTAGCCTTCTCTTGTGACAAGCTTGTTCTCCATACCGTTCGGTGTTCCCACAAATGCTATGACAGCATCGGGATTTTCTTTTTTTATTTTGGCAGCAATAGCAAGGGCAGGGTTTATATGCCCCGCCGTGCCTCCGCCCGAAAGAAGTATTCTCATAATATTAGCCTTTCGGAGTATAAGAAAATTTTGATATATTAAGGACAATACCCATTTCCGCCATAAGTATTACAAGGGAGGTACCGCCGTAGCTGAAGAACGGCAGTGATATACCCGTACTCGGCAGAGTGTTGGTTACAACGGCAATATTCAAAAATGCCTGTATGGCTATCTGTGCCACGATACCTATTACCACAAGAGATGCTTTTATACTCGGCGCACGTCTTGCAATATACATTCCTCGCCACACAAGTGCAACGAAAAGCGCTATGACTATAACCGCAAAAACAAATCCCATCTCTTCACAAAGAATTGCGAATATGTAATCGTTCTGTGGCTCGGGAAGATACAGATGCTTTTGAGTACTCTGACCGAGTCCCACTCCCCAGAAGCCGCCCGATCCTATGGCAAGCAGGGATTGAAGCGGCTGCCAACCGCCCGTATTCGGATAGTCCTCCGGGTGAAACCATACCTGAATTCTTCCTGAACCGTGTTCCGAAAAAATTATAAACAGTACAACGATAGTTGCCAAAGCCGCACCTATTATCATAACCTGCTTCATAGGCACATCACCGAAGAACATAAGCACCAGCATAAGAAAGCCGACGATTACGATACACGAAATATGGGGTTCAAGGTAAAGTGTAACTGCCATGTATCCGCCCCATAACAAATACGGAAGCAACTGACGTATGGTAGATTTACCTGCATTTCTCCCCGAGCTTATCAGGTCCGCAAAGTAAAGTATTATGGCGAGCTTTGCAAACTCCGACGGCTGGAAGGTAAATGAGCCTATCTTAAACCAACGTGTTGCCTCGTTAACCTCGTGACCGAGGAAGGGCACCAAAGCCATTGCGAACATACAAACTATAAAGAACGGAAGCTGAAACTTGAGTATTATGAGATAGTCAAAGGGATAAGCCACAAGAAGCAATGCCACGGTTCCCAAAACTACCCATTTTATTTGGTCAAAGGCAAAATAATAGCTGTTTTCATATTTAGCTTTTGCATATGCATAGCTGGCAGAGAAAACCATTACCGTACCTATGGCAACAAGAAGTAATACTATAATAAGGAAAGGACGGTCAATACCCGATTTTACTCTTATAATATCTCCCGAGCTTTGCTTCGGTACTTTTTTTACGGCTGTTTTCTGCTGAGAAACGCCCGATGCAGCCAATAGCTTCACCTCCTATGGTTTATTTAAATGCAAAATATGCAACGATACACATAATAGCTGTAAAAATTGAGAATCTGCGAACTATTTTATGCTCCGACCATCCGCATATTTCAAAATGATGGTGGATGGGAGACATTTTGAATACTCTTTTGTGAAATACCTTAAAGGAAAACACCTGAATCATTACGGACAGTGATTCTATTACGTACCACGCTCCGCAAAGGAAAACGATTATGGGACAGTTGAAGATATACGCCATTCCCACAACAAATCCGCCAAGGAACAGTGAGCCTGTGTCGCCCATAAAGATACGAGCGGGGTTGATATTGTACCACAAAAATCCCACAAGTGAGCCGCAAACAGCTCCGAGGAGTGAGGTCAGTGCCATATTTCCCGCAATAATCGAAAGTACCGAGAAGAGCACTGCCACAACGAGCGTAATACTTCCCGCAAGACCGTCAACGCCGTCGGTAAGGTTCACACTGTTTGTAATGAAAGCAATAAATATAACGCTGAATATGTAATAAAATACACCGAGCTCAAGTGTCACATCGCAAAAAGGGAGTCTGATGGCTGTGGTTATATACCCCTTGTATGCCATGAGTGCAACATAAGCCGCCGACACTATAAACTGCAAAACAAGCTTTTGGCGGGCAGTAAGTCCCGCATTTTGTTTTTTTACAAATTTGGTATAATCGTCAATAAATCCGATTCCGCCAAATAAAACCATCATACCGAGTGTGATAAGCACCGACCAGTTACCGTCTCTTACAACGTAATAGGTGCCGCACGCAAGGGTGACAAGAGTTATTGACGCAATAAAGAAGATTCCTCCCATTGTAGGAGTTCCCTCCTTGGACTTGTGCCAACGGGGACCTATATCAAGAATCACCTGCCCCATTTTTATACGCATCAAAAACGGGATAAACTTTTTCTCAAGGATAAGCGTGATTACAAGTCCGAGTACCAAAGATAATGTGAAAATTATACCGACATTCATTGTTATTCTCCGTTATTATTTTTCAAGCTCCGCAAGGCTTATAACTTCTTCAAGTCTCATTGAGTTACTTGCCTTGAACAAAACCGTATCTCCGTCTTTAAGTATGCCCTTCAGCTCATGTGCAAGAGCCTCTTTTGTCTCAAAATGCATTGTATTTGTATTCATCGAGCTCGCCGCTTCGCTTATCAGCCTTGCGGCATTTCCATAGGTGAGCACCGTGTCAATACCGCACTCAGCCGCTTTTTTGCCCACACTTGTGTGTGCTTCGTCGGAAATTGCACCAAGCTCCAGCATATCGGCAAGTACCGCAATGCGTCTTCCTTCACAGCTGAGCTCGGAGAGCATTCCGAGAGAGGCGAACATAGATTCGATTCCCGCATTGTAGCAATCGGCTATTACACGGACTCCGTTTTTGAAATATATGTTCTGTCTCATTCCAACGGATTTGTAGTTTAAAAGTCCCTTCAATATGTCACCGACAGCTATACCGACATTCAAGCCGACCGCCACCGCAAACATAGAATTGATAACATTGTGACGTCCGGTACAAGGTAAGGTAACCCTTGTCTCAAGTTCCTTTGTATGGAGTGTGTACTCAATTGAGCTGTCGCCCATTGTCACACCGTCCCCCCACACGTCGCAGCCGTCACCAAAGCCAACTCTCACAATCTTTCCGTCAAACGGTACGTCGTAAAGCAGCGGTTCATCTCCGTTTATTATGAGAGTTCCGTCTTTTTTGAGACCGTGGAGAATTTCAAGCTTTGCATCTCTTATTCCCTCTCGGCTTCCGAGATTCTCTATATGCGAGTGACCTATGTTTGTAATAATTGCAATATCCGAATCCACAAGGCCCGACAAATGGAGAAGCTCACCCTTGTGGTTCATTCCCATTTCGCAAACAAGCGCTTTGTCGTCCGACTCTACCGAAAGTAAGGTGAGAGGTACGCCTATGTGGTTGTTGAAATTCCCTTTTGTATATGCGGTTTTAAAGCCTTCGCAAAGCACTGCCGACACCATTTCCTTGGTAGTGGTCTTACCCACACTTCCCGTCAGTGAAACAGTGACCTCGGGAGAAATAATGTTTTTTGCATAATACTCAGAAAGGCGTGTTAACGCCTCCAAGCTGTCCTCCACCACTATCAGGGGGTAAGAAACCTTGGAAACACGTTGGCAAATTGCCGCACCCACTCTTCCGTCTATATCGGGAAGGAAATTGTTGCCGTCAAACTTTTCGCCCTTTAATGCCACAAACAAATCCTTTGCTGTGGTTTTTCTGCTGTCGGTGCACACGGAGGAAACCAAAGTATCCCCGTCACCGTAAAGCTTGCCGCCGACGATATTTGCAATTTCAAAAGCTCTGAGCTCTGTCATTTTTTCTCCTTGCTGTATTCAACTACTATTTCATATTCGGAAAAGTGGTGCTTACCGAAATTGTCGATTTCGTATTCCTCATGTCCCTTACCGAGAAGAAGAATAACATCTCCTGCCTCCGCCATATCCATGGCACTGTGAATTGCTTCGCGGCGATCGGTTATAACAGTGTAATTGTCCTTTTCGATACCTGCTAAAATATCGTTTATTATGTCTTCCTTCTTCTCACTTCTGGAATTGTCGGAGGTAACAATAACCTTATCCGACATCTTGGTAGCTATTTTTCCCATTATCGGACGCTTTGTCCTGTCACGGTCACCGCCACATCCGAAAAGTGTGATTATGCGTCCCTCCGCAAAGCCTCGAACAGTATTTATTACATTTTCCATAGCATCGGGAGTATGTGCAAAATCTATTATAACACTGTAAGGTGCATCTATATCAACTCTGTCAATTCTTCCCTGAATACGGTGAGTCGAAGCAAACCCCTTTATAACAGCATCGCATCCAAGTCCTGTGGCAAGCGCCGCAGAGGTTGCCGCAAGAGAATTGTAAACCGTGAATTTTCCGGGAATGTCCACTCTGACTCTGAAGATAAGTCCTTCGGTCAAAAGCTCATACTCTATGCCCATAGCACCTTTAAGCTTTGTATTCTTTGCGGTGTAGTCGCTTTCAACAGAATCGATGGAATAGGTTTTTATCGGACATTTTGCAATTTCCTTTATGCGCTTTGATGCTTCGTCATCGTCGTTGACAACGCCTATGTCACACATGGAGAATAGCTTTGCTTTGGCTTCAAGGTAGCTGTCAAAATCGTGATGGAAATCGAGATGGTCTCTTGTAAGATTTGTAAATACGCCGCAGGTAAAGTGCATACCGTATATTTTGTCAAGAGCAAGTGCATGGGAGGAAACCTCCATAATAAGCACATCCGCTCCCTTGTCACGCATAAGAGCAAGAAGCTGCCAGAAATTCTCCGAATCCGGCGTGGTGAGAAGGTTGCCCTCGGATTCGCTGTTACATTCCTCGTCACCTATGAGATACTTCATGGTGCCGATAAGTCCAACCTTGTGACCTGCCGCTTCAAAAATATTTTTCAGCATAAGGGTTGTGGAGGTCTTGCCGTTGGTACCCGTAACACCGACAGAGTAAACGAAGCTGTCCTGAGGTCTTTCATAAAAGTTTGAAAGAAGCTCCGAAAGTACTCTCCTCGGAGAGTCCACAAGTATATAAGGCACATTGGCTTCGGGCTCTGTGTCGGTAACAACGCATACCGCACCAAGCTCTATGGCTGTGGGTATAAAGGCATTTCCGTCAAATCTTGCACCCTTTAGGGCAACAAAGATATAACCCTCCGATATTTTTTTGCTGTTCTGGGTAATACCCTTTATATCAACCGAGAGGTCAGCGGATATTTTCTTTGTGTCAATACCGTGAAGTAGATTTTTCAGCTCCATAGTTATCTCCTAATCAGTAATGTTGGAATAGTTTCTGAAGTCTACCGTTATTATAGTACCCTTATCAACGGCAGTGTTCTCCTCTATTGATTGTGTTACGGCTATCGCTCCGTCCAGGTGGTCGGGGCTTGTTCCTACTATTGTTATATTAAGTCCCGCATCGGTTATCGCCTTATTCGCCGCCGAGGCGGTGAGTCCCACAACGTTGGGAACAACGGTCTTACCCGATGTGGTATCGTCTGTATAAAGTACTACCGTTCCTCCGTGAGCAAGTGCATCGCCCGCCTTTGGAACCTGCTTCACAACAGTGAGTCCGCTTCCTATAACCTTGTACTTATAATCTGCCTTCAATATCTTTGCCTGAGCGTTGCTTACAGTATCGTTTATATAGCTTTCAACTGTATATGCAACGGTTTCAAGCTCGTCCTCGTCGTATTCGGGTTCAACGCCCAAATAAGGAAGTGTCTCGGCAAGAACTCTTGATACAACGGGTGCGGCAATTGTACCGCCGTAGTATGAGCCGACGGGCTCATCAACAAGCACCATTACAACCACCTTGGGGTCGTCCGCAGGTGCAAAAGCTACGCAGGAGCTTATATACTTTGTTTCACCCGTCTGGGCACGAAGGGCAGTTTTTACGGTTGTACCGGTCTTTGCAGCAACTCTGTATCCTTTAACATAGGCGTTTCTTGCAGAGCCTCCACTGCTGATACCGTTTTCCATATATCCTACGATTTTACGGCTGGTTTCGGTAGAAATTACCTGTCTCTTCTCACTTCCATCATACGTAGAAACCACGTCTCCGTCCTCGTCCAGGAAGGATTTGAGAATATGAGGCGTACCAAGATGTCCGCCGTTTGCAACCGCCGCCACTGCGGCAACGTGCTGAATAGGAGTGATAGTAAATGTCTGTCCGAACGCCGATACGGCAAGCTCGACCTGATTGAAGTGGTCAAACCAAAGACCCATTTTTTCTCCGGGAAGGTCTATTCCCGTCTTCTCCATATATCCGAAGGCTTTGAAGTATTTCAAGAATCTCTCGGTTCCCATACGAAGTCCCATTGTAACGAATACGGGGTTGCAGGAATGCCAGAGCGATTCCTCAAAGGTCTGTGTGCCGTGTCCCGAATGGAGGTGACAGTTTATGGGCTTGGGATAGCCGTCTACACGAATGCTTCCCGAGCAATAGAAGGTCTCTCCGTTTTTTATAAGTCCCTCTTCGGTTGCACTTGCGGCAACTATCATTTTAAAAGTAGAACCCGGCTCGTAGGTGTCTGTGATAAATCTGTTCTCCCAAAGTCCGTATATGAGCTCGTGGAAGCGCTCGTTTTTATCCTCCTCGGTTCCCACAAAAGAGTCAAGCTCCGCCTGGGATTTAGCATCAAGTGTGTACGGGTCGTTACAGTCGAAATTGGGAAGTGTTGCCATTCCGAGAATTTCAAAGGTTTCAACGTCCATCACTATGCCCATAACACCCGCTTCCGCCTGAGTATCGGCGTAGCAGGTCTCAAGATTCTTCTCAAGAATTCTTTGTACCGATGCATCAATGGTAAGCATCATATTTGTACCGGGAGTTGCGGGAATGTAGCTTTCATATTTGTATGGCATCTGGTCTCCCACACCGTTTACTGCCTTTATTATCTTTCCGTCAACGCCCGAAAGATTTTTATTGTAGTAAAGCTCAACTCCTGCAAGACCTATGTTATCCGTTCCGATAAAGCCGAGCACATGAGACGCAAGTGTTCCGTAGGGATATGTTCTCTTGCTGTCCTCTTCAAGGTATATACACGTGGAATAGTGCTTGTTTGCAATAAGGTCACGTACCTTGTCGGCAATATATTCCTCTACCTTTTTCTTTATGGTTTCATCCTTACGGTTGGTCTTTGCGACCTTTTCCATAATAAAATCTTTTTCAACACCAAGTATATTAGAAAGCTCATTTGCTATATCCTCACCCACACTTATGGAAAGATTATCAAATTCCGCAGTAAGCCTTGCCTTTTCAGCCGCCTTGTCGGCATCCTTTCCACCCATGTTCTCAACATAGGTGTCAATGTATTCCTTAACACTCATTTGAGGAATGTCAGCAGGAGAAATGAAAATACGCTCAACCGTAATGCTGGCAGCAAGTATATTCATGTTTCTGTCGTATATAGTTCCTCTGTTAGCCTTTATAGATGACTCCGTCACCGACTGAGCAATTGTTTTGTTCTGATACTCGTCATATTTGTAGATGGAGTAATATGCAAGTCTGGTAACAAGTATCAATGCCGCTACTATGGAAACGACAACAAGTATATTTGTTTTTTTGTTTATCTTACGGCGTGATGCCCTCACCTTGTATTTCAAAGCAATCCTCCTCGACAAATTTCACGTTTTATTTTTAGGCAAAAAGAGTAAAGAGACGTAAATTCCCTTTACTCTTATTACATTACTATGTCAAAGCTAATTTATATATGATAAAAGATCGGAAACTACTCCTGCAAAACCCGAAAGAAGTGCACCGGGAGTTTCATCCTTCGGCTCTGTTTCCATTATCTCTATACTGTCCTCGGTATTAGGAGTAATGTATTCTTTGGGAATTTGATCTTCGTCAACCATTCCGTACTTTTCTCTCGCTATACGTTCAACCTCTTCAAGATCATATTTGCTTTCCCATACAGCCTGAAGATCCGTTTCTTTTTTCTTAAGTTCAGCAATCATATTTTCGCCGTCGGTTATCTTGGTATCTATTTCATCAAGCTCTATGTACAAATGGATAACGTAAAGCGAAACTATTGTAAGTGCAATAAGACAAAATATTGTAAATGCAGGGAAAGGAGTCGCAGGCTTTTCTTTTCTCATTCCCGCCACCTTAACCTGGGCTTCATTTCGTTTCTTCTTCATAGCCTTTGCCTTGGCACGTGCCCTCTCATCATTTACTCTTTCGTTTGTGGGAGCCGATACAAGCGAGTTGTTAAGTCTTGCCTTATTCTTTTGTGTGTAATTCTGGGGAAGTCGGTCTCTGCCACCATTCACCTCACGTGGCTTTGCCTGTCTCTCATAACCCTTTTCCGCAAGAAAATCCCCTGCAAGGTTACGCTCCTCAGACTTTATTTCCCTATTCTTTACTATTGTCTTGCCCGATGTGTACTCTGACATATCTTTCCTCTCTCGCTATCCTTAAAGCTTTTCGGCACCTCTGAGCTTTGCACTTCTCGAACGGTTGTTCTCATCAAGCTCTCCCGTATCTGCGGTTATCGGCTTCTTATTAAGAAGCTTCAGCTGCGGCTTGAAGCCGCATACGCAAACCGGAAAATTCGACGGACAGGTGCATCCGTTCACCTTTGACCCAAACACCTCTTTTACCGCACGGTCTTCAAGGGAATGGAATGTAATTATCGCAATTTTTCCGCCCACCTTCAGCGAAGCTATCATAGACTCGACCGCTCCTCTGAGCATCCCTATTTCGTCATTCACTTCGATCCTTATTGCCTGGAATGTACGTCGGGCAGGATGCTTTTCTATCTGCGATGCCTTTGGCACCGCCGACTTGATTATGTCAACAAGCTCAAACGTTGTTTCTATTTCTTTTTCCGCACGCCTTTGAACTATCGCTCTTGCAATTCTTTGGGCGAATTTTTCTTCCCCAAAATCCGATATAACACGGGTAAGCTCCTTTTCGGAGTATTCGTTCACAAGCGTTCTTGCATCAAAAGGCTGTGATCTGTCCATCCTCATGTCAAGAGCGGCATCATAGTGATATGAAAAGCCGCGTTCAGCCGTGTCAAGCTGATAGGATGAAACGCCAAGGTCTGCCGTAATGCCGTCAACTCCCTCTATTCCGAGGTCGTCTAAAATGTATCTTACGTTTTTAAAATTGTCGTTTACAAATATTATTCTATCGGAATACTCTGCAAGACGTTTCTTTGCCGCTTCAATGGCATCCGTATCACGGTCGATGCATATAAGCTTTCCTGTTGTAAGCTTCTTTACTATTTCAAGGGAGTGTCCTCCCCCGCCGAGAGTACAGTCAACGTACACTCCATCTTCACGAACCGAGAGCATATCCACGGTTTCGTGAAGCATTACCGAATAATGATTAAACTCTGCCATCAGAAGCCGTACTCCATAAGAGTGTCAACCATTTCGTCAATGCTCTGTGAATTCATGTACTCGTTATACTTTGCGGTATTCCATATTTCGGCGTGGTCGCCGTTACCGATTATGGTAACTTCCTTTTCAAGTCCCGCATACTCTCTGAGAGGCTGTGTTATGAGCACTCTCCCCTGAGAGTCGGTGTTTGCTTCAATTGCGGTGGAGAAAACGAATCGGTGAATAGCTCTGGTCTTCATTGCAGGAAGTTCAGAGAGCTTTGATACATACTTTTCCCACATCTCTTTTGAGTATATGGCAATACAGGGGTCCATACTTTTGGCAAGTACAAAGGTTTCACCAAGCGAATCCTTAAGCTTTGCAGGAATAAACACTCGTCCCTTTGCATCCAGCGAATATTCAAACTGACCAAGAAGCATATTGAGTCCCCCTTTCGTATGATTTGTGGGAATTTTTGGGTAATTTGGATACATTTTGCTCCATTCAGTCCCACTTTTCACCACCACTGCATATATTATATATCATATGAAAAGAAAATTCAAGTATTTTTTAAATATTTTCGTAGAAATTTTCAATTAATTTTTGTGCATTTTGCGGTATAATTTTTTTCCAATCCCCACCCTCGGAAAGCAATTTTCTCACCTTTGTGGAGGAAATTTCCGCAAATTTTTCCTCCGAAAGAAGGAAAACGGTATCCACTCCCGAATGCTCAAAATTAAATTCCGCCATATTTTTTTCATATTCGAAGTCAACGGTGTTGCGAACTCCCTTGAAGAGAACCACTTCCTTTTTATCCAAAAGGTATTCGTACAGCCAACCTGTATGGGAGTCTACCGTCACATTTTCAAGGTGTGAAACCGAAGCACGAAGCAGCTCAAGACGCTGTTCAAAGGAGAAGAGAGTCTTTTTATCAAAATTATGGCAAAGCAATACGGTGACGTTTTCAAACATCTCCGCCGCCTTTTCAAAAAGAGCGAGATGTCCCAGCGTCACAGGGTCAAAGCTTCCCGGTATTATGGCTGTCGTTTTCTTCATATTCCACTCCGTTACAATCGGGCGGATATAAAATCCGCCCACATTTATTACTTTCTTCCTACCGCATGGACATAAGTCTTTCCGTACTTATATCTTTTCTTGACCTCAACGCCGTACTCCTCGCACACGGCATCAAGTCCTTCTATTTCAGCGTCCTCGCCTTCAAGAATAATGATTCCGTCCTCGGCAAGCACTTCATATTTCATAACCTTCTTTACCACCTCGGGGAGAAGCTTCTTTCCGTAGGGTGGGTCAACGAATATAAAGTGAAAGGTATCGCTTGATTTCTTGAGGAAATCGGTAAAATCCATTCTTACAATTCTGCACTGTGAAAAGAGCTTTGTCTTCTGGGCGTTTCGCTTGACAATTTCAATGGACGCCTGAGACTCATCAACAAAGACAGCACTTTCCGCTCCTCGGCTTATAGCCTCAAGTCCAAGCTGTCCGCTTCCCGCAAAAAGGTCGAGCACACGTCGGGAATCCAGGTCAAACTGAATTGCACTGAAAATGCCCTCCTTTGCCATTTCGGTTGTGGGACGCACCTCGTCTCCGTAGGGTGAATCAAGCTTTATTCCTCTTGCTTTTCCTGTAATTATTCTCATTTGTTATCTCCAATTTTTAAGTCAATAAAATCCATAAATTTGTTCCAGTCATATCTGCTGAAGAAATGTCTGCCCGGTCTCACGTAGTATGAAATGTGACCGTCCTTCATATGCTCGTGAAGCTCGGGATAACGGTCGGGATGAACAAAGCCCACGACTCCCTGCTTTTCAAATTCTTCACTCGCCATAACGCAGGTGAGATACTCGGATTCGTGGTCCGCCCATACGTCCTCGACAGCTGTACCTATTTCAACAAATCTCGGAGCGGATGCCGCTACAAGCCAATGCTGGTCAAACTCCATTGCTCCCTCGTTGTTGATATACTTCTTATAATTCGGGCAGAACCAGAAGGGGAAGTTTCTCGTTATTGCCTCAACCGTCTCACCGCGCTTATTGCGGTGAATAGCACCGCCCGAGCAACCCGAATCGTTTGAGTGAGCAAATTTAAATCTATCATCGTATGCCGCTGTTACAAGTGCTGTCTTTCCAAGCCTTGAATGACCTGCAACACCGAGCTTATCCATGTCAACAAAATCAAGAGTTTCAAGATAGTCCGCAACACGGGATGCCGCCCATGCCCACATCATAATCTTACCCGTGGCATTTCCTTCACGGCGCTCTCCGTCGGGGAACAAAATACCCGCAATGCCGTTGGTAAAATCGTTGTTATCGGTGGTAATATCATTATAGTAGAAAACTGCCAACGAATATCCTCTGTCGATTATCTCCTCGGCGGGAGTATATTTATCGGGACAATCATATCTGAAATTGATTTGTACAATTACCTTTTGGTTTTTCTTATCCGTGGGGTGCACAAATTTAAAAGGGAATGAAAAGTCACGTCCGAGCAGCTTACCCTTTACGGTAACCTCCTCAAGTGTAGCATTGCCTGTCATATAATTGGCATTTTCAAGCTCTTTCACTTCATATGTTACTTCCTCGGGCTTTGGTACGGGAAGTCCGTACTCCTCCTCGGCAAGTATCCTTTTCATATATTCCCTTTTTTCGTCGGTATTATCTATATTCGGAAGGGCAGGAATTCCTCTTTCCTTTATTATCTGTTCAAGCATATTAATTCTCCTTTATTATTTTGGGGGGCAAAACTATACCTATACATATAGTTTTTATCACAAATAGAGCAAAAAGTCAATAATTCCGCCCTACTTTACGCAAAAAAATTAACAGTTATTGACTTTTTTTAACGAATTTCTATTGACAAGTAAAAAAAAGATAATTATAATATCCTTATTAAATTTTATTTATCCCCCAACCGAGTATAAATTGGATTTAAATTTTTATTAGGAGGTTTTTAAAAATGAAAAACCAGTATATGTTAGACGTTCTTGAAACAGTCAAGAAAAGAAACGCAGGCGAGCCTGAATTCATTCAGACCGTCGAAGAAGTTTTTGAGAGTATCGAGCCCGTTATTGATGCTCGTCCCGACTTTGTTGAGGCAGGCATCCTTGAAAGAATAGTTGAGCCCGACAGACAGATTTCATTCAGAGTTCCGTGGGTTGACGACAACGGCAAGGTTCAGGTAAACCGCGGTTTCCGTGTACAGTTCAACTCCGCTATCGGTCCTTACAAGGGTGGTATCAGATTCGCTCCCAATGTGTATTTGGGCATTATGAAGTTCCTCGGCTTTGAGCAGACCTTCAAGAACAGCTTGACCTCTCTTCCCATGGGCGGTGGTAAGGGTGGTGCAGACTTCGACCCCCAGGGCAAGTCAGACGCAGAGGTTATGCGTTTCTGCCAGAGCTTTATGATCGAGCTCAGCCGTCACATCGGTGCTGACGTTGACGTTCCCGCAGGTGACCTCGGTGTTGGTGCAAGAGAAATCGGTTACATGTTTGGTCAGTACAAGAGAATAAAGAACGAGTTCACAGGTGTATTCACAGGTAAGGGCATCCAGTACGGCGGTTCTCTTATCCGTCCCGAAGCAACAGGCTACGGTGCAGTTTACTACACAGTTGAAATGCTCAATCACTTCGGTGACGATATCAAGGGCAAGACATTTGTAGTTTCAGGCTTCGGTAACGTTGCTTGGGGTACAGTTAAGAAGATTACAGAGCTTGGCGGTAAGGTAGTTGTTATCTCCGGTCCCGACGGCTACATCTACGATGAAGACGGTGTTGCAACCGAAGAAAAGATCAACTACATGCTTGAAATGCGTGCTTCTTGCCGCAACAGAGTTCAGGACTACGCCGAAAAGTTCAACGTTCCCTTCTTTGCAGGTGAAAAGCCTTGGGGCGTTAAGGCTGACATCCTCATGCCTTGTGCTACTCAGAATGAGGTTAAGATCGAAGATGCCAAGAAGATTGTTGAAAACGGCATCAAGTACTACGTTGAAGTTTCCAACATGCCCACAACCAACGAGGCTCTTGCATACCTCAAGGCTAACGGCGTAAAGGTTGCTCCTTCAAAGGCAGTTAACGCAGGCGGTGTTGCTACATCAGGTCTTGAAATGTCACAGAACTCAATGCGTTACAGCTGGACAGCCGAAGAGGTTGATGAAAAGCTTCACCAGATCATGAAGAACATTTTCAAGGCTTCTGTTGATGCGGCTAAGGCTTACGGCTTCGGTGATGACCTTGTTGCAGGTGCTAACATTGCAGGCTTCCTCAAGGTTGCAGAGGCTATGAAGGCACAGGGTACCGTATAAAATTTCTTCGTATTTTTCCGTAATACTTCGCAAATTTCAAGTAAGGGCGTCGTCGCTTTACGCAAGTAAAGCTTCCTCGCCCTTCTTTTATTTTCTCGTCTTACAAAAAAATACTTCGAAATTCGTTTCCATTCATTTCAACAGCCGTCGTCTGACAGCGGTATTTTTTCGACATACTTTTCACAAAGTTTCAGGATACTACGAAATATTTTCGGTATTTTTGGCATTCGTCCAAATATTTTATCAAAATTAGGCGTTTTTTAACTTTTAAACAGAAAATATTGCATTTTTGTTTCGTTTGTGCTATACTATTGGAGCATTAATTTTACTTGGAGATATATACATGAACGAAATCAGAAGATCAGACAAATTAACACTTGTGCATTCAGATATAAGAGGAGCTACATTCCGCGAAGCGCTTGAAATGGAGAAAAAAGGCGAAAAGGTTTTGAAGCTCAACACGGGCAACCCCGGTAAGTTTGGCTTTGAAATGCCGGAAAGCATCCGTCAAGCGGTTATTGAAAGTGTTGAAAGAGCCGTGCCCTACAGTGACGTCAAGGGTACTATTGAATCCCGCGAGGCAATAAAGAAATATCACGAAGCAACAGGCGTTCCCTTTGTTGATGTAAACAACATATTTGTGGGAAACGGAGTAAGCGAAGTGGTAAGCATGGCTACCACTGCCTTTCTTAACTTTGGCGACGAAATACTCGTCCCCTGCCCTTGCTATTCTCTTTGGGCAAACTGTGCCTACATTGCAGGCGCAAAACCTGTTCACTATATCTGCGATGAACAGTCCGATTGGTATCCCGATATTGACGACATAAAGAGCAAGATAACCTCAAAAACAAAGGCTATTCTTATAATCAACCCCAACAACCCCACAGGTGCAATTTATCCCTTGGAGATACTTGAACAGATTGCGGATATTGCCCGCGAGCACAACCTCGTTATCTTCTCGGATGAAATATACGACCGTCTCCTTATGGACGGCATGACACACACCCCCATGGCAAAGGTTGCCCCCGACGTGCTGGTGTTCACCATGAACGGACTTTCCAAGTCTCACGTTATCTGCGGTATGCGTTGCGGATGGATGGTTATAACAGGGCCCACAGAGCAAGCCTCCGATATGATTGACGGAATTGTTGCTCTTGCATCCATGAGACTTTGTTCAAACGCTTTTGCACAGTTCGTAATTCCCGCCGCTCTCTCGGATGTGGAAAGCACAAAGGCAATGATGGTACCGGGCGGCAGACTTTTCGAACAGCGTGAGGCTGCCTGCCGTGCAATGGATAAGTGCCCCGACCTCAGCTACGTTAAAAACCGTGCCGCATTCTATATGTTCCCTAAAATTGACATAAAGAAGCACAATATAACAAACGACAAGCAATTCGCCCTCGACCTTCTCAAGGCAAAGAAGATACTTATCGTTGCGGGAAGTGGCTTTGACTATCCCACCCCCGACCACTTCAGAGTAGTTATGCTTCCCGAGCCTGACACGCTCTACAATGCAATGATGGAAATAGGCGACTTTCTTGAAACCTATCAACAGAAATAAACGAAAAAGCTGAACCGATGCAAAAGCAAAGGTTCAGCTTTGTTTAAAAACACACATATTACTATTATTCCCAAACAATTCAAAATATTTTCGACTTTTTTATTTGTTTTTTGTTGTTTTGTATTGACTTTTTATGGGATTCGGTATACAATGTAGGTGTTAAAGAATTTAAACCTATTATAGGAGGAAAATAAAATGCTTGTTAATATGAACGAAGTGCTTTACCCTGCCAAGAAGGGTAAGTACGGTATCGGACTTTTTAATGCTGTAAACCTTGAGCTTGCACGTGGTATTATCAATGCTGCAGAGCAGACTGGCTCTCCCGTAATTATGGGTACTGCCGAGGTTCTCTTCCCTTACGGACCTCTCGAAGAGGTTTCATACTACCTCATTCCCATGGCTAAGAAGGCAAGAGTTCCCGTTGTTGTTCACCTTGACCACGGTCTCAAGAAAGAAACTTGTCTTAAAGCTCTTGAGCTTGGATTTACATCTATCATGTACGACTGTTCTACCGACCCTTATGAAGAAAATATCAAGAAGGTTCGTGAGATGGCTGACATTGCACACTCATACGGTGCAACAATCGAGGGTGAGCTCGGTCACGTAGGCGGCGCTGAGGGTGCAACAGAGGCTTCTATGGAGGATGCTTCCAAGTTCTACACAGATCCCGATCAGGCAAGAGATTTCGTTGAGAGAACAAAGGTTGACGCACTTGCTATTGCGGTTGGTACTGCTCACGGTGCTTATAAGCTCCCCCCCAAGCTTGATTTTGAAAGAATCGAGACTATCGCAAATACAATTGACGTTCCCCTTGTACTTCACGGCGGTTCAGGTCTTACAGATAAGGATTTCAAGACCGCTATCGAAAAGGGTATCAGCAAGGTAAATATCTTCACAGATATCAACATTGCGGCAGTTGAAGCTGAATTCCGTGCCTTCACAGATATGAACAAGGGTATCATCGACCTTATCCCCGCATCTGTTGAAGCTATCAAGAAAGCAGTTATCAAGAAGATGGAACTCTTCGGAAGCTGCGGCACAGTTGTAAGCGGCGGAGTTACGGCTACCGACGAGCTTGTTGCAAGAATCACAAGAGAAGTTCTTGAACAGCTTAAGAATAAGTAATAAATAGCTTTACATAACAAAAAAACGCTGAATCGATTCAGCGTTTTTTGTTGGCTCTTTGTCAATAGTTGGGGTAAAAAAGGTTAAAAAGAATTGAATAGTGCGGTCGAGGAAACTCGATCGCATTATTGTATATTGTAAATTTGATGAGAAAACATATGAAGAATGCGATTTCTA
>SVRV01000023.1 GCA_015064635.1 Oscillospiraceae bacterium
GAAAGCCTTATATTTGCAGTACTTTCATCAGTTTTAGGCTGACGAAGCCCTTGTGTTTTCTTGTATCTTTAGAGGGCATCAAACAGATTCAATTTTACAAACAGTTCGTCAGCCTTAAATCGCATTTTTTTCATATATTTTACATATAATTACAAAAGCCCAAACGAGATTTGCATAAAATGCACACTCGGTTTGGGCTTGTTTTTGTCTATTCGGTTGCAATGTTAAATATTTTTCTGCCGCTTTAATTTTTACCATCTCCACACCATTTTCTCTCATCCTATTCAGCAACTTAAACGCTATATCAAGTGCCTTTTCCGTATCCTTTCCGCTTCTTTTATAAAACGCATACAAAAGCACGATATCTTCACCTTGCTTCACAAACAGCACTCTCACCATATTTCCCAACGCTTTCATACGAATTTCGTAAAGCTCTCTATACCTGACAATCGAGATATGTTTCACATAAGGCTCGCAAAGTGGATTTTTATCGTTGGATAGGTAATTGAGAATACTTTTGAATTTGTTTCGTAGCTTCTCATCTGCATTTTCAAAAAACTGTTGAACCCGACTTTCAGTTTCATCTTTGTAGATATAAATATTTCTCATTGTTTTCTCCAGATATTTTATATTCTACAATATCATATCAATCCGGCTGTATAACAAGTTTTTTCCGTCTTCCTTACCGTCATTTAACATCGGTTGGCGCACTTTTTATTTTGGAAATTATAGGAGAATCAAAATGGAAGAAAAAGTAATTATTAAAAGTAAACAAAGCCAATCAAAATTTGCCATTATTTTAGCAATTCTTCTTGTAGGAGTCATTACTTGGTGGATCGTTTTGGAGCTCACAGCAACAATAGAAAAGATACAAGCCCATTCGTTAGGATATGCATTTGACGAAGTTCTAATATTCGGATCCTTCTCTTTTTTACCGTTTGTGATAATTGCAGCAATATTTTATTTTTGGGTTTTCAAAACATCTTTGATAGTAACTGATAAAAGAGTGTATGGTTCTGCGGCGTTTGGGAAAAGAGTCGATATACCCATTGATAAAATATCAGCAGTTGGAACAAGCATATTAAAAGGTATCTCCGTAACATCCTCATCAGGCGGAATAAAATTTTTGATGATTGCCAACAATATAGAAATTCATTCGGAAATCAGCAAGCTTTTGATGAGTCGTCAAGAAAAAAATAGTACAGCATATGCAAACACAAGCAACGCCGATGAATTAAAAAAGTACAAAGACCTTCTTGATAGTGGTGTTATCACTAAAGAGGAATTTGACGAGAAGAAAAAGCAACTACTGGACTGTAAAAACAAACATATGCAGGGGTTGAGTGAGTTTCTGCATATGTTTTCTCCAAAAAAATATTAGACACATCATTCATGATTTCTCAAAAATGATGTGTCTAACTCTGAAACTTATTAAAAGATTAATTTTCCATCTTTGATTTTGCTGTGTTTATAGAAGAAATAAGAATTTTTCTTATTTTACCGCTATCATTTTTGAATTTATTATATGTTTCTTCGTTCATTGTATTGGTGCGGTAAAATATCTCGAGCCAATATTCTGTTTCGTAGCATTCTTTAAGGGCGATTTGAAACTTTGCGACAAAATCGGCTCTGCTGTTTGCGTAATTTCCTTCGTGAATATTTGCGCCGATGCTTGTGCCACTACGGACAAGCTGATTTGTGAGTACGGATTTTCCTTTTATAGATTCGCACCAATTAACAATTTCAACTGCAAATTCTATTGATAAGTCAATAAGTATATTATCCGTCATAAATCCTCCTACGATGAATGATGAAATGCACTAAAGCGCATGAAATGATGCTTCGCATCTTGAAATGAATTCGCTGAATTCATGAAATGAAATTTGCCCCACATCAGTAAAGATGCCCCGCATTTCTGCGGGGCATTTCATGCTTTAGCATTTCATTCCACTTGTGGAATTTCATTTGACCGAAGTATTCGGGCAAATTTCATTGAACAAGTCTTACTTGTTCATTGCCTCTTCGATTGCAACGGCACATGCAACGGTCATACCAACCATGGGGTTGTTACCGGCGCCGATAAGACCCATCATTTCAACGTGTGCGGGAACTGATGAAGAGCCTGCGAACTGAGCGTCACCGTGCATACGACCCATAGTATCTGTGAGACCGTATGAAGCGGGGCCAGCTGCCATGTTGTCGGGGTGAAGTGTTCTACCTGTACCACCGCCGGAAGCAACTGAGAAGTACTTAACGCCGTTCTCGATAGCCCACTTCTTGTAGGTACCTGCAACGGGGTGCTGGAAACGAGTGGGGTTAGTTGAGTTACCTGTGATGGAAACGCCAACATTCTCGAACTTCATGATAGAAACGCCTTCTGAAACATCATTTGCGCCATAGCAACGAACCTTAGCCTTTTCGCCGTCTGAGAACTTAACCTCACGAACTACCTTGAGCTCGTCTGCATAGGGATCGTAGTCGGTTTCAACATATGTGAAGCCGTTGATACGAGCGATGATATAAGCCGCATCCTTGCCGAGACCGTTAAGGATAACGCGGAGGGGCTCTTTTCTTACCTTGTTAGCGTTCTTTGCGATACCGATAGCGCCTTCAGCTGCAGCGAATGACTCGTGACCTGCGAGGAAGCAAAAGCACTTTGTTTCTTCTCTGAGGAGCATTGCGCCGAGGTTACCGTGGCCGAGACCAACCTTACGGTTAGCGGCAACTGAACCGGGGATACAGAAAGCCTGGAGACCTACACCGATAAGCTCAGCGGCGTCAGCAGCAGTCTTTACACCCTTCTTTATTGCAAGAGCACAACCGAGAGTATATGCCCAAGCAGCGTTTTCAAATGCGATGGGCTGAATTCCCTTTACTATTGCATCGGGGTCAACACCTTTGTCAAGGCAGATCTGACGTGCGTCCTCAAGATCCTTGATTCCGTACTCAGCCATGCAAGCTGTAATGCCTGCTATTCTTCTTTCTTTACCTTCAAATTTTACTTCGTTAGACATTAGTTTATCCCCCTTTCTTATTCGTGTCTGGGATCGATATATTTAGCAGCGCCGTCATATCGACCGTATGTTTTGATATTTGATTCGTAAGCTTCCTTGGGGTCCTTACCTGCCTTGATAGCGTCCATCATCTTACCGAGGTTAACAAACTTGTAACCGATAACTTCGCTGTTTTCGTCAAGAGCGATGTTAAGAACATAACCCTCAGCCATTTCAAGGTATCTTACACCCTTAGCCTTTGTACCGAACATTGTACCAACCTGAGAACGAAGTCCCTTACCAAGGTCTTCAAGAGAAGCACCGATGGGAAGTCCGTTTTCTGAGAAAGCGGTCTGGCTGCGTCCGTAAACGAGCTGCTTGAATATTTCTCTCATTGCTACGTTGATAGCATCACAAACAAGGTCTGTGTTGAGAGCTTCAAGGAGAGTCTTACCCTGAAGGATTTCAGCTGCCATAGCTGCTGAGTGAGTCATACCGGAGCATCCGAGAGTCTCAACGAGAGCCTCTTCGATGATACCGTCCTTAACGTTGAGAGTGAGCTTACAGCATCCCTGCTGAGGAGCACACCAGCCTATACCGTGTGAAAGGCCTGAGATGTCCTTGATCTCATATGCCTTTACCCATCTACCCTCTTCGGGAATGGGAGCGGGACCGTGGTGAGGACCCTTGGCAATGGGACACATATTTTCCACTTCGTGTGAATAAAAAATGTGATCTGTCATTTTTATATCTCCTTTTTATATTATTTACTTAATGATTTCTCCCCAAACCTCGCCGAATGCAGCTGCTGCATTTGACTCGTCTGTATCTATGTGCATTGCTGCTGCAAAGTTCTCGTTAACTCTTACAACAACGTCGCCGAATGTAAGTCCACGCTCGCCGTCAATCTTAACGGAAACGATTTCCTTATCCTCTACGCCGAATTCCTTTGCATCAGCGGGAGTAAGGTGAATGTGACGCTTAGCAGCGATAACGCCCTCTGCGATTTCAACCTCTCCGCAAGGACCGATAAGCTTACAGCCGAGTGTGCCTGCGATGTCGCCTGACTCACGGATGGGAGCTGAAAGACCGATAGTTCTTGCATCTGTGAGAGAAAGCTCAACCTGAGTTGCCTTTCTTACGGGACCGAGAATACTAACATTCTTTATAGCGTTCTTGGGACCTTCAACTGTTACTCGCTCTTCACAAGCGAACTGACCGGGCTGAGAAAGCATCTTCTTAACGGTGAGCTCTGCGCCCTTACCGAAAAGGATTTCAAGATGCTCTGCACTGAGATGTACGTGACGTGCTGATGTTTCAACAATAACTTTACTCATTTTTTCATCTTCCTTTACTTAATATTTTTTCAATCCGTATTATTATACCTTATTTTTTCCATTTTGTAAATATACAAAACGAAAAAATATTCAATTATTCTTGAAATTATTTTCTAATAATTGATATATTTACAGGTAATACTTTTAGTAAGGCATTAAGGAGGTAAAAAACAATGTACAATAAAGTTGAAATATGCGGTGTAAACACTTCTAAATTAAAGGTACTCACCAACAACGAAAAAACCGAGCTTTTGAAAAGGATGAAAAACGGTGACAACTCGGCACGTGACGAGCTTATTTGCGGAAATCTAAGACTTGTGCTCAGTGTTATACAAAAATTTACAGGCCGTGGAGAGTGCTCCGACGACCTGTTTCAAGTAGGCTGTGTTGGTCTTATAAAGGCGGTAGACAATTTTGACGTAGAACAAAACGTACTTTTTTCTACCTATGCCGTGCCAATGAATGTCTTTTGGTGAAAAATACATCGGACAGATGAAAAACATCTGTCCGCTTTTTATCAATAATTCGATGCGAAATACTCAAATTCCTCGTGATAGTCTCTATCGGTATAAAGCATCTCAAGTAATATCTTTCCGTCTTTGAAGGTTACGTTGAACCAGTATGTTGCTTCGGGAATATTTCCTTCCATTTCGTCATAGGTTTCCGGCATATAGACTTCAATTTCATACTTTTCTTCAAGTCCGAGCTTGCTTACGGAGACAACATCTCCGATAATCCACATATGTCCTTCGAGTACGCCTTCGCTCATTTTGCCGTTATCAAATCTTACAAAGTCATTTCCCTGCGTCCATATGCCTTGAGCCTTGTTGCAAAACTCCTTTACAAAGTCGGGCTTGTATTCGTCGGGTATTTCATGCCATTCCACATCCTGCTTCTCGTCCTGCTCGGCAATGGCACGTTCAACTTCTTCACGGGTTACTGAAATACCGTCGATTCTGAAGATATTGTTCGAGCTGTCAAAGAACACAACTTCTTCATCGATCAAACCCTTTGCGGAGAATTTTATTCTCTTTACGCCATGTTCAAATGCACTGTTGCTCCAACTCATTGTGCCGTCGACCTTAAGCAGATTCATTCCTCTGAGAGGTACATAGTAAGAAGAGCAAACGTTTCCGTTTATATCAATCACGGCTCTGTCACCGGTAGTATCATACTCTACAACGAGCTCACGCGCGCCGTCATTATCCAAATCTACAAGGGTATATTGGTACGGTGTTCCGTGAGCACCCGCGTATCCGAGAGTGTAAAGATTTGTTTGTGTCTTTGTTGAAAAGTCCTCAAATACAACCTCACCTTTAATGAAAGAAAGTGCCATATCTTCGTTGATGTCATCGGGGTCCACCGTTGGAATGACCTCATCCTTTTTTTCTTCATTTTTTGTCGGTGCATTGTCGGTTTGCTTTGGTGCTTTATCTGTGTCTGTATCTTTGCTTTGATTGTCGCATCCCACAAGCAGGAGTGCAAATATCAGTGCAAACAAAATAAATATTCTTTTCATTTTCAAAAATCTCCATTTTTAACCGCTTTTTCGATATCTCCCACCATATAAAGTGAACCATATGCTACAACAGCGCCGCTCTCTCCAGCCTTTTCTATGGCAAGAGCTACGCCATCTTCAACAGTTTCGCAAGGTGTTGCGACTGCACCGAGACCGATTAGATATTCTGCGAGCTTATCTGCTGAAAGTGCTCTTGGATTGGGAGGAGTAACGGTTATAAACTCATCGGCAATTTCCGACATTTCTCCGTACATGGATGAAAAATCCTTGTCTGCAAGAACACCTGTAAGAACAACGAGAGGTCTCATTGTTACATAGCTTTTCACATTCTTTACAAGGGATTCGATACACTGGGGATTATGACCGCCGTCAACCACAAAAAGCGGGTCTCGACGAACTATCTCAAATCTGCCCTGCCACACGGCGCTTTCAAGACCGTCACGAATATTTTCGTCGGTGACATTATATCCTCTCTCACGAAGTGCCTCCATAAGAGTAAGGACAACCGCTACATTTTTAAGCTGATGTTCTCCGAGGAGGGGTAATTTTATTCCTTTAAGGCTTTTCCAATCAATAACCTGATAATCAAGGGATGCCGAAACGGGTATGACTGCATCAAAGTCAGCCTTAAAAAGCTTTGCGTTCACTTCACTGCATCTGTCCTCAATGACACGTTCAACACCCTCGGTAGAGCGATAAAGAATCGCCACTGAATTATTCTTAATTATCTTGGATTTAGTCTCGGCAATTTTCTCAAGGGTATCACCGAGAAACTCCGTATGGTCAAGACCTATGTTGGTGATAACAGATGCAACGGGAGGCTCAATTACGTTTGTGGAATCAAGCTCACCGCCCATTCCCACCTCAAGGCAGACAATGTCGCATTTATGACGGTAGAAGTACTCAAAGGCGATACAGGTAACAAGCTCAAATTCTGTGGGGCTATCCTCCATTGAATCGGCAAGAGGCTTGATATATTCGGCGATTTCGGCAAGCTCATCATTTCCGATATTCTTGCCGTCAACTCTCATTCTTTCGTTGAATTCAAAGATATAGGGAGAGGTGTAAAGACCTGTTGTATAACCCGCTTTTTGCAGGATACTTGCAGACATTGAGGCGGTTGAGCCCTTGCCGTTGGTACCTGCGATATGGATAAATTTCAGCTTTTTCTCGGGGTTACCCATGAGAGAGAGAAGCTCTTTAGTGCGTTCAAGCCCGGGACGGCTTCCCTTCCAGGTAACGGAATGTATATAATTCAATGCTTCGTTATAAGTCATTTTTACCTCCCGAAGGACCACATATCTTCAATAAGTCTCTTGAAATTCTTGTTCTTATACAAGAAGCAAAGCACCGTGGATTCAATTGCAATAATCAATGTGTATGTAGGAATACGCCACATCACGGCAACTCCGTAAAACTGATAGAGACCAATTGATTTTATAATCATTGAGCCGATTATATGAGAGATTACACAAGAAAGAACAAATTTCATATAACCGTTCTTTTTGACAACATAGTGAGAAACAACTCCCGAAATAACACCTACTGTAACCGCACCCACGGTTACAACGATATTAATGCCGTAAACCTGAGTTGATAAGAGATAGCTTATCAAGTCGGAAGCAGCTCCCACGATTCCACCCACAAGCGGTCCGAAGAAAATACCCGAGAGTATTATCGGCATATTTTCGAATGTGATTCTGAAAAGTCCTCTCCCGAAATCCATATAGGTCTTACAGAATATTCCGATTATAATGCTCATTGCGGTGAGCATTGCGGCTGTTGTCAAAACTCTGATATTAATTTTTTTTGGCATAAAAAAACCTCCTCAAAAGTATAAAGCTACCATTAAGGAGGCGAAAAAGTCTCTTTAATTGTAGCAGCGGGATGCGAGTCAAACTATCGCAATAAAATTTCGTCAAATCGGCAACTCCCCGTCCGATAAGCACTTTAAGCCGTAAAGGGTTCAATCCCCTTTGACTTACGCAGTTGACTCTACTCTGCATGAAATAAATATATCATAAAAGCGTTATTTTGTCAATTACTTGATTGAAGTAAATTCGTTCTTTGTGGTGGTCATAACAACGAGTGTTTTGGTGTGGCTGACACCCGTGATACTCTTCACAAAGTTAATAAGCTGTTCAAGGGATTTACTTGATGCGGTAATACCCTTCAGCATATAGTCATAGTCACCCGTTACATAATGACATTCGATTATCTCCTCGTTATGTGAAATAGTTTCCCTGAAAGCCTCATCAAATTTTGGATGCTCAAGGCTTACGGAAATAAAAACCGTTATTCCCTTGCCTATTTTTTCGTTATCAATAACTGTTGTGTATTTTGTTATAACACCGGAGCTTTCAAGCTTTTTTATTCTCTCAAGCACCGCAGAAGTGGAAAGATTAATCTTCTCACCTATAGCGGTAGCATTCATTCTGGAATTATCCTTCAGGCAAGACAGAATTTTGAAATCAATATTATCCATTTTATTTCCTCTTTACAAGTTTTTTAATCATAACAAACGCATAATGCACAACAATACCTACTGCAATAGCAACAACAAGGTCAAAAATAACCGTAAGTGCAAAAGTAAGTACAAGAACAAGAATGTCAATTGCACAGCGTTCCTTTATTATCTTCACAAATTCACGCCATTCGCTCATATTATATGCAACAACAAATAATATTGCGGCAATTGTGGGCATGGGGATAAGCTTGGCATAGGGCATAAATACAGCAAGGACACCGAAGAGCATTACTGCGTGAATCATACCTGCAACCGGTGTTCTTCCTCCGTTTTTGATATTTGCGGCAGTACGTGCAATAGCGCCTGTTGCGGGAATACCGCCGAAAAGAGCAGAACCGACGTTACCCACGCCCTGAGCTACAAGCTCCATATTGGGACTGTGCTTTGCACCAATCATTTTATCGGCAACAACGCAGGAAAGAAGGGACTCAACGCCTGCAAGCACTGCGATTGTTACGGCATCGGGAATGAGTCCCACGATATCCACACCCTTGAATGAGGGAAGTGCAAACTTTGGAAGAGTGGTGGGCATATCGGGATAAAGTGAGCCTATTGTATTGACGTCAAGGGACAAAAGCTTAACAGCAAGCGCCATAATGATAACCGCAATAAGAGATGCGGGAACTCTCGGCATAATTTTAGGCACGAGGATAAGTATCACGAGCGACAAAACTCCGACTGCAAGTGCGGAAAGATTGGCTGTACCAATGGTTGAAGCAATTTCTTCCACCTTTTCTACAGTTTCAACGGGAGAATGCTTAAAGGTGAGACCAAGGAAATCCTTAATCTGACCGATGAGAATGGTCACAGCTATACCGCCCGTGAATCCAACGGTGATTGACCGGGGAATAAAGCGGATAAGACCGCCAAGTCTTAAAATACCCATGAGAACAAGAATTGCGCCTGCCATAAGAGTGGCAATAACAAGTCCGTTCATTCCCTTTTCCATAACGATTCCCGCAACAATGCCGGCAAATGCCGCTGTTGGGCCCGCTATCTGTACACGGCTTCCGCCGAGAAGTGAAATGAGAAAACCTGCCACAATAGCGGTATAAAGTCCTACCTCAGGTCCTACCCCGGAAGCAATCGCAAGGGCAATTGAAAGAGGAAGAGCGATAATCGCAACAATAATACCTGCGATTATATCCTTTACAAGCTGTGGTTTTGAATAATCCTTCATACATTCAATGAAGGACGGTGTGAAATTTTTCAAATAAAACGCCTCTCTAACATAACAAAATACTGAAGTATTTTAACACAATGTTCAGTTATTTGCAACACATTTGTATAAACAGTGAAAAAATTTGTCAATTTAGTACTTATAAATGGTGTTTAATTACCTTGCATTTGTGTGATTTTTGTTATACAATATAAATATAAGAGCAAAGCGTATATTCGTTTGTATATTTGTTGCAATTCGGCAAGGGGTTATTTGTACAAAACTTCTAATTGCAAAATACAATTCGTTAATTTGTCCATAACTATAGTTTTTTTATCTATAGTTATATCTTTGATATTTTATTATAATTAGTCATGGAACGGGGAGGTGTTTTTATGGGACTTATGAGTACATTGCCCGATACGGAGGGCAAAAAAGCGGCAATTGAAAGAGCAAGACATCTCACCGATTTCAAATGGACACCGTTGAAAAACATAAACACCTACACAAAGGAAACAGGGAAAACATTTTTCATTGCAGGATTTGAGGTGGTGGGCATGCCCTACTCTTCGCCCGAATCTACCGATAAGTTCATTTATGAAAATGTATCCTTTGAAACCCTTATTTCCGTTATTTCAAATCCGGACGGTGTAATTTACACAAAGGACCTTGTGGGGCATAACAATTATCCGGCATACTACGGAATCGTATGCAACGGACTTGTAAGATATGCCCTGCAAATTGACCGACGCATCAGCACCGAGATGTGGGGCAGCATTCCGGGGATGAGAAAAATCGCCGACATGTGCACATACACCTTCGACGATATAAAATTATGTGACGTCATTTACGCCTTCGGTCTCGGAGTAAATCATGTGGAAATAGTTACAGACATTCTTCGTGACGAAAGCGGCAAGGTAGTTAAAATTGAGCTGGCAGGTGCATTTCATACCACTTTAAAAAGACGTTCATACACCGAAGAGGAATACTTTGAAAAGTTCAAGTTATTTGAGCTGTGGCGTTATGACTATATTGATAAAGTTCCTCCCCTTGATAAAAGCACAGATGAAATTCTGAAAAAAGGCGGTGCGGGTAGAACTCACAAAATTGCCCTTGACTACGGAAATAAATCAAACTACTTCTACGGAAACGAAACTGTAATTTCAATCTTTTCCGAAGGCGAAAACAAAATATTCATACAAAAAAACGGCAATCTGTCCGAAGCGCTGACCGTCAGCGGTAACGGAAAGATAGTACGTAAGTTTGAACCGGGCTACTACAAGGTAATACTCAACAAGGAAGAAGATGTTCTGGAATTTTGTGTCAATCTTCCGAAGATAACACACACTGTGGAAAGCGGAAGACTTACTGTACATTTCGACTCATGCGACACAGAAAGTGAAATTTTATATGCAGATTTCAGAAAGCATGTACCGACTCCCGCGGGTATTTGCGTGTCACCGGATTCGGATGTTGTGTATTACGATTACCACTATGCCCCTCTTTCGCGCATTGAAGAGCTTTCAAAAGAGGAGAAAAGAAACGGACGATACACAAGAGATATCCCAATGGATGCGGGATATTTCAAGCTTTATTTTAAAAATAAATACGGTGTCTGGACACACCGTATGATAGAAATATAAAGGAGAAAAAATATGGAACTTGGCGTATTTATTCATCACAGCGGTAACGTAGCAGGAGACCGCGAGACTCTGGAAAAGAAATTTCATGATGTTGCGGCAATGGGCTTCCCCACCTGTCAGCTTCAGATTTCCCAGGGTAAATTCTACACCGAAGAAAATGCAATAGCAATCAAGGAGATAGCAGAAAAATACAATGTCAGAATTTCAGCCTTCTGGTGCATGGCGCCCCTCAACATAGGTCCTTGTATCTGGCATATTACACAAGCGCCCCGTTGCATCGGTCTTGTACCTCCCCAATGGCGTGCACAGAGAATCGAGATGCTTCTTAGGGGATGTGACTTTGCAAAGGCAATGGGCGTTCAGGATGTTGTAATGCACGTGGGATACGTACCCGAGTACCCTGCGTCCGATGAATTCCAATCACTTGCAAACGACCTCAAATATGTAGCACAGTACTTTAAGAACAGAGGTCAGTATTTCCTCTTTGAGACCGGTCAGGAAACCCCCATAGCTCTTCTCAGACTTATCGAAACCGTTGGAATCGACTCTCTCGGTATTAACCTTGACCCCTCAAATCTTATCACAGGCGGTAAGGGTAACCCCATTGATGCACTCACTGTTTTCGGACAGTATGTAAGAGGTGTTCACGCAAAGGACGGAAAATATCCCACCTTCGGCTTCAAGGACGGAACTTACTCAAACGGTGTTCAAGTGCCGCTTGGAGAAGGTCACGTGGACTATCCCAGGTTCCTTGCAAAGCTTCGTGAGATAGGCTATGACGGACCGCTCACAATCGAGCGTGAAATCTCGGGTGAACAGCAGCGCCTTGATATCATTGCAGGCAAGGCTTATCTTGAAACACTTTTATAATTTACATAAAAAGGAGACAAAACTATGTTAAAGTACGCAATTATCGGCTTCGGTGGACTTGGTAAGGTTCATTTCAGAGCTTACCCCGAAGTTAAAGAAAAGTCTTGCACTGAGGTTCAGCTTGTAGCTCTTTGCGATATTCGTGAGAGTGTTTTCACAGAGCAGACAGCAACAAATCTCGGCGACAGCAATGTAGACCTTGACCTTTCAAACTTTAAGCTTTACAACAGCGTTGACGACCTTCTTGCAAACGAGGAGCTTGACTTCGTTGTGACAGCACTTCCCACATATCTTCACGAGAAGATTGCAGTTCAGGTAATGAAAAAGGGTATTAACGTATTCTCCGAAAAGCCCATGGCTATCAATCTTGAACAGGCAGAGAGCATGCTTAACACTTCAAAGGAAATGAACGTTAAGCTCATGATTGGACAGTGCTGCCGTTACGGTGTAAAGTACAATTATCTTAAGGATTTGATTGACAGTGAAAAGTACGGAAAGCTCCTCAGAGCGGATTTCTTCCGTCTCTCACCCACTCCTATCTGGTCATGGGAAAACTGGTTCCTTGATGAGACTAAGAGTGGCGGTGCGGCACTCGACCTCCACGTACATGACGTAGATATCATCAACTGGATATTCGGTATGCCCAAGTCTGTTATGTCATATGCTACCAACTACAAGACAAAGCACGACTCAATCGTTACACGTTACGAATATGACGGAATGCTCATCACTTGTACCGGTGAATGGGGCTGTCCCTCCAACTCATATCCCTTCCAGTCAGGCTTCTTCGCTAAGTTTGAAAAGGCAACTGTTGAAAACAAAGCGGGCAAGTTCATGATTTACACAGAGGAAGGCGAAAAGATTGAAGTACCTTTTGAAAGTGTAAACGATTATGCTCTTGAGGTTATCGACTTCGTTGACTGTATCGCAAACAACAAGACCTCCGCTATCAACCCTCCGGAAAGCGTATTCAACACCACAAAGATTGCTCTTGCGGAAAAGCTTTCAGCCGACATGGGTGAAAAGGTAGTATTTTAAATTATAAATTCAGGAATGATTCTTTTTCAAAAAAGCCCTCTTCCCGAAAAACAAAATTATTAACTGTTAAAAGGCTGAGTCAAACGACTCAGCCTTTGTTGTACCAATCGGGATATATGATTTTGTAATTTTCGAATCCGTGGATAGTAATGTCAATTTTGCCCTCCGACTTATTCCATGTAATGTCAATCTTGCCTTTGGGGTATGACCAATTTTTAAGGCTTCCCTTTCCGAGCCTTTCGGGAAGAGCGGGAAGGATATACAGCTCATCTCCTCTTACACGGAACAACATTTCCTGAACTGCGGCAACAGCACCCGTAACACCGTCAAGCTGAACAGTTGCGGGAAGTACTCCTGCTGTCCAGGAGCCACGGTCACAATAATCAACACCAAGGGACAAGAAGTTTTCGGTCATACAATACTTCACAAGTCCGTCAAGCATTGAAAGAGCGTCCTCACCTCTTCCGAGTCTTGAATAAATCGCCGACATATGAGGATAAGTCCATCCCGCAAATCCGCCCAGCTCACGCATATCGCAAGCCTTTTCAAAGGCGGAGATAAGAGGCGAATCTTTTCCTATCTCATCCCCCGGGAACAAGGGATAAATATGGGATAGGTGACGGTGTAAGTAAAAATCTTCAAGGTCATCCGACATCCATTCGGAAACAGCGCCGTCGCCGTTGATTTTATATTCGGGTATCTCCGAAAGTATCTCTTTCCACAATGCTACACGCTTTTCGTCAATAAAGTGAGTTTTTGAACAAGTAACAAGATTTGTCAACAATTCCTTGAGCAGTGCATAATCCATTGTGGCATTTTTTACTGCGGGACAAGGATGTGTGAGTCCCACCTTTTCGGGGTGTGACATATCAACAAAATTCCTTGGTGAATTTTCGGGTGAAACAGAGGGGATGATTTCCACCTTGCCGTTTTCTCTTGTTATATAATCCTCGAAAAATGCAGCTGTTTCAAGCATAAAGGGAAGTATTTCAGACCTGAGCAGCTCTTCATCCCCCGTGTATACATAGTACTCCCAAAAATGACGGCAAAGCCACGGAGCGGCTGAAATATAATTAATTATGACGGGAACATTTGGGGAAGGATAAGCGGAAACGGGAGTGGAATAAACACTCACAAATATTCCTCTGCATCCGAAAAGCTTTCGTGCCGCTTCCCTGCATTTATCCATTTGGTTAAAATAGTAATGAATAAGAGGTTTTACAAGATGTGAAAGTCCACCGACAGAGGTGTGCTGATATATTATCTGTACATTTTCATTAGCTACATTCTGTGCCCACATCGGGTCTTTTTCACCGCACCAAAGTCCGTAAAGCGGAAAAGGATACCCATTTTCGGAAGTGCCCGAAACGAAGAGATAACGTCCCCATCGCCACAGCTTTTCCACAAGCTCTGCTGATATTCCGTTATCGTTGTTATCCTCAATAAGTGCTTCGTTATGAGTATCCGACTCTTTGCAAAGAGAGAGTGTCGCTTCCCCCATTGCATCTTTCCACTTCTCAAGGTGCCTTTCAAAAAGGGTGTCATAATCAAGATTCGGAATATTGCCAAAAGAAAGCATTATCTCAATTCGGTTTGTATCTTCTATAAGAGTAGCACCTTCGACTTCCTTCTTTACACCGCCGACAAAAGTGACCTTGGTGCTAAGAGATTCGGGAATTGAAAGCTTTACTGTAAAGGGTGCATCGGATGTACATCTGTACGCCACAATATCATCCGCCATTGAAACAAAGGCACGGCGGCAAATTTTTGCGTCTCCCTCGTGATAGGTAACAAAGGCTTCACCTTTTTCAAGGTCAATGCCACGTCTGTATTTTGAAAAGGGTGCTTTGCAAGTAAATGTTATCCGAAACTCATACGGTACCGAGGGTACGGGCGGATATACGGGGTTATATCCCTTATCACGCAATGCGTTGCAAAGGATGAAATTTGCCTCTTTATACTCCCCTCTTTTTACCATGTCTCGCATTTTTCGGAAATCTTCGGATACATCGGGGAGAAAATCGGCATCACCGCCCTCCCATCGGTCAAAGCGGTTGATATTAATGCATTCGGTGCCGACACTGCCAAAAAGCATGGCAGAGGTAATTCCGTTGCCCAATGGCAACGCTTCCATCCAACGTCTTGATGGAAAAGAAGGAGATTTTTTAGTCCATATTTTCATTTTTTATTTCCTCCGTTACATCCAGCTCATAAATTGCAAAAAGGAATGGATGCTCCGAGTCTCTCGCTTTTTTTACAAGCTTGAAGCCGAAAGCCTCGTAAAATGCGCGGAGCTTTGCGTTGTCATAAACCATGAGGAGTCTCATTTTATCGGCTCCGTATTCATTGGATTTTTTTATACAATGGGACAAAAGGAGTCTGCCAAGTCCAAGATGCTGATATTCGGGAAGCACCGCAAAGCGTGTAAAGGAGTACACAGTGGGTTCGACTCTTTTAAGCTGTACACAGCCTGCCATTTTGCCGTCAACAAATACACCGTAAAAATGAGTTCCGTTTTTCTTTGTCTCTATTAAATCCTCAAGTGTTACAAAAGCCGCACATGACGGATAATTCTCCTTGGTGAAGCCGTACTTTTCACAGTTAGGCAAAAACGCCTTATGTATTGTTTCAAGACACAGCGGAAGCTCCTCAAAGGAAAGTGATTTAATTATCTTTTCTGACATAAAACCGTCCTAAATTGATTTTTTGTTGATTATAAAATTTGCAAACGATTTAGATAGCAATAACTTCTAAAATTAAAAATCAGATGCATCTATTATATATTGTTTCGTATATTTACTTCTTTTAAAAACTCATACTGTTTTGCGAATCATATGAGTTTGCCTTTTGCAGAGTTTTCTTTCACAGTGTTTATTGACGAAATCAACATTCTGCGAATTTGACCGCAGTTATTTATTATTGATTTGTATTGTTCATCATCAATATATCCTGTCCTATTAAGAAGTTCTAACCAATATTCTGATTCATAACATTCTTTTAACGCAATTTGCATTTTTGAAATAAAATCTGCCGTTCCATGAGCATATTTTGATTCGTGAATATTGGCACCAATAGATGTTCCCGAACGCATAAGCTGATTTGTCATAACGCTTTCTCTTTTTATTTCTTTAATGCTCTTACACATGTTTATTATTTCTACTGCAAAATCTTTTGCTTTATCAAGCATTATACTTTCAGCCATATTCTACATCCTATCATTTTTTAGCTAAATTTTGCAACAAGTTGCAAAGCTAAATTATTTCGTTTCTCTCCATAGCTAAATTGTTTCATTGAAACAGCTAAATTAAATTCTCTTTAAGCGTACATCAGTACATTTAGCTGTCGCAGACAATTTAGCTGAGCTTGCTCAATTTAGCTCGCTTGGCGAATTTAGCTATGAATTATCTTTTAGAATTCATTATACCATAAAATTTTTTATAATTCAAGCATATTTTACGCAAATCAAGTATTGACCTTAAAAGAAAAATTTGGTATAATAAGACAAATTCAGGCAATTATAAAACAAAAAGGAGTAATTATATGTCAAAGAGCGTAAATGATATTATAGCACTTATCAAAGAAAACGACATTAAGATGGTTGACTTCAAGATGGTTGACATCAACGGTCAGTACAGACACGTTACTATCCCCGCAGAGAATTTCTCCGAGGATACAATGAAGAGCGGTATCGGCTTTGATGCCTCCAACTACGGTTATGCAGTTGTTGAAAAGAGCGACATGGTATTCATCCCCGACCCCGACACTGCAGTTATAGACCCCTTCTGCGAAATTCCTACCCTTTCGATGACAGGTAACGCAATGATAATCGAAAGTCCCGAAAACCGTCCTCTTGCACAGTATCCCAGAAACATTATCAAGGCTGCTGTTAAGGCAATGCAGGACAGCGGTGTTGCTGACACAATGTACATTCTCCCCGAATTTGAGTTCTATCTCTTCGATGATGTTACATGGGGTGTTGACGGAAACTACATCGGTGCATCCGTTGATGCAAAGCAGTCATACTGGAACAGCACTGTTGAAGGACACGGTGTTGTTGTTCCCAAGCAGAAGAACTATCATATTGCAAAGCCCTTTGACATCTCATATGAATGCCGCAGTGAAATGTGCATGCACATGAAGGATGCAGGCATCGAGATTAATTACCACCACCCCGAGGTTGCGGCATCAGGTCAGTTTGAAATCGAGCCTCAGCTCGGCGAAGTTGTTCACATGGCTGATGCTACAATGATGATAAAGTACATCATCCACAACACAGCCCTCAAGTACGGCAAGTCCGCAACATTCATGCCCAAGCCCATTTACGGTGAGGCAGGAAGCGGTATGCACGTTCACATGCTTCTTATGAAGGACGGAAAGCCCGTGTTCTCTGATGATAACGGTTATGCTCATCTCAGCGAAACCGCACACTACTTCATGGGCGGTCTTCTCAAGCACATCGCATCTATCTGTGCTATCGCAAACCCCAGCACAAACTCCTTCAAGAGACTTGTGCCCGGCTTTGAAGCACCCGTTACAGTTGGATACGCTACATCAAACAGAAGTGCGGTAATCCGTATCCCCGCATATGCAAAGAGCCCCGAAAAGAGACGTTTCGAGCTTCGTAACCCCGATGCAACATGTAACCCCTACTTCTGCTATGCGGCAATTCTCATGGCAGGTCTTGACGGTATCAAGAACAAGATTGACCCTCATGCAAACGGATGGGGTCCCTACGACGTTAACCTTTACCACCTCAGTGACGAGGAAAAGGCAAAGCTTCATCACCTTCCCACATCTCTTGACGAGGCACTTGACGCTCTTGAAGCTGACAATGACTATCTCACAGCAGACGGTGTATTCCCCAAGGAACTCCTTGCCAACTTCATCAAGGCTAAGCGTGAAGAGTGCCGTCAGCTCGCCGCTATTCCTCATCCCGCAGAATTTGACAAATATTATAACCTTTAATGCATTTTGGAGAAGTAAGACAGAAATGTTTTACTTCTCCTTTTTTTCTATTGAAATATACACGCTTTTGTGGTAGAATCTTTTCAAAGGACGGTGTTTTGAATGAATATACTTGCTATCGGAAACAGCTTTTCCAATGATGCAACACATTATCTGTACAAAATTGTACAGGAAAAAAAGTGGGATATAAATCTTGCAAACCTATATATCGGCGGCTGTAGGCTTTGTCAGCATGCAGACAACCTAAAAAACGGAACTGAAAAATATTTATTGTATTTTAACTCAAAAAGCACAGGCTTTTATGTCGGTATTGAAGAAGCGATAAATGCCAAAAAATGGGACGTTATCACCATTCAGCAAGGAAGTATTCACAGCTTTGACGAGGAAAATTACTATCCTCACATAACCTATCTTCTTGATTACATAAGAGAAAAACAGCCTCTTGCGAAGGTGTTTTTACATGAGACCTGGGGTTATGATGCCCCTTATCTGCACGATCACACGCCATTTTCAAGTTTTGAGGAGATGAGCGAAAAGGTAATTGAAACCTATAAAAAGGTGTATGCCGACAACAGATTTGACGGCTTTATTCCCTCAGGAGAGCTCCTGTTGAAGCTATACAAAAGCGGTATGAAAAGGCTTCACCGTGACTGTGTGCACGTAAGTCTCGGTGCAGGGCGATATGCTCTCGCACTTTTGTGGTATAGGAGTCTTACAGGCAGAAGTGTATTTGATATAAAGTTCAATGAATTTGATGAAAAAATTACAGACGATGAAATAAAGCTTATTAAAGAAGCAGTTGACTCGTTTTCTCCGCCCAAGGGAATGTACGGCATTAATAAAAAGCTTGGCTTTGGCTGTATGAGAATGACAATGAAGGATGACGAGGTGGATTATGATGTCTTTTGCGAAATGATTGACTCCTTCCTTGCAGGCGGCTTCAACTACTTTGACACCGCTCACGGTTACATTGGAGGAAAGAGTGAAACCGCTCTTCGTGACTGTCTTGTAAAGCGTTATCCAAGAGACCGCTTTATTCTCACAAACAAGCTGTCACACAATTACTTTAGCGACGAAAAGGACATCCGTCCCTTCTTCGAAAGTCAGCTTGAGCTTTGCGGAGTTGAGTATTTCGACTTTTATCTCATGCACGCACAGACAAGAGAGCTTTATGCAAAGTACAAGCGTTGCCGAGCTTATGAAATTGCCCTTGAGCTTAAAAAGGAAGGTAAGATAAAGCACTTCGGTATCTCCTTCCATGATACAGCCGATTTTCTTGAAGAATTGCTCATTGAGCATCCCGAAATTGAGGTTGTGCAGATTCAGCTGAATTATCTCGACTTTGAAGATGCATCTGTACAGTCAAGAAAGGCTTATGAGGTTTGTCGCAAGTACAACAAGGGTGTAATTATCATGGAGCCTGTCAAGGGCGGAAGCCTTGTAAACCTGCCTGACGCGGCAAAGGCTGTTTTTGACGAGCTTGGAAAATACTCTTACGCAAGCTATGCCCTCCGCTTTGCGGCAGGCTTTGAGGGTGTGATTTCGGTGCTGTCGGGTATGGGCAATATGCAAATGCTGAAAGATAATATGAGTCATCTCTACTCCCCTGTCCCATTAAAAGAAACCGAAAAAGAAGCAGTAAAAAAGGTTACGGAGATTATACGTGCCGGCGGAAGCATTCAATGTACCGATTGCCGCTACTGTATGGAAAGATGTCCGCAGAATATTCCCATTCCCTCGGTCTTTGCCTGCCTGAATTCCAAGGAAATATTCAATAACTGGTCAGCAGACTATTATTACAGCACGGTAACCAAGGAAAAAGGCAAGGCATCCGACTGCATCGAATGCGGTCTTTGTGAGGAAACCTGCCCTCAGCATCTTGAAATAAGAGAACTGTTAAAGAAGGCTGTGGAAAAATTTGAAAAGAAGGAAAAATAGTTGTTATCTTGGGGAAGGGTGCTTTTTTGAAAAAAGCACCCTTCCCCAAACCCTTTCCCCAAAAATAAATTTTAAGTTTTTATGATTAAATATTAATTTTCTATTGACAAACCCATTCTAACGTGTTAGAATGGGTTTGTAATCTAATGCGTTAGAATGGAGAAGAGAAGAATGGAAACACCGAAAATTTTTGAAAGCGAATACCGATTTTGTTTACTGCTGTGGGAGAACGAGCCCATAAAAAGCCCCGACCTTGCAAAGCTATGCTTTGAAAAGCTTGGATGGAAGCCGTCCACAACCTACACTGTAATCAAAAGGCTTTCCGAAAGAGGAGTTTTGAAAAACGAAAAAACCGTAGTAACTTCTCTTATTTCAAAAGAAGAAGCACAGGCATCCGAAATTGACGAGCTTGTTGAAAAACGATTTGAAGGCTCACTGCCCGCATTTGTTGCGGCATTCACAAAGCACCAAAAGCTCAGTAAATCGGAAATTAACGAGCTTCAGGCTATGATTGATTCTGCCAAAAAAGGAGACACGTGATGATAAACATATTTACAAATATACTTGATATGAGTCTGTCGGCAAGTGTACTTATCCTCGTTGTTTTGTTGATAAGGACCATTTTGAAAAGGTCACCGAAATGGGTTGCTCTGCTTCTTTGGTGTTTGGTCGCAATTCGTCTTGTTTGTCCGTTTACTATAAAAAGCCCATACAGTATGCAGCCAAAAAAGGTAACTGCCACATACAATGTTGTCACCTTTGACGGAGCAACAAATGAGCTTACCCTCCCCGCACAGCTTCCGAAGCCGCATAACTTCGATACCCTCCCAGAGACAAACACTGCTGTAAGATTTGAGACTCCTTATCTGTACTATATTCTTTCGGTGTTATGGTGTATAGGTGTCGTTGCAATGATAATATATGCCGTTGTTTCGTATATAAGAATTTATAAGCTTACCAGAGGCGCAATTAAAACAGATGCAGGCTTTTACTTATCCGATAAAGCCTCTGCACCCTTTGTATTCGGAATATTCAAGCCGCATATTTATATTCCCTTTGAATGTTCAGAAGACTCGATACCGCATATTATTGCGCATGAAACCGTACACATATCAAGACTTGACCATATATGGAAGCCATTTGGTTTTCTCATACTTTCTCTGCATTGGTTTAATCCTTTGGTATGGCTTTCGTATGCTCTGTTTTGCAGAGACCTTGAAGCCGCCTGCGACGAAAAGGCTGTAAAAGAAATGTCAAGTGCCGAGAGAGCTGACTATGCGCAGGCGCTTCTCGACTGCAGCACCGGAAGAGCATTTATATCGGTATGTCCCGTTGCCTTTGGGGAAAACAATGTAAAAAGCAGAATTAAATCAATTCTAAACTACAAAAAACCTGCTGTATGGATAATAGCCATTTCCGTTATTCTTTGCGGTGCCGTAGCATTTTTCTTTATGACAGAGAAAAAAGCAGACAGTGATGCACCCGCAACCGACATAGCTTCACCAAACAATATTACAGTTGAGAAAGTGTCGATGAACGACATCAACATAATTGACCCATACAAGGATGAACTGGTTGAGGACACGATGTACCGCTTCAATGGTATACACAAGGAAGCTGTGTCATATGCCCTGGATATAGGATTTGACGTTTCCGCCAAGCATTATAAATCAGGCGCCTCCTACGGACGGGTTGCAATGATAAATCACGCCCACTCGGAAAAAGTGAAAGCCGATGAAACGGTTGAACTTTATTATATGGAGTACTACTATTATGAAAATACAGTCTCTCCGTCCGAAAATGATAAAAAAATAATATATCCCATGTTTTTTGCTCTTCACCATAATCTCAAAAGTGATGAATGGACAAGGCTTGGAACGATAACCGATTACCAGATGAAAAATGTGTATAAATCCTCAGAAATGGTTGAAAAATACGGAGATGAATTCACCGCCGCAGCTGCCGAAATATACAAAGCTTATTTCCACATTGACATGGGAGAAGCTGAACAAATAGTTCTTGCGGCATATAAAAGTGCGTCAAATGCGGCAAGCTGGTTCAGAATTGCAAGTATTCTTGAGCAAGAAAACGAATACCCTACCGAATCCGACGAATGGTTTGAAGTTGACGGCACACGGTATTTCAAGGTAAAGCAATTTGATAAATACGAAAGCTTTATTGATTACCTTGAAGGCTTGTTCTCAAAGAAGCTTACCGAGGAATTTCTGAACAGTAGTAACATCAAATATATTAACTACGGCGGAGAGCTTTACGCTTCATTGGGAGTACGTGGTACAAATATCCGCGTGGGAAATGAATACTATATGGTTGAAAAGGTAACGGAATCAAAATACATTGTCAAAGTAACGGTAGAAGTTTTGGGTGACGATGCGGTGACAGTAAAAGGAAATAAGGTATTTGAGTTCCCCTATGAATATATTGATGACAGATGGGTATTCAGTGCATTTCCCGAGATAAGATAAAAATGACAAATATACAAAAAGCATTCCCGAAGCTATTTTGCTTCGGGAATTGTTATGTCTTTATAAAGTTTTGTTCTTTAAGGCTTGTATTATAAGCTCTCTGTGTGCCTCGCATTCAATGACATTAAGTACGGAAAGTAATTTTCTTTTATTAAATCTTCGATTCATCGAAAAATGAAGCAATTTCCCCTTCAAAAGCTTGTTTAAAACCTTGTACGGCAAACACATCTTTTTACCCGAAAGAATTCTAAGATATCCGTCTATCATAGTCATGGAAAATTCCGTATACTTTTTCTCTATAAACTCAGGTGACTTAATCTCTTCACCACGCTTTTCAAAGGCTGATATTATTTCTTTTGACTTTTCGGAATCTGCAAGTAAAACGGTGTTTTCATTTTTTACCACGGGAATATAGGATACATTGAAGGATTCATCCAGCTTTATAAGAAGTCCCGTTTTCCATTCATCTTTTTTTGAATGGTCAAAAAGGAAGTTTCCTTGTCCGTAAACAATAGTGCCGTCACGATACTTCTCCTCGCATCCGATGCAATGGCTATGCTGGCAAACAACAAGATTTGCTCCACTATCAACAAACCCACGACACACCTTTTGTAAATCAAGGGACGGATATCTGTAATGCTCCTTACCACCATGATATAATACTATTATGTAATCACAATTTGCTTTCATTTCAAGTATGTGCCCATAAGACCGTATTGCATCAAAAGGATTTGCACCGGGAGTACTGTTGTTGACTATTGAAAATTCATGCTCCGCACAGGCATATACCCCTATTTTTTTACTTTCAAATTCAAAATAATATGGTTTTGCCGCATCTTCTGCATTGTCTCCAACCCCCACATAAGCAATGGAATTATCCTCCAATGCTTTCAGTGTAGTCTTGAGTCCCTTGATTCCCTGGTCGAGAATATGGTTATTGGCAACCGTAAGTAAATCTATTCCAAGTGCCCTATATCCTTTCACTGCAGATACAGGCGCGATTAGATTTGGACCTCCTTTGGGAATAGGAGTTGCCTCATCCGTAAGAGGCGTCTCAAGATTAAATATTCTGTAAGCAGCACTATCAAGTATTGCTTTCAGTTCTGCTCCCACAAGATTTTCAGCATTGCCTTCCGAAAAAATTGGAGCATTGGTATCTGTTGGAACGATGTCTGCGCCTATAATTAAGTTCATATATTCTCCTCTTTCTTTTCGGGGAGAGTTATCCAATCACCGAATGTGAAATCCCATTTGTCATCGGTGAATTTACTGTATCCGCTACCGGGATAGAATGTAAGCTCTCCAAAATACACCACATTATCAACTTCATAAAAATCAACTCTCAAAAACGGTGTATCACTCGACAGAATCTCAGCATATTCTATCATTTTATCCAGATTTTTGGGGATTTTTACGTCTCTCGTATAATCCGGAGGATAATCAGCCAAACCAAACATCATTGGATTTCCTTGAGGATCATAGTAATTTGTTTTATGAGCAATAAACCTGTCAAAATCAATTCTAAAACATTTCACCTTACCGTTACAACAGAAAAATTTATAATCTCTTAGCTCATTTGTTTCTGAATCTATCATATATTTCTCGGCTATAATTTTAGGTTTAACATTTTTATACGGCCATTCCTTACCCAAAAAAGAATAATCTCTTTTAAGACATCTGTTTAATTTCTTTGCAGCGGCTTTTTTGTTAAGTTTACTTTTATCCTTACATATTACAAGACCTGCACTGTCATGATTACATTTTAAAACAAACTGATCTGGAAGGACATCAAAATCTATATCTTCAAAGCGATCCCAAACTCCCAAAAGAGGAATAATATGTTCTTCTCCTATGCGTTGGGCAACAAATTCCTTGGCTTTGTATTTGTCCACCATATCTGAGTATATAGGTTTTCTGTTATACACCTTCAACCACTGGAGCTTTTCTGTAAATCTTTTTGGATTATCAAAATCCATAGGATATCCCATTACAGCCTTGTATTCTTTTTCAAGATATTCGCGATCACTTAAATGATTGTAAAAACCAAGCTTACTGTTAACAAAAAAGCGTTCTTTTGTGCCTTTTATGTAACCAATAAAATATTTTTTTATTTTTTTGAATTTATTCATAACTCAATCCCCGTCAATATTTTCGCCATACCATTTTATCTACAACACCGGTATATGACTGAATAATTTTAACTACTTTATTAGAAACATCTTCAACATAATTAGGAACCGGAATTCCGAAATTACCGTCATTGTTCATGTCAATTGCAGTTGTAACAGCCTGCAAGAGACTCTTTTCGTCAATTCCTGCAAGAATGAAGCATGCTTTATCAAGTGCCTCCGGGCGCTCGGTAGAAGTTCTGATGCATACCGCGGGGAAAGGCTTTCCTATGCTTGTAAAGAACGAGCTTTCCTCCGGGAGTGTACCGCTGTCGGATACTACCGCAAAAGCGTTCATTTGTAGCTTATTGTAATCGTGGAATCCAAGCGGTTCATGACGGATAACACGGCGGTCAAGTTCGAAGCCTGACTTTTCAAGCCTATTACGACTTCTGGGATGACACGAGTAAAGAATCGGCATATCATATTTTTCTGCTAGTTTATTAATGGCAGTGAAAAGGCTTGTAAAGTTCTTTTCTGTATCAATGTTTTCTTCTCTGTGAGCCGAAAGAAGTATATATTTTTTCTTCTCCAGTCCCAATCTGCTAAGAATATCACTTGCTTCGATGTCAGCGAGATTCGCAGACAATACCTCTGCCATGGGAGAACCTGTTACGTATGTACGCTCCTTAGGAAGACCGCATTCTGCAAGATATCTTCTTGCATGCTCTGAATATGCAAGGTTTACATCCGAAATTATGTCAACAATTCTTCTGTTGGTTTCCTCGGGAAGACATTCATCCTTACAACGGTTACCTGCCTCCATATGGAAAATAGGTATATGAAGACGTTTTGCTGCAATTGCAGAAAGACAGGAGTTTGTATCTCCCAGTATCAAAAGTGCATCAGGCTTTATCTGGTTCATAAGCTTATATGAGCAATTTATGATATTACCCACAGTTGCACCCAAGTCATCACCAACAGCATCCATATATACCTCGGGGGCATCAAGCTTCAAGTCATGAAAGAATACGCCATTAAGGTTGTAATCATAGTTTTGCCCTGTATGAGCCAGAACTGTATCAAAATATTTGCGGCATTTATCAATAACCGCCGCAAGACGTATTATTTCGGGTCGTGTTCCCACAATAATAAGAAGCTTAAGTCTGCCGTCGTTTTTAAAACTAACATCCGAATAATCAAGTTTGATTTCCATAATATTACACCTTCTTAAAGAGGAAATTTTCTGTTTTCTATTACTTCTCCCGCCTCTATTTTCATACAGTCGGGTATTCTGTTTTCCGCCTTGACGATTGCACCGAGGCAAACATGTACCCCGTCGCCAATAATACATCCATGGTCTATCACAGACGCACAATTAACTATTACCCCACGCCCAATTTCGGTGTCGGTATTTATAACTGCTTTGGGCAGTACAACACTTCCTACTCCGATTTTTACAGTTGGACTGATATATGAAGTTGCGTGGACAATTGTTGGTACCTTCGCATTCATTTCAAGAAGATTATCTATCCATTCAAGTCTGCCTTTGTTATTTCCGAACGCAGGATAAATTTCAGTATCTTCAGAAATATATTTTTCAAAATCACCGCATTTTCCAACAACTCTGCTGTCCGTACTATTGTCATCAAGAAAACATATCTCGTTATATTTTCCGCTCTGTACAGCTACATCGTATACTGTTTTTCCATAGCCACCTGCACCTAGTATTATGAGCTTCATATTATTCTACCGCCTCTCCGAATGTATCGGGATGATTTGGGTCAAACTGCTCATTTGCCCACATTACAGTTACAAGATTTTCGGTATCACTTAGGTTGATAATGTTATGAGTGTAACCCGGGAGCATGTGAATTGCTTCTATCTTATCACCGCTTACCTCAAAATTCAACACCTCATCTGAGCCTATACGTCTTTGCTGAATAAGTCCATGACCGCTTACAACGATAAAGAATTCCCATTTTGTGTTGTGCCAATGCTGACCTTTGGTAATACCGGGATTTGATATATTTACCGAGAACTGACCGCATTTTTCGGTTTTTAAAAGCTCGGTAAAGCTTCCTCTTGCATCCACATTCATTTTCAATGGGAATGATGCCTTTTCTTTTGGAAGATAGGACAAATATGTACTATAAAGCTTCTTTGCAAAAGAATTATAGGGAATTTCAGGCATTACAAGGGTGGTTGTCTGAGCCTTAAAAGCGTTGAGAAGTTCAACTATTTCACCGAGCGTCACCTTATGTGTCGTAGGTGCTGCGCAATAAGCACCGTTTTCGCAAAGAACTGTATTTATTCCGTCAAATTCGCAATGATGCTCCTTACCTTCAAGTGCATCAAGCATCTCTGTCACAAGGTCATCTATATATAATAACTCAAGCTGAACAGACGGGTCGTTTACAGTAATGGGAAGATCGTTTGCTATATTGTTGCAGAAGGTTGCAACCGCTGAGTTATAATTCGGGCGACACCACTTTCCAAAAAGATTAGGGAATCGGTAAACCAAAACCTTTGCTCCTGTTTCCTTTCCGTAATCAAAGAAAAGCTCCTCCCCTGCCTTCTTGCTTCTGCCATAGTCACTGTCATATCTTCCTATGAGTGTTGCTTGAATCGAAGAAGACAAAACGACCGGACAAGTATTGCCATATTTTTTGAGTGTATCAATAAGCGTGGAAGCAAATCCAAAATTACCTTGCATAAACTCTTCGGGATTCTGCGGACGATTAACTCCCGCTATATTGAATACAAAATCCGCTTCCTTACAAAAGACATCAAGAAGAGATTTGTCTGTGTCGATATCATATTCAAAAATATCCTCAACAACAATTCCGGGACGTGTTCTGTCTTTACCGTCCTTGATATTTCTTAATGACGCAACAAGATTCTTTCCTACAAATCCCGCCGAGCCTGTAACAAGAATTTTCATTTTTTGCCTCCTTTGGCTACACTCTCTATATAATCTATCCACATAGATATTATTTTATTGAATTCAAGTGTTTCGTTTATTTTATAAGCCTCATTGGCAAGTCTTGTGCGAAGTTCCGGGTCATTCGCCATTTTTGTCATAGCATCAACCATTGCATCTTCGTCATTTGAAGGAATGAGAATTCCGTTTTCCCCATTCTTGATAAGTGCCGCCGCGCCTCCTCCAGAACAGTCAGTTGAAATACAGGGAAGTCCAACAGCAAGTGCTTCAATCAGAGAATTGGGCATTCCTTCATAATATGAAGAAAGCACAAAGAATTTCGCATTTTTAAGATAAGGCATAACCTTTTGTTTTCCTGTCAAAACAACTTTGTCTTCAAGGGAATTTTCCTTTATGTATGATCTGTACATCGCCTCATCCGGTCCATCCCCGACAAGATACAGCTTATAGTCATTGTCTTTTGAGAATCGGTTGAATGCCCTAAGTAGCATTGAAAGGTTTTTCTGCTTTTCGGAAAGCCTTGCAGTTATAACTATGATGTTTTCTGCTGCTTCGTGATCAACCTTTTCATATTTCTTTTCAATAAAATTCGGAATAACTGCAGACCTGCTTTTTATCTTTTCTCCAAAGAAATCAGCTATTCTTTCGGTCTGGAATACAAAGCCTGTCGCTTTTTTATAAATAAGCTTTCTTCGGATTCTAAGGCTCTTTCTTGCAGGGTCACTTACAGGGTCATTTCTTTCGCAAAGTATAACCGGGATTTTCGAATGTCGAAGTGCTTCCATTACATCAAGATTGTACTTGACGCCAAAGGATACAACTACGTCAAATCCTTCGCTTTCCACTATCTGTCTTATCTTCTTTTGCCTGTTAATGAGTCTTGATACAACATTTCCCGTAGTTTTTACTGTAAACTGCTTTACATAATCAAACTCGGGGTACGTGTTGCTTGAAAGCAAAATAAGTCCTATCTCATGACTATAATCTTTATGGAGAGATTCGATAAGATATCTTGCTATCTTTTCCGCTCCACTAAAATTGAGCGTTCCAATTATAAAACCTATCTTCATACATTAATCCTTCATTTTCCCTCAATAAATTTTTTGAGTTTTTCTGTGTATAAATGGTAGTCAAGTTTTTCTCTTGCTGTATCCAGCGCATTTTTGCTCATAGCATTCTTTTCTTCGGGAGTAAGTGCAATAGCACGTCTGAGTGCATCAACCAAAGCCATTGGAGAATGATCCTTTGATATAATAGCATTTTCGCCATCAACAAGATATTCGCCAAGATCGGATGATATGTTGCAAAGGATAGGTGTTGCATTTGCTAGGCTTTCAGTAACCTTACTTGGAAAACCAGCCTTTGCATATCTTGCCTCCGCATCACGTGGAAGCGCTAAGAAATCAGCTTCTTCCATCATCTCAAGCACTTTGGTCTTAGGAACCCTTCCGTGGATATCAAGAATATCAGCACACGAATCCAATACGTTCGACGAAATACCGCACCCGTCTATGAGCATTTTACGATTCACACCCACAAGAGAGATTCTAATTTTCGCCTTTTCCTCTTTGGTAAGGAGAAGAGTTGCTTCAAGCAAATTTCCTATAAAATCTTTTTTTCCGGGTATTCCCGCGTAAAATAACTTTAATGTATCAGAATTTTTTTCCTTTGGTTTTGTTCTCTCGGCACTGTCACAAAGAACAGGAACATATAAAGTCCTATTTCCTTTACTTTTAAAATGCTTTTCAAGGTAATGACTTATCGCAACTATATCAAAACTCTTATCTGTTATTTTTGTATTGACGCGATTATTCATCTGATAAAAGATGCTAAATTTTCCAAATTTGTACTGTTCGTGTGAAAACCAGTCAGGGCAGTCACGAATAAGTCCCTTGTCATATTTTTTACAAAACTTTTTGCATACTTTAAAAACAGATACTTGTCCGCAATATAAATACAATGTATCAATGTTATCTTTATTTTCATTAAGGTATTTCTTCACTCTCTTTGCAAGTGCAATACGTTCATATGTCTTTACAACCTTGTTGCCGTTTCTGTATTTTAGCGAAAAATACTTAACTCCTTCCCATTCTCCGCTATCGCACAAAGCACCTCTGCAAAGCACAGTAACACGGTTACCTCCGTCAATTATCGCTTTGGCAACCATTTGCAATCTGAACGAAGTAGAATCTCCGGTCGGAAAGCTACCGGTAGTAACTATAACAATATGTTTCATAAATCCCTCTGTAAATTATTGCTTTTTAAGTTCTTCCTGAATGTACGGCAAAGCTGCAATCTTTTCCTTTGTCTCCTCGACCGTAAGAAGCTTAGTGTTGCTTGAATTAAATTCTGTGAGAGGATTTCTTTCTACGTTGCCTTCGCTAAAATACTTGTCGTAATTAAGACCGCGTTTGTCACTGGGAACTCTGTAAAAGTCGCCCATATCTATCGCATTTGCACATTCCTCGTTTGTAAGGAGAGTTTCGTACATCTTTTCTCCGTGACGAATACCTATAACCTTAATGTTATTCTTGTCACCACCGAAAATCTCACAAACAGCCTCAGCCTGAGTTTGAATAGTACAAGCAGGTGCTTTCTGCACCAAAATATCTCCACTTGTGCCATGCTCAAACGCAAAAAGAACAAGGTCAACCGCTTCATCAAGCGACATAATAAAACGTGTCATTGTCGGATCGGTTACCGTGATGGGTTGACCATTTCTTATTTGATCAATCCAAAGAGGAATTACCGAGCCTCTTGAACACATAACGTTTCCGTAACGGGTACAACAAATTTTTGTCTTTTTAGTGGTTCTTGATTTTGCAACAATAACCTTTTCCATCATTGCCTTAGATGTACCCATAGCGTTTACTGGGTATGCAGCCTTGTCGGTTGAAAGGCAAATAACAGTTTCAACACCTTCATCAATTGCTGCCGTAAGCACATTATCTGTTCCGATAACATTAGTCTTTACTGCCTCAAGCGGAAAGAATTCACATGAAGGCACCTGTTTAAGTGCTGCCGCATGGAATATGTAATCAACTCCGTGCATTGCGTTTTTTACCGACTGAAGATCTCTTACATCACCAATGTAAAAAGTAACCTTGTCAGCAACCTCCGGCATCTTTGCCTGAAATTCGTGACGCATATCATCCTGCTTCTTTTCATCTCTTGAGAAAACTCTTATCTCGCCAATATCGGTCTGTAAGAATCTGTTGAGTACAGCATTGCCAAAACTACCTGTACCGCCTGTTATCATCAGCGTTTTTCCTGTAAAAAGTCCCATTTTATACCTTCCTTTTCTGAAATTGCATAATGTCTCGGACATAATGCACAGCTTCAGTTAATTATGTAAGAATAGATAATCTTATTAATTATTTAACCAATATTTACATTTATTGTTCTTTCGTATGCATCAACATACTGTGAAAGCACTGCTTTATCAGAGTATACTCTCACTGTTTTCTCTAAATTAAACGCAGACTGTGAAGCACGCACCTCGTGGGGTAACATCTTTTTAAGTGCTTCTATCGCTGCAGATGTATCCTTGATTGGAACAACAAAACCGCCTTTGTTCTCTATCATGTCGGCATTCGCCGCCCAATCAGTCACAAGGCACGGAAGCCCCATTGCCATCGCCTCAGCAAGTGCGTTAGAAAATCCCTCTCCCAAAAAATATGACAAAAATACAAACACATCGGAATCAGCGAGGATTGCCTTCACCTCCGACTTTTCCTTCGGACCTACAAGCTCCACATTGTCAACCCCTTCTGCAAGGGCTTTTATGGAGGCTGAAGGTGAACCTACAAAGGTAAATTTAATGTCCGGGTACGCCTTCGCCAACTCAATAACATTGGCACATCCCTTGGTTTCAATAACTCCACCAACGTATACTGCTTTTGTGAGTTTTTCTTTTATCTCCTTTGATTCGGCAATTTCGGACGAATCAACAAAATTTGGAATGAGTTCAATCGGTGTATTTGTTAACTTCTTGGTAAAATCGACAGATTGTTGATTAAGCAGAAATATTCTGTCACTTTTGTTGCAAATCCTTTTAAATACGAAGCGTGACACTCTGCCCTTTACACTGTTTGGCACCGTACATCTAAAGTGTAAGATAAATTTTCTTTTTCTTCTTTTTGTGATACACGCACAAACATATTCTCGAATCATAGAAAGAGTATATGACGGAATGCAACTATGCACCACAGCCGCCTCGTCATCATTTAATTTCTTTTTCAAATCATTCCATATTCTGAAGCAGCGCTTTACCTCGGCAAAAAAGCTTTTCTTTTTTTTGCTTCCGAAAAGTTCTCTGCCTTCCCCAAGCTTTTCATCAACTACTTCGACACTCCAGCCGTTTTTCAGCGCTGAGTTCATCATTCTTACGGTCCACCCCGCTATTCCGCCCGCTGGAGGAGGAGTGGGGGCTAAAAGTATAACTTTCACGTTTTTCTCCCAAAATTTATTTCTGTGTGTCTTTTATTACCGATACGTATTGCTTCAAGCATAATTCGGAAGACAAATTTTCAGCCACGTATTTTCTTCCGTTTTCACCAAGCTTACATAAATCTTTTTTATTCGCATACGCTTTAAGTATCGTTTCCTTAAGACTCTCTTCATCTTCCGGCAAAACTGTATAACCGCAATTAACTCTGTTTATCATACCGGTAAGTTCGCCTTCATCAAAGCATGCGATAATCGGCGTTGCTGTACCGAGAATGCTCCATGTTTTGCTTGGCACAGCAGCCTTTCCGGCACCTTTTTTACAAAGAATTGCTGAAACATCTGCTATACTGTAAACTTCTGATACTCGTTCTTTGCTTTGTAATGGATAAAGAGAAATATTGGTCATCCCGGTTTCGGCAATATAATTATCTATATTTTCCTTTTCAACGCCTTCTCCGAATATCACGAAACGAATATCTGTATATGACTCAAGCTTTTGAGCTGCACGCACTAAGGTAATGACATCTTGAGCTTTGCCAAGATTTCCTGCATAAACTACATAAAATTTTTTGTCATCCAGCCCAAGTTCCTTCATCAGCGAATTATCCTCACGAGTCACATGAGATATTTCGGAAACATCTATCCAGTTTCTTACAATTTCTATTTTGTCTTCAGGAACGCCTTTTTTCAAAAGTGTTTCCTTCATTTCTTCGCCAATTACCATTATCTTGTCAGCATCAGCGTATGCCTTCTTCATCATAGAGTTGCCTATCTTGTAAATAAGCGACCCCTCTTTAGTCATACCTGCTGTTACCATTGACTCAGGGAAAATATCTTGTATTCTCAGCACATAGGGCTTTTTCAGCTTCTTCGCCACCTTACGCGCAAGTAAAATCTGTGTTGGTGGAGTTGTGCCTGCCATAACTAGATCTACATCTTTTTCCTTTGCCGCACAACGATATTGCTTTATATGCCCACAAAGATATCTCCAGGCTCTGGAAAGTGTTCTCTTTGACTCACGTTGAAGAGGAAAACGATAAATCTCTACGTGACCATCGTGTAATACTTCGGTCCCACGATATTTTTGATATGTTTCCTCATCGCAGCCTCTGGTAGGATAAGGAGTAATAATCTTTGTATCTATTCCGCTTTCGGTAAATGCCGTTTCCAATTCCTTTTGCATAATAGCGCCCGGGATATTTTCAGGCGGATAATATGCAGTAAGTTTCAATAGCTTCATACTGTAACGCTCCAAAAATTATAACTGTTCCCCTGTAAATCCACCGGGAAGAATCATATTCTCTCCCTTGTCGGATGTTATTTTCAAAACCTCATATACCTTATTAAGTGCAAGCTTGATATCATCAAATGTATCTCCGACAAAATGAATTCTTCCAAAGCTCTGTCCGAGGTTTCCTATAACACTTTCAGGCACTGTTTCACCTTCATAATAGAACTGGGTAAGATTTACGAATTCCTTTATTTTTCTTATCTCATCAAGTCCTTCTATCTTTGCCACTGTTCCGCTTTTGAGAAGTATAACCAATGCACACGAACGCTTTTTAAAATCAGGTCCTTCGTTATCAGATAAATCTTTATCCCACATCTTTCCTGAAAGAGCAAAATTGATAAGTGCTTCTACATAGTCAATACCGCCCATCTTGCTGTACATAATAGAGCCTTGACCGCCACCTACTCTGTAACCCATTTCAAAGAAATAAAACTTTCCGTCTTCATAAAATGATTGAATAAATGCTGTTCCGTTGTGCATTCCTTCTTCATAAAACATACGCTTTACGTTAGCATCAACCGTTTCAACATATTCTTTGAGATGCTTTGAAGGATATGTACCTGCCGCTGAAAGAGGAGAAAGTCCCTTCTGCTCTCTGTTCTCAAATTTATCGCCAACAGCAGAAAGTATAATTTTACCATCCTGCATCACGTAGTCGATATTTACATTATCGACTCCACGGAAATACTTTTCTATAATTACTTCCTTTGTTTTTGAATATGTTCTTGCTTTTTCAAGAGCCGCCGGTGTATCGTCATATGTATAGCATACAGAAATACCCTTACTTGCATAACTGTTTGCAGGCTTAATAATTATGGGATAGCTTGCTGTTTTCAGTTCAGACTCCTCATACTGAGGAACAACGCCTACGTTATATTTACGGCACATTGCTTTAAATCTGAGTTTGTCGGTAGTATTAAGTATTTGTTCTTGACTCTTCGCATAGAAAGGTAATCCCAAACGATCGCAAAGTTCTCTTGCAACAGGAAGATTTACATCCGAATAGCCCGTAAATACGCCGTCTATCTTCTCTTCTAAAGCTATTCTGTAAAGTTCTTCAACGTTTGTGGTATCTACGTCAAAAAATTTGTCTGCATATTTCTTTGCCACATGACCTTTTATAGGGTCTACAACAATAACATATGCACCAAGTCTGTGAGCTATATTTATAACATTAATAGAATACGCTGTTGCGCCGAGTACTAAAAGTTTTTTACCGCTGTGATTCATGATTTTTCTCCTTTACTTATACCTTTATTTATGTATTTCTTCTTTTATTTCTTCTTTTATTTCTTCTTTTTGTGTCTCGGTCTGTTGTACACTGACTTCGTTGTAAATATCCGAACGTCCCAACACCTTTTTGATTGTACCAAAGATTATTTTCATATCGAGAACAAACGAAAGATTATCCACATAATACTTATCAGCCTCGTATCTAAGTGTTCCTTGAGCACTGTTACGATACTTCATTTGGGCATATCCCGTGATACCGGGTCTGACGGCGAATCTTGCTTTTTTCAGGTCATCAAGATTCTCAAATATTTTTGGAGTTGCAGGCCTAGGACCTATCCAACTCATATCACCCTTTATAACATTAAGTAACTGCGTCGTTTCATCAAGGCTGGTCTTTCTTATAATTTTTCCAACTTTTGTAACTCTCGGGTCATTTTTGCCGTTAAACGTAGAACCGTCGGGATTTCTTATATCCTCAGCATTCATTTTCATGCTTCTGAGCTTATACATTTTGTACACTTTACCGTTTTTACCGACTCTGTCAGCCGTATAAAACACGGTGCCTCTGTCTTCAAAATATATAAACGGTGCCAAAATCAGCCATACCAAAGCACAAAACGGTAACACTAACAATGATATCAAAATATCAAAAAAACGTTTTAAAAATCTTTTATACATATAAACTCCCTATTTTATGTACTCGCCAACTATTGCCGAGTATTTTTCGATAACGTAATCTATCATTTCATCTGTGAGACAAGTATGCAATGGAAGAGTTATCTCATTTGCAAAATGCTCATACGCATTGGGGAAATCCTTGATATCAAATCCCAAATTCTTGTACGCTGTGTGCATGGGAAGCGGCTTATAATGAACATTACAAGCAATATCCGCTTCAGCCATTTTGATAATTATTTCGTTTCTCTGTTCTGCAGTGATTCCGGGAATTCTTGTAAGATAGAGGTGTCCCGAGGATTCATACTCGTCGGTATAATGGTCAAGCACTTCGATTCCAAGAGGCATGAAAGCATCATCATATTTTTTTATTATCTCGCGCCTTCTTACAAGCATTGCGGGATATCTTTCAAACTGCTTGAGTCCTATTGCCGCGGCAACATCGGTCATATTACACTTATACCATGTACCCACGATATCGTATTCCCAAGCACCGAGCTGTGTTTTTGCCAAGGCGTCCTTCGATTGACCATGAAGTGAGAAAAGCTGGTATTTTTTGTAAAGTTCCGCGTCATCAACGCCGTCGATATGGCGCCATGTAACACATCCACCCTCGGCTGTTGTAAAATTCTTTACTGCATGCCAACTGAAGCAGGAAAAGTCCGCTACATTTCCTATCATAACCCCTTTGCGGCTTGCACCGAAGGCGTGTGCAGTATCAGACATAACAACAACACGTCCGATAGCTTTTTGAAGCTCGTTTGCAGGCTTAAAGAGGTGCTTCTTTCTTTCGACTATTTCGAATATTCTGTCGTAATCACAAGGGATACCACCAAGGTCAACGGGAATTATCACCTTAGTTTTCTCATTTATAGCCGCTTCGAGAGCATCGTAATCCATTTCAAGTGAATTCTTTTGTATGTCCACAAGCTTGAGTGTAGCTCCTACGTGACACACAACAGAAGCAGACGCCGTATATGTATATGCAGAGGTAATGCATTCGTCTCCCTCTCCGACCCCCAGCACTCTGAGTGTAGTTTCTGAGCATGCTGTCTGAGAGTTAAGACAAACGCATTTTGGTGCACCTATCCATTCGGCGCATCTGCGTTCAAGCTCCTTAGTTCTGGGACCTGTGGTAATCCATCCGGATTTCAGTGCAGCGGCAACCTCTTCTATCTCCAAATCCGAAATATCAGGGGGAGAAAAAGATATTTTCATAATCAAATTCCTCTTTTCGTTATTTTGTTCATAATTAATTTAATTTTACACCCTATTATTTAAAAAGTCAATACAATAAGACGTAGTATTTTGAGAATTATACTAAAAATGTACATTAAATATATAATAATTGTTTGTGATACTTATTGTAATTGTGCAAATAGTGTGTTAAAATATCTGCAAGGAGTTGATAATATGAACCGAAAAAGCGGTATACTTATGCACGTTTCTTCACTTTGGGGTAACTACTCTATAGGTGGTTTCGGACGTGCTGCAAAAGAATTTATTGATATTTTAAAGAGTGCGGGATTTACTTATTGGCAGGTGCTTCCCTTCTGCGTTCCCGATGAATACAATTCTCCGTACAAATCTTATTCTGCGTTTAGTATAAACCCTTATTTTATAGACCTTGAAATGCTTTATGAAAAGGGACTTATTACTCACGATGAGCTTGATTCGGCACGTCAAATTTCACCTCATCTTTCGGAATTCGACAGACTCAAAGAAGAGCGTCTTGCGCTTCTTTCCAAAGCGAGCAAGCGCTTTAATCACGGCTTATGCGAAAGCTTTTTGAAGTCCCATCCACACACAGCGGAGTTTTGCAGATTTATGGCTTTAAAATCTGCAAATTCCGACAAACCTTGGCAAGAATGGAATATTGACACCCCCAACAAAGACGTAATGTCTCTTTGGCAATTCTGCCAGTACGAAGCATTTGAGCAATGGATGGAAATAAAGAATTATGCAAACTGCAAAGGAATCCAAATAATTGGTGATATTCCGATTTACGTGGCTCTTGATTCATCCGACGTGTGGAGTGCTCCCGAGGAATTCCAGCTTGACAAGCGATATCTTCCGACATCGGTTGCAGGAGTTCCTCCCGACTATTTCAGCAAAGACGGTCAGTTATGGGGAAATCCGCTTTACAACTGGACAAAAATGAGAAAAGACGGATATCGCTGGTGGTGTGACAGAATGTCATTTATGTGTGAGCTCTTTGACGGGGTAAGAATCGACCACTTCAGAGGACTTGAATCTTATTTTTCCATTCCCGCAAACGAAACCACCGCAAGAAACGGCAAGTGGAAAAAAGGTCCGGGAATGGCATTTATCAAAAAAATAAGAGAATGTACAGAAGGCAAGCTGATAATTGCCGAAGATTTAGGTGACATCACACCAGCCGTAGACAAGCTTGTTCGAGACAGCACCTTCCCCGGAATGAGAGTATTGCAGTTCGGACTGCTTGGCGGAAACAATTCTCTTCATCTTCCGCACAATTATATAAACAATTGCATTGCCTATACCGGCACTCACGATAACAATACACTGCTTGGATACGTGTGGGAGTTGGGAGAAGACGAAAGAAAAACCTTCATTGACTATTTCGGTCATGACAATCAAAGCTTTGACACCTGCTATGACACAGTTATGAGGTCGATGTTGGGAAGCCACGCCGGAACTGTTATATTCCCCGTTCAGGATATTCTGAAATACGGAAGCGACACAAGGCTTAATACCCCGGGAAGCAGTGACAAAAACTGGGCATACAGAGTTACAAAAGAGCAAATAGATACGGTGGACATCGGTAAATTCAAATATTGGAACACACTTTACGGAAGATAAATAATGAGAGGCTGTCTTGAGTGAAACAGCCTCTCATTGTTTATCCTATAAACGCTCCGTGTTTTCTTAAAGTACTTTGAAGATCTGTAATTGATATATTGCGAACATCACAAGCGGATATTTTTGCAAGTGCAACAGCTGTACCCGCCGCCTCTCCTATTGTGCAAACAGTAGGCATAATGCGGTAGGAAGCCTGGGCACCGTGGTCAGAGGATATACATCTGCCTGCCACAAGCATATTGGACACGCTCTGCGGTATCAGGCTACGGTATGGAATCGTATAATATTCGCCCTTGGGAAAATAGTAGTGACTTGTGCCGCTTCCTTCGGGATTATGGATATCAATATCGTAATTGCAGGTAGCAATACCGTCCTCAAACTTTGTAAAATTACGGCAATCCTGCTCTGTGAGCACATAATCACCCACAATCATTCTGCTCTCACGAACACCTATTTCGGGAGCAGTCATCATAAGGAAGCTGTCCTCAAGTCCTTCAGCATGCTTCTTCATAAAGTCATATATCTCACGAACCTGGTCCCGCGCGATAAGCTCTGCTTTAGATACGTCAAATACCGACGTTGGATCAAGCTTTACAACTCTTGTAGTATTAAAATGCAATACGTTGTGAATAGGAGTTCTGAATACCAAAATATCCTCTCTTGGGTTGGTAACATCTCCGTTGGCACGAGCGTCCTTGTACAGCTCCACAAGTCTTTCTTTACCTTCAAAAAAGCGCTCAACATCAACATTACCAACTCTGAAGCAAAGGGTCATAGGCTGACAAAGATGGTCGGGCTCACGTCCAAGGATAGTGGGACATCCCGCAAGATATGCCACCTGAGCATCGCCTGTCGCATCAATGTAATAATCCGACTCGATATCTACATATCCGCTTATGGTAGAAACTCTAATGTTGGAAATTTTACCGTCTTTTTTATCAACACTGCTGATATATGCACGAAAAAGAACATCTATATTCGCTTCACGTACCATATCATTGAAAACGAATTTCAATTCTTCTTCAAGGAAAATTCGTCCGTTTACAAGCGCATCACGTTCAATAAGTCTTTCCTTTATTTCTTCAAACAAGCCTTGGCTGAGCTCGGTGTTCACACCGTTCAATTCTGTGTTGTTTCGCATAAAAGGATTTACAAGGCAATTAACCGCCGCGCCTCCCAGTGAGTTTCCCTTTTCCAAAAGCAAAACACTGCATCCCTCTCTTGCTGCCGCAACAGCCGCAGCAACACCTGCAAAGCCTCCTCCGGCTACCGTAAGGTCATACTTTTTCATATTCTTCAACTCCGTTTTTTATTTTATTCTATCACACTTATATTTGTATCTCTTTAACATTAGGCACAAAATACTTGAACAAAAGATACTTTTATGATACAATACAAAAAATAAGTATCGGAGATAAGCAGATGCAATCATTACAAACACTCATAGATTTACTTGAAAAAGGGCGTAATATTCACATCAGCATTCTTGATTTGAACGGAATTCTAACATCCGAAGAAATGAAGCTTAAACAAAAAAGCACTATCCATTCGAAGCATATCTGCACTCTTGCCAAAGCCACAAAAGCAGGCTATCAAACCTGTGTTTTCAACAAAGCAAAAGCAAACCAAAAGGCAATTGAAGGAAGAAAAGCATTTTGCGGACACTGCGTTTACGGGATTTTTGAATTTGCGATGCCAATAATAATAAACCAAAAGGTTTCGGCAATCGTATATGTAGGAAATGCAATACTTGACAGTGCAAAAACCGTCTCAAAATTAGAAAAAACATGTGAAGTCACAGGCACATCTGCCGAAAAAATTAAAGCAGCTCTTGCCGAATGCGAAAGAATAAAATCTCCCGATGAGCTTTCTCAAGTTGCCGAAATAGTAGCCGATTACCTGAAAATTCTTTACAAAAGCTCTTCAAAAACAGATTCAAATACACATTGGCTGGTTGCCTTAATGAAGCAATATGCCGATGAAAACTATTTAAGCGAAATTCACCTCAAGGATATAGCGATAACCTACAAGCACAACGAGAAATATATAGGCAGATTATTTAAATCCGAGATTGGGATAAGCTTTAGTGAATACTGTAACGAGCTACGTTTAAATAAGGCTGTAAAGCTCATTTCGGAAGGTGAAAAAAGAATAATAGATATTGCCATGGAATGCGGATTTGAAAATGTAACATATTTCAATCGGCTGTTCAAAAGAAAATTTGGCACATCTCCCTCAAAATACATTCCTTAAAAAAAGGGTGTCTCAAAAATTAAAGTTGAACCGCCCCAAATTGTGCGGACAGCACAAAAAAGAGTCCTAAGGTAGATAATATTAAATTTTAAGCAACGAACTGACATCGCTTTTCAAGTGGTGTCAGTTTTGTTTTGAACTGTATACGTTCG
>SVRV01000024.1 GCA_015064635.1 Oscillospiraceae bacterium
CACCGATATTTTCGGTTCTTACGATATTGATGATGTTATAAAAGACATCGTCCATCTTGTTCAAGTCGGCATCCGCAGCATAGAGCTTGCCGACTTCAAGCAAACGGAGAAATACATAAATCTCACTCCATTCGCCTTTGTTTCCTGAAAGCTTAGGCATTGTCGAGCACCTCCTTAATTTTTTCTGCAATAGCCGCAATTACATTTACGGTAACACTATTACCGAACTGCTTATAAAGATGTGTATCTGCAAGAGGGAGAACGAAATCATCCGGGAAGCCCTGCAGACGAGCCCATTCACGGGGGGTCATCTTACGGATGCCTTCCTTGTTGATTTTTCCCTTGATATGGGTTGTGGGGGTAAGGTTCTTCTGACGCTTATCCACCACAAGGTTTCTCTCTCTTCCCATACCACCGCATACAATAGCACCGGCAACATCGCTCCAATCACGAATTTCATAACCGAATCCGTTACCTTTGGATTCGTGACGTGCCTTATGACGGCGGAGGGTTTCTACGTAAACATCGCTCAAATAATATTTTGCGGGAACTGGATTCTCTTCACGAATATCCCACAAACGTTTGGTATCGTCAGTCATCTCCGGGAACTCAAAGGTCTCGGGGGCGATATCATTTCTGAATGCAACCACATAAATTCTTTCTCTGTTCTGCGGAACTCCGAAGTTCTTACTGTTCAGCACCTTGAAGAACACCTTGTAACCAAGGTCCTCAAAGGTCTTACAAATAATCTTGAAGGTTCTGCCTCTATCGTGAATAACAAGTCCCTTTACATTCTCGCAGAAGATTACCTTTGGCTTATGATACTCGCAAATACGAGCCACATCCATAAAGAGCGTACCGCGGCACATACCCTTGTAGTTGTCTTCAAAGCCCATTCGCTGTCCCGCAAGACTGAATGCTTGACAAGGGAAACCTGCGAGACAGATGTCAAACTCGGGAACATCCTTTTCCTCAATTTTTGTTATATCTCCGGCGATTGCAAAATCGTCGTTAAAGTTAGCTTTATATGTTTTCTGTGCGTTTTCATCCCATTCGCATACGAATACCGTATCAATCTCCTCACCGAAAGCTCTGTCAAAGCCAAGTCGGATGCCTCCGATGCCTGCGAATAAATCTATAGATCTTAACCGATTCATTTTGAATGTACCGCCTTTTCAATTATATCAGCGCAGTGCGCAGCATTCTTTTTTATTTCATTTCCCCAAAAACGAAAAACCGTCCAACCATCGGATTCAAGCCGTGCCGTTACTTCGGCGTCACGCTCCATATTCCGCTCAATCTTCGGTATCCAAAATTCTTGATGTGACTTGAAATCTTTCTTTCGTTCTTCCCAATTGTATCCATGCCAAAACTCACTATCGCAGAAGACCGCGATTTTTTTGCCGATGAATACGATGTCGGGTTTTCCGCATATGCGGTTCACGTTCTTTCTGTAACGAAGTCCTCGTGACCATAGTTCTCGGCGCAGTAATAGCTCAATTTTGGAATTTTTATTCTTCACTTGTTGCATATTATAACTAATTTGTTCTTTTGTCTTTATCATATTTAATCCGCCACAATCTCAACAATATCGTCCATTGTGCATTCCAAAGCAGTACATATTTTCACGAGTACATCACTGGAAACAACTGCTCCATCTTTGCCCATCTTTGTAATGGTAGCAATGCTAATTCCTGCTTTTTCGGCAAGTTCTTTCTTTTTCATATTTCTGTCAATCAAAAGTTTAAAAAGCTTCTTGTAGCTCGCAGCCATTATATTACCCCTCTCATACAGATAAAGTTTAATGTTTTGTAATCAGTATAACATAATATCAGCCTAATTGCAACGGTTTTCACAAGATAAATACTGCGATTTCAGCAGTTTGCGTTTTTACACGTTGCTTATTGACTTCTCTGCAGCTTTATGCTATAATCTTTAAAAATGTCACCGGAGGCTGTGTACCGTAGTACATGAATGCCGGATTAGGTGTCCGAGTGAGCTCGGGTTATTGTATGTACAATAGCCGGAGTTTTTTTTCTTTTTTTGGAGGTTTGTATGAAAAACACAAAAGTTACCCTTGTACCATTAACAGCAAGTGACAGAGAACAGTTTATACTGGACAACCAATGGTCGTTCAAGTACGGAGCACTTTCCGAGTTTGGAAAAAGAGACGACCATATAGACTTCGACGGTGAAATAATATCCCGAAAAACAATTGAAGGATGTATTGATGACCCGCAAAACGAGACCTATCTGATAATGCTTGACGGCAGAAAGGTTGGCGGTGCGATTCTTAAAATCAATAAAGAAACCTGCATCAACGAGCTTGAAATTCTCTTTGTTTCTCCCGAGGAGCACACAAAAGGCATCGGCTATGGTGCATGGCTTGAGATTGAAGCTCTCCATCCCGAAACAAAGGTATGGAAAACCTGTACACCATATTTTGAAAAACGTAACATTCATTTTTACGTCAACAAATGCGGATTTCATATAGATGAATTTTGGTGTGAATACTTCAAGCCCAACCACGATACCCCCGACGATACACCCGATGAAGGACCTGACGAAATGTTCAGCTTTATCAAGGTTATGAAATAAGAATAATTTGCTATATTGAGCTATTTATGATATAATAGCGATACTATAATTATTTGAGGTATGACTATGAACAACATTACTATCAGGCTTGAAATGCCAAAAGACTACAGAGCAGTTGAAGAGCTCACAAGAGAAGCATTCTGGAACGTTTATGTCCCGGGAGCAAGTGAGCATTATTTTGTAAATCAGATGCGCAATCACCCCGACTTTATCCCCGAACTTGCCTTTGTCCTTGAAAAGGACGGCGAGATTATCGGAAACATAATGTACACTAAAGCATGGCTTGAAGACCAAAGCGGCGAACGAAAAGAAATTCTTTCCTTCGGTCCTCTTTGTGTTGCTCCAAAATATCAGAGACAGAAGCTCGGTAAAATCCTTATTGAGCACTCCTTTGAGGTTGCACGAAAGATGGGATATGACGTGAACATCAACTTCGGAAATCCCGGAAACTATGTCAGCCGAGGTTTTGTAAGCTGTAAAAAGAAAAATGTCAGCTTTGTAAGAGAAGGAAACTACCCCACAGCTCTTCTTGTCTGTGAGCTTGTTCCAAACGCTCTTGACGGTAAAAAATGGATGTATATTCCCTCAACCGCCGCAGATTGCTGTGACGACACTGAGGCTGTGGAAGCCTTTGACAAAGCATTTCCTCCGAAGGAAAAGAAATGGATGCCAAGTCAGGAGGAATTCTACATTTACAGCCATTCATCGGTGGTGAGATAAAGAATAAAATTCGAGTTTATGCATAAAATCTCTATTATGAAAGGCGAGATTTTATGAAACGAAAAATTTTATATTGGCAGCTTTCTGCCCTTGTTTGTGTAGCGATAGGCGGGACTTTACTTCATTTTCTTTACACGCTCACAAATAAAAGCCCGATTGTCGCACCCTTTTCGGGAGTTAACGAATCAACCTGGGAGCATATGAAGCTCTTATATTTTCCCCTATTCGTTTTTGCAATTATACAAAGCCGATTTTTCAAAGAATTCAGAGGCTTTTGGTGTGTCAAAGCGATTGGTATTTCCACGGGACTTATTCTTATACCCATCCTCTTTTACACCTACAACGGAGCATTCGGCAAGTCACCCGACTGGCTTAACATCACAATGTTCTTCGTTGCGGCTGCACTGTCACTTTTGCTTGAAACACATCTTTTTTTGCATAAAGCAAAGAGCTACGGCAAAAAAGCTATCCCTCTCATATTTATCGTGCTTTGGGGAATACTGTTTGTTGTATTTACCTTTTATACACCACAGCTACCGTTGTTTAAAAGTCCCACAGACGGAACATATGGAATAAAATAAGATTTAAAAAATACACCGCCGAGAGCTTCGGCGGTGTATCTTATTGGGATATAATTCTTCCTTTTTCAAACATTTTAATGAGAACAACACCGATTATAAGTCCTGCAACACCCTGAACGGCATTTGCGGGGATATTGACAGCGGAGGGGGCGAATCCATACATGAAGCCTTCAAAAACGAAATACCCCAGTATCATAAACACCTCGGCTGAAAATCCTCCTATAACACGGGATACGGTCTTTCCCATTCCCTTTTGCAAAAGTCTGAACAAAAGAAAAGCAATAAGTGCCATAACACCCTTAATCGCAAAGGTTGCGGGCGCGTATATGACATAGCCGGAAAATACATCTGCAAGTGCCGAGCCAAGTCCTGCCGCAAAGAATCCGTATGTGGGCGGAAGCATCCATCCCGATACAAGTACAACACAGTCACCTAAATTTATGTATCCTTTAAGAGGAGACGGAATTTTTATAAGCATCGTGGCAACGCAAACAAGAGATGCCATAAGTGCCGAAATCACAATTTTTTGAGTTTTTGATTGCATTTCAAATTTCTCCTTTACAATTCGGTAAAATCAGTATATAATATATCTGATGATATAACAATTACCAATTAAGGAGTATTTTATATAACCAGATGAACTATATAATCCATAAAGAAAAACGCCCCGTATATCTTCAGCTTTACAACTATATCAGAGAAGACATAATAAAAGGGATTTATCCGTACAACACAAAGCTTCCGTCAAAGCGAAACCTTGCAGAGGAAACGGCGGTCAGCACCGTAACGGTCGAACACGCTTATGCGCTCCTTTGTGACGAGGGGTATGCCGAAGCCAGAGAGCGAAGCGGCTATGTAGTGACCTTCCGCCAAAATGACGGCTTTGCCGCATCTGCGAGGTCTGAGCTTTCTTATCACGCTACGGGTAACAGTGAACACACATATCCCGATTTTCCGATATCGGTACTGAGTAAAACGATGCGCAAGGTTTTAACCGAGCATGGCGATTTACTTCTGGAAAAGTCTCCGAATTCGGGAACTGTAGAATTAAAAGAAGCGATTGGGCGTTACCTTGTACGAAACCGCAGAATCCCCGTTGATACAGACCAAATCATCATAGGTGCGGGTTCGGAATATCTTTACGGACTTATAGCGGCACTTCTGGGAAGAGGCAGGACATATGCCATTGAGCATCCGTCCTATAAGAAAATCGAACAGGTGTATAAAGCCGCTGAAATAAAATATGAAGCTCTGCCCCTCACAAAATCGGGAATAGACAGTGATGCACTTGCAAATTCATCGGCGGATGTTCTTCATACAACACCTTACAGAAGTTACCCAAGCGGAGTCACCGCTACCGCCTCCAAACGCCACGAATATGTAAGATGGGCAAGTGAGGGAAATCGATATATCATCGAGGATGACTTCGGTTCGGAGTTTTCTGTTTCAACAAAGCCCACCGAAACGCTTTTCGCACTTTCAAATTCGGATAATGTTATATATCTGAACACCTTTTCAAAGACACTTTCTCCTTCGTTTCGTGTAGGGTACATGGTTTTACCAAAACATCTTGTGAAGCCTTTCAACGAAAAACTCGGCTTCTACTCCTGCACTGTCCCGACCTTTATGCAATATGTACTTGCCGAGCTTATAAACAACAATGATTTTGAACGTCACATCAACCGAGTGAGGCGAAAAATCAGGAAAGAGATTTCGGACATATAAACAAAGGGGCTGTTTAAAAACATCAAACAGAGTTTTTAAACAGCCCCGATTTTTAGGGGATAGGGAAAAAAGCTTCAGAATGGACAAACTGAACCCGAAGGCGTACAATGGTACGTCGATGAGCGGGGAATTTTTGCTGTGAAGCATTTCGCGGAACGTGCAAAAATTCAAGCCATACAGGGAGTTATAGTCTCGCAATGTGCGAGGCTATAACGAGTCGGAGAGGTGAAGTTTGTTCATAGCCAAAAACATATATTTTTTGGCTAAAACTCGATTTTCGAGTTTTTACCTTATAACATGTCGGTATTTAAACTATAAAACGCTTTATTTATATACCTTTATATACCTTTTTCTTGTTTTTGGCGCTCTGGACTTTTTTAACATCCCCTTTCTTTATTTATTCATTACATATTCGTATATCTTCTTCGCCGCATCCTTACCCGCACCCATTGCAAGTATAACCGTTGCGGCACCCGTTACGGCATCTCCGCCTGCGAAAACGCCCTCTCTGGTGGTAGTAATGCCGTCGGATGTTACAAGGCATCCCTTTGCATTCGTTTCAAGTCCGGGGGTGGTATTGCGGATAAGGGGGTTGGGTGTTGTACCAAGCGCCATTATGACCGTGTCAACTTCAAGCTCAAATTCCGAGCCCTCCACTCTCACAGGTCTGCGTCTGCCCGAGGCATCGGGTTCACCAAGCTCGGTGCGATAGCATTGCATTGCTCTTACTCTGCCACATCCGTCATCAAGTATCTTTTCGGGAGAAGTGAGCAAACGGAAGATAACGCCCTCCTCCTTTGCATGCTCAACCTCTTCTGCACGGGCAGGAATCTCATCCTCGCCTCGTCTGTAAACGATACTTACTTCCTCAGCACCCAGTCTCACAGCACATCTTGCCGCATCCATTGCAACATTACCCGCACCAACAACCGCTACCTTACGGCTTCTCACTGCAGGTGTATCATATTCATCAAGATATGCCTTCATAAGATTTGTTCTGGTGAGATACTCGTTTGCGGAGAGCACTCCCACAAGCTCCTCACCCTCAATGTTCATAAACATAGGGAGTCCTGCACCCGAGCCGATAAACACAGCCGAATATCCCATTTCGAATAGCTCATTTACAGTGAGTGTTCTTCCGATAACAGCGTTTGTTTCCAGCTTTGCACCTCTTTTTACAAGGTCATCAACGGTTTCGGCAACTATTTCTTTGGGAAGTCTGAATTCGGGAATTCCGTACACAAGTACACCTCCCGCCTTATGAAATGCCTCAAAAAGAGTTACATCAAAGCCGTAATTCAAAAGCTCACCGGCACAGGAAAGTCCTGCAGGGCCCGTTCCTATAACGGCTATCTTCTTACCGTTGGTTTTTACTTTATCGAGAGACTTCTTTGCTCTCATATAATCGGATACAAAGCGCTCAAGTCTGCCTATTGCCACACTTTCGCCCTTTATACCCCTCACACACTTGCCCTCGCACTGTCTTTCCTGAGGACACACACGTCCGCTGATCGATGAAAGGCAATTGTCTTTTTGTATTATGTTGTAAGCCTCTTCAAAATCGCCCTCGGCAACCTTCGCAATAAATGCAGGTATATCAATCCCTACGGGACAACCCGCACGACAGGGGGAGTTTTTACATCCGAGACAGCGCTTTGCTTCATTTATTGCATCCTCTGTGGAATAGCCAAGCGCTACCTCCTCAAAGGTAGTTCTTCTTTTTTCTATCGACAAAAGAGGCATTGGTGTCTTTTGCTGCTGCATATTTGCCATATTTGTTTCCTTTCCCGTCAATGACCTTCAGTTCTTCCGATTCTGCACTTGTGCTCCTCGACCGCTTTTTTCTCTGCCTCGGCATAGGCTCTGTTTCGGTTCATAAGATTGTCAAAATCAACCTTATATCCGTCAAAATCAGGACCGTCAACACAAGCAAACTGAACTTTTCCGCCTACCATTACACGACAGCCTCCGCACATTCCCGTGCCGTCTATCATAATGGGATTAAGGCTGACTATAACAGGCATATCAAACTCTTTTGCCGCAAGAGTCACAAATTTCATCATTATAACGGGTCCGATTGCAATAACCAGGTCATATCTTTGCTTTTCGGCAAGGCTCTTGAGCTTGTCTGTAACAAGCCCCTTTTCACCATATGAGCCGTCATCTGTAGTGATATAAAGATTATTCGATACAGCCTTCATTTCGTCCTCAAGTATTATGAGGTCACGGGTTTTAAAGCCTGCGATTATATCAACCTCAACGCCTTTTCCGAAAAGGTACTTCGCCTGAGGGTAAGCTATGGCACAGCCGAGTCCGCCGCCCACTACGGCAACACGCTTCACTTCACCGAATTCGGTAGGCTTACCGAGAGGTCCCGCAAATTGAGCGATATACTCTCCCGCCTCCTTTTCGGCAAGCTTCATTGTAGTGGCACCGACTATCTGGAATATAACGGTAACGGTTCCCTTTTCGCTGTCAAAATCGGCAACGGTAAAGGGTACTCTTTCTCCGTTTTCCTCAACCATAAGGATGATAAACTGTCCGGGTTCAATTTTTTTTGCCACAAGGGGCGCTTCCACGGTTATCTTTGCAACAGTGGGATTTAAGTAAGTTTTTTCGATTATCTTATACATATTCACAACGTCTCTATCTTAATATTGGTTTTCAGTTTTCTCGGCTCAAGTGTCATTTTAAGCGGGTCAAAAACAAAACGACGGCATTTATATCCGCCGGACACGGGACCTTTGTGTTTACACAAAACATTTTCGCTGTCAATAAGTCCTGTTCCGTTTTCGCAATAAGCACAAGCCTTTTCGGGAATATCCCTTTTTTTCATGGGAACAACTCCTTTCCGTACAATTATAAGTCCAAATGTGTTTTTTTACAAGTCATTTTATGAAAAAATATCTGTTTTTTGCAAAATTTCGGCAAGTATGAGAGTCGCAACCGTCATAAGCCTTGAAAGAACATGGGGCTTGAGAGAAACATCCGGTGCTTCACTGCGTATTTGTGCCATTGCCGAAAGACCACACCACCCCAGTGCGGCAGAAATGAGAATGCCGTTGCCGTCGGCAAATATTACACCGCTTCCCATTTCAAAGAAAATGGCTGACACCTGCCTGAAGTGTGGCAAAACCGACGAAACAAGACAGGTCACCGCCGAAAAAAACACAATGCTTGCCGAAACCGAAAGAGCAGATAAAGTTGACGAGGAAAGGGCGGCGGTAAAAGACATTTTCCTTACTTCTCCGCCTCCTGTGCTCTTTTTTGACCTGAAGCACAAAACGCCAAAATATGCGCAAAAAAGCATTAATAAAAACCTCATGACGCCTTCTCCTATTCCGTCGGATGCCACGAGAATCACAAAGGCGGGACTTGGCAGAGAGGAAAGTGCCAAAGCCTTTTTTGCCTCCTCACCGTTTATTCGCCCCTCATTCAGCAAAGAAGCAATTTCTCTTGACGAGGACGGAATTCCGGAAATAAGACCGCCAAGCACCACGGGCAACAGCTCGTCCGACAAATTAAGCCGTTTCCAGATGCGCCTTTTTGAAAGTAACCTTGACAAAAAATCGGCACTTTTTGAATGAGCAATAAGGCGTGTGAGCACCATCATGGGAAAAAGAGACCTTATAACAACGCTTTTGAGCGCTTTGCAGGCAATATCGGCGGAAAAAGCCGAAGCCTCGGGATAAATCAAAAAGAGCGCTGCCGTAACAATGTAAAAAACTTCTACCTCAATCACCTCTTACAAAAGATTATATTTTCACTTTGTGCAACATATGATTATCCGAGGTGAAAGCTGAATGAAAATGATATCCGACTTATTTGAGCCCGATATTCTCGTTGGCGCAGAGGGCGTGTTGATTGACGGAATAGAAGCTCTTTGCAAATGGGAAAATGATATTATCGAGGTCAGAGCAAAAAACAAAACGGTAACTGTAAAGGGAAAGAATTTAAGGCTTGAATACAAATCCCTTGATGCATTAATGGTACGCGGAAATGTTGAAACGATAGAATTTGCAAGGAGGAAAAAATGACCTTTTTATCTCTCCGCTATAAAATAAAAACAGCAATGCCCGAAAAAGCACTTTCCTCTCTCATTCGCTCGGGCATCCCCTTTTCACGCCCAAAAAGAGAGGGAGAATGCCTTGTTTTTTTCTCCTCACCCTTCACAAAACAAAGAGTTTCTGACTGGTGCGCCAAAGAAAAATATACCGCAAGTGTACGTTATGAAGGAATATTTTCTCATATTTTGGCACTAAAACACCGTTACGGCATAATTTTCGGTACAATTTTATCACTTTTTTTGATTTACCTCTCGACTTTTTATGTATGGAGTGTTAGAATAGAGGGGAACAGTAATGTAAGTGACGGCGAAATCAAAAAACTGCTTTACGAATGTGGCTTCGGCGAGGGAAGCAACAAGCGACGGGTGGACGTAAACGAAATACAAAACGAAGCATTGCTACGCTGTCACGAGCTATCATTTCTCTCCATAAACATACATGGTATGGTGGCGGATGTGGTTGTACACGAAAGAGTCACAGCCCCAAAAGCCACTCCCGAAAATGAGCCCTACAATTTAGTTGCCGACTATGATGGAGTAATCGTTTCGTCTGTTGTCCTTGACGGTAAATCCCTTTTCGAGATTGGTGACACAGTTTTCAAGGGACAGCTCCTTGTAAGCGGTCTTGTGGACTCCACCTCGGACAAAACGGCATTGAGACGTTCGAGAGGAAAGGTCTTTGCCAGAACCGACAGAGCTCTTACCTTTGAAATACCCTTTGAGGATATACGAAGGGAATACACAAAGACCGAGTATTCAAGCGGTGTCAGAGTCCTTGGACATTCCTTTTCGGGAAAGCCCGATGACAGCAAGGGCGACTGCGATATCACCGTACACGAGGAGGAAATAAGACTTTTAGGTCTTGTTTTACCAATCAAAAAGGAAGTGCGGTGTGCAAAATACTATACCGAGAAAAAAGTAATCCTCTCCCCGGAAGAAGCGGAGAAGAAAGCAAGAGAGGAATACGAAAAGTATATTTCAACCGAGCTTGATTCGGCAACAATTCTTGAGGAGAGCTTTTCGGTGAACGAAACCGATACTTCCCTTATACTCACAGCCAAGGTTACGGCAATTGAAAATATAGCGACAGAAAAGAAAATAGAAATAACGGAGTAAAAACAAATGTCAAACGAAATTTCCTTTTTTTGCGATAACACAGACGTTGTGGCACGCATATTCGGAGTGGGAGATATCCACGCCAACAATATAGAGCGTCAGCTGGGCGTTGTGCTTGTCAATCGAGACCTTGAAATAAAAATATCGGGTGACGATGCCGAAAGCGTACAAAGATGTAAGGGGCTTATTCAGCACCTTGCCAAAACCGCCGAAATGTGCGAAGATTTAAGTGAGCAGACGGTGAATTATGCCATTAATATGTGCGTTGAGGACAGACTTGGCGAAATAGGTGAAATTAACAGCGAATGCATTTGTATAACCCCCAAAGGAAAGCCCATCAAAGCGAAAACCGTGGGACAGAAAAATTATGTCAAGGCAATACTTGACAACACCATTTCCTTCGGTGTCGGACCTGCGGGCACGGGTAAAACCTACCTTGCCGTTGCAATGGCTGTAACAGCGCTTCGCCGCCGTGAGGTCAACCGAATAATTCTCACCAGACCTGCGGTTGAGGCGGGAGAAAAGCTGGGCTTTTTACCGGGCGACCTGCAGAATAAAATAGACCCCTACCTCCGTCCCCTTTACGATGCCATGTACGAAATGCTGGGTATGGAAGGCTTTCAGCGTCATATGGAAAAGGGCACTATTGAAATTGCACCCCTTGCCTATATGAGAGGACGTACTCTTGACGATTCCTTTATTATTCTGGACGAGTCCCAGAACACAACACCCGAGCAGATGAAAATGTTTCTCACCCGTCTCGGATTTAACTCAAAGGCGGTAATCACGGGTGATATTACCCAGATAGACCTGCCCGACGGAAAGAGCTCCGGTCTCAAGCAGGCACTTAATATCGTTTCGGGAATAGAGGGCATTTCGGTGACCTATCTCACCTCCCGTGACGTTGTCCGTCACAGCCTTGTCACAAAAATAATCGAGGCATATGACAAATTTGACAAAGAACGAAATAAACCGAGAAAATAATTTTTGGGGAAGGGTGCTTTTTTAGCCCCTTCCCCAAAATTAATTCTTTTATTCATTAATATTATCCATATTGTCTATATCACTCATCAGATTCCACAGCCCGTCCTCACTGAGCACTCCCCTTTTCAAATCCGAGGGAAGCTCGCCTCTTTCGTCAGACTGATAGTCCTCCAGCCACTCGCCGCCCTCAAAATACTCTCGGAGAGCTGCAAGCATACCCTTTATGTGGGTGTCTGTCTTGACGTATAAAGGGTCAATGGAAAAAGCCTGTGTAACCATATCAAAATACATTTCCATGCTTTTGATACGTCTTATTGTTTCCTTCATTTTTACCCCTTTCTCACCGTGTGCATAAGACCGTCCCCACCCTTTTGCACCTGCATGACAAAATCAAATTTATTGGCTTCCACAGACAGCCAGAAATCCTCCTCGGGGAACACATTTTGCTTTTCAGGGTCAAAAAACTTCGCCCCGTCATCCACCATACATTCCTCGACACCTTTTTTCAGGTCGATACAAGTTCCCTCTACAAGGCTCTTTATGTATTCTGCGCAGAGTCTGTCCTCTCTGGTGGGCTTTACTCCTGCCAGTCCCATACAGACAAGGGAAACCTCCTCTGCACCGCTTTTCTTGATATAATCGGCAATAGCCATAGCGCACACAATATTTCCCGCCACTATTTCGGTAGCGTGAGTTGCATTTGCAATTCCCTGAGTGCCTGCACTTGTGGTATGAACAACCGTTTTACCCGAAAAATCAACGTCCTTTATCTCAAAGGGAGAATTTCCAAAGTCAAAGCCGGGACATTTTGCCCCTCCACGCTCACCGATAAGGATAGTACCGGGATGCGCCTCTCGGTATGCATAAGCCTCATCAATATCCCCCATGGGAATAAGGTCCTTCGCCCCATTATTTATGACATATGCCTCTACGGTCATGGCACGGAAAACATCTATTATAACAGTAAGCCCACGGGCGGCTTTCGCTCCCTCAATCAGTTCAAGTATATTTATGTTCATTAAAATTACCTCCGTGATTTATCAGTTATAATTTTAGCTTATGTTTTATCTTTTGTCAACAATGCATTTGGAAGTGATCTCCTACAGTCCTGCATTATCATTCGATTCTTGCAATAAATCAATTCCGCGGTATCCGTGCTTTTCGGCATTGCCAAGCAAATACAAAAAAGCAAAAGCGGGAATTCTTAAAAGCTCTTTTCCCCGGGATGTGTTATGCACACCAAAATCCGTTGCGTTTTTTGTAACGATAATAGCAGCAGAGGCTTCTTCGCAAAGCTCGATAATTGCATCATCGTCTGCAATCGGAGCACCTTCACGATACTTAACCTCAATTAAAATGTTCTTTATATTTGGATAATCAACAACAACGTCAATTTCTTTATTCTTTTTACCACCTCGGTAATATCCTATGGACGTAGCAAATTGATAATAAAAAGCTGCGACATGCTTATAGACTGCTGTTTCCACGACCTTCCCCATACCTACAGGGTCGGTCATAATAGAATCATCCATTAACACGGCATTGCGAATAGCCGCATCGGCAATATAAATCTTTGGTCTTGCTTTAAGGACTTTTTTGCCCGCCATATCAACAGGCCAACTTTGGTATATCAGATTTGCACTTTCGAGGTACTGAATATAATTTTCTACGGTTGTGCGAGATACACCGTTCAATTCCTTAGTTATGGCTTCAATAGAAACAATTTCGGAAGAAACATTACATAAATATAAGAAAATTCGTTCAAGCTCGGTTGCGTTTCTTATATTATATAAAGATGGCAGATCTCTTTTTAAAACTTTATCAACTACGTCTTCACGCATAATTTGCTGTGCCATTAAATCATTATCCGCAAGAGCCAATTCCGGGAATCCGCCAACCTGTAAATATCGCATAAAATGATTTTGCACTTTGGATAGCTGAAGCATGATCTGATTTCGCTCAATTTGATTTTTATGAATAAGCGAGGTAACCTTCATATCTGCGGGAATATCAGGACGGTCAACATCCAATAATTCACAATATTCATAAAAAGATAAAGTGGGAACTTGAATCACAGACCATCTGCCCGCACCGCTTTCTCTGCTCCCTTTCATGAGGGCAGGACTCGCAGAGCCTGTCGCAACGACCTTTGTATCCGGTTGAGTATCATAAATCGTTTTTAACCAACGGTCCCAATCCTGAGCATACTGAACCTCATCAAAAAAATAGTACGCATCTTGCCCTGCGTATATATTCTCATGGTAGCATTCCAATACCTCATGAAATTGACTCAGCTTAAGCATGGGATGATCCATAGAGATAAAAACAATTTTTTGCGGAGCAACACCTGAATTTAGAAGCGCCTCTATCATCTGATATTGTATCGTAGTTTTTCCAACTCGACGTGTACCCGTCAGTACAACTGTTCTTCTGATATCTTTTTCTTTTAAACGCTTCATCGCTTCATGAAACGCAAATCTTTTATAGGTTTTTGTCATCTTGGGATTAACGACCCCTGTTTTCCACCAAGGATTATAGGCTGTTAAGACCTTTAATATGCCATCTTTAGAAGTAATAGACATAAAATCACACTCCTTTGTATGTATTATACCCTGAAAATTAATCTTTGTCAACAATAATTTATAGTATACTTTCAATCTTTTTATAATAAAATTGATTTTTAACCAAAAAAATGCAATTTTAAATCATTTAACGAATTGAAGTAATTTAACCATAACAATCGTTAAAGCACAAAATACATGCAAAAGTGCTTGACAAACATACATATTGGTGTTATACTCTTAATAGTTCTTATTTCGTACCAAGAACTATTAGGTTGCTATGATAAGGTTACTGCTTTATTGTAGTATACCGCAAAGCTCTGACGATCGATTTTATCGGTCGTCATCTTCATATGTGGAAATTTTAACAGTTCTTGGTACGAAATAATAGTAGAACATTACAATTCTACTCTTACATTGTTGTAGCTCCCTAACAGTTCTTGGTACGAAATAATTTACGCTTTTGGGGGTAAATACTCCGATAAGGTTGTAGCTCCCTAACAGTTCTTGGTACGAAATAATTGACATACAGCAAAAAAATAATCTTTGCTTGTTGTAGCTCCCTAACAGTTCTTGGTACGAAATAATCGCAACGTATGCGTCAACTGCTTTTACAAGTTGTAGCTCCCTAACAGTTCTTGGTACGAAATAATTGTCAAGCACAGGGAATATCGCTTGATAAGGTTGTAGCTCCCTAACAGTTCTTGGTACGAAATAATCATGGTATCTATGAAAGATGTATCACCAGTGTTGTAGCTCCCTAACAGTTCTTGGTACGAAATAATGAGTGTGAACGGTGTAAAGATAACCGCCGAGTTGTAGCTCCCTAACAGTTCTTGGTACGAAATAATTGACATACAGCAAAAAAATAATCTTTGCTTGTTGTAGCTCCCTAACAGTTCTTGGTACGAAATAATCGCAACGTATGCGTCAACTGCTTTTACAAGTTGTAGCTCCCTAACAGTTCTTGGTACGAAATAATCACCTGCGTTTGATGTGAATATCATGTTCGGTTGTAGCTCCCTAACAGTTCTTGGTACGAAATAATTTATAGCATCCTTGCAATTGTCAAAGAAATGTTGTAGCTCCCTAACAGTTCTTGGTACGAAATAATCAAACTGTGAGGGAATATATGAATATTCAAGTTGTAGCTCCCTAACAGTTCTTGGTACGAAATAATCTGTTAGGACAAAAGTCCCGCAAAACCTTAAGGTTTGCGGGATTTTTGTTTTAAAAATGAAGAATTTTACCAATTCTTTTTTGCAAATATTTCAATTTTTCAAAAAATTGAAAGTTGTTCACACGGAGACCTTTTCTCCTCTTTTTTATGCTCTCCTACAAGAATGCGGATTGCTTCATATTGCTTTTCCGTTACAACAAGCAAACGCACCGAGCCTTCGGGAGGCAGAGCATAATTCAACCGCCTTTCGTGCTTTTCCACTGCAATGGTGTATACCTATACATGGCTCAAAACCGTAATTTGCAAGTACTCTGGCGATATGTCCTCGAACAATAGCATATCCGTAATTCAATGCAGCATTTATTTCGTTATCTTTTTCTGTTTAAAAAATCCTTTCTTTCCTCTTTTTCTATTTTTCTCACATTTCCGAGAACATCAACATCATATTTCTCGATACAAAGTGTCGTCTTACCTATTGAACGGTGCTTATATGTATTGTCATGTGTTATACCGCTTAAAAATGCAACAGATACATCCATTCCCGAAAAATAAAGGAACAATCCTTCTTCTCCGGGTACAGTCATTTTTTCGGGCAATGTACTCTTCTGGTTAACTTTATTAACCGTAATGGTCGATTTTGAATAAATTCGTATCAAGTCATTCCTATATAATGAAAACATAAAATCTTCTGCTTTCATTACTTTTTTCTTTTTTTGACCATTTGAATCCTTCCCTGCTATAGGTGCAAGATTCGGAAGTTCAGCCTTGACGGTATCGGCTACATATATCGGAACAAAATAGTAGCCGTCATTCTCAACGTAAAACACATCGCAACGTACCATACTGTCATTTGAAGCAACCCCGGACCCTTGTTGTACTTTTACCATATTTGAGGACACGTCTTCAACCTTGACTTTTTTGACAAGAGGGCCTTGTGTGCCATCTGATTTGGGCTTGTAAAAGGCAATATTGCCAAACGCCTTTTCTCCGTTGCCGTCAAACTCCAAAAGCCTTTTCTTCAAAGCCTCATAAAGCAATTTGTCGCTATCAGGGTTATAATACCCTTGGATTTCGCCATTCTTATCCAACTTTAATTTAGTAAGAGATACTTTTGAGACGGTATATCCCACTTCTTCAAGCCTACCGCTTTTGACAGTTGCTTCGTGAGCGGAACCTGTAACCTTATGATTGGGCATTCGGGACACAAAGAGGGGACGTATTTCTTCTATATCCACATCGGAATAACTGTCATAATTAACATCAAACAACATTTTTTGAAGGCTCTTTTTATTTTGTGTCAAGCGGATATTTAGCTCATCGGTAAAATGCTTCCATGGGGTAGGAAATCTTGTTTCAAGCTCTCCGGTTTCTTCGTTAATTACATAATCTCCGTTGTCTTTAGTTTCTTTATAATAAGTATAATTTGAAATACGGTTAACCATTCCCTGACTTATACATCCGATTACAACCGCATCTGCTGCATGATGAAGGTCGCCGTCTTCTCTTACCTTGTTTATACCCCATCTTTTTCTGACATAAGAAGTTATAGCACCATTTACCGCCATAACATGTCTTTTTCTGTTGTCATAAAAAGGAGCAAACATCAGATTTTCGTCAATGTATCTGCGCAGATACGAAGAAATAAACTGTGTATCCTGCAAATTACGCTGTTTCCATTCCGATTCATCGGAAATCTTTTCCATAAGTAAGCGTCTTTTTTTCTCACTCTTTAAATGTGATTGGTTTACAAGCACTATAAAATCATCACGTTTTTTACCCTGTAAGTACTGCAACGGTAAACGATTTCCTTTTTGTCTGTTTTCCTTTGACAATACAAGTACTTTATTAACCAATCTATCATCAAAACAAATACTATATGGAACTATATGGTCAACATCAACGTATCCCGGCTCCGTCAAACGTCCTATTTCTATCGTCTCTCCGGAATACATACATCTCCCGTCCTGCTCATTCCAAAGCTTCATTTTGATAATGTCATGTCCACCGGGAGTACCTCCGTATTCTTTGAGTTGCTCCATCAATTCTTCGTTTTTCTTGGCATTTTCGTCCTGAGATTTTCTTATTTTATTTCGATCGTTATAATTCTTTGACAATTCTCTTGCAAGTTCTATATTGATATAAACAGGTGAAACACCACTCATATCCCTTATAATTGCATTGATTACTTTTATTGTCTGAGAAATAGCGCGCTTTACAACAGGGCTTGTAATTTCGGTGTCATTTTTAGAGACAGGTGGTAAGTAAACTTTCAGCTCTTTTTTTACGGAATTGAAATTATATCCCGCACCTTCGCAAGCCTTATCATAAGTACATCCCTTTTCCAAAAACGGAATAATTTTTCTACAAGCCTTCACTGAAAGGTGTCCGAATTTCGATAAATTCGGTAATTCCAAAAGTGCTTCTGATATGGGTCTACAAATCTTTGCTTCTTCAAGAGCCTTCAAAATATCATCATCGGACATATTCTTTGACAACGCTTCACCAATTGCATCAAGTTGTTCGTGCGTTAGCTCTTCAAAGCCGTTACTTGACACCGCAGTCACACATTTTTTTATCTTGTGGAACACTTCAAGGTCTTTAATTTTTGACTTTTTCTCAGCCTCTGCTGATTTTCCTTGTTCATACCTTATCCCCGCAAAATTGTACTCATCAGATATCTTTAAATGCTTACGAATTTTGGCATAATTTAACTCTGTTACTTCGTGAGCTAATTCAAAAATAAGTTTTCTTTCGTCATCATTAAGAGCAATGGTTTCTCCACCACGTATTAAACGTATGTGATTTATATGTTGCCACAAATTGAACAACTGGAAAGAATATGATGCCTTTGCTGCACGAAATTCATCTGCCTCAAAAGTACACATACCTCGCATTCTTTGAATTTGATTTCCACTGTACGGACCACTGGCAGGACCTTCTGCAAAAGAACGTTGTCCAAGCAAAATATCAAGGTATGCAGTTTCAATCTTTTCGTCGGCAAATTTCGCACCTTTTACTCTTTGTGATTTGAAAATCATACGCGCTTCATCTTCTACAGACTGACGGTCAATAGTTGTACTGTAATCGTCATTTTTGTTGCGCTTATATTCAGAAAATCTTTCATCTCGGTAAAACATTTCACCTATCGTGCGATAGCCTTTTTCTTCACAAAGCTTTTTGTTAGCCGATACCGCTGTCAGAATTTTCCCGGCACTTTCTTCATTTGATACCTCTGATTTTCTGTTCGATTTGTAACCTCTTCTTTGTGCCAAATGTATTAGTATTCTTGAAAAATCTTCTGCTGATACTAACTCATCCAGTGCCCTTGTACGCAATTCATAAATATCCGATAGTTCACCATCATACAAAGATTCAAGTCCATCTTTTGTTAAAATTTCAGATGAAATTATCAAACCTCTTATTCTTTCCAATCTGTGACGATGCCTACGCAATCTTCGTCTCGCACCACGAGCCTCTCTTCTGGGAGCAGCCAAAGATGAACCATCTTTAGGGTGCTCTGCTCTGTCAAATATACGAACCCCTAAAGATTCAATTCTTCTCGGTGTATCGTAAGAATTCAACTCCAATACAGAATATCCCACCGATTCAATACCAACATCAAGTCCTATAGCATATCTCATACAATCACCTCAATAACCTTAACTTAACAATACAAAAATTACTAATAACAGTTTAACATAATTCTGCAAAAAAGCAACATATTTTTACAAAAGTTAATTCTTTTACTCGTTTCAAACAACAAATAATATATTGTAAAAACTGTTTGACAAATCCTCTTTAGAATGATACAATTTTAAAAAACGATACGGGAGGAAATTATGTATTATATAAATAAAATCACCTCAAACACCACGGTAGATTTTGCGGCGGAGGAGCTGAAGAAGTATCTCCGCATGATGATGCCCGATGGTGGGGACGTTATTATCTCTTACGACCCAACAGCCAAGGAGGGCTTCCGACTGGGACTCATGCAGGACTTCGGGCTTGACGTAACCGATGCCGAGGTGCCCGAGCTTGACGATATTCTTTACATCAACTGTGACGAAAAGGGCGGAATCATTGCGGGAGACAATCCTCGCTCTGTCCTTCTGTCGGTCTACGAATATTTAAGACAAAACGGCTGTCGCTGGCTTTTCCCCGGTGCTGACGGAGAGTACATTCCAATGCAGAGCATTTCACCCGTAAGCTATCGCTTCAAGCCATCCTGCCGTTACAGAGGGCAATGTAATGAGGGCGGCGAATTCCAGTCCGATATGCTTGAGGTCATCGACTTCATGCCAAAAATCGGAATGAATGTATTTATGATGGAATTCTTTGTTCCGAATTACTACAATCACTACTACAATCACGAAAAAAACGAGGAGAATCGCGCCTCCGAGTCTATAACGTCAAGACAAATATTACAGTGGAAGCGCCAGTGCGAGGCGGAGCTTGCAAAAAGAAATCTGCAATTCCACGATATAGGTCACGGCTTCACCTGCTATCCCTTTGGAATTGACGAGACCTGGAAATCCTCCGACAAGGAGTTGGATAAACGCCTCACCCCCGAGCAAAGACAGTATCTGGCGGAGCTTGGCGGAGAGCGAAAAATACACAAAAACATTCCCTTGTTCACAAACTTCTGCATGTCAAACAAGGAGGCAAGGGAGAAGGTCTCCGACTATGTTGTTGATTATGCAAGAAAGCATTCCAACATTGACTATCTTCACGTATGGCTTGCAGACGGCTCAAACAACCATTGCGAATGTGAGGAATGTCAGAAGAAGACACCCTCCGACTGGTACATAATTCTGCTGAATGAAATTGACGAAAAGCTGACAAAGGAAGGCTTAAACACCCGAATAGTATTTATCTCCTATGTTGACACCACCTGGGCACCTCTTGAGGAAAGGATAAAAAATCCGGGCAGATTCACCATGCTTTTCGCACCCATTTTCCGCAGCTATGCGTATTCCATGCCCGAAAATTACACAAAGACAGAAATAAAGCCCTATTCAAGAAACAAAAACGTATTTCCCGGTAGTCTGGCGGCAAGCTTTGATTACTTTGCCGAATGGAAAAAGGTATGGAAGGGAAACAATGTTGCCTACGAGTACCATTTCTGGCGCCATCAATGCTATGACCTGTCAGGTCTTATGCAAGCAAGGCTTATAAATGGAGACGTAAAGCTTTACAAGGAAAATGATGTAAACGGAATTATAGAGGACGGAAGTCAGCGCTCGTATTTCCCCAGCGGACTTGCCTTCTACACCTATGCAAGAACCCTTTTCGACACCTCTCTTTCTTATGAGGAAATTGAGGAGGACTATCTTTCACATATCTACGGAGAGAATTGGAAGGAATTCCGTGCTTACCTTCAAAAAATCTACGATGCTCTTCCCTTCGAGTTTTTCTCAAGAGACGAGGCTGCAAAGCACGGCGGTCATGTAAATCGTGAACGTGCCGAAAAGATTGCCTGCATCCGTGAAATCACAAAGGAGGGCAGAAGGCTCATTGAGGAAAACAAAAACTGCGAATACAGAGTGCAGACACTTGCCCTCAAGCTCCTGAAGGCGCACGCCGATTTCTGCGACCTGATTTCCGACTGGATGAGTACCAAAGCAATGGGAGACTATGACAAGGCAACCGAGCTTTACGAATATGCACGAAAGGAATTCGGTAAGCAGGAAAGTGAAATCGAAAGATACTATGACCACTATCTCTACTTCACCGAATATTACTGGACTCAAAGCTACGGCAAAAAAGCGGCAGACGTATTGACCATATAACATTGTTATAATAAAGCTCCTTCAAGTAACATTTTCCGGCAGAATAAATAGCAGAACGCCCCACCTCAATTAAAATCGGTAAGAATCCAAAAAATATGAGCTAAGATACCTTTTTTCAAGGTTATCTTAGCTCTTTTTCGGTTTAGTTTCAATGAAGCAGCACCTTTATTTTTTCTCTATTTTATACTCGGTAAAGGTTTCCCATATGTCGCCTTTTTTAACTTCGCCGCCCGAGGTGAAATCAAAGTACATCTTGTTGTACGCACCGCCTGCATTATCACGAAGGCACATTTTAGGCTTCCCGTAAATGCTGTACTCATTTACCTTCATGGTGAAATAAAGTCCGCTTTCCTTGCCAAAGACAGTTACCGAGGTAGCACCGTCAACCGTTGGTCTTGAAGCTATATCCAGGTGACATGGCTCTGTAAGGTTGGTATAGAAGCTGTCGGTATATTTTTTTGCGGGAGGCATCATCGCCATATAGCAATAATTCAAGGGGAAATCTCCAAGCCACTTGACTCTCTGGTCAAGGCGAATTCCGTCAAGGGATACTGTATACTCCTTGTGATGCTCTATTGCCAGGGTTTTCCCGTCAAGAGGGTCAAAGCCTATAGAATCCTCAACGATTTTAAGTGAGTCAATTTCTGTTGCTCGGACAAAATCCTTTATATCCCTTTCCGCACCGTCAACAACAAATGTTATTTTTGAAAAACGCTCGTCACCGTGAGCATGTCCGCCGATAAAGTCGGGACGGTCAGCAAGACGAAGCGCCATATCCCACTCACCGCCAATGGTTATGGGTTCAGCGTTTTCGAGGCTGTCATCGCACATATATGCCACCGAAAGACGCCATATGTCGGCATTTGCCTCCTTCCACACCGTATGTCCGTAGGTGTGGTCGATATATCCTATCTCTGTCGGGATGTAGATATGTAACGCTTCCACAGAATGCTCTGTTCTGTAATCGGGGTCATATTTTATATGTATCTTTTTCATAATCTACCTCTCCTTATCTTTTGCAATATTCAAGAAAATTTTCAAAAAGCTTCCATTCGGCAGTCTTTTCGCCCCTAAAGCTTACCTCGGGATGCCATTGTACTCCGAAGATATTTTTCTCTTTGTGTTGAACAGCTTCTATTATGCCGTCATCCGACACGGCAACCACCTCAAGAGAGTCTGCAAGTCTGTCTATTTTTCTCATATGATATGAATTTACCGTAACTCTTTCGGACTCAAAGGCATTGTAAATTAAAGAGCCGCGCTTGATGCTGACAGGATGAGGTGTACCCTTGTGAGGAGTCGTTCCGTCCTCGGTCACCAAGCCGAGAGTGCCGCCGAAATAGATGTTTATCGCCTGATGTCCCGCACATATTCCGAGAATCGGCTTGTTGTTTCTTGCAAAATAATCTATAATTTTTATATCAAGGGCAAAATCATCGTGTACGGGAGGTGGGTCCATAGGCTTACCTCCGTAGTAGGTGGGGTTGACCATGTTGTTGCTTCCCGGTATTATAAGTCCGTCACAAATCGAGCAAAAATCCTCACTTTCATAAGGGGAGAGAATTGAGCACAAGCCAACTCCCAACTTATGTGCCATAAGCTCAAAATCATGGTTTATAAAGTGTTTTTCATTTGACATGGAGGTTTTTGACTGTACATCAATATATCTCGGTAATATAGCAAGCTTCATAATCTATCTCCTGTTAATTTTTTACGGCTTCAGTATATCATATACACCATAAAAAATCAACCCCGACAGAAGGTAAAATCTGTCGGGGTATAAAAATACTTACTGTCCGTAATATGCGTTTTTTCCGTGCTTTCTGAGATAATGCTTGTCAAGAAGCTCCGACTGAAAATCCACATCCTTGTTGAGCATAAGTGTGTGGTATGCCATCATTGCCGTCTCTTCAAGAATTATGGCGTTTTCCACCGAATCATCGGCATTTTTACCCCATGTAAAGGGTCCGTGGGAATTGACAAGAACAGCCGGGATATGGCAGGGGTCGATACCCTCAAATCGCTCAACGATAACTCTGCCTGTTTCCCTCTCATACTCACCTGCAATTTCCTCGGGAGTCAGCTTTCTTGTCACGGGAACCTCCCCGTAAAAGGTATCCGCATGAGTTGTACCGAGAGGTGGCACAGACATTCCCGCCTGAGCAAAAACAGTCGCCCATTTTGAATGAGTATGAGTGATACCCCCTATTCCCGAAAAAGCCTTGTACAGTTCCAGATGTGTGGGAAGGTCGGAGGAGGGCTTAAATCTGCCTTCAACAACATTCCCCTCCATATCGGTCACAACCATATCCTCGGGAGTCAGCTTGTCATAATCCACCCCCGACGGCTTTATGACAACAAGTCCCTTTTCGCGGTCAATTTCCGACACGTTTCCCCAGGTAAGCACCGCAAGTGCATTTTCCTTCAAGCGTTTATTCGAAAGGCATACACGCGCCTTTATTTCTTCGAGCATTCTTTCATTCCCCTTTGTTGACAAATCCGTTTTTTCATATATAATTATAATAAAGTAAGCGAATATGCGCAACAAATGGCGAAGCAATAGGCAAATGAGCAAAAAGAGGTGGACAAATGAGCATTACGGTGAGACAAAAGCAGATTCTTGATATCCTGAGTGAGCGAATATTTATTACGGTGGAGGAGCTGTCAAAGCTAACCTTTACATCCTCGTCAAGCATACGTCGTGACCTTACATATCTGCAAAACAATGGACTTGTAAAACGCTCTCACGGAGGCGTATCTCTCCCCGAGCCTTTAAACGGTGTTGCAAGCTTTTATGACAGAACGAGAAAAAGCATAAAGGAAAAGCGACTCATTGCACAAAAGGCATCCGTACTTCTCCAAGACGGTCAAAGCATTATACTTGACTCCTCCAGCACTGCATCCTTTTTGCTTCCCTACATTGCAAAGAAAAAAGGTGTAACCGTCTTCACAAATAATCTGTCCACAGCGATAAGTGCCATTGAGCTTGGAATCAACACCCATTCCCTGGGCGGAAGCTCAGCGAACGGCTCGTTAGCTCTTTCGGGTGCGGAAACCTACACCGCGCTTTCAAATATACGTGCGGACATTTTATTTTTCTCCTCCCAATCCATCAACAGCGAAGGTGTTATTTCCGACTCTACCGAGGAGGAAAATTACGTCCGATTGCTGATGCTGAAATCGGCAAATAAATCTGTATTCTTATGCGACAGTAAAAAATTCGACACAAGCTCGGTTTACAGGCTTTGCAATATCAACGACGTTGATGTTGCCGTTTTCGACAGCGAATATAAAAACCTGAACACCATATGCAATTTGCTTTGAATTTCCGAAAAAAGTGGCTGTAGCAATGTGCTACAGCCATTTACTTTACTCGTATATTCCAATCTCATAGATGTGCACGTCCTCGCATCCGTTGGTTGCGGTTACGGTAACGCTGACCTTATCGTACATTCCCGAAGGCACGTCAAGAACGTTCATTCTCTGATGGTTGTCTGTGATATCAACAGTAAAAGCAAGCTTTTCATCCATCCAACCCTTCACCGTGTAATCTCTCACAAGCTCGGGCGGTATGCCGATTCGTTGCTGTCTCTGACGCTTGGAGTTCTGTGTCTGCTTCACAGAATAATTGAAATTCGTGTCAAATATCAGCCTTATTTCAGATATTTTTACAACTTCTTCAAATTCAAGGCTAACCGTTTCACCATTCTTTGAAATTCCGTCGGATACCCATAAATTTGAGTTATCCCCCTCGGGTCTGGTTATACCACTGAGTATGTTTTCCGCTTCAAAGCCTTTTTTCTCCGAGGTAGCGCTGACATTTGCATGAGGCAGAGAATTTCCAAATCCCGGAATATAACAGTCATCCTTTATCAGTCTTTTTTGTAATTCCGTGATATGCTCCGAAATTCCTCTCGGATTACAGCCGTATTCGATACACATTGCAGCCGCTGTACCCACAGCCTGACCGCCGACAGAACAAGTGCCCATAACTCTGGTCGAACCCATTGCCAACTTTGATGCGCTGATATTTCTGCCCGCCATCATAAGGTTATCTATGTTCTTTGAACAGTATGAACGGTAAGGGATAGTGTACGCACCGTCAAAGGATATAACGGTTGACGGAAGCTTATCGAAATCATAGAGACCGTTGGGAGCATGGATATCCATAGGCCAGCCTCCGTATGCAACCGCATCGTCAAACTGACGGTTTTCAAGGACGTCGTTTTCGTTCAGCATATAATCGCCCACAAGTCTGCGGCTCTCTCTCGTGCCGGGAAGCATACCCACCCATTCAAGGTCATAGTTTTCCGCTCCGTGGTCACCGCCGTTTTTTATGTGGTCCCATATTCCATATATACAGGAAACAAGCTCGTCTCTTATCTCCTCGTATTCGTCAATAATGTCCTCACTCTTTCCGCTGAGCTCTACCCACCAGTATCCCGTATCAATTGCACTTGCACCAACCGTCATGATACGCAATTCCTCGTCGCTCATCTTCTTTTTAGCCTGCTCACTAACGCTTCCGTGAGTGCGATACTTCAATTGCTCCTCGGTAAAGGTGTATGCAAAATCCGGACGCTTGAAATTCACCGAGTGCCCTCTGTCAACTGCCTTGAAAAGAAGGGTGTTACCCATTCTCTCGTTATTTGCCACGTCGGGGGCATCGGGCTCGTTAAACTCGTCCTTCCCCTCCGAACCGATTCTGTACTCCGCACCCGCAAGGTAACCAAGAGTAGCATTACCCGTAGCATCCACAAAGATTTTTGCCGAAAACTCAAATCGAGTCTCGGTGGTTTGCTGATACGCCGTGATACTCTTTATTTTCCCATCCGAAACATCACAGTCATCCATTGCCGTATTCAGGTAAAAATCAAGGTTTTCTTGTTCTCTTACCTTCTTGTAAAGAAGCATATCCCATATACTGTAATTGAAATAATCGTTGTTTTTCTTGTTGTCAAGAAAAAGCTCATAAAGTATTCCGCCCTCCTCAAGCCAGGGCTTTGCCATATTTGCAGACGCTCCACATACGTGCATTCTTATCTCACTTGATGCATTTCCACCGAATACGCTACGTGCTTGTACTATGGCGGTCTTTGCTCCGTGACGAGCCGAGGCAATTGCGGCACAAATTCCCGAAAGTCCGCCACCTACAACAATTACGTCATATTCTGCCTTTTTTATCTTTACTTCGCGCCTCATAAATCTGTACTCCTGCCTTTTTATACTTAGACGGGGCAATCCCTACCGTTTTTTTAACACTCTTGAAAAAGTGAGTCAAGCTCTGCTCTCACCTCTTTGTAATTTTTCGGCCATTTCATATATCCCAATGCCGAAAAATGCTCTCCCGACTCATTTGTCATACTCATGTCAAACGAATTGCCGTCATGTACACGTTTGTCGGATTTTATAAAACCGTTCCACTTGTCAACGCTGTGTGACAGAAGAATTTTCTCCAGTCTTTTTACAAACGCTTCATCAACCTTAAAGCTGTCGGAGGTTTCCGCACCTTTTTTCTTCACCTCGGCACAAGGGACACCGTCCTTGTAAGTCAAGGTGTATATCGTTTGCGAATTTGCCATATTTCCTTCGTTATAACGAAAGCAAAATCGGGTAAGTGATGAAATTTTAAAGCTCTTGCGCGAAAAAAGAGAAAAAAGCACAGTTCTCCCTCCATGTTTTAAAATTCTGCCGTCTGCCTGCTATCATTATATAGCAAATCACAGATAAAATCAAGAACTTTAAAACACAGAAAAATCTTTTCTATATTTCTCCCTCTTGAGCCTTTCTTTTCAGCTCGTTTAATACTCTCGGATACAGCTGACAGGACATTCCTCCGTCAACTATCATCTCTGTACCCGTCACATTCTTCGACATATCCGTGCCAAAGAACCAGCAGGCGTTTGCGATATCCTCAAAATCCGATATATCTCCAATGGGAGTGAGACTACCGTTGACAATTTGCTTATTTCCCATCTGCACCCAGCGCTCAGTCTTGATTGTGCCGGGAAGCACCACGTTGCATCTTATTCCGTACTGACCAAGGTCAACTGCAAGCGCCTTGGCAAAGGCATTGATACCTCCCTTTGAAGCGGAATATGCTGCTCGATTGGGAATGGCTCGGTAGGCTGTATTGGAGCTGATGAACACCACAGAGCCCTTACCCTTTTCTCTCATGCGAAGCGCCGCCTGGCGAATAATGGTAAAATTCCATACAAGGTTGGTTTCAAACACACGCTGAAAATCCTCAACGGGCACCGTCCAAAAATCCTGACCTGCCGCGGGATCTTCGGGATAAAAGCCCATATCTGCGGCATTGAGAATAACCGTTTCCACAAAGCGCCCCGTCTTATCTATATCGTTAAAAATATCAATTACACGGCTCTCGTCTCTGATGTTACATTCATATCCCTTGGAAAAGATTCCGTAGTCCTCGGAAAGCCTTTTTGCACTTGCCTTGGCATCCTTTCCACGTCTGCTGGTGATAAATACATCCCAGCCTTGCTTGGCAAAAAGCTCCGCTATTCCATATCCTGTGCCGCTTTGAGCACCTGTTATAAATACTGATTTATTCATTATTTCACACCTTACTTTAAATCTCTTCCATGTCACAAAAGCTACCGAAGGTAAGCATCAAGGGACTGTCTGTTACGGGAATGTTGGTAAGCACGCCATCCTTTTCCAACATACTGTCACTGAGTCTATAAACGCTTCCGTCCAAAAGGTCGGTAAGGTAAATTTCCTTACCCGCTACCTCCTCCTTCAGCTTCACGGAAACCGTACCCTCATAGGTCTCTGAAAGGATGTTTTTCGGCACCCAAAAAATGACCGCCACAGAGCCGTCACCACGCTTGAAGGCGTAATGCGCGGTAGAGTCAAAATCAAAATCAACATCCTGCAGGCGAATCGATTCTAAAACAAGACCTTCAAGAGGCACTTCACAGACCTCATACTCCTCCGAAAGGACACTGCAAAGGGTCTGCAATGCATAATAGGAGGGCTTGGGAGTATAAGTTCCCACAGATTTTCCGTTTTCGTCAAAATCTGCTCCGATAACTCCGAAATAGCCGTAATCGAGATAGGAGGCAACGTCTCCCACGCTTCCGTTGAGAGCCTCTATCATATCCATGCAGGAAAAATATGAGGAGAATTCAACACCGTGGGCAATATCTGTTATGAGATGGCGAAGAAGGAACTTCGCCTGCTTTGCCATAGTCCACGCACCGCCTCGCAATGCACCCGCTCCGTCCGAGCGTGACTGTGTGCCGCTTTCTCCTTGGAATATCTTAAGATTCGGCTTGTTATATTCCTCACGCATAGCCTTGAAGAAATCAATACGTCCCGTCCACACATCCTCACATACGCTGTATGTATGGTAGGATATGCCGTCCAGATATTCAAGCACACCTGTTTTGGCAAATTCCGTGGCAAATGCCTCATCATAGCAGAGAGTCAAGCCGATGACCTCACAGCTCTCGTCCGCCCTTTTGCACTCTTGAGCTGTAACCTTGTTAAACTCGGCAAGCTCAACAGCATTTGGCCCGTGCTTCCAGCACCACTGTCCGTCGGGCTCGTTCCACACCTCATAGTAATGTATTCTGTCCTTGTAATGTCTGACTGTTGCGTTTACATATCTCCGCCATGCCGCTTTTTCCTCCTCGGTAAAAATAGGAGGAACTCCCACCGCACCGAACACCTTTTTTGCGTCCTCGCTGTAAAGCTCGTTTCCGTAGCAAAGACAAAGCCAGGGCTCAACACCGATGGATATCATTTTATCCACAATCCTATCAAGCCACTCGAAATCGTAGACTCCCTTTTCCTTTTCGGTTCTCTGCCAGCCTGACTGCAGTCTCGCCCATTTTATTCCGCTTTCAGCCACATAGCCGTATGCCTTTTCGGGGTCAAAAACGTCTCGGTCAAGCTTTTCAAAGCCAAGCCCTATTCGTGAGCCCTTGATATCTATTGATCTTTTAGCCTTGATCTTTCCAACCTTTATAAGTCTTTCCATATTATTTTACCTCATCAAATACTCGCACATAGTCCACCACAAAGGTATCTCCCACATTGTCAAATGCCTCCTTTACAGGCTTATGGTCCTCATAGCGATATCCCTTCACCTCGGTGGAAATAAGTATGAAATTGCGTCTGTTTGAAGTGAAGTCGGTTATTTTTCCATCCTCCTTGCCGTCAACGAAATATGTATATCCCGTCTCATCCCACAAAAGCCCGAAGGTGTGGAATTCTTCTTTGTTTTCAATTTCAAAGCCACCACCCACACATCTTCTCTGCATATCAAGTCCGTAACCGCCGGTAAAAACATTGTGACGGTGTACCTCACCCGGGTAAAAGGATTCCATAATGTCTATTTCAACACCTGTGTCATCGGGGTCAAGAGAGGCACCGATAACGGGAGACTGAAGCCAGAATGCCGACCACCAGCCCTCCTTTTGCTGGAGTCTGCAGCGACATTCAAAATAGCCGTGAGAATGGGTATATTTGTTTTCGTGAAGCTTTCCGATATTCCACTGCAAATGGTCGTGACCGAACACCGTTTTTTCTATGGGCTGGTCCATGAAATTGTAACCTGTCTGAAGCTGTGAGCTGACAGGCATTCCGTCCTTCATCATCATGGTGAATACTGCGTTGCTGTTTCCGTCCAGCTTTACCCCCTCATCCGTCCACGCAGGCCACCTCATCCCCATCATTGACATGCGGTAGTCCCATTTTGTACGGTCAAGCTCGGTTCCGTCAAATTCATCACTCCACACAAGCCTCCAATCGCCCTCGGGAAGAAGGCTTGGCTCGTGCCCTTTAACTTCAAATCTTTGCATATTTATCTCCTTAAAAATAGAATTCTGTCTTAGCGGGTCTTATATCCGTCAGCGCTCCCGTGTAATGACGGAGTGTGTGCACCTGATATGGATGCTTCAGACACTCCTCCTCGTTTATCTCGATGCCGAGGCCCGGCTTGTCGGGGACGGTGATATATCCGTCACTGTATTCAAGGCTCTCGTTTGTCACGTCCCCACGCCACTCAACGTCGCTGTACATTATCTCAAGTATTTCAAAATTGGGACAGCAAGCGGCAAGCTGCAGGGTTGCGGCATTTGCCACGGGACCCGACGGGTTGTGAGGTGCAAAGGGAATATATCTGCATTCCGCCTCAGCCGCTATTTTTTTAAGCTCCATAATTCCGCCCGCATGGGAAATATCCGGCTGTATGTAATCACATGCCATTTTATCAAACAAAGGCTTGTAGTCCCAGCGTGTATAAAGTCTCTCCCCTGCCGAAATCGCAACGGGTGACCTGTCCTTTACTTCCTTTAAGGCATCAAGGTTATCGGGAGGTGTAGGTTCTTCAAAAAACATAGGCTTAAACTGTTCAAGCTCTTTTGCAATTTTCACGGCTGTGGGAATATTGAATCTTCCGTGACCTTCTATAAGCAAATCAACGCCCTCTCCCACTGCATCTCTCACAGCGGCAACGCATCTGAGAGCACGGTCAAGCTCGGCATTTGAAATATTGAGATAGTTCTTGCCAAAGGGGTCCCATTTCATAGCGGTAACTCCCCGCTTTACGGCAATTTTTGCCTTTTCGCCAAACTCCTCGGGCTCCTTCGCACCTGCAAACCAGCCGTTGACATATATTCTCACCTTATCATTTATTTTGCCGCCTAAAAGCTGATAGACCGGTACACCAAGAGACTTGCCCAAAATATCCCACAGCGCCATTTCAACAGCAGAGAGCGCCGACATGAGAACTGCACCGCCTCTCCAATAAGCATCTCTGTAAATATCATGCCAATGCTTTTCGATCGTCAGGGGATCTTTACCCACAAGATATTCCTTTATATGCTCCACCGCACCAATGAGAGCCTTTTCCTTGTATTCTAAAGTTGCCTCTCCCACACCCGTGATTCCCTCGTCGGTGTACACCTTGACAAACACCCAGTTTGTCCTGAAGCAATCTACTGTAAATGTTTTTATATCCGTTACCTTCATACACTCGTCTCCTTGACATATTTGTAATTTTATATTATTATATTAATTACTGAATTACTATAATATTATTACTGTATTTATTAGAAATCTTATTGAGGTGATAAATATGCAGCTTCCAGAAATCGTCACGGTGGGAATATATGATTCTAAAGTTGCCGCAAAAAATGTTAAAATAAGCAATAACAGAAAAACATCAATGTTTGAGCTTGAATTGCCCATTTGCGAAAGCGGTATTTCATACATCGGCTCAAACTCCGCACCCATTACCGAAAACTTGATTATATGTGCAAAGCCGGGGCAGACAAGACATACCAAATTCCCCTTCAAGTGCTACTTCGTGCATATGATATTACACGAAGGGATCCTTTTTGATACCCTCATGAATACTCCCGATTTTTTCGAGACAGACAGAAGAGAGCTTTATAAGGGGATATTTGAAAAAATGATAAAGAGACACAGTACCCTTGCAAAATCGGACACCATAATGCTTCAAAGCCTTGTCCTTGAGGTTATATACACCATAAGCCGTGATACGGCAAGGCTCGTCAGAGGCAAGAGCGGAATTGACACACCGTCCCCCGCTGTTGAGAAAACCATAAACTATATCAAAAACAATCTGACGGAGGACCTCTCCCTTGAAGCTCTGGCATCCGCCGTATCACTCAGCCCCATTCATTTCCACAACATTTTCAAGCGTGCTGTCGGTAAGACTCTCCGTGACTACGTGGAGGAGCAAAGGCTGAAAAAGGCAGTGGAGCTGCTTATTTCAACTAATTATTCGCTGACCAAAATAGCCTTTGAATGCGGCTTTTCCTCACAAAGCTATTTCAGCTACGTTTTCAAGAGAAAAATGAAAAAAACACCCCGTGAATATGCCACGGAGATGTACAGTCAATATGAAATATAAAAAGCCAAGGTCGATGACCTTGACTTTTTTTGCTTATTTGATTTGCTTTTCAATCTCCTCAATCATATACCTGCCCATTTTTACAACCCCTTATGCGTCATTTCCTCGGTTATTTTCAAGAATTTGTCTATATCCTCGGTGCCGTGGCAGTGTAGCGGTGACACTCGTATTGCACCCTCTATCCCAAGAGCATCAAGAATTCGCTTTGAATAGATGCTTGAGCTGATTCTTTCGTAAACAGTAACACCCCTTTTTTGATATTCGGCAACACATTCTGTCATATCACGCCCTTCAATTGCCATTGCCACAATAAGGTCACGGGATGTCAGGTCACATGTGTCAAGGAACACCCTTACCCCCGGAATATGCCGAAGTCCTTTTATCTCATTTGTACCCTCAAGCATTCTGTAAAGAAGCGCCCGCTCGTGAAGGTGGATACGCTCCATGCCGTGAAGGAACAGCTCTCTCCTGTCCCCCTCACCCATACAATGCTTTCCTATATGACACACATAGTTTATTATTTCAAGTGCGGCAGCAAAATTTCCGGGAGCACTTGTCCCGAGTTCAAAGGTCTTTTGCTCCTTTTTGGTAAGCTTATGATGTGGAAGAGAGGCAACTCTGTCCGACACATAGGCAAAACCGCAGCCTCTTACCCCGAAAAACTTATAGGGTGCAAAATTCATTCCATCAATTTTGAGCCTATCAACATCAAGGGAGAAATGAGGAGCATGCTGCACCGCATCGGAAATTATGTATAAATCGGGCTTTATCTCCCGTGCCTTCTTCACAATTTCCGCAATATCCATAATATTGCCCGAAATATTTGATGCAGACATTATGCTCAAAAGGCAGGTGTCCTTATCAACAAGCTTTATGACCTCCTCCGCATCAATTCCGCCCGTTATGGGATTTGCGGGAACAACTCTCATTTCCCTGCCCGTTTTTTTACAGTAATACTCTACCGCATCAAACGCTGACGGATGCTCGATGGAGGAAACCACAGCATTTTTGCCGGGTATGTTTTCCATTATAAGTCCCACCATATGAAACATTGTCTGCGATGCGGTGAGCTCGGTTATGAGCGCACCGCTTTTTGTTCCGAATATTATTTCAAGTATTTCCCTTGTACCTTTTTCAACCAAGCCTTTAAGATAAAGTGAGCGCTCATGTATTCTTTCGGGGCAATCGGGGAAGCACTCATATTCCGCCTTCGCCTCCACGCATTTTTTAAGTCTGAGACTGCCTCCCGAGTTCTCAAAAAAGAGTCTTTTTCCATACACGGGATCTGCATCGGCATAACAAAATTTTTCTTTTAATTCCTTTTGATATTCTTCTTCAAATAAAAGTCCGTTGTTATAATTCAATTTTATTCCTCATCCTTCTCATTTGCTTTCAAAAAACAGTGCGTTTTGAATTATGAAGTTTCCGAAAATTTCAACCGCAAACGAAAGTCCTTCGGCAGAGCCCTTGGAATAGCTTGTTCCGCTTGTGAAATTCATATATTCCACTGTAATGGGAGATATATTGTATTCCGACAAAAGAACACCTTGTAATGTTCTGGGGTTCACATAATTACCGTCAATTGCGGCTATGTTTCCATATGCGCTGTCGCTGGGAACCAAAATAGGACGATTGGCGGAAATCATACCTTCCTCCAGCATTCGGTGATAAATATGATTTGTCGTTTTAAAGTTTACACCTGCATTACTTGCAGAAATCGGGAAGTTGAAGAACAAATCGCTGCCATTGTCATTGGGTGTTGTATGAAAATCAATTCCATACGAAATAGAATCGCCGTACTTGTCCAATACAGACAACACGTTTTGGGTTTCTTTCTGGGTTTTATCGCGGAAATCACGATTGAGGTCTGTTCCTGTGGAGTTATATCTGATTGCCCAATTGGCATCACTCAAACTGTGTGTACCGTGAGTACCCCAAACATTTATAACGGGAATTACAATAAAGCGCACCTTTTCACGAAGGTAATGAAGCTCCGCGTTTGTTCCGTCCTCGTTTGCAACCTCTGCCAAAAAATGTGCAAGAGCAAAATAACCTTCCTCTTCATTTGCGTGCATACCTGCTGAAAGGAATACCGATTGTTCGAAATTCTCGGGCGCGAAAATATAACAGAACATATCGTAATTTCCCGATTGGTCTTTTCCTATATTCTCTCTTTTTATATACTCGGGATAATTTTCACGCAAGGGCTCATACAAATTTTCAATTATATCCTCACTTGACCATGAATAATTTGCAAAGCTGTCGGTATTGCCGAGAAAATCACCTACGTCAGCAGGTGTATACCATGCTTCCGGTACATCATATTCCGCTAAAATAGTATTTTCATATATAGTTACGGGCGTATTTTCACTCCATCCCGTGTAAATTGCAAGGAACTCACCGTTTTTTTTCGGTGTATACAAAAGACCTGTAAGGTCGGCTGATGTCGGCTGACCGTCCACCCATCTTATGATACTGCCTTCCTTGCTTTCTCCGACAGAAAGATTTCTCGGATCGGAGTCCAAGGACAATACAATAAGCCTCTGCATTACATCGGGGAAATGCATCTCATAAGTCTTACCGTATTCTACGGGGAATATTATGCAGCGTACCCCCGTTACGGAAGAGTCCTTTGCATCAAGCCTTGCCTTTGACTCGTCAACTCTGGTTACACCGAAGCCGATTTTATATAACGAATCCGAATATATATTCTTTTTGACAAACGTATCTGCAACCCATTTTGCATACAGTGTTATGTCAGATGTAATCTTTGTGTTGAAATCAAATTCGGTTTGACACTCCGAGTCCGAATACCAGCCAAAGAAAATATAGCCTTCCTTTTCGGGTGCATTGGGGATAGCGCAGGCTCTTCCCTCTTTCACGCTTTGGGTATAAAGCACACTTAAATCCGAATCCTTAAAAACTACATTGTACATCGTTACATCCTCAGCTTCGCCATATACAGCAGTATATATATCATTCTTTTTGCCAACTGTTATTGTACATTCTTCCGAATCCGAGACTTCATTTCCGTCGCTGTCAAGCCAGTACAAAAAAGACTCTCCGCTTTCGTCATCCGACATTGCCGTAAAGGTTACGTGCTCACCTTCAAGATAGAGTCCATAGCTGCAATGGTCAGCCATCACACCTCCGATTACGTCTATTTCATAAAAAGAGTCTGTGGGGAGTCTGTCTGTTTGATACTCCGCATAATTCTGTGCCGATGCGCCATACCTGAGCATATCCGAAATGAGCTGTAAAAGCTTTTCATCACTTGTTGCCGTGCCCGTCTTTCCAAGCTTATTGTACGCATATTTGAGTATACTGTATTTTACCACATCACTGTAATACTCTTCATCACCAATTCTCGTATATGCTCTCACATATACATCCTTGGTCATGTCTCTTACACTCAATTCGCAATAATCATAAATCTTATAGCTTATGCCGTCCTTCTTCTCTGTGCCTACCGATTCAAGCTCAATTGTGTGGCTGCCGTAGGTATACTCTGTTGCGGGAGCATCCCACACAAGCAAGGTAGTTGAAGCACTGCTGTCGCTTGACACCGCATATTTTATGCACACATTATCACGCAACGAAAGGCCGCACATATCAATGCTGAGCTTCGGCTCGGTTTTTGCAAATACTGTTATTACGGTAAGCAGTGAAATAACAAATGTTAATATTGCAATTTTAAAGCTTCTTTTCATTTTTCCTCTCCCCATATTATCACATTTCGTCCCATTCAAGCTGACCATCGTCCTTATAAGACGATGTGTTGATAATATCATCACTATCAAATTCTATTACCTCAATTAAAGCTTCGGTGTATTCTTCCTTAACAAAATTCTCCAACATAATAATCTCCTTATTTTTTTATTTCTGCCACATTAAAGCGAAGGCGGCAAACGCCGCACTGCCTTTATGAAGAACAGCTTCGTTTACATCAAATTTCGGGTGATGCAGAGGATAGCACTCCCCCTGAGGCTTTGTATGTAGCATAAAATACATCGCCGGAACAAGATTGGCATAGCGTGCAAAATCTTCTCCTATCATATCTCTGCTCTTCAGCCTTACACATCCTCGCTCGGGATACAGCTCTCCTATAACCTCACAAAACCCATTGAATAAATCACGGTCAATCTCCGTTCCCATAAGGTCAATTGTTGTATTAACCTTGACCTCGGCACCTGCTTTGTTTGCGGTGCTTGTAATAATTCCAAGAACATCGTCACACATTTTTTTGTGAATACTTGCGTCAAATGCCCGAATAGAACCCGCAATTGTACAATACTCCGGAATTATATTGTTTCTGACACCACCGTTAATAACGGTAACTGCATTTACCGTTTCTTTTGTCACGGGAAGCCTTGCGATTTGCGAAACGGCATCACAAGCTGTATGAATCGGATTTACAGCCTTTTCGGAATGGCATATATGGGAAGGCGTACCGCTGAATATCGCTTCGTAAGAATAAATGCTCGCCGACACAGGCTCACTTATCGCCAAAATATCGCCCGATACATAATCGGTGTCGGGTGTGCAATGGTTATGAAGTGCAATAATTGCATCTACTGTCGGGTTTTCCAAAACGCCGTTTTCTATCATAAGCCGAGCACCGCCGTCGCCTTCCTCGTAAGGCTGAAAAATAAGCTTTACGCTTCCCTTTAGCATGTGTCTGTTCGCCATCAAAAGCTTCGCCGCTCCCAGTGCCATTGCTGTATGTGCATCATGTCCGCAGGCGTGCATATTACCGTTTGTTGCGGCAAAAGGTAAACCGGTTTCCTCTTTTATGGGAAGACCGTCGCAATCAGCCCTTATCGCAAGGCATTTCCCGGGAAGCTCCCCCTCAATCAAGGCACATATTCCATGTCCGCCAATGCCAAAGCGAATATCCGTCACACCGATTTCTTTTAAAAATTCCACTATCATGGCTTCTGTTTTCGGTGTGTCCATTTTCAATTCCGGAACCGAATGAAGCTTGCGCCGCCACCCGATAATATCGGGCAAAATTTCTTCTCCAAGCTTTCTCAAAGAAGTGAGCATCTTATTGACATCAAAACTTTTTTTGCTATCCATATTACTCCTTAGGTATCAAATCACCCAGCTTCACATATCTTACGGCATCCTTACCCCTTACCGCAGGGTTTCCGTTTTGATACTCCAAAGCCAGCTCACTTGTGCTATACGCAAAGTATATATCATTCAAAATATCACAAAGAGATACATTTACCAAGCCGCATTTTGAGTAAAGGTCGGCAACAGGTATTCTTTCCTCACCGTAAAAAATGCACACCGATGTGCGTCCTTGCTGTATTGACGGACGGTTTTGTGTATCGTCATTGAAATAATTGCAACACATCAAAACGGTACCGTCATAGTTTATTATTCTCGGTCTGCACTGGATACTGTTTTTAAAGAATTCGGGCTCTGCCCAGTTCACACCTCCGTCATCGGAAAACGAATAGCCTATGGCATTTATATCCTTGTTCGTTCTGTATATGGCGCATATTCTGTCTCCCAAAAGCTTATATTCAAACTCATACTGGGCAGGCTTTGGGTAAACGGCGAAAAATTCCACAGTTGCACCGTCATCATATGAACGAAACAGTATTGGCTCGGCAAGATAGCTGACGCAAGCACCGTAAGCAACACTGTACTCATCCCTAAAGTATCCACAGTGACCTATCTGCTCCGTTTTGAGATAGGTGTGATTATGATATCCTCTTTCTTCAAGATAGCGGAACTGTACCGAAAGTGTCAGCGGTTCCTTTTCTCCATCGGGATGCTTCACATATACGGTCTGTTCTTCGCTGAGAGTATCGTGAAGAAAATCATAATCCTTGTAGCACCAATTGTGGTCGCCCTCCGCATGACTGTTTTTTTCGTAAAACACTCGCACCCTTCCCTCTCCCATTCCCAAGGCATTGTGACAGTATACATCATCCCCCTCGGCAATAGTTACAAACCTTATGTTTGTAGGCTGGGATGCGGGGAAATATGACAGCGCTATTCTTCCTCTGGATTCGCCGTAGCGCCCTTGTCTTCCCGGCATGTAAGCGCAAAACATTATTCCGTATTTTTTATCGAATACAAGAGTCGCCCCGTCACCGCTGGTGTCGGTAAGTCCGTTGTTTACCTGAACGGACAGCTTCAACAGCTCTTTTGCTTTTTCCTTTGATATAATCATAAAACACCGCCTTCCGAATTTCATTATAATATCATTTTTTGGAAATATAAAGTGCATTTTTGGCAGATTATATTGAAAAATCAGCAAACATATGTTATCATTGTCACATGAATAATTTTTTTGAATACAAGCTTGAATACAATCAAATATCCTTTTACCTCGGAAACAACCCCACCTTGATAGAAAGGGAAATACATTCATATCACGAGCTTATACTGTATATGGAAAACGTCGGGGATTTTTTAACAGAGAGCGGACAGCGTATTTTAAAGAATAATACGCTTATTTTGATTCCAAAGGAGACATATCATTTCTTTAAGCTGCCCCAAGAGCAAAGCTTTAACCGCCTGAAAATAAGCATCCCCCATTCGGTAATCTGTAATACACCCTTCGTAAGTCTAATGTCGGAAATCAAGGTAATCGAAGATCCGGGCAACAGTATCATGCTTCTTTTGAAAAAGCTGATGTCGGTTTTAAAAAGAAACAGGGATGAAGCCGACTCGTTTTTTGCAAAGGTCCTGCTGATGCATCTTCTGTGTGAGCTTAACACGCTTTCCGAAGCTTACCATAAAGAAATAGCCAAAAAGAGCCCCTTCTTTACGGATATTACCGCTTATATAAGCAACAATCTCTCGGATAATTTGGATATCCAAACGCTGTCCCGTATAATGCACACATCACCATCACAGCTCACTCATGCCTTTAAGCGGGAATTTGGCATATCACTTCACAAATATATAACGGAGAAAAGACTGTCCCTTGCAAGACATCTCTTAAATGAAGGCAAATCACCAACGAAAATTTATACCGATACAGGCTTTAAGGATTATTCCTCCTTTTACAAGGCTTACATGAGATTTTACGGATACCCTCCATCAAAGGAAAATGAAATTTAAATTTTAGGTTGACAATATCCTAAAATTTGTTTATAATATTATTGATAAATTAAAAGGAGGAATCTGAAATGAATATTAACACAAAACAAATCGTTTCAATTTCCGAAGCAAATCAAAATTTTTCCCGCGTAGCAAAACTGACCGACAAACACGGCGAGCTTTATATTTTCAAAAACAACAAGCCGAAATACAAGCTTGTAGATATAGAAAATGATACCTCTGTGGAAATGACAGAGGATGAAAAAATAGACTTTGTGGCGGCACGCATCCTAAAGCTTTACCGCCCTGCCTTTGAGGAGCTTGCAAAATGATAAAATTCAGTCAGGAAAAAGTGCTTTTGTTACACAAGCTCATAACAGAAGAAACAGGTGGAGACCCAAATATTCGTGATACAGACCTGCTCAACAGCGCCCTTGAATCGGCATTTGCCACCTTTGACGGAAAGGAATTATATCCATCAAAAGAGGAAAAAGGTGCTCGACTTGGATTTTCGCTGATATCAAACCACGCTTTCGTTGACGGAAATAAACGTATCGGAATGTATGTGCTCCTCACTTTTTTAGAGGTAAACGGAATAAAGCTCCGTCCCACCAACGATGAAGTTGCCCGTGTAGGACTTGCCGTTGCAGCAGGTGAAATGAAATATGACGATTTGTTAAATTGGATTCTTGAGAATGAAAAATGATAAGTTAAAACATCAAAATGCCCGTCTGTTACAGACGAGCATTTTTTCTTTAGTATTACATTTCTGAGAGCATATTCTCAATAAATATCCCATACCCCGAGGTCTGGTCACGCATGAGAACATGGGTTACGGCACCAATGAGCTTTCCGTTCTGAACGATGGGCGAGCCGCTCACGAGTGTTGTCAATAGGGGACAACGTTTTTACTCACATTTGTTTTCGGCAACCGTCGACAAGGTAATTCTGACCCGAGACATAGCTTGCTTCGTCGCTTGACACAAACAAAATCACGTTTGCAATTTCATCATAGGTGGCGGCGCGGCCGACAAACGAATAATCCTTCATGGCTTCGCTTCCGTCGGGAGCCACGC
>SVRV01000055.1 GCA_015064635.1 Oscillospiraceae bacterium
GATTGGCTTGGTTTTTTTGTTTGGCTCCCCCTGCTGGGCTCGAACCAGCGACATCATGATTAACAGTCATGCGCTCTACCGACTGAGCTAAGGAGGAATATAAAAGTCAGCGACGACCTATCTTCCCGGACAGTCTCCCGTCAAGTATTGTCGGCATAATTGAGCTTAACTACCGTGTTCGGAATGGGAACGGGTGTACCCTCAACAACAAAGTCACTGACTATCGTGATAAGTACCGACTTTCGTCGGCCTCTCACTTACACGCCTCTCTCAAGGCTTACATATTATAACACATGTTTTTAAAAAAAGCAATAGTTTTTTTAAAAAAAGTTAAAAAATTTTCAGATTTTTTTTGCTAACAATATATTGTGCTTTTTTGAAATATTTTACTCAGATTACAACTATATGTAGAAACCAAATCAATGATTTTTTTGCTTGAGATTTAAAAGATGGTATTTTTTAGTATTGGGGAGAGAAATATTTGTCTCTTCAAAACACGCATTCGGGGGGGTTACGTATAATGTGATTTGAAAATATTTTGAGCTTGGCACCGTTTTCAATTACTTGGTAAGAATTAACATGAAAAAAGGGGATATTTCCATTTACAAAAAATATGGCTGATAGTATAATGAGGACAAATAAGGTATTCGTTAAATTATTTCCTCAAAGGAGAAAAGCAATGTATATCATAAATAAAATAACATCCGACCACGTTATTGATTTCGCAGCCGAAGAGCTTAAAAAGTATCTTCGTATGATGATGCCCGAGTGCGGTGATATTGCCATAAGCTACTCACCCGATGCAAAGGACGGCTTCCGCCTTGGACTCATGAAGGACTTCGGACTTGATACCTCTGACGTTGCAAGCGAGGAGCTTGACGATATTATATATATTGACTGCGATGAAAAGGGCGGTGTGATAGCGGGTTCAAACTATCGCTCTGTACTTATTGCAGTCTATGAATATTTCAGACACAACGGCTGTCGTTGGCTTTTTCCGGGTGTTGACGGCGAGTATATCCCCATGCAGAATATCGTGCCCGTAAAATACCGTCATGTGCCGGACGTAAGACTTCGTGCCCACGCAACCGAGGGAGCGATGTATCAGCAGTGCGTTGTTGATATTGTAGATTTTCTTCCCAAGGTGGGACTTAACGCATATATGTATGAATTCAAGGTGTCGGGTTACTATAACTGGTATTATAAGCATCTTAAGAATCAGGAAAACAGACCTGCCGAGCCTGTAAGCTACAAGACACGTCATGCATGGAAGATGCAGATAGAGTCCGAGCTCTCGAAACGCGGACTTGAGTACCACGGAATGGGACACGGTTTTACTACAGACCCCTTCGGAATTAACTCAAGTGGCGGAAAAGACGAAGAAAAAAAGACCGAGGCAATGAAATTCATGGCACTCAGAAACGGCGAGCGTACCTTTTTCCGCAACCTCCCGATATATACAAACTTCTGTATGTCAAACGCTAAGGCACGCTCAACAGTAGCGGATTACGTTGTTGAGTTTGCGGCAAGTCATACACATATGGATTTTTTACACGTTTGGCTGTCTGATGGCTCTAACAACCACTGTGAGTGTGAAGAGTGTCAGAAAAAGACCCCTTCCGATTTCTACGTAATGCTCCTTAATGAGATAGACGAGAAGATGACAGCTCGCTCTCTTCAAACAAGAGTTGTATTTATTTCCTACGTTGACACAACCTACGCTCCAACTACCGAAAAGATAAATAACCCGGACCGTTTCCATCTTCTTATTGCTCCCATCTTCAGAGATTACGCAATTACAGCGCCCGATGAAAAGACTCCCATGGGTCATTACGTGAGAAATAAGAATAACTTCCCAAGAGACCTTGGCGAGTATATGGACCATATTGATGAGTGGAGAAAGGCGTTCTCAGGTAAGGCGATAAGCTTTGAATATCATTTCTGGCGTTCTCCTGCTTATGATCTTTCCTCTCTTGATAACGCAAAGCGTATCTACGAGGACACAAGATATTATGTTGAGCACGGCTTTGGAGGTACTATCGAGGATGGCTCGCAGAGAGCATTCTTCCCCAACGGCTTTGCTTTTTACACAATGGCAAGAACTCAGTATGATATGTCACTTTCGTTTGAGGAGCTTGTTGAGGACTATTTCTCATACGCATACGGCGAGGATTGGAAAAAGTTTTACGAATACTTAAAGAAGTTCTCGGACGCACTTCCTTACGTTTATTTCAACTACAACAGAGCAAGCCGCAGACCTAATACCTACTATGCTCCCGACATGGTTGAGAAGATTGCATCTATTAAGGAGATTACCAAAGAAGGACGTGAGCTTATCAAGAGCCATTACGATTCGGACGAGCGCGTACAGACAGTATCCGTAAGGCTTCTTGAGCAGCATGCCGACCTTTGTGATATGATTTCCGACTGGATGGTGGAAAAAGCAAAGGGCGACGACGACAAGGCTCAGGAGGTATTCGACAGAATCAGAGTTGAATTCGGTAAGCGAGAACAGTCAATACAGCAGTATTATGACCATTGGCAGTTCTTCGGAGAGTATGAGCTTATTCAAAATCTCAGAGCTCCCGATGACCGTGATATAATTATAATTGAATAAGATTAAAAGCGGATTGCTTCGGCAATCCGATTTTTATATATAAAGGTTGATTTTTTTATAAAATATGTTACAATATAATAAAAACATGAAAAGGAAAAAATATTATGAATTCAATCACACGCTTTTTTAAAGCTATTGGTAAGGGTATATCGAAGGTATCCTTTATTGCCCGAGTTGCCATCGGTCTTGTGATAGGCGTTATCCTCGCACTCACCCTGCCCGAGGTAAGCTTTATCGCAACGCTTGGCTCACTGTTTGTCGGTGCACTTAAGGCGATTGCCCCCGTGCTCGTTTTCTTCCTCATTGCAGGAGCGCTTTCCACCGCAGGACAGGGACTTGGTGCAAGATTTTTCAAAATTATCTGTTTGTATCTGTCCACCACAATAATTGCCGCAGTGGTGTCGGTTATCGCAAGCTATATCTTCAAGCTTGAGATCCCGCTTGCCGAGGTAGTCAGCGGATACAACCCTCCCGCAAGCCTGTCGGCTGTGTTTGAAACGCTTCTTACAAACCTTGTTGAAAATCCCGTTTCGGCTATTGTTAACGGAAATTACGTGGGAATCCTTACGTGGTCAATTATGCTCGGTATCGCACTCAGATACGTAGCGTCCGAGGCTACAAAGAATACCGTGAACGAGATTTCAAGGGCGATAAGCAAGATTGTCGGCTGGGTAATTCAGCTCGCTCCGATAGGCGTTATGGGTCTTGTGTACAGCTCGGTGAATTCTCTCGGCATGGATATTTTTGCAGATTACGGAAAGTTCGTGCTCCTGCTTGTCGGAGTTATGCTTTTTGTGTCCCTTGTTGTGAATCCCTTTATCGTCTTCCTTTGCCTTAAAAGAAATCCGTATCCTCTTGTATTCCGTTGCCTTCGTGAAAGCGGACTTCAGGCGTTCTTCACAAGAAGCTCTGCGGCTAATATTCCCGTAAATATGAAGCTTTGCTCCGACCTCGGACTTGACAAGGAGTATTACTCGGTTGCAATTCCGCTCGGCGCTACCATTAATATGGACGGTGCGGCAATCACTATAACCGTAATGAGCCTTTCTGCAGCCTTCTCGATGGGAATTGAGGTAAACTTCTTTGTGGCGATCCTGCTCTGCTTTGTTGCCACCCTCGGTGCCTGCGGTGCATCGGGTGTCCCCGGCGGCTCACTGCTCCTTATACCCATGGCGTGCTCACTGCTTGGTGTTGACGGCGGTATTGCAATGCAGGTGGTTGGTGTAGGCTTTGTTATCGGAGTTATTCAGGACTCTGTTGAGACCGCTCTTAATTCCTCGGGCGACGTAATGTTTACCGCAACTGCCGAATATATGGAGTGGAAAAAAGCGGGCAAGCCGATTTACTTCACCGAAAAGCAAAAAAGACTTGCCGAGGGTAAGTCGGAAAAATAATTAAAATAATCGGGACAGCAAAGCTTTGATATGCACCCCAAAAGTTAGACACTTTTGGAGGTGCATATTTTTATGTCAAAAAAGCAGAAAAAGTACTCGTCAGAATTTAAGATTCGTGTTATAATGGATATGCGAGAAAACCGATTGGGGTATCGAGAAACCGCACGAAAGTACAATTTGGCAAGACAATCTGAAGCGTCAGCGGCTACAATGCTACATCGGTGGGAACGCATATATTTAGAAGAAGGAGCCGAAGGTCTCATGAAAGAAAGACGAGGGAAAGCTTGTTCCGCCAGCGGAACAAGGAAAGGCAGACCACCCAAATTTGATAAAAAGGTTGAAGAAGATTTAATCGCCGAAAATCAGCGTCTAAGAATGGAGATAGAATACTTAAAAAAACTCGATGCCTTAGTTCAAAAAAGATTGCAAGAGGAAAAGAAAAAGCAGTAATAGTCAATGAATTAAGGCAACGCTACCCATTAAATGACTTACTGCAGTTGTCAGGCTTGGCTCGTAGCACATTTTACTATTATCTGAAACACTTAGATGAGAATAAGTATGAGCGCGAAAAGCAAGAAATACAAGAAATATACGATGCTCATAAAAGCAGATACGGGTATCGCAGAATTACAATGGTTATGCGTAACAACGGTTATGAAATCAATCATAAAACCGTTCAAAAGCTAATGAATAGCCTTGGATTGAAAGGCAAACAGAGTAAAAATGGCAAATACCATTCCTACAAGGGTGAGGTTGGCAAGGTTGCAGATAACCTATTGCACAGAGATTTTCATGCAGAGAAACCTTTTGAAAAACTAACAACCGACATTACTGAGTTTAAGATTGGTGATGAAAAGGTTTATCTTTCTCCCGTGTTGGATATGTTCAACCGTGAAATCATCTCTTATTCTATTTCTACAAGTCCTAATCTACGGCAAATACGCGAAATGTTAGATGGTTTATTTTCCAAGTTGCCTGCTGATGCACGACCTTTGTTTCACTCCGATCAAGGTTGGCAATACCAACATGCTGAATATCAAAGGCTTCTTGCCGAACACAACATTACGCAAAGTATGTCTCGAAAAGGAAACTGTATGGACAATGGCATTATGGAAAACTTCTTCGGCAGGCTTAAAGTTGAAATGTATTACGGCGAAAAATTTGAATCCCCTCGGGGATTCATTAAAAAGTTAGAAGAATATATACATTACTACAATAACGAAAGAATCTCTCTAAAACTAAAAGGAATGAGTCCGGTACAATACCGAACTCATTCAATAGCAAGTTAATATTTATTTTTTGTCTAAACTTTTGGGTTCACTTCA
>SVRV01000002.1 GCA_015064635.1 Oscillospiraceae bacterium
CCATCTTTCATCATACCTATGTAAAATTTATTGTATTTAAGCTCGTAACCAACTGTAAGTTCTTTCATACTATCAAAAATCAAGTCGACATTCTTCATCATTTTTGATGTGCTTCGGTTTTCCCAGTAATTTCGGTCAGTGACTTCGTATGATTCTTCCTCGTCAGTTGCAAGGGTAACTCTATCCAACACCTTAGTAAACGCAAGAGAAATATCATCGCCTTGCTTGTACGCAGTCATTTGCAAAGCAATTAACGGAATGGCTCCATTAAACAAAGATATTACATTCATAAACCTTCCCGTAATTTCTTCTGCAACTATAACTGCACAGTGGTCATATTGAGGATATCGTTTTTTCTCACTATCCCAATATTCAATAGTTCTAATAATATGGCTTGGGTCTTTTGCTCCTAATTGTATCTCGACTTCATATCGAGTTCCATCGTCATTAGCGAGTAGCATATCCAATCTACCTCCAGCTGGCTGAACTTTTTCTCTTTGAATTGGAGAAAGTTCACCCAATCCGAGTACAGATGGATTTTCAAAAATAAAACTTTGTATTAAATCCTCTTTTATAGCAGGATTATTCTTTAGTGATATCTTTTCCATTTTAATTATTTTTGCCATTTATAAACTCTCCTCATAAATTCAAACTGTTGTCAAAAGTGTTGTCAACTCAATTTTGACAAACCCCGAAAACCCTGATTTTTCAAGGCTTTCGGGGATTTTTCATTTTATTCCCACTCGATAGTTCCGATAGGCTTGGGAGTGAGGTCAAGGAGAACACGGTTGATTCCGTCCACCTCATGAGTGATTCTATCGGTAATCTTATGAAGAACTGCATAAGGGATTTCTTCGATTGTAGCAGTCATAGCATCGGTTGTATTAACGGCACGGATAATTGCAGGCCAGCCTTCATAGCGCTTTCCGTCTTTAACGCCAACACTCTTCATATCAGGCACTGCAATAAAGTACTGCCAAACCTTACCTGCAAGTCCGCAGATATCAAATTCCTCACGAAGAATGGCATCAGCTTCACGAAGAGCGTGAAGTCTGTCACGGGTGATCGCACCAAGGCAACGTACACCAAGTCCGGGTCCGGGGAATGGCTGACGGTCAACCATATTGGCAGGAAGGCCAAGTGCCTTACCGACTACTCTTACTTCATCTTTATAAAGAAGCTTTACAGGTTCAACAAGTCCTTCAAAATGAATATCATCGGGAAGACCTCCAACGTTATGATGTGCTTTAACACCGTCGCTCTCAAGAATATCGGGGTAAATCGTTCCCTGAGCAAGGAATGAAATTCCATCCAGCTTACGTGCTTCCTCTTCAAATACTCTTACAAACTCACCACCGATTATCTTGCGCTTTGTTTCGGGTGCATCAACCCCTGCAAGTTTATCAAGGAACCTGTCGGTAGCATCAATATAAATAAGGTTAGCATCAAGACCATTTTTAAATACTTCAATAACCTGCTCACTCTCACCTTTTCTCATAAGTCCGTGATTAACGTGTACGCACACAAGCTGCTTTCCTATAGCTTTAATTAAAAGTGCAGCAACAACTGAACTGTCGACACCTCCCGAAAGTGCAAGAAGTACCTTCTTGTTGCCTACCTGTTCACGAATCATTTTTATCTGTTCGTCAATAAAAGCGGCAGCAAGCTCCGGTGTAGTAATTCTTTCCATAGTTTCGGGTCTGATATTTGTATCCATAAAAAATTCCCCCATATTAAAATTTATGTGTATATTATAATTAAAACGATATAAAATGTCAATTGTTTTTTTGTAAAAAAGTGTTTTTAAGTGTTTTCAATTATTATTTTTTGCCAAAGATTAATATTATTTTGCTTTTTTAACAAAAGTATTGACATAATCGAATAGAAACACTATAATTATTACAATAAAATCCATATGGAGGAATAAAATAATGTATAATTTTCCCATAGGCGTAATGCTTAATTCATTCAGACTTCCCTTTGATGAAGCTCTTGACAAAGCTGTTGAGATTGGTGCAAAAGGGCTTCAAATTTATGCAACATACGGAGAAATGGCTCCCGAGAATTTAAGCAGCGAAAAAAGAAAAGAAGTACTTGACAAAATCAAGTCACGCGGACTTGTAATTTCAGCTCTTTGTGGTGACTTTGGTCATGGCTTTGGAACAGCAGAAAAAAATCCTGAGCTTATTGAAAAGTCAAAGAGAGTTCTTGACCTTGCCGTTGAGCTTGAGACAGATGTTGTTACAACACACATCGGTGTTGTTCCCACTGACATGAACAACCCCAGATACGAAATCATGCAAAAGGCTTGCGCAGAACTTGCAAACTATGCCGATTCTATGAAAGCGCACTTCGCTATCGAGACCGGACCTGAAACATCGGCTGTTCTTAAAGCTTTCCTTGATTCTCTCGATTCTACAGGTGTTGCTGTTAACCTTGACCCTGCAAACCTCGTAATGGTTACAGGTGACGATCCCGTCGTTGCAGTTCACAATCTTCAGAGATACATAGTTCACACACATGCAAAGGACGGCGTAAAGCTTTGCGACCGTGATCCCGAGATAGTTTACGGAATCAAGCGTGCAGAAGAAGAATTCAGCGGAAAAGCTTTCCAGGAAGTTCCTCTTGGAACAGGACAGGTTGACTTCCCTGCTTACCTCAAGGCACTTGAAGAAATCGGTTACAAGGGATATCTCACAATTGAGCGTGAAGTAGGAGATGATCCTGCAAAGGACATCCTTACCGCCGTGAATTTCCTCAAAAACACAATTGCAAACAACTAATCTCACCCCGAGGCAAAAGCCTCGGGGAAACTTTTTTAAAAGGCATTGAAAAATAATCGTTAATGTGATATTATAATAGCATCAATATTTTATAAAGTAAGGTAAAAGAATGAAAATAATTTTATTTGGATGTGGAAAAATAGGCAGCACAATTATTTCCACTCTTGTCTCAGAAGGGCATAACATCGTGGCTATTGACAAGAGCCAGGAAACAATTTCAGAAATTACAAATATATATGATATTATGGGTATATGCGGCAACGGAGTGGACTGTGCAGTTATGACAGAAGCCGGCATTTCTTCTGCCGACCTTTTCATTGCTGTTACAGGTTCTGACGAATTAAATATGTTAAGTTGTTTTTTGGCAAGACGAATGGGTGCACAACACACAATAGCAAGAATCAGAACTCCCGAATATAATGACGAGGATTTGGCATTTTTAAAAAACGAGCTTGACCTTTCAGCAACACTAAATCCGGAATTGCTTGCAGCACACGAAATATTTGATATACTTCACTTCCCTTCTGCAATTAAGGTGGAAACCTTTTCTAACAGAAGTCTAAAGATCATTGATTTTATAATCAAGGAAAATTCGCCTTTTAAAGACATGTCTCTTTCCCAAATCAGACAAAAATATCAGGCAAGCTTTCTTATATGCAATGTTATGAGAAATGACGAAGTATATATACCGGATGGCAACTTTGTGCTAAGAGTAGGAGACAGAATTGGTATAACCGCAACAAACACTGAATTTATGAAATTCTTGAAATTTTCGAGCATATCACAAAAACCGGTTAAAAGCGTAATGATGCTCGGTGCCGGAAAGATAACTTACTATTTGGCGAAATTACTGATACAAAGCGGAGTTAAAGTAAAAATAATTGATAAAGATAAAGAGCGCTGTATAGAATTTTCTAATATGATACCTGAAGCTACAATGATATACGGTGACGGAATGAACAAAGAAGTCCTTTTTGAAGAAGGGCTTGAAAACACTGATGCTTTTATTGCACTTACCGGTAATGATGAGCAAAACATTCTTATCTCATTCACTACCGTTGATAAAGTTCAGACAGTTATTGCTAAAGTTAACCATCACGCACTTGCTACTACAGCTGAAAAGCTTGGACTCGACCGTGTAATTTCTTCTAAATCTGCTACTGCAAGCGTAATTTCACGATATGCACGTGCACTGGAAAATTCAAAAGGAAGTAATGTAGAAAAGCTTTACAAACTTGTGGACGGCAAGGCAGAAGTTCTTGAATTTAACGTTTTGAATGACTTTAAGTACACCGCTATTCCCCTTAAAGAAATGCAATTAAAAAAGAATATTCTTGTTGCAGGAATTATACGCGGAAGAAAGTCAATCATTCCATCGGGTGCTGATAAAATAATGCCGGGCGATAAAGTAATTGTAGTAGCTTCCGGAATTATATTAAGTGACCTTACCGATATAATAGCATGAGGCAAATATGAATAAAAAACTAGTTTTTCATGTAATAGGAAAACTATTATGTGCAGTATCATTAATGCTTATTGCACCAATGATAGTAAGTATAATATACACAGAGCAATCATGGTGGTCGTTTGGTGTTACAGCGGTTATTTCACTTGCTCTTGGAATATTATTATTAAAAATCACAAAAGGCTTCAGCAGAGTCATTTATGCAAAAGAAGGATTTGCTATAGTTTCACTTTCTTGGATAACGGTATCCCTCATTGGATCTCTTCCTTTTATAATCAGCAAGGAAATACCTTCTTTTGCAGATGCTTTTTTTGAATCGGTCAGCGGATATACAACAACAGGTGCATCAATTCTCAATAATGTCGAGAAACTAAGTCACGGTATGCTGTTTTGGAGGAGCTTCAATCACTGGATTGGCGGCATGGGTGTACTTGTTTTTATGCTTGCTTTTGTGTCAAGCATCACGGACAGGTCAATTCACATTCTACGTGCAGAAATGCCCGGACCAATTGTAGGAAAATTAGCGCCACGCTCAAAGGATACTTCTAAAGTACTCTATATAATATATATAGTTTTAACAGTTTCGCAAATTGTCATGCTCTGTTGCGGAGATATGAATCTGTTTGAAAGTATAATTCACTCATTTGGCACAGCAGGAACAGGTGGATTTGGAATTAAATCGGACAGCATTGCAAGTTACTCATCATATTCTCAGTGGGTTATAACAGCATTTATGTTTATATTTGGAATAAACTTTAATGTATTTTATCTGTTCATTCTCAAGAGATTCAAAGCAGCTATAAAAAGCTCTGAGCTTGCTGTATACACGTTGATAACAGTATTTTCAATAATAATAATATCTTTTGATATTAGTCACTTGTTTAATAATTTATCTGATACAATTCGCACATCAGCTTTCCAAGTAGTATCAATAACTACAACTACCGGCTTCTCATCTGTTGATTTTAATCTTTGGCCATCTCTTTCGAAATCAATTCTTACAGTGCTTATGTTTATAGGTGCATGTGCAGGTTCAACGGCGGGTGGTTTTAAAATGTCAAGAGTAGTTATAGTTTTCAAAATGATTTCAAATGAAATCAAAAAAATGATACACCCTCGCTCCGTTTCAACTGTTAAGTTTGAAGGTAAAGATGTAGACGAAAACACACAAAGAAGTGTAACAAGTTACTTCGCTATATACTTTGTGTGCATATTAATAATATTTATGCTCATTTCCTTAGAGCCGTTTGATTTTGAAACTAATTTTACAGCTACAGTTTCATGCTTCAACAATGTTGGTCCCGGTATGTCAGCTGTAGGTCCAATGAGTTCGTACGCAGAATATTCTGTTTTTTCAAAAATTCTTTTGTCCTTCGCAATGCTTCTGGGAAGACTTGAAATATTCCCGATACTTATAGCTTTTATTCCATCTACATGGCGCAAAAGATAACTTAAAATGAAATAATAATCACAAACAAAATGTGTCCATCCGGGACACATTTTTGTTTTTTTAGCATAAAATGATAAAGAATAAATTACAAAAGGAGAGTAATATGAGAAGAATCATAGATATGCACTCAATATCAGTAATAAACGACCCTATTCCTCAACCTATCGTCATAGACGTAGAAGAAATTACAGAAAATAATTTTCAAAGAGAAAAAACTATTTGGAACGGCGAATATCAGCAAATAAAAGTTATGTCAATAATGCGAAATGAAGAAATAAACAGTAACAACAATTATGAATACGATCGTTTTATAAGAATTGAATCAGGGAGGGCGCTTGTTACATTTGGAAAAAGCGAAAATGAAATTACACTCGAAAGGGCTGTTGATGATGACAATGCAATAATCATTCCCGCCGGCACTTGGTACAGCATAAAAAACATTGACAATTCAAATCTAAAGCTTATGATAATACAATCGCCTTCAATCGAGGTACTTAATTAGCACTTGCTATTTTGAAAGATGTTTGATATAATCATATAAAACAAAGGAAAGGAAATTGCAATGTCTATCAATTATAATTCTGAATTAAAAAGATTTACTATTGAAACTAAAAATACACGTTATGTGCTTGATATAGTGAAAGGAAAATACCCTATTCATATCTATTACGGTCAAAAGAATGACAGCATTGAATTGAAATATAAACCTTTTTTATATTCTTTTGCACCATACTTTGACGAAGAAGATCAAGCGTTCAGTCCTGATACTTATCCTTCGGAATTTCCGTGCTTTGGAAGCGGTGACTTTAGAGAAACATCAATAAAGATAAAGAATAAAAACGGTGACTCCGTATGCTTTTTCGAATACGATGGCAACAGAATTTTCAAAGGCAGAATTAACCTTCCGGGGCTCCCTTTTGCAAGTGCAGATGACAACACAGAAACACTTGAATTACAGCTTATTGATACCGTAACAAATTGTAAAGCAAAGATTTATTATACGGTCTTTCCCGAAGAAGATGTTATTTCTCGTTATGTTATCATAGAAAACCATTCAGGTAGGGATGCCGTAATAGAAAAGTGCATGAGCCTTTGTCTTGATATTCCAAGATGCGATTTTGATATGATAAGTCTCTACGGCGGACATGCGCAGGAAAGAAATTATCAAAGAAATCCTCTTATGCACGGCATACAGAGTGTGTATTCGAGAAGAGGAGCTTCCAGTGCTCACTTTAACCCATTTATTGCCATATGCGACAAAGATGCAAACGAAATAAAGGGTGAGGTTTACGGATTCAACTTTGTCTTCAGTGGCAACTTCCTTGATGAAGTTGAAGTTGACCAGCAATCAACTACAAGAGTACAAATAGGTCTTGGGTCGGAAAACTTCTCGTGGCTACTCCATGACGGCGAATCTTTCACATCACCCGAAGCTGTTATGACATACAGTGCTGACGGCATAAACAAAATGAGCAGAAATTTCCACAGCTTTATTAGAAATCACATTCTTCCTCCGGAGCCTTTTGACAAGCGCCCGGTTGTCCTTAACACATGGGAAGCGTGCTTCTTTGATATTGACGAATCTGAAATGATGCGTTTTGCAAGGGCAGCTGCCGAGTGCGGAACCGATATGCTCGTTATGGATGACGGATGGTTCGGCGCAAGAAATGATGACAGTGCAGGACTCGGTGATTGGTACGAAAACAAAAATAAATTCAAAGACGGTCTCGCAGCTTTTGTAGCCAAAGTAAAAGCAAACGGAATAAAATTTGGTATATGGGTTGAGCCTGAAATGGTTAATCCCAACTCTGACCTCTACCGTGCACATCCTGATTGGTGTTTGCAGGTTAAAGGCAGAACAAGTCTTCTTTCAAGACATCAGCTTGTTCTTGATATGGGCAATCCTGAGGTTATAGAATACCTTAAAGACATCTTTTCAAAAACATTTAACGGTGTTAAGCTTGACTACTTTAAATGGGATATGAACAGACATATGTCAGAAGTTGGCTCACCTTATCTCCCACCAGAGAGGCAAGGAGAAGCAGCATATCGATATATGCTGGGGGTGTACGAGCTTCTCGACTTTTTCAAAAAGCGGTTTCCGAACACTATGATTGAAACATGCTCAGGCGGTGGCGGAAGATACGACCTTGGTATGATGAAATATGGTACAATGATATGGACAAGCGATAATACTTTTCCTAAAGCAAGAACAAAAATTCAATACTCTTCGCTCCTTGCGTATCCTGCATCAACAATGAGTTGCCACGTTTCGAACCCCGAAAACGTATGCTCCTCTCCTGCCGAATTGAAGTTCAGATATGAAGTTGCCCTCGGCGGTGCTCTTGGATATGAAATGCACCTACCAAACGCATCAAAGGAAATTAGCGACACAGTTAAACAGCAAATAATCAATTACAGAGAGTATGAGGATGTTATTTTGAGAGGCGACTACTACAGTCTTTATAATCCCTTTGAGTGTGACATAAGTGCTTACTATTACACCGACGCAAATCATGATAAGATTCTTTTAAGCGTCATCGAAGTACATGGTATGAGAGAGCGCAAATACAAAATCTCGGTTTCTGTAGCAGATCCCAATGCAAAATATTATGATAAGATAAGCGGCAAAACCTATACAGGACGTGAGCTTATTTACGGTTTTGATTATAGAACGCACGACGCTGACCCATATTCACAGATGTGGTACTTTGTTAAACAGTAAAAATAATTTCCGGTACAAAATACCGGAAATTATTTTTTATAAATTGGTCTAAAAGTATTGATATTTAAAAATATTAATGGTATAATCAGCTTGAAATAGGCGCATTTACGCCATAATCAGAAAGGATAATTATCATGAATAGTATTACTAAATCCGTCGGCGGAGTAATTCTCGAAAACGAATATTTCAGCTATTGCGTAGGCTATGACGGAAAAGTTTTATCATTTACTGATAAGAAAGACAACAAAAACTACATCAGTAATGAAACCTCCCCTTATTTTTGCTATTTGGATGTAGATGGCAAGGGAAGCGTCGCAAATCCCATTAACATGGAATATGATAACGGAGAATTTGTATTCGGTTTTGTTTCAGGTGCTTTCCTTACAATAAAGCCCGAAGTTAAGGATACCTACATTTCGTTTGAAGTTACCGGTACAACCGACATTTATTGCTATAACCTTGTGTTTGCAAACACTTTAGTTGATTATTCAATAGAAGAAAATGTTGATCATTTCGGTATGTCAAACCTCGGAATGAGAGTCAATACTCATGCCGTTTCGTGGCCTTCATATAAAGAAATGAAAGCCGGTGGCAAGGTTTATTCAGAGTGCGGACTCGTAGGAGCAAAGATAGCCATTTTGGGTGCTCCAATTTCCAAGCACGTTGATTTCCTTAAAAATATCGCAATGGACATTCCTAAGGGCGACGCCCCCGTCGCTTACGGTGTAGGTGGACCTTGGGCAAGAGAAAATAAAGGTGAACGCGGAGATTATATTATTATTTCAGCTGCCAAGCCTGAACAGCTCGCTAACGACCTTAAAATGTATACAGATCTTAATGTAGACCAGCTTGACTTCCACAAGGGAGCTCCTTTCCGTCAGGGTGACTTCTACTTCTTCACTGATGAAACAGGCAAAGCTTCTGCTTTCAAAGAAAAGATGGTAAGTCAGCTTACACCTCACGGAATCAAAGCAGGACTTCATACATATTCTTTCTATATTGATCCTAACGCTTCCGGGCTGCTTACCGATCCCAAGTGGCAAAAACAGCTCCTCCCTGCCGAAAAATATGTCCTTGCAGAAGATATTGATGAAACAGCAACAGCTCTTGTTACCGAAGAGAATACAGATATTGCATCTAAAATTACAGGCTACAGAGCACTTGCTTCCGAGTACATACTAATAGATGAGGAACTTATAAAAATTACAGCACTCGAAATAGGAGGAAACAGTCTCGGAACTCTTACAAGAGGATGTGCTGAAACCAAGCCTACCGCTCATAAGAAAGGTGCTAAAATCACGAGAATCGCATCATATTACAGCGGACTCTGCCCTATCATCGGTTCAGAGTTGTTCTATGAAGTAGCACGTAGAACAGCCAAGGCTTACAACGAAGGTGGCTTCGGCATGATCTACTTTGATGCGCTTGATGGTGTTTCAAGACATGTTACCGACAAGAACCTTGGCTGGTACTATGCAGCTCGCTTCGTAACAGAGGTTCTTAAATATACCAACAATACTCCGATTGCAGAAATGTCGTACTTTGTTCCTCCTTTCTATCTTGCAAGAGGTAGAGCCGGTGCATGGGATCACCCCAGACGCGGATACAAGCTTTGGAACACAAGCCACGTTAACAGCAACAAAAAAATGCTCGACAACTACCTTTGTGCTATCCTCGGCTGGTATAATCTCTATCCCATTGCTCCAGCACAATTCCCTCCTTCAACTCACGTTAAATATGAATTCTTTGATGATATCGACCATATGGCTTCTCTTGCTGTTGCATATGATTACGGTATGGTATATCAGAACGTTGCCCATAATACACTTGCTCTTCCTGCAGTAAAGAGAAATACAGACAGATATGCTTTCTATAATAAGCTCCGTAAGGAAAATTATTTCCCTGACAGCATCAGACGCCAGGTAAGAGACGGTAAATACGAATATGCTCTCGTCGATAAAGGCGACGAGAAATATACATTTGTTGAAAAATCGTATTCCCCCAAGAAGATAATCAACATCGACGATGCCGATTTCAATACAACAAAGCATTCAAACCCCTTCGGCACACAAAAGCCCTTCATCAGATTTGAAGCCTTCCCTGCAACTGACGGAAAAGATCCTATCGTTGCACTCAAGCTTGACGAAAACAGTCCTCTTGTTGGTCAGACACTCAGAGCTGATTACCCTGTTCTCGATCCTCTCAAGGCGGCGGATCATTATGGTATGCATGTAAAAGTATACGGAAACGGCTCAGAGACCGACGGCATAGTTATCAGAATACAAGGTGTAATCGAAGGCGACCACAACGCTTGCGACTACTTTATTCCTCTTAACTTCAATGGCTGGAAAGACTTCTACGTAGTAGATCTTGATAACAGAGAGTATGATGACTATAAATTTGAAGGTATTGAGCAAGGCAGCTATCTTGCACTTCGCGGTATGACTAATTTTGGCAGACTTCAAACAGTACAGGTTTACACAACCGGCGAATGTGATGGAGTTAAGATGTCAAGTATAGAACTTTGTGAATGGTATATCAACGACGTTGTTGATCCCACCATCAAGGTTGGAAACGATACTGTCACATTTAAGTGCACTCTTCACGGCGGCGAATACATTGAGTGTGCTCAAAATGGCGAAGCAACTATCTACGACAAAGACGGTAACGGCCGTCCAGTTGACGCAGTTATCGGCGAAATCAATGCTCCTTCGGGTGAATTCACGGCTAATGTTACAAGAAGTAATACCGGAAACCATGCAAAGGTAAGACTTACATTCGGCTTCACAGGCGAAGAACTCAAGTAAAATTAATATCAGGTTCGCGACAATTTGTTGTGAACCTGATTATTTTATCCATAGTAGTCAATAATAATTTTGTTAAACTCTTGAAAAAGATAGTTCCGTGTGCTATAATAAATAAAAACATGGGTCCGTCAAGGTTTCGACGGGGTTTTTGAAGCAAGATAAGCGGGTAGAGTCGCAGAACTCTTCAAAACTGCAAAACTTAAATATAAACGCTAACAGAAATTTAGCAGTAGCTGCCTAACTAATGGCGGCCGTCTACCCCTTGAGTATCGCGGCTTGGGCTTAGGCGTCACTTAGCGATGAACGTGTACCGATAAAGCTTTGAATCGGTCCATGAATTTATGAAGCTACGCTGATATCAGTTTGTCGATGAACTGACGACTGCGGAATTTGATCACCGACTGCACCCGGAGAAATTCTCGTGAATGAAGTTTCGGACAGGGGTTCGATTCCCCTCGGATCCACCACTCAATTTCACGAAAAACGTGAAATTAAAAGTAAAATTACACCGAGCAAAACACTCGGTGTAATTTTGATCGATTAAAAGTTAAATATCTTTGTTAAAGTTTTATAGCATTATACAAAAAACGTTTCTCATATAGTTTAAAATTGCATAGTATAAGAAAGTTTTTTAGAATTATTATATAATTTTGTTAAAAGAAAGTGAGAAAACATTATGGCGCAAAAAACAAGTTATGATATCATTCAAGATGAAATACACGCTATAAAAGAGACACACCATTGCCTATGCGACGAAAAAGACGAACGTGTTTTCAGCGTACTTGCTGTAAAATCTAATCTTTACAAAAATCCTTCTTTAAGTTTTGACGATACTGTTATCAAAGAGATACTGGTCGATTCTATAAAAGATGGAGGAGTAGATGCTTTATTGACTGATCCTAATTCTGAAACTAACAATCTAATGATATGCCAATCAAAGTTTTATACGCATATAACTTTTGATGAAGTTCGCGATGCGATCGTAAAAATGATTTTGTTTTACAAAAGTATGGAACGCGGAGAATATGAAATTGTAAATGAAAATATTCAGCGTCGATATTTGTCTTTACAAGCAGAAATAGGAGAAGAATCTAAAATCTGTTTTGTGTTTTATACAAGTGCACCAAAAAACAGAATTCGAGAAGATCGCATAAGAAAGCTATTACAAGATTACGATTTAGACAGTAAAACTTTTGACATTCAATTATACTTTAATGATGATATTGTTGATGAAATTAACGAGTCAAAATCACGCCGTCCTACCGTTGAAACGGGAAGATTAACAATAGATGTCGCAAATAATGCTTTATATTACGGAGATGATGCTGTAATAATTAATGTTTCAGCTTTTTCGATAAAAGAGTTATATGCTAATCACAGCACAAATTTACTTTCACGAAACTTAAGATATTACATAAAAAAACGTGATATCGACTCTTCCATAATTGAAACTATAAACAAATGTCCTGAAACATTTTGGTTTAAGAATAATGGTATAACTATAATTTGTGATGATTTTTCAATAGACGGAAAACATGTTAAATTAAAGAATTTTTCTATAGTTAACGGTGGTCAAACTACCACTTTGATTCACAAGAGTAAAGAAATTAACAAAGATAATGACTTATTTTTACCTTGCAAAATTATAAAAACCATTGGCGTAACTGAGGACGAAAAAAATTTATTCAGTCTAGAAATAGCAAAAGCTACAAACTCGCAAAAAGCGATAAAATCTATCGATTTGAAAGCAAATGCGCCTGAGCAAGTTAGATTTGCAACCGCAATGAGAAACGCTGGACTATTTTACCAAACAAAGCGTGGAGAAGAAATTCCAAAAGATTTCAAAGAAGATTATAAAAACACAGATCTTGTTGAAGTCGGAAAACTATGCTTAGCAGGTATTTTTCAATTGCCTGCAGCCAGTCGTAATAAACCATCAACGCTATACTTAGACAAATATTATAATCCAGTTTTCAACACACATGAGCAAGATCAAATTTGTAGTATTGTCAAAGAACTTCTATATATAGACTCATATTTTAGAAAAACATTTATTTCAAAATTCGACAAAGATTACGAGAACGACCCTAATTCATCCGAAATTATTCCTTTTGCTCATAATGCACGAACTATTTGCATTTCTTTTGTTATGTTGGCATCAAGATACTATTACAAAAACATAACCGACATTGACCTAAAAGTATTATTCGAATACACTAACAAAGAGAAATCATACGACGATTACTTTTACGAATTTTTCAAAAATTTAGATGGTTATAATTCTATTTTCCCAAAAAGATTGTTTGAAAACAAAGATATGTACGACAATATTTTACATAAATTGTTTGAGATTATAATATTTGCAGGAAGCAAGTATTATAGCATAAAAAAAGAAGCAGATAGTACTCTAACATAATCAAATTTTCTTAAAAGAGATGGTAATTATTACGCTATATTAAAAACCGAATGGCGTTATATATCAAATCAAATTAATGATATTTTTGATGAGTTATAAAAAATTTTTTAAAATTGCAATGTAAAAGAATTAATTTTGCTTACTATAGTTTTCGTTAATAGCAAGTACCGCAACTCACATCTATCACAAATAATTGCTACCAAACTCAGAAACACCACCCCATATCAAAGCCAAGTCGCCTGTACCCCCACCTCGCCAATCCAATCCTACTTCCCTATTCCGTGAATGTCATCGAGCACCCCTCGGATCCACCATTCAGTTTCACGGAAAACGTGAAATAACAGAAATACAGCTCTTAGCTAACTTTTGTGGCTAAGAGCTGTATTTGTTTTTTAAAACGAGAGTTACAAAAGTGCTGTTTTTACCACAATTTGCAATACAAAAAATATTGCTCCAATTTTTTCAAAATAGCCGTTTTAAAATTGACATTTATTTACATTTGGTGTATAATAAATTTAATAAAATGTTATATGGAGTACGTATGGACAGAATCTCATTAAAAATAAAACTGTTATATGACAAAATGGGAAAGGCGGAGAAAAGAATTGCCGATTGGCTTTTTGAGAATTCCGGCGACATAATCTCACTTTCTATTATCGAGCTTGCAGAGCAATGTGATTGCGGAGAGGCTACAATTGTACGATTTGCTAAAAGACTTGGGCTTAACGGATTTCAGGAATTGAAATTTTCTCTCGCGGCAGAAAATGGCGGTCCCCGTGTCAGCAACCATATAACCACGGATGACTCTGCATTGGAAATATATCAAAAAGTTTGTGATGACATATATCTTTCATTAGAAAAGACAAAAAATTCATTAAAAGAGGAATATATCACCGAAGCGGCAGAAAAGCTTTGCAATGCAGGAAAAATTGTCATTTTCGGTCTTGGTAATTCTTCTGCCATAGCAATAGATGCAAGTCACAAATTTATGAGATTAGGCTTAAATGCCGTCGCATACACTGACAATCACCTTCAGGTTATAGCGGCATCTCACTTAAATGAAAATGATATTGCTATTGGTATTTCACATTCAGGCTCATCGAAGGATGTTGTTGAAGCTCTCAAAATTGCAAAGGAACATAATGCATCAACAATCGCAATAACCAATTGCGGAAAATCACCAATATTAAAACAGAGTGACATAGTCCTCGCTACAACGTCAGAAGAAACACAATACAACATATTAGCCTTAAATTCAAGAATCGCTCAGCTTGCTATAATAGATACATTGTATTTTTATATCATACGCAAGCGCTCAAATAATGCAATTGAGTCTATTCAAGAAACAGAGCGTTCACTTTTACTTAAGAAATATTAACAGCAAAAAGCCTCTATGGTACTCCATAGAGGCTTTTGCTATAGCTTATCTATAACGCCATAGTCTGCATATTCAAAAATTCGTGCATTCTTATCCGGATTGATTGCAATGACGGTTGTAGCACCTTCAATTGCACAGGTGTGGTGAATTGCTCCGGAAATACCTATAGCAATATATATTTTCGGACAGACAGTTTTACCTGTTAGTCCTATTTGCTTGTCGTACGAAATCCGTCCGGTATCGACAAGACCTCTTGATGCACCTATTTCAGCACCAAATTTATCAGCAAATTCATAAAGTTTTTCCAAAGAATCCACTACACCTTTACCCCCCGATACAATTATATCGGAGCTTTGCGTTTTTGTTCTGACGGTCGCCATTTGAGGTTTTGTAACACACTTTATTTTTGCGGTAATATTCCCTCCTTGAGCAGGACGGTACATAATAAGGCTTTCTCCGTCTGTCTCAAGCATAGTACAATCGGCACAAAGTCCCGTATTCAACATTGCCGCAACGATGGGAGCGTTTCGACGTCCCCACAAATCAGCATTCCACAAAATTACGTCGGGCTTATCAATCATCGCCTTTTCGTAAATTGCTTGTGGTGTGAGTTTCTCAAGCAAAATTACATTCTCTGAAATTTCCTTTGCCTTTTCAAGCACCTCTTCGCCGATTGCCCAGACGCTTTCGAGTTTTATGCCTTTATATTCGTTTTCAATGACGGCATCTTCTTTATTCATCAATTCATCAATGATAGGATATAGCTCATCCATTGAAATGAATTTGCATTTTCGCTTTCCACGTTCATTTTCAAAGGCTGACAGCACTTTAGTCGGTGAACCGATTAATCCGCATCTTTGGGTGTCACAGTTCAGTACATCGTTCGCCACAATCTTAACACCGCCAAGCTTTGAAAATATACTTGGGAACCTTAAGACATAGCCTCTTTCAACTGTAACCAATGCCGGTAATTTTACTCGCTCTTCACCGCAGCGTGTGTCAGAAATTATTTCGTTTCCATTAACTTCAATTTTAAGAGCGTTGGTAATAAGCGAAACGTTCAGCATCTGCGAGAGCATCGGTCCAACTTGTGCCGTGTCTCCGTCGATACTTTGACGACCGCACAGTATCAGGTCATAGTCCATCTGTTTTATAGCGGTAGACAGAATATACGACGTTGCAAGAGTATCTGAGCCTGCGAAGCAACTGTCACTTATCAAAACTACCTTTGCGCCAAGTCTTGTTAAAGGCAGCAAGATTTTTTCATTGCTGTCAGGTCCCATTGAAACAATGGTAACATCGTTTGACAACTGTAATGCAATTTCAAGTGCAGATTCATCAAAGGGGTTAACCTCCCCTCTTGCGACCTTCATACACACTAAAATTTTCATATATACTCACCGTTATATATAGGCTCCAAAGCCTTTTGAATAGCCTTATACTTTTTGAACAGTTCTTTATACTTTAAGCTATTTTCGGGATTAGGCTTGGTTGCAGTAATAACCTTATTGCATTTCTCGACCGCTGCTTGAGGAGACTCAAAAACGCCTGCCGCAACACCTGCAAGCATAGCACTACCAAATGATGAATCTGTGTGCTTCATCTCAACAAGTTCAATTCCAAGGGCATCCGATACTATCTGACGCCACAAGGGACTCTTTCCACCGCCGCCAATGATAACCGCACTGTCATTGTGCTCGATATTCATATTATCGAGCGTAGTTTTACAGTCAAGCATACTCATTGCTACACCCTCGAGCACCGCTCTGGTAAAGTGAGCTTTTGTGTGGAAGGCTCTGAGTCCAATAAAATCCGCACAAAGCTTCGGATTTGCATATGGGGTAAGCTCACCGTTAAGATACGGATGAAAAATCAAACCGTCACTGCCAATGGGGATGCTTTCAGCTCCGCTGTCAAGCTCTGCATAATCTCCGCCAAAGGTATCTCTGTACCATCTGTATGAAGCGGCACACGACTTTGTTGCGGTGCCAGGATAATAAAGACCGTCTAAAATATGAGAGTAGTTTATAAGGTTTATATCAGGATAGGGCTTATCAGTAATAACGCAAATTCTTCCTGCGGTCGCAAGCTTGAGGGTCATATATCCCTTGGTAACCGCACCTGCAGCAAAAATCTCCATTACCGTATCAGTAGTACCGCAAATAACCCTTGTACCTTCGCAAAGACCTGTAATTTCAGATGCTTCTTTAGTAATTTCTCCAACAATGTCAGACGGCTTGACTATTCTTGGCATAACGTCTGTGGATATGCCAAGAATTGCACAAAGAGGTTCGCTCCACTCCATTTTGTTAATGTCGAACATCATGCTACCCTCTGCTTCTATGTAGTCCGTCACATAGTCGCCTGTAAGACAGTGACGGACATAGTCCTTTGCAAAAAGGATTTTCTTTACTCTTCCCCAAGTCTCAGAATTATTGTTTTTAATCCACATAAGCTCAGGGAGAGACCAAATGGTATCCGGCTTATGGAGCACCTGTTTCTCAATTATTTCAAGATAATTTTCCTTGAGATATTTGACTTCCTCGGTGCTTCTTGTGTCGGTCCAATAAATAGAATTACACAGCACGTTGAAATTTTCATCCATCAATACTGCTGTATGAGTCGCCGCATCAAGAGATACACAGACAATATCATTCGGTAAAACACCGCTTTTGTCCAATATGGATTTAATGTTTTTGCAGGTAGCATCTACCCAATCATTAGGGTTCTGCTCTGCATAGCCTGTAGCGGGATAATACGTAGGATATTCTGTCGTTGCGGTAGCAATAATCTCACCATTTTCACAGAGAAGAGTTGCCTTTGATGCACCGCCGCCAAAATCAATACCAAGCAAATATCTCATTATTATATCTCCTGATATTTAATTTCGTAGTTAGTGCCGTGTAAGCCGGGATATACACCCTTTTCAATCAATCCTGTGTTTTTATCATGGCAGATAATCCACTTATTTCTCTTGAACAAAACCTTATCCTTGGAAGGCTTATCAAGAAGAGTATTTGTCCCCTTTGCAAGAACAACTACAGATGAAAATCCACTGTCACAGATCTGGCAAGGACAAAAGTGAAGAGAAGTACCGTAAACCTCTACGGTGTCACCTTCTTCAAGATAAAATGCTTTTATATTCGAGGAATCGTACTCGTCGCCTTCCATCTCATAACGGAGACCGAGAAGAAGCACGAGAGAAGTAACCGCAACGTTAATTTCGGTACAATTATGGAATTCAAGGCCGTTCATCATAGTGTTGTAGCCGTGACAAATACCAATCTGAGCCTCACATCCACCCATTGTCATCTCACGAAGCTTATCGCTGCAATCAAGATTTTCGAGAGCTTCTACGGATGCAACGTAAGCGCTGCCACTTTCGGGAAAATCAAGCTTTTTACACGCCGCTATAATTTCCTTGCTGTCAAAGTCGAGAACGCGTCCGTATTTTTTAAACTCGTCATCCTTAATACTGTAAAATTTCAACTCAGGATTTAGATTTTTTAAAAAGTTAAGCATAAAGTTCTCCTTTATTTATTGGTTAATTGTTCAACCACACGTGGTCTTCGTCTGTTGTCATATAGAAGCCTCTGACGGGACCTGCCATTATCCAAAGCATATAGTTCTTGTAGCCGGGTGCTGCATGGAAGGGGTGATAACCGCGAGGAATTTCAATAAAATCGCCTGACTTAACAGTGTATGTTTCGTCAACGTCACCCTCCATTGTATATACCTTCTGAATACCAAAGCCCTGGGGCTTGTCAAATTCATAATAATATATTTCTTCGGTAGCCGCCTCTTTGGGCATATTCATATCGTCATGCTTATGAGGAGGATAGCTTGACCACTGTCCGCCATCAATCCAACATTCACCGATATAAATCTGGTCTGCCTCTACCCTTTCGTCAAGGACAAACATTGCGTGTCTCTGCCACCCCGGCTTACCCAATTCCTTAGAAATAACATCCTCAGGCTTGATCAGCACAGGCTTATGATCATTTACTGAAAGGCATTTGCTAACAGCAATAGATACTTCACCAACGCCCGTGATAGTAAAGTCGGTATTTCTGGGTACATATACGCAGGTTGCATTACCATCGAATACTGTTTCTCTTTCGCCTATATTTTCAAAGAGAAAGTCCTTACCTGCAACTGTACATTTACCACCTAATATGACAATGCCATACTCCTTGTCAACCTCAGTATATGACTTTACTTGTCCATCTGCAAGCTTGAGCATATCAATTTCGACATTCTGACAAAAACTGTCTTCAAATTTATAAATTTCAGATTTTCCAAATTTTTTGTTCCAAGATCTCTTAAACATTCACTCCACGCTCCTTTAAAAATTCTATAACTGTTTCATAAGCAGGAACGGCATTTCGCGCTCCTACCTTGGTGCACTTAAGTGCCGAAACGGCACTTGAGAAAATACAACTCTTCTTGTAGTTATAGCCATTGACTGTACAAAATGCGAACGCACCGTGAAAAACGTCTCCGCTTCCGTTTGAATCTACCGCATCCACCAAAAATGCAGGATAGGCTTCGGTAGCTTTTCCATCGTATATTATTCCGCCTTTTTTGCCCTGAGTAATTACGACAATCTCCAGAGAATATTTTTTAAACAGAATTTTTGCCGCTTCCTCCGCATTCTCTGCTTTTGTGTGACCAAGTGCAAACTCCTCGGAGGGAATAAGAATGTCAGTGTACTCCAAAAGACCTTCTACGCCCTCATATAGACCGCCAGCATCGTACAATACCTTCGTGCCGTTTTCTCTTGCTATTTTTGCACCTTCAATCGCCGCCGCAAGATCATTACCATCAACCATAAGAACCTCAGCATCGGCAATCGCTTTCTTTTGCTCTTCAGTAAGCACTGTGGGAGGTACATTCCCTCTGTAAAATACACAAGTTCTTGATGCAGAGTCCTCAGACAGAAGAATAGTGGAGGTAAAGGAAACGTACCCTTTTTTCAACTCGATAAGTTCGGTTGATACTCCCCATTTTTCCAAGTCTGCTTTAAGAAAGCTACCTGCACCGTCATCTGTAAGAGAGCCTATAAGAGCACACTTTTCTCCAAGCTTCGATGCGGCTACAAGTCCGGTAGCACAAGGTCCGCCACCGCTTTGAACTACGGAATTTGCTTTTAATTTTGTATCCTCTTTCGGATAATTAGGCACAGTTATAAGAGTATCACATACATTTGCACCTATTCCTACTATGTTAGCCATAATTATGCCTTTCCGTCTGCTCCAACAAGCTTAATCTTATCGATTGCAAGCTTTTTCACTACTTCGATAGGATGCTTCATAAACATATCGATAGCAAGGCTTCTGTTGGGATCTTCGAGAATTTCCTTTGTGCCCTCTGCAAATGAACAGCAAACGTCTGTGCCGATGTTCATCTTACGAATACCAGCCTTAACTACCGCCTTAACCTCTTCGTCGGGAATACCACTACCACCGTGAAGAACAAGAGGTATACCGCCCGTCGCTTCTCTTATAGCCTTGACTCTCTCGATATCAAGCTTAGGAGGCTTCTTATAGTGACCGTGTGCGTTTCCGATAAGAACCGCAAGGCAGGTAACACCGGTTCTCTTAACAAATTCTGCTGCCTCAGCAGGGTCGGTAAACTCATCCATAGCATCATCATTGACACTACCGATATGACCAAGCTCACCCTCAACGGTCACGTCAACTGTACCGCAAATTTCAACAAAACGCTTTGTGTTTTCAACGTTTTCTTCAAAGGAATGAACAGAACCGTCGTACATAATTCCCGTCGCACCCCATCTGAGTGCTCTATGAATCTCAACCTCTGTTGCACCGTGGTCCAAATGGAAACACACGGGTACAGTTGCTTTCTTAGCAGCAGCAAGGATTGCAGGACAAAGATAATATCCTACCTCTTGATTGAGAAGACGAGGATACACCTGCATAATTACGGGTGCTCTCATTTCTTCTGCGGCTTTAACTACCGCCATAACGGTTTCGGTGTTATATACGTTGAATGCAGGAATGGCGAAATTACCCTTTTCTGCAATATCAATTATTTCTTTTAAGCTTACAAGCATCTGAGCACAGCCTCCTCTATCGTTATAAGGTCAACACCTTCGGGTTTAACACTGTTAAGAATCATGTATTCTGCAGGGGACGACGTTACAAGAATATCAGCGTTTACGTTTTTAGCATTAATCCATCTGTTTTCTGCAACCATTTTCATTACTTCCGGCATATATTCGTTCATTATGAGGTTACCCGCAAGCATTGTGTGTTCTCTGTTGAGAAGCATTTCACGAATCTCGCCGCAAGCAGAAAGAATATCTCTCACAGGTGCAGTTTCCTCAAGGTCTCTTGCAAGAATAGGAGTATCTTGAGGAGTAAACGCAAGATTCTGCTTCTTTGGCTGGAGCTTACCGTTCTTGATAAGCTCTGCTATAAACGAGGTAAAGGTAACAACCTCCGCCTTAAGCTCGATTCCCCACTCTTTGTACTCACGATTCATAACCTTGGCATCTGCAGGGTCATAACAAACTACCTTCTTATAATTATTGAGTACCTTTGCGCAGTTTTCCATTACCGCTTTAGTTTCGGCGGCAGCACTGATAAGGAATTCCATTGAGTATCCGCTATTAGGTTCATCCTTCAGTACCGAGAATTCCACACCTGCATTTTTAAGAAGCTCGATTGCTGCTTTAGCACATCCCTTTGCTCTTGTATCCTCGCCAAGGAAGAACAAAACATCACCGTTGTTGATTTCGGGTATATTTTCGTTCTTATCTGCTCCGTAAATATTGCCCTTTTCGTTTAAATTAACGAGCATTGTCATAACGTACTTAGGGAGCTTTCCGTCAAGTGCAGCACCCAATCTTGCTTCCTTTGTAAACATAACGGGATCCCATCCGGTAACGCAATCGGTCATACATCCGCCGCAAAGCGAACACTCATATACGTTGTTGATTATGTCCTCTGAATATTCAACCGAGTCTCTCATTACCAATGAAAGTCCCAAGGCTCTTGCTCTTGCTGTATTTCTCTCAAGACCCGTTGCGATTCCTATAGGACAAGCGTGATGACACATCCAACAAAAACGGCAGGAGTCAATATGTTCTTTTGATTTCTGTGTAAATTGCATTGTAATCTCCTCCCTTATAAACCGAGCTTAAACGGATTCATAATTCCGTTAGGATCGAGTTGCTTCTTGATTCCTGCAAACACCTGCATTGCGGGACCGTACTGTTCTTTCATAAGTCTGCCGAGCTTGATTCCGACACCGTGATGGTCGTTAACTACACCGCCGTGTGCAAGAGCAGTTCTTACACCGCAATTCCAAATTTCCTGGTGCAGACGGAACGCCTCATGGGGATCCTGGGGAACAAATTCACCATCAACGATAAATCTGTCATAAATCATACAACCCCATTCATACCAATGTGAGAAATGTGCGATAAATCGTGCAAACGGGAAATTGGTCTCGATTGCTTCCTTCATCGCCCAATAGATTTTCTCAATCTTATCGTAAGGAGCAATGGTATCCATTGTACCAAAGCACTGAGGAATGTCCATCATATGACCGGGATAGAAGAACGTAATCTTCTCCTTCCACCACTTTTCTCCGTACTCGCTACCAAGGTCCTCTGCACCGTATTTAGCGAAGGTTTCGAGAAGAATTCTCATTTCAAGGTCAGCCATTTCCTTTATGCCCTCGACTGCAACGTTCATGAACGCCCCTTTCTTCTCAACTCCGACAATCTTCTTGATGAGAGACGCGGTTTCCGCCTCATCGTAAAGTCGCATAACTGAGGGCTTAAACTTCTGCAGAAGCTCTCTACCCGCATTGAATGCATCTGTCATATTGTGGAAAAGGAAGCCTCTGAACTGACGTGACTCAGGCTGCTCGTAAATTCTCATCTGAGCCTTGGTCATAACACCAAGTGTACCCTCTGAGCCGATAAATATCTGGTTAAGATCCGGACCTGCGGCGTGCTTGGGTACGGGGGAAGTTTCTATAATGTCACCATTGGGAAGTACAACCTCCATTTGAAGCACCATATCGTCAATCTTACCATATTTGGTAGACGATACGCCGATACCACGATGTGCAAGGAAGCCACCGACTGTTGAGCAGGTAAGTGATGAAGGATAATGCATGGTAGCATATCCACGCTCGTTTGCCGCCCATTCTATGTGCTTATAAATAGAACCCGTGCCACACTCTATGTACATACTCTGCTCATTTACGTCGTAAATCTTGTTCATTCTTTTGGTATCAAGAACAATGCCACCACATACGGGAATAGCACCGCCCTGGCTACCACCGCCTCCGCCCCAGGTTGTAACGGGGATTTTATAGTAGTTGGCAATTTTAAGAACAGCAGAAACCTCTTTTGCATCCTTGGGAGCAACTATAAAATCACCCTCAGGCATTCTGAGACCGCGGTCTACCCACATTCTTGAAAGCCAGAAAAAGTCAACGCTATGGGAGACTTTATCAATCGTTCTTGTAGAGCAATTTTCTCTTCCAACTGCATCTTCAAGTTCGGTTGCAATAACATCAAACAAAAAATCTGTCATTTTACTTTTTCCTTTCGTTTTACTCTTCTATGGGATCATATTCCACTTCGGGAACGTACTTACAAAATTCTTCTAAGGTTTCGGCATAGTCTCCAAAAATTTCGCTCATATGATGAATATAAGGACCGTTTATCATCTTCTTCTCGATTTTTGCCCAGTTTCCGAACTGTGCCCACATATAAGTACCCTGAGTAAGAGGACCTTCACACGTTGTAAATTTACCGCCAAGAAGAGTATACTTACCACGCTCACCCTGGAAACGTGCAATAGTGTACTTACCGTCCTTAGCTCTGAATGCGGGCTTAGTATTAACAAGCTTCGCCTCAGAATCTTCTGCCTTTGTTGAATAAGGGAACGGACCGCAGTGCCAAAGCAATTCTGCGTTTTTGTTTTCGGGATGTCTTACGGTAAACTCACCAAAGGTAGGTGCAAGCGCTCCTCTTGTAGCACAAAGAAGAAGTGCGTTTGTAATAGCACCGTGAACATCGTACTCGCAGGTTACGTTATATCCCATATCTGCCAGTATACTCATAGCAAGACAAGGTGCTACACCTACAGCAAGAGGAAGAGCCGACCAGCACTCTGTTGCAATAACGTCACAAGCAGTATCCTCAAAAATACCTATGTACACAAATACAAGTGCGGTGAGCTTTCTTAAGGTTTCGTCGTCAAGGGTACCAATGTTATATTTTGACTTAATAACTGCAGATTCCTTCTCTATCTCCTCACTCTTTGCTACAATCACCTTATTGAATCTGTCGATAAACTGTGCCATATTAACAGTCTGGAAATTAATACCAAATTTCTCGGTTAATTCCATTTCGTTAATCATAACGCTCTTGAATGCGTTAAGACGTGTACCAACTTGGGTGACCTTGAGCTTTTTGAAATTCTTTACCATAGTAACAACGGACAAGAATTGTCTTACACCTGCCTCAAATACAGGGGCAGTGATTTCGCAGTTTTCGATATACGAAAATGGAACGTTCAATCTCTTAAGCTGTTTGCTGATAGCAAAAAGTCCGCACTGAGAGTCGGTGTATCTGGAACCGTCGGGCTCAAATACCATATCCTGAGGTCCCCAGAGAAGTACGGGTACCCCCATTTTCTTTGCTATCTGTCCGCAAACCTCTTCGTTACCGAAGTTACAGTTGATGATAAATATAGCATCAACGTTCTCTTGCTTCAGATATTCACACACCTTATCACAGTCCGAATTCTTATAAACAACACCAAGCTTATTAAGCCATTCCAAATCGCAAAATTCTGTATTTTCATCTGCAAATTTTGACTTAATGTAGCTTATAGCCGCGTCTTTTCTTTCAACCCCCTTTGCAGGCTCAAATATTCCCTTTCTCGTATCAAAGTCGCCTAAGTCACGTACGTCGGGAACTAAACCGATTTTTACTTTGTAATCAAGCATTAATATCACCTCTTAAAAATATTTTCGTTTCTTTAATAAAACTTCGCTATAATTATATCACATAATGAAAATATTTTCAATAGCTAATTTGATATTTTATAAGATTTTTACGCATTTTTCCGCATTTGTAATAATACCAATATAGCTATATATTGTTAGAACTTCACTTTTATGTTTAAATTCAAGTTAATTTCAAATGTTATCCACACCAATCACAAAAAAACACCGATAAAACTCAAAAAACTTCCTACCCTATCGAAGCCAGGTCGCCCGTCACGTCCGACTTGTCAAAGCTACCCTACTTCCCAGTTTCGTGAATATCACCAAGTACCCCTCGGATCCACCAAAAGAGAAAGTACCGACGCAAGTCTGTGCTTTTTCTTTTGTAGATATTTTGAAGGGATCGAACCCCGATAGCTACCGCCGTTAAGACAACAGTCCGGTGGACTGTTGTTAGGTGGGAGTTGTAAGAGCTATGCTCGAACAAGCGGAAGAACGCAGTTCTTTGTCGATTCCCCTCGGATCCACCATTCACTTTCACGGAAAAGTGAGATAATAGCAAAATTACACCGAGCAAAACACTCGGTGTAATTTTATATCGGAATTATAAATTTTTACGATGTTTATTTGGGTTTATACTAATGTTTGAAGTTTGTTTAAAACTTGTTTGAATTTTTCTTTCTGTTGGCACAAATGATAAAGACTTCGCTCATCTTTGAGATCTTCATTTATACTGTCCAATAATATTTTGCATCTAACTTCCGAATCTGATTTCGATGTATTTTGTTTGTTATACTCAAGTTTATTTACAAGTAATGAGCTATGTTTTAGACAAGCAGGTAATGAATCAAAAGCAATTGTGTGTTCTGAACATTTTTCCAGACATTCCAGAGCCTCATCTATTTTGTTTTGTTTCAAAAGCAATATTGTTATATCCTCGTATGTATTTGCAAGACGAATATGCGAAAAGGCGTAGTCCTCTTTTTCGTACGCAGTTTCGTAGAAAGCAATTATCTTTTTCAACAGTTCTATTTTATCTATGTCAGAATATTCATCACTATCAACCATACAAGTAACTACCTTCCGGAACAACCATATCAGTTTTTGAATTGTCTCTTGGCAATATTCAATTTTTTCTTTGCCGCTTAAAATTTCCGGTAAAACAGCTTCTTCGGTATTATACATTGTAGGTAAATCTATTGAAAACTTGATTGCCTTATCAGTTTCATCATTTCTGTGCAAAGAAAGACACATATCTGACAAAGACTTACACCTTATTTTGTTGTCTTTACAAAATTTCAAAATCGATTCATACAGTTCTATTGCCTGTGCATGATTTTCTTGTCTTTCTTCAGCCGTGTTGCCATACCTATCAAGAAAAACCGCTAAATCAGACATAATAAGAAAATCATTTGGGAAATTATGTAAACCTTCTCTTAATGCAGAAACACAGCCTTCAATGTTACCTTCCGAACTATTTTTCCGAGCTCTCTGTAAAATCTCATTTCTTTTTTCTTTATAGTGTATTTCATTCATCCCAAAGAGTTCATCAATCGACACATTAAAAAAACTTGCTATTGATGGTAAAAAAGTGATATCCGGATACCCCTCACCACGTTCCCACTTTGAAATTGCCTGAGAAGATACACCAATGAAAGTAGAAAGCTCCTCTTGTGTAATATCTTTTTCTTTTCTTAACCTTCTTAAATTCTCAGAAAATTTAATTTTCATAAAATCTCCTTGTGCATATAAATAGTAAACAGCGCCGTTTCTGTATATATTATACACTTCTACAATCAGTAAATCAATAAATGCATTGGCGGAAACAATTCTACGGAGCGTTTGTTTTAATTGTGTATTTTTAAAATTTCGTGTTTTTTAAGTGCAATATTTCAACTATGCCGAATTTTCATCTTATAATCAATTGACATTATTATGTCAAATCATTATAATGTACATGAGACAAAAATATTTGATAAAGGTTATAAACCAAAATGTCAACGATTAACGAAGCTTTGGATAAGCTCAGCAAATCTCAATTTCGTTCAAAATTTCATTTAAACGAAGCAGATAAAAAGTATATTATTGATAAAGGTACAGCTACAATTAAATCTCATGCAGAAGAATTTGTCCGCTTACGGCTTGCACCCGCTTCACCTAAAAATGACGGTAAACAGACACCTATGCGGGGACATCCTGTGTTTGTTGCTCAGCATGCTTGTGCTTGCTGTTGCCGTGGGTGTCTAAAAAAATGGTACAATGTTCCACAAGGCGTAGAATTATCAGATGAACAACAAAAGCGTATCGTAAACCTTATCCTGGCATGGATTGAAAAAGAGATGAAATCAACCAAGCATTATACAAAAATTCCGAGTCGATAAAGACTCGGAATTTATTTTAGTCATTTGAAACGATTTTAACTTTGCATCCGTTACCTATTCCGCAAGCATTTGCGTCATCCGTATCAAGGTGCATTTCAAGTGCGAATTTATCACTTACACGAACCTGTACGTCATAAAGAGTGGTTCTCTTGCCGTCACCTTTAGCAGAAACCGCAACGTATTCGCCATCCTTTACGCCGAAACGCTTACCGTCTTCAAGACTCATATGTATGTGACGATTTGCAAGAATACATCCCTCTTTAAGCGTTACAATACCCTTAGGACCTACAATTGTTACAGGTGCCGAACCTTCAATCTTACCCGATTCTCTTACCGGAGGCTTTACCTTAAGAGTAAATGAATCAGTTCTTGAAATTTCAACCTGAGACTCTTTTCTCACGGGACCAAGAACTCGTACACCCTCGATTGACTTCAACGAAGGGCCAATCAATGTAAGCTGTTCCTTGCATGCATATTGACCTGGCTGTGAGAGATCTTTAAGCTTTGTAAGTTCATATCCCTTGCCAAAAAGTATTTCAAGATGCTCTTGAGAAAGATGGATATGTCTGTTGGACACACCAACAGGAACAAGATTATCCTCCGCTTCGCAGCCGGATATAACTTTTTGTACTATTTCTGTAATTACTTTTACATCAAATTCCATTTTCTTTCTCCTATCAGATAATTCTGAAGCTGTCTGCAAGAACACATCTTCGCTGTCTGGTGAAGCTTCTTGCAGAAGTAATTCCCTCACCGGTAGGACCTGCGATTGTAAATGTTGTATGTCCTTCTCCGCCAAAGCCTATACCGGCATACGAAGGAGCATTCTTAACAAATATTGTTGTCTCAACAGCCTTAGCAAACTTTGAAAGATTATCTATATTCTTTGAGTGCATATGCGCTGTATGACGGCATCCATGTTCAGCCTTAACAGCAAGTTCAACTGCTTGGTCTATATTATCAACTCTTACGATAGGAAGAATAGGCATCATAAGCTCGTGCTGAACAAAGTCATGCTCGAAAGGAACTTCACAGATAATACATCTGATATCCTTGCTAACTTCAATACCAATCATCTTAAGAATAACGTCTGCATTTCTGCCAACACAATCGCGGTTTACAACTTTGGATGTCTTTCCTGCTTTATTTGTTTTCTCCTGAAGAACAATCTTTGCAAGAGCATCTGCCTGCTCGGGTGTTATCATATATGAACCCGCCTTCTTCATACCGCTGATAAGCTCATCAGCAATATTTCTGAAAGCAAATACTTCCTTTTCTGCTATACAAGGAAGGTTGTTATCAAATGTACAGCCGTCTATAATATCCTTTGCTGCCTTAGCAATATCCGCAGTATCATCAACGATTACGGGAGGGTTACCGGCTCCTGCACCGATAGCCTTCTTGCCGGACGAAAGAACAGCTTTAACAACACCGGGACCACCTGTACATACAAGAAGTTTGATAAGAGGATGAGACTGCATAATAGCGGCAGAATCAAGTGTAGGCTTATCCATTGAGCAAACAAGTACATCAGGACCACCTGCTGCCTTGGACGCTCTGTTAACGAGGTCAACAGCGTAGTTGGAAGTAGCGATAGCATTAGGATGAGGATTGAATACAACACCGTTACCTGCTGCAATCATTCCGATTGAATTACAAATTACTGTTTCACTGGGGTTAGTACTGGGAGTAATTGCTCCAACAACTCCGAAAGGTGCCATCTCAATAAGTGTGAGACCATCATCACCTGTCTTTGCGTTAGAAACAATATCTTCCGTGCCCGGTGTCTTGTTAGCAACGAGAATGTGCTTAAGCTTTTTATGCTCAACTCGTCCCATTCCTGTTTCGGCAACACCGATTTCAGCCATAATAGGAGCTTCGGCAATTGTAAGACGTCTGATCTCGGTAATTATCTTCTCTCTCTTTTCTACCGACATATCTCTTACAGCCTTATAGCCTTTATTAGCGGCATCTATAGCTTCATTCATATCACTATAAACACCGATAAGCTTTCTTCCGTTGTACTGTGTTGAATCCCATGTAGCCTTAGAAGTAGAGCCTGACTGCATAGCGCCTATAACTTTTTCAACGATAGTCTTAATTTCATTTTCGGTAATCTGAGCCATAATATCAATCCTTTCAATATCAATTAACGGTCAATAAATCAACTCGATATTTTTTCTTTCAAATTCTTTGATACAATCCGCAGAAGGCTTTGCATCGGTAACAATGATGTCAATGTCTTCAAGCTCGCATATTTTTACAAAAGATACTTTATCAAATTTTGTATTATCAACAGCTAACACAATTTTATTTGCGCTTTTTAAAAAACATTTCTTCAAATGAGCATTATTCTCGCGGGTATCTGTTATACCCTTTTCAATATCAAGCCCTTTACAAGACATAACTGCATAATCAGCGTGGTAATTCGATACAGCTGAAATTGCAGATGAACTCAAAAACGACATAGAATCCTGGCTGTATGCACCGCCGGTTGAAATAACACGCCAATCATTTGATGCAGGAAGATCTAAAAGTATTTCAACTGAATTTGTAATAAGAGTCAAATTGTGCTTCGAGAAAATACTCTTAACAGTAAACAAAGCCGTAGTACTAGCATCAAGCATAATACTGTCACCGTCTTGTATAAGATTTCCTATCTTTTCAGCTATGTATTTTTTTCCGCTTACATTGGTTAATTTTCTAACAGTATACGGCAATTCTGCTGTCATATTATCGCTTTTGACTGCACCGCCGTATGTTTTCTTGGCGAATCCCTCACGCTCAAGCTTTTCAAGGTCACGTCTTATTGTTTCTTCGGTAACATTATAAAACAAAGCTAAATCACTGACAATGACCTTGCCATCAAGCATAAGCTTAGACAGTATTTCGTTTTTTCTTTCAATAGGTAACATTATATCACCTTAAAGAATATTCTTCCACAGTTTTTCATCTGGACCTGCAATAACTGAACTATCAAGGAACATTCCGTTACCTCCAGCACCTGCAATAGCCTTATCTATAGCTGCAGAGACAGCAGAAACTTCACCGGTAAGAAGCAGGTAAGATTTTCCGCACATTCCTCTGGCAAGTCTAAGTTCTATCAAATCAACTATGGCAGTCTTTGCAGCTGTATCAGCTGCTACAATTGCAGAAGCAACCGAATACGTTTCAAGAATACCAAGTGCCTTGGGATTCTGAATCTCAATTGTTCCGTAAATAGCTCCAAACAAAGACTCGTGGGGATTACCCAACACAAATGTGTCAATCAAATGCTCTGTTGCGTGGTTAGAAGCCGCATCAACAGCCGCACGTACTGCACTGAGGTCACCCTCAATAAGTACAAAATATTTTCCGGGACAAACTGTTTCGGCATGAATTATATCAACTTCCGCTGTCTTAACCATAATATCGGCCGCAGTTATACCCGACGAAACTGTTTTAAATTCTACAAGACCTATAGCCTTACTCATTAACTATTACCTCTCTCGGATGTAATGATTATACATTTCTGATTTATATCTTTTACAGTACCGCAAATAGATGCGTGGATGTTTACTCCCAATTTATCCTTATCAGCAGCTGCAACAACCTGACCAATTTGCACACTGTCACCAACTTTTACAACGGGTACAGCCGGTGCACCTATATGCTGAGAAAGCATTATTCTTACTTCACTGGGTTCAAGCTTAGTATCAAATATAGGAGCCTTTACATTGTACTTATTAAGTCCCAATCTTGAACGAAGTCTGGCAAGAGGAACTCTTCTGAAAGAACGAGCTTTAGGCACACCTGAAAGTTTAGCATCTTTAGGCGGTGTTACCCCAGCAGCTCTCATACCACGCTTAAATGCATCAATAAGCGCCTTAGGAGAAAGTCCCTGCTGGCATGAATACATCTCACAAAGCCCACAACCGCAGCAAAACATTGCATCAAGATAAGGCTTAACCTTCACAGTATCATTATTCGAAACAACTCTCATGAACTCATGAGGCTCAATCGGGTGTCCTAAGAGATACCGAGGACAAAGGTCAGTACAAAACCTACACTGACAGCATGATGCCATTGTACGCTTTAAATCAACTATCGGCTTTACTTTCTTACGCATTACAACATAGTGATTCTGAGGAAGTACTATAATTGCATTAGTTGTCTTAGTTACATAATCATTAGGAGAACCAAGAGAACCCATCATAGGACCTCCAAGAACATATGCCGCATCCTCGACAGTCTCTCCACCGCTGAGTTTAATAACTTCAGAAAGTTTTGTTCCAATAGGAACAAGAAAAGTTCCGGGATTCTTTACTTCACCTGTTACTGTAACATACTTCTGTGTAACAGGTGTATTATTCTTTATTGCGTTATATACATTATAAATAGTCTCAACGTTAAAGACTGTAACACCGACAGATGAGGGAATCGCACCCGGTGCAACTACCCTTCCTGTTGCTTCATAAATCAAAACAACCTCATCACCTGCGGGATAAATTTCATCAAGTTTACAAATAGATATATTTTTGAACGAAGCAAGCTCACCTTCAACAGCAGCTATAGCGTTTTTATATACTGCTTTTAAAGCGATAATAATACTTTCTGCTTCGATTGTTTGCGCAATCAAATCAAGCGCCCACATAATTTCGTAGGCATTCTTTTCTAAAAGCTGTCTGTGAAGCTTCAAAAGAGGCTCGCATTCAGCACAGTTTAAAATTAATGTATCAACTTTTTTATTAAGTTTTGCGTAAGACGGGAATCCGGCACCTCCGGCACCAACAATTCCGGCATCACGCATTGCAATTTTCAGTTCATCAAAATTCATTTCTTCGGTACTCCTGACAATCCTACACCATCATCAACTATTCCAACAATCGCAGCATCAATCGGAGCTGTATCCATACCGCACCCGATTCTGGCTGCACTTCCAAGAGCCACAAGAACAATCTCGCCGATTCCCGCACCGATATTGTCAACCGCAACTATTCTATTTTTCGTATCACCTATCACTTCAAGAGGTTCCACAAGCATAAACTTGTTACCTACAAGATTATCATTTTTGCGAGTTGATACTATGCTTCCGATTACTTTTCCGACGATCATTTGTTACATTCCTTTCAAATTAGGTTAATAGATGGTCGTTCTCTTCCCAATCCGAAGATTGGGAAGAGAATCAAATTAGCAATTACTTAATGATGGGAAGAATCTTCTCAACATCAGCATGAGGTCTGGGGATTACGTGAATAGCAACTACCTCTCCGAGTTTAGCTGCTGCTGCTCCGCCTGCCTCTGTTGCAGCATTAACTGCTCCAACATCGCCTCTTACCATAACAGATACGAGACCGCTACCGATCTTCTCTGTTCCGATGAGAGTTACATTTGCTGCCTTTACCATTGCATCTGCTGCTTCGATTGCTGCAACAAGACCTCTGGTTTCTACCATTCCAAGTGCTTCAAGTGCCATTTTTCTTTCCTCCTGAAAATTTATTTATTTTATTTGCTTACTTAATAATGGGGAGAATCTTCTCAACATCTGCATGGGGTCTGGGGATTACGTGAATTGCCACGATCTCACCAAGCTTTGATGCTGCTGCTCCACCTGCTTCTGTTGCAGCCTTAACTGCTCCAACGTCACCTCTTACCATAACAGATACGAGACCGCTACCGATCTTCTCTGTTCCGATGAGAGTTACATTTGCTGCCTTTACCATTGCATCTGCTGCTTCGATTGCTGCAACAAGACCTCTGGTTTCTACCATTCCAAGTGCTTCAAGTGCCATTTTTCTTTCCTCCTTGATTTCAACTGCTGCCTTTTCATCAACTACAGCAACAGTTTCTTTTGTTTCTGTATTTATATCGTTATTTTTTGTAACCTTTTCAGGTGCGCTCTTTTTAGGAGCTGACTTTTTACGTTCCATCGCTATTCTCCTTATTTTTTAAGCCTTGCGGCACTGAGATTTACGATACGCATCGTTTCTTCGTGGGGATTTGCTATAACAAGACTCGCAACGGGCTTCTTAATAGCTCTTGCAACAGCATTTTCAACTGCCGCAGTTACTGCTGAAACATCACCTTGTACTATAATAGTAACAAGTCTGCCACCCATCTTACGTTCCCATGTAACAAGCTCTACATCTGCTGACTTACACATGATATCAAGTGCATCAACAGCAGCCGTAACGCCTGAGACTTCAATAAATCCAAGTGAATTCATTCTCGTCCCCTCCTTAATTCTTATCAAATCCGTGTATTTTCAGCATCTTTTCTGTGTCTTCCTCAACATTGGGAATAACATAGTGAGATACTACGCCGCTTACTTTGTTTGCTGCATCAACCGCAGCCTCAACTGCAGCCCTTACATTATCAACAGTACCACGGAATTTAACAACCACGAGGAGCGGAACAGGGAGTTTATCAGCGTTTGCAGGTTTGTTTTTATCAAATCGCTCAACTGTTACATCTGCGGCTTTACAGCCTGCATCACATGCCGCAAAGGCAGTTACAAGACCGAAAACCTCAACCATTCCTACTGCTTTTCCCATAATTACTTGTTACCTTTCTTACGGGAACACCGCTATCTTAAGACCTTCCATCTTTAAGTTGGTCTCGTGAGCTTCATTTATCTCTGAAAGCTTATATCTGTGAGTAATAAGCTTGTTAAGCGGAATACCAATTGCCTGAGCTCTCTTGAGGAAGTCAAATGTTGTTGCATAATCACGAAGTGTGTAAACCCAAGAACCAACAGTTGTAATTTCCTTAGAGCAAATGTCAAAGTGAGGATTGATGGTAGCGTCTCCACCGTTGATGAAGAAGCCAAGCTCACAGAGACCACCGCCACTTCTTATAAACTTATAAATGTTAGCATGCGCTATAGGTGAACCTGTGCACTGGAATGCAAAGTCTGCAAAGTATCCGCCAAAAGCATCCTTAACAGCTCCCGCAAGTGCTTCAATTCCCTTATGCTCCTTAAAGTTAACTGTTGCTGTAGCGCCCATTTCCTTAGCAAATTCAAGTCTCTTAGCTTCACCGTCAATAGCAACAATATTCTCAACGCCCATAGTTCTGAGAATTGCTATACAGATAAGACCGATAGGACCGCATCCCTGTACTGCTACTCTCGAATTGAATCTGATGATGCCTGTTGTCTTTGCACGCTCAACTGCGTGAATAAGCACAGCACAAGGCTCAATAAGGATTCTTGAATCAAGGTCAAGATCGGATACGTTGAATACAGTCGATCCACCTCTAACTACTATGTAATCAGCAAACCAACCATTAAGGTGAGTGTCATCGTCGGGTATAAGACCGTAAACATCGGCACCTCCAACATTCTGCTTATTAAGGTCAAACATTGTGATATCGGGATTATCCTTAAATATCATACATGTAACTACCTTATCACCAATGTTAAGGGGCTTTCCTGCACTGTCCTTCTTAACATTCTTACCCATCTTAACAATCTCACCTGTGCCTTCGTGTCCGAGAACAACAGGAATGAGACCGAATGGGTCACGTTTAAATTCGTGAGCATCAGTACCGCACACGCCACAACCTTCAACCTTTACGAGGATGTCATCATCTCCAAGTTCGGGAATGGGGAATTCAACGATATCATAATGTTCAAGCTTTGTAAGCATTGCCGCACGAGAAGTCTTGGGCACGTCTGAAGTAGCCTTTTTTGCTGCCACAGGAGCACTCTTGCCGCTCATATTAGCAAGGACTTCTTTAACAATAGCTTCAATCTGCTCGGATTTAATATCCATAATATTTTGCTCCTTTATATCATATTTTCAAAAACTTGTTTTGCATAGTCGGCAAGAGCTGTATCTTGCTCCTCTGAGCCGCCGGAAATACCGACAGCACCTACTATTTCCTCGCCGCACTTCAAAACTTCTCCTCCACCGAAAATAACAATCTTACCTTGGTTAGTAAACTGTATTCCGTACAAAGGAGCGCCGGGTGTAGCTAAAGTTGAAAGCTTCTTTGTCGACATCTTAAGAGAAGCACAAGTAAATGTCTTGTTCACAGCAACATCATAACTTGCAATATATGCATCATCCATACATTCTACTGCTATGATTCTTGCCGATGCATCGGAAACTGCAACAACTGCCTTTACGCCCATCTCGGAAGCTTTTTCTTCAACTTTATAAATAAGTTCTCTTGCCATTGAAAGAGTTATATTTTTCACAACTCTATACTTTGTTGTGTCCGACTTTTTAGCCAGAACTTCACTGACTGCATCGTTTATCAGCTTATCTAAATTAGCATTCATATGAATACCTCAATTATTTACCAAGCTGTGCAAGTACCTTCTTTGTAATTTCAGCAACAACTGCATCGTCACCTGATGATGAGCACTTGCATGAACCACCACAACTATGACAACTGGGCTTACCAGCCTTAGCATTGGGACAAAGGTCAGCAGGGTGCTTACCTGTCATACCAAACTGCTTTCTAATTTCGTAAAGTCTCTGAACCTGAGCATCAGAAAGCTGCTTAGGACCACCAAGAAGCTTAGACTGATAAAGAAGCTGAGCATAGAACTCAAGCGATTCCATCTTGTGATATGCAGCAAGAAGAGAGTCTGAGTATGCAAGTGCACCGTGGTTAGCAAGAAGAACTGCATCATAGTACTGAAGATATTTAGAAACTGCATCGGGAATTTCTTCTGTTGAAGGTGTACCATACTCTGCAATCGGAACGCATCCAAGTGCGATTACCGCTTCCGGCATAATAGGCTCTGTAAGAGGAATACCTGCAATAGCAAAGCTTGTTGCATATGAAGGATGAGCATGAACAACGCTCTTAACGTCAGGTCTTTCCTTGTAAACTCTCATGTGCATTTTGATTTCTGAAGAAGGCTTGAAGCCAGCGTTTGCCTGAATAACCTTACCGGTTGCATCAACCTTACAAATGTACTCAGGAGTCATAAATCCCTTGCTTACACCTGTAGGTGTGCAAAGAAATTCATTGTCGTTGATTTTAACAGAGATGTTACCGTCATTTGCGGCTACCATGCCTCTGTTATAGATACGCTTACCAATCTCACAAATTTGTTTTTTGATCTCGTATTCTGAAGTCATTGTCTTATCTCCTCTATTTTTAATATTTTTTGATTACATACCTTTACACTTAAATTCTATCACCAACATCATTATATGTCAATAGGTTTCAAGTGATTTTTTGTTGTTTTCTGTAAGTTTTATGTTGATTTAGTTGGTTTTTGCTAATTTCTGATATAATTCAATAGCTCATCTATACCATCTCTTTTATAACTGCTTGTGAAAAACACTTCAGTGCACCCTGCTTCTCTTAACCACATCTCTGCCATGTCGGGACGGGCTTCTACAGCATCACACTTGGTTATAATCCCAATAACAGGACGTGTCGCCATTCCTACGATACACGGCGGAAACAAAGTATAATGCTCGGTTGCCGATGTAACAAGTCCTATTACATCAGATTCATACGAATAAACACCAAGAGCTCCGCCAAGTGTCTTGGTTTCGGCATATTCACCGGGAGTATCTATAATAAAATCCTCGAATCCAACATACTGTGTTTTATGATATTCAAGTTTTTCATTCTTCAAAGCAGATATAAGTGTACTTTTTCCAGCTTCGCTTCTGCCTATCAGTATCAACCGCTTCATGTTCTCGTAATCTCACAAACAGAAAAGCCAAGCTTTTCTTTAGCGTAGAGAACCGCCGAATTGAAAGATTCGGTAACCTCAGATACGCTTCCTGTAATGATAAGCGTTCCGCTGAACCTGTCAACAAAACCGAGAGTAGCTCCGGAAGTTTTTAAAGCTATATCTGCAGCAATTACAGCATATTCAGCAGGTGACATTGTCATAATTCCGATAGCCGAACGAACAGAATAATCTACAGTAGGATCAAGTCCAAGCTTTCTGTATAATATCTTGTCCGGATTGGCAATGATATGAGCTAATGTTATCTGCTTTCCGGGAACAAGTTCTTGGATTATTCTTTGTTTAATTTCATTATCTAAGAGTTCCAATTTATCACCTCCGGTTTATCCGCCGATTATGACTTTCAGTCCTGACTCTTCAGCAACCGACTTAAGCTCAAACATTTTTTCCTTAGAAGGAGACGGGACATCCCCCATCTTATATTCCCTTCCAAGTCCAACATACTTGTCGTATCCAAGTCTATGATAAGGAAGAAGGTTTAGTTCTTTCACCCCATCCAAAGACTTAGCAAACTGTGCAATGTCTCTTATCTCCTCAGCTGTGTCATTAAATCCAGGAATAACAGGAACTCTGACAACGAACCTTTTTGCCAAAGCCGCTACTTTCCTTGCGTTTTGGAGTATCAATTCATTTTTCATAGTCGTAAATTCTTCATGTTTTGAAGAATTCATATGCTTAATATCTACGAGAAATGTATCAATATAAGGTATAAGTGGCTCGATCATATCAAAAGGCACACACAGCGTTGTTTCTATTGCAGTATTGATTCCATGTTCTTTACACACTCTCAAGAGAGCCAAAGCAAAATCAGCTTGACAAAGAGTTTCTCCTCCCGAAAGGGTCAAACCGCCACCGCTTCTTCGATAGAATATTCTATCTCTTTGTATAGTCTCAAAAACTTCTTCAACCGTAACATCTTTACCAATAGTTTCGGTTCTTCCGTTTTTGACCATTGTCTGTATTTTATATTCCTGCGATTCAGGATTGCAGCACCAGCGACAACGAAGCAAACAGCCTTTCAAGAACACAATAGTCCTTATTCCCGGTCCATCGTGCGTAGAAAACTGCTGAATATCAAAAATTCTGCCTTTTACCTTGAGATCGTCGCTAATTCCCATCAGAACATTCCCTGCTCAGTTCTGTTAATAATGTCATCCTGCAAAGATTTTGAAAGAGTTGTAAAGAGTGCACTGTAACCGGCAACTCGAACTACAAGTCCTTGATATTTTTCAGGATGAGCCTGAGCATCTCTGAGCGTCTCACGGCTGACAACATTAAACTGAACGTGGCTGCCTTTCTGATCAAAATATCCCCTGATTAAGGCAATAAAGCTTTCAATTCCCGATGTTCCCTCAAGAGCTGAAGGATGGAATTTCATATTAAACAGAGTACCGTTGGATGCAATTCCATGGTCAAGCTTTGAAACAGAATTTGCCGAAGCTGTGGGGCCATGTACATCTCTGCCCGCCGATGGAGAAACACCGTCAGCAACGGGAGTGTATGCATATCTTCCGTCAGGAGTTGCACCTGTCTGTGCGCCAAGAGGCACGTTTGCAGAAACAGGATATAAACCAGCCTGGAACATACCGCCACGAGGATTCTTATACTTTTCAAGAGGTTTTGTATATGTATATGCAACATCTCTTGCAAGAGCATCTATATCTTCAATGTCATTACCGAATTTTGCTACATCAAGTATCATTTCTCGGATTTCAGCGTATCTTGAAGAATTGCCTTTTTCAACAATTTCTTTTGTTATTGCTTCGATTTCTTTTTCACCGACTGTTACGCCACTATTTTGGAGCTCCTTTACAACCTTTGCAACGAGTTCTGAATAGTCAGCTTTTCCATAATTGTTGGCAAGAGCCTCTTTAAGTTCAGAAAGAGTAAATTTCTTTTCTTCAAACACAAGCTTTCGAATTGCATACAGCGAATCCGCCATATTAGCAATGCCGAATCCCTGAGGACCAGAGAAGTTATAAACAGCGCCGCCCTGTTCAGGTGTCTTTCCGCGTTTAATACAATCATCAATCATTGATGCAAGGAAAGGCAAAGGACATCTTTCTGCATGTGCAACATCAATAGCATTATTTGAATTTACCATAAGGCCGATCATATAATCCATATGCTGCTTATAAGCATCATAAAATTCTTCAAAAGAAGTCATATCCTCGACCTTCTTGGTCTTAACGCTTATCTGCTTACCATTATCAATACCGCTTGAGAAAACAAGCTCGAGAGGTCTGCACATATTGAAGAACGCAGCGTCGTGCCATCCCCAAGTCTTACCGGACTTCTGAGGCTCAACGCAACCGATTATGTTATAATCTCTTGCATCCTGCATTGTGAGTCCACGACTTACAAGCGAAGGAATTATGACCTCGTCATTGTAATAAGCAGGTAAGCCGACACCGGTTCTTGTAAGTTCAGCAGCCTTAACAAGGAACTCGTGAGGAGTCTTGTTCCAAACTCTAACAGAGAACGAAGGCTGAGGAAGAAGAACATGCATTGTAGCCGCTATCGTCATAAATGACAAATCGTTTGTAGCATCTTCACCATCAATTGTCTGACCACCTGCTATAAGGTTCTGGAACGTGCCATATCCCGCAAAGCCCTGTGCCGAAGCATCATCTCTTACCTTACTGATATCATTGAATTTGATCCAAAGGCAATCAATAAGCTCTTGAGCAAAAGTCTTATCAAAATCAGGAGATTTTTTATCCATTTCATAATAAGGATACATATACTGGTCAAAACGACCGGGAGAAATGGAATGTCCGTTAGATTCTGTCTGCAAAAGAAGCTGAACAAACCAGAAAGACTGACAAGCTTCATAAAAGTTTTCGGCAGGATTTGCAGGAACTTTTGAGCAGTTAAGAGCTATTCTGAGCAGCTCTTTTTTTCTCTTGTCATCACTTTCTTTTTCTGCCATATCAAGAGCAAGCTTTGCATAACGGTTCGCATATGTAATAGCTGCACGGCATGACATTATTGTAGCTTCGAGGAATGCTGACTTTGTTACGTAATCAGCATCGCCTACATTAATTTTTTCAAGTTCCTTTTCTGCTTCAGCAATGATACCGTTATAACCAAGTGCAAGAACCTTGTCATAATGAACACAAACATGACCTACGCCGTTGTAAAAATAATTTCCCGGAGTAAAGATATTGTGTTCAATTGCAGTTATTGTTTCAGCAGACATATAAGAAGTTGCAAGCTCGCTTGTAGTCTTACCCTTCCAATACTTAAATACCTGACTCAAAGTCTTTTTAGTCTCTTCGGAAATATAAAAAGGGTCAGCACTTCTTGTTGCAAGTGTGTCAAATTCCTTTTCAACCCAGTCAAAAGAAAACTCGGGGAAAATTTGACAGCTCTTTGATGCAACCGTAGAACTTCCTACAATCAACTCGTTATCTCTTATTGTAACAGGGAGATTCTCACAGATATTTTTAAACGCCTTAGCACGTCTGATTACCATGGGCTCCCCTTCAGTCTCCATATATGACTGTGTAAGAAGAACCGCTCTGTCACTCTCTATTTGAGGACGGGCATCAAACAAAGCTTGCTTGAGAAGATCTATTCTCGCAGTTTTTTCCGGCGTTTCAACTGTGTATTTTTTCATTATTTCACCGCCTTTATAAATTTCAATAACTATCTATTTAATATTATACATATAATTTGGGATTTGTCAATATTTTGAGCTAATAATTTTGTGTTGTTTTGTGTTTCACCAAAGCCGAATGTTGTTTTGTGTTGTTTTTGTTATAAAACCACTATAAAACATCAATTATAGAATCAAGAGCTTCATTTATATTCAAAGCAAAATCCGTAGATATTTTTTTAAGGTTTATTGATCTCGTGTCATCGCCTATTACCCATGAACGTTTAGCATGAGAAACCATAGGTATATCATTACCCGCATCACCGATTACATAAGTATCAAATTTACTCACACCGAGTTTTAATTGAAGCTGACCAAGTGCAACGCCTTTATGCGCATAGGCTGGTACAAATTCAGTAAAATATCCATCAGCATAGTGAACTCTGAAATCATTATTGCTAACAATGTCAAAGCGTTTAGCATATGCAGTAATCTTATAAATATCATCTTTAATTTCAAAGACTCTTGATACTTTTTGCGGTGTTTTTCCATACAAAACAGGTCTTTCGATTTTGCCTGTTATGTACGCTTTGTCAAAAGAATAAAACGTAGCGCACTTATAAATATCATCATCAAAAAATGATTCAAGAGCAGAAAGAGAAAACTGCTTTCTGTATATAGGTTTGTTTTCCTTTACCGTAAGAGCACCGTCATCGCAAACAAAATACAATTCATCCAAAACGCTCGAAAGTAAAGTTGATAGTTCGGAATATGTTCTTCCCGAAGCTACGCAAAAGAATGCACCTTTGGACAATATTTCTTTTATCTTATTTACAGTTATTTCAGAAACTGTTTTTTCGCCGTACGGCAACAATGTTCCGTCAAAGTCAGCAACCACTAATTTCGCCATTATATCACCTCTGAATATGTATGAATATATTATAAGACCGTAATATAAAAAAGTCAATTAATATATTAAAAAAAGTTGCGCCAACATTAGTTGACGCAACAAAAATCAGGTCAAATCCTCAACTGTAATTATTCTTACATAGTTAGGGTCAGCTTCATTCTTGGCCTTTTCACGATTTTCGGCAAATTTGGTATAAACCTGTGGAAACAAAGCGTAGCTGAGAACATCTTCCTCACACTTAACAATGTCCTTGGCTTCTTCGCGATACTTTTCAAGCTCAGGCTCAAGAAGGTCAGCAGGTCTGACAGTTATAACTTCAGCATCACCAATAGCTTTCTTTCTTACGTCCTCGTTAACAGGCGCAGGAAGTGCACCATACTCGCCTCTGAGAAGTCCCTTCGATTCCTTAGTGATCATCTTATATCTTTCGCCCTGTAAAACGTTGAGAACCGCCTGGGTTCCAACTATCTGACTTGTAGGTGTAACAAGAGGAGGATAACCAAAGTCTTTTCTTACACGGGGGATTTCTTCCAATACTTCATAGTACTTATCGGATGCATTTGCCTGCTTAAGCTGTGAAATAAGGTTAGAGAGCATACCGCCCGGAACCTGGTAAAGAAGAGTGTTAGTATCAACATTCAATACCTTAGGGTCAAGACTTCCCTGCTCTTTAAGCTTTGCCGCAATCCCTCTAAAATGAACTGCTGCATCACTGAGCAGCTTAAGGTCGAGACCGGTATCTCTCTCTGTTCCCTTAAGTGTAGCAACAAGAGATTCTGTTGTAGGTTGAGATGTACCGTTACTCAAAGGAGAAAGTGCACAGTCAACGATATCCACTCCCGCCTGGACAGCCATAAGGTTTGTCATATCACCTGTACCGGATGTATTATGTGTGTGCAAATGAATCGGAACGGAAACTCTTTCTTTAAGTTTCTTTACAAGGCTGTAAGCATCCATAGGAAGGAGAAGATTAGCCATATCCTTGATACAAATGCTGTCAGCACCCATTTCTTCAAGCTTCATAGCAAGAGTAACAAAATATTCTTCGTTATGCACGGGGCTGGTTGTGTAGCTGAGAGCCGCTTCACAGTGACCGCCGTAAGTCTTTATTGACTTTATTGCCTTTTCGAGGTTTCTTGTGTCATTAAGTGCGTCAAACACTCTGACTACATCTATACCGTTTTCGATTGATTTCTGACAAAAAGCCTCCACCACATCGTCAGCATAATGCTTGTATCCGAGAATATTTTGACCTCTGAAAAGCATTTGAAGTTTTGTATTAGGCATAGCCTTTTTGAGTGCTCTCAATCGTTCCCACGGATCCTCATTGAGAAAGCGCATACAAGAATCGAATGTAGCGCCGCCCCAACATTCAAGCGACCAAAAGCCTACCTTATCAAGAGCCTCACAAGCAGGAAGCATATCCTCTGTTTTCATACGAGTAGCCGCCTGTGACTGATGAGCATCTCTTAAGATAGTATCAGTTATATATAACTTCTTATTTTCCATAATATTTTATCCTTTCATTAACCGAACAGAGCAATAAGAACGCCCGCCGCGATAGCAGATCCGATAACACCTGCTACATTAGGACCCATAGCATGCATAAGGAGGAAATTAGACGGATTCTCCTTCTGTCCCACCATCTGCGATACACGAGCCGCCATAGGAACGGCAGATACTCCCGCCGAACCGATAAGGGGATTTATCTTTTTCTTGAGGAAAAGATTCATAAACTTAGCAAGAAGAACACCGCCGGCAGTACCAAGACCAAACGCCACTACACCGAGAGCGATAATCTTAATCGTTCCAAGAGAAAGGAATGTTGTAGCTGTTGCTGTAGCACCGACAGTTATTCCAAGGAATATTGTTACAATATTCATAAGTTCATTTTGAACAGTCTTATTAAGTCTTTCTACAACGCCGGTCTCTCTGAAAATATTACCCAGCATTAAGCAGCCTACAAGAGGAGCTGCAGAGGGAACAATCATCGCAACTACAAGAGTTACAAGGAATGGGAAAATTATTTTTTCCTTTTTTGATACAGGTCTAAGCTCTGTCATAACAATTTGACGCTCTTGCTTTGTTGTGAGCAACTTCATAATCGGAGGCTGAATGACAGGAACGAGAGCCATATATGAATATGCAGCAACAGCGATAGGACCAAGAAGATGCGGAGCAAGCTTCGATGTAACAAATATCGCCGTGGGTCCGTCTGCTCCACCAATAATACCAATTGACGCTGCTTCAAATCCTTCAAATCCCATAACAGTGGCGCCGATAAAAGTAGCAAATATACCAAGCTGAGCGGCTGCTCCGAGAAGCAAGCTCTTGGGGTTTGCAATCAGAGGACCAAAATCAGTCATCGCACCTACGCCAAGGAAAATAAGACAAGGATAAATACCAAGTTTAACGCCGAGATAAAGATAATCGAGAAGACCTGCAGACACAGTGGTGCCAATAAGTGACGCCGAAGCAACGTCAGGACTTACTCCATCCGCAACTAATTCGCTGATAAATTCAGGCGTGATAGTTGCTCCACCGAACAAATCCCAATGAACATGACCGCCGGCAAAAAGAATCTCATGGAACATATCTGCACCGGGAAGATTTGTAAGAAACATTCCGAAAGCAATCGGAAGTAAAAGCATAGGCTCAAACTTTTTAACAATAGCCAAATACGAGAGGAAAAATGCAATTAAAATCATGACCATTGCAAGAGGCTGATCCTTAAACAGATAAACACCCGTTTGCTTCAAAAAAGCTAAAATAGCGTCCATAATGCTTTAAAACCGTCCTTCCAAGATTAACCAATATTACAAAGCAAGGCGCCTGTTTCAACAGCCTGACCCTTAGTTACAGCAACAGTTCCTACTGTTCCGTCACAAGGAGAAAGGATTTCATTTTCCATTTTCATCGCTTCAAGTATAAAGAGAATCTGACCTGCCTTTACAGTCTGTCCGGCTGAAACCTTAACATCAAGGATGTTACCGGGCATGGGAGCGTTAACATTCTGACCGCCTGCAGGAGCCGCAACAGGAGTGGCTACGGGTGCAGGTGCCGCTGCGGGCTTAGCTGCGGGAGCAGATGCCGCACTTGCCGAATCCATTGCTTCGAGTTCTACTTCATAAGAAACTCCATTAACTACTACACGATACTTTTTCATAATTACACCTCATTAATATATAATATTTTTTTGAAAACTTAAAATAAAAGATAAAAAAGGATTGAAAACAAATGTGTTTTGTGATAAAATTTATGTAATGATTTCGTTATAATTATATTAACTAACAAAAAGGAACACAAAAATGATTGAAAACACCAAAATTTTGATAATCGAAGATGAAATCAAAACTGTCAACTTCATCTCCATGGCCTTGCGTGCAAAAGGATACAAGGTAACAAGCGCGCAGACCGGGCAATCGGGAATTCTGAGCTTTTGTACATCAAATCCGGATATCGTCTTAATGGGACTGGGTTTACCAGACACCGACGGCATGAAAGTGCTCGAAGAGATACGCAGAGTATCTGATATTCCTATCATGATAATTTCATCCAGAAAAGGTGAAAATGACATTGTCAACGCACTTGATGCAGGCGCAAACGATTACATGACAAAACCGTTCAACATGAATGAACTGCTTGCACGAGTCAGAGTTCTTGAGCGCTATATCTCAACAGCCCCCTCAGCAAAAACCGAATCTGTTTTGAAGTTTGACGGATTGATAATAGACACGGAAAAGAGACGAGTGTATTTAGACGGAAATGATATACACTTAACTCCACTTGAGTACAAATTGCTTGTAATCCTTGCTATCAACCCTGGAAAGGTTATTACTCACCATCAAATATCAAAAGATGTTTGGGGATACCGTGAAGGTTCAGATGCGAAAAGCATACGAGTATGTATGGCAAGTCTGCGCAAAAAAATCAACGACAATAATGAAACGCCAAAGTACATATTCACAGAAATAGGAGTGGGATATAGGTTCATTGATAAATAACCCAAATACCCAAACAATGCCAAAATACGACATTGTATTATATTCGTTTTTATTATACTATAACACACATAAGTTTAGTGTTTGCAAAGAAGAAATATCGTAAGATTTTTGTTAACATTCACTTGGTTTCTTTAACGCTTTTGTTACGCGTTTTTTGGAAATCCATACCCCATTTTAATACGCGTAGGTGTATAATACTTTAGTAATTAGAATTGTTATTTTGGAGGTATTCAATGGGTAATAGTTTATTTGTTGTTGCACTTGGTTTGGGAACTGTATTTGCAGGTCTTATCATCATCATAGTACTTTGTAAACTTATGAGTTTTTTTGTAACTCTTACAGAAAACAAGCAGAGCTCTCCCGCTCCCGCTGTCACTCCTGTGTCCCAATCACCTGTTACTAACGCTCCTATCGCAGACAAACAACCACTTATTGCTGCCATTTCAGCTGTTGTTGCGGAAGAGCTTGGCACAGACATTTCCAACATAAGAATACATTCAATCAAGAGAGTATAATTTTTACGACGAATCGGACCGTGTACATTCGTACACGGTCCGATTATTTTTATTTAAGAAAAAAGTTTAATAATTTCAGTAATACTACTAACAGTAATTATCTTAAAATCATCCGGAAGAGGCGGCAAATTTTGAGGATAAGACGTTTTGGGAATAATGATACGTTTATAGCCCAAGCGTGACGCTTCTTTGATTCTTGATGCTACAAAACTAACAGAGCGAACTTCTCCAAGAAGACCTACTTCCCCAAGCGCAACAGTTTTATCATCAATTTCAATATTTCTGTATGCAGAAATTATGGACATCACTATCGCAAGATCAGACGACGGCTCATCAAGCCTAAGTCCACCAATAACGTTAAGATAAACATCTTGTGACGACAAGTATATTCCAAGCCTTTTTTCTATTACTGCCAAAAGAATTGACACTCTATTAAAGTCAAGTCCTGTTACAACTCTTTTGGGAGCCGGAAACACCGTTTTCGAAACGAGTGCCTGAATTTCAGCAAGTATCGGACGTGAACCTTCATGCACACAAACGGTACAGCTTCCTGACACATTTTTCGGCTTTTCTGATAGCAGAGCTCTACTGGGATCTGTTACTTCAATCAGTCCCCTGTCCCCCATTTCAAAAACGCCAATTTCATTTGTTGAGCCAAAACGGTTTTTGGAAGCTCTTATGAGTCTGTAAAATTGAGTGCGCTCACCTTCAAAGGTAAGAACAACGTCTACCATATGCTCCAAGACTTTCGGCCCGGCAATTCCGCCGTCTTTATTAACGTGGCCAACAATTACTGTTGCCACAGAAGAATCCTTAGTTTTTCTAATCAAAGAAAGGGCACACTGTTTTACTTGGGTTACACTTCCGGGAATAGATTCACTGGACGGAGAATACGAGGTTTGGATAGAATCTATTATCAATAGATCAGGAGACAATTTATCAACATACGCCATCACAGACTCAATATTTGTCTCGCAAAGTAAATAAACATTGTCACCATCTACTCCGAGACGTTGTGCACGAAGCTTTATTTGTGATGAAGATTCTTCACCCGAAACATATAATATCTTTCGATTTTTGTCCAGGTTTTTACATATTTGTAATAAAATTGTGCTTTTACCAATACCCGGTTCACCGCTTATTAAAACGACAGAGCCCTTTACTATACCGCCGCCAAGTGCTCGGTCAAATTCCGATATGCCCGTTTCGATGCGTACGTCCTTGTTAGTTTCGGCATCAATCTTTGATATAAGTCTCGCCTCGGATGAAGCAACTACCGAAACACCTCTGTAGCCTTTATCTGTACTTTGCGTTGAAATTTCTTCTTCGAACGAATCCCACGCTCCACACTCTTTACATTTTCCCGTCCATTTTGATTGAGTATTTCCACATTCCGTGCAAACATACACTGTTTTTACTTCGTTTTTTGCCATATTTACATCCTACAATTTTATATATTCAATTATTGAATTAGCTATAACAAATGCCAATTCATGCTGATACTGCTCATTACACAACTTCATCAAATCATCAGGATTAGATAAAAAACCGCATTCAATTAACACTGAAGGACAATTAAGTCTGTCAAGTACATAAATAGATGAATTTGATTTTTTAATCTCACGTGCATTGTCGGGTTCCAAATACTTTTTATTATTGTCTCTTATTACAAGGGCAAGTGCCTCGCTGTATGGCGAATTCGGTGAATAAAATACCTGCAACCCTTTATATTTTTTCTCAGGGAATTTATTCATATGAATGCTAACAAATATAGTGTTTGGAAATTTCTTAACCGCATTAACTCTGGCATATAAATCATCGCGTTTTTTGTGTTTGGATAATTCATCCGCCAAAAGACAGTCGCTGTCTCTTGTGAGATAAATATCTACATCATAAAACGATAAAACTTCAGCTATTTTCTTTGAAATAACCAGATTTAAATCCTTCTCTAAAATTTTGCCCTCACTCGCACCGGAATCAATACCTCCATGCCCTGCATCAATAACAACAGTAAACCGAGGAAAAGAACTTTCAATTGATAACACTTCCCTACTATTAATAGGCGCACTTAGAAAAAAGAAAAGTAAACAAACGACAACAAGAATTAAAATCGTTATCAACAATTCGAACAAATACGCTCTGCATACAACTTTATTTTTCATATAGTATACCTCCACAATACTATATGAAAAAGGTAAAATGCTTATTAATAGTTATTCTTTATTTTTTCCTTTTCTTCATTATATTTTATTCCAAACACAGTTCGTAATCTAAAGTTTTTGGATCCAAAAATATACGCAAGTGAGCCAACAACAAGCCCTGGTATCAAAGAAGCAAGATAAAGAAAGGGAGAAACCGAAGGTATGCCTCCGAAAATACTTGCAAACAGTCCCGAATACATCGACTGTGAGAAAAAGACATTTACATAAAACAGAATATCATAAATTCTGTCAACAGCACGTTCAGCAAATTCTGCATTAGTCGTAAAAAAAGAAAGTATTGCACAAAAAACTGTGGTAAGATAATACGGCAAAGAACCTACTATCATGACCAAAATTCCATCTGTTTTCTTCATTTTATCAGAATCAAGACCAACAGCTCTTTTAGAACCTGCTTCCCACATAAAGCTATATATCATAAATAAATAAAATGAAATTGCTATAAGCGAGCCGACGAATTGATATTCACCGCCGAAAGCCATAGAAAATACAGCAAAAAGAATAAGTGAGTACAATCCTGACACAAAGTGATTTATCAACAGTTTTACAACATAAGATGCGTTGCTTCTTATTACGTTCATAACATCCTCCCAATTATCTAATTTAATATATTTTATAACAAAACAATAAATTATGCAATAGCAAAAAAGAATATTTACAAAAAAAGAAGGTCTGACGCACTTATTTAGTGCATCAGACCTTAATACTTACTATTATTCTTCCGTCACAGAAAACTCTTCGTGACATGCAGGACATATTACCTTAGAAGAGTCAATACTGTTATCCAAATAAACCTGTTCATTGCAAGAAGGGCAAATCACTTTAAAGAAATCAAAGTCTCCGTTCTTTCCACACAAATCACAGTCGTCGTCACATTCGCACTCGTCACAGTTACCGTCACAATCGTAATCATCGTCACAGTCGCAACAGTCACAATCATCTAAATCCTCATAAACTACATCTTCAAGATATCCAAGATCCTCATCAATTTCCTCGATATAAGCATTAAGTGTTTCGTTTTCCTCTTTGAGTTCGGAAACCTCATGTGCAAGATCATCAAGTAAATCAACAAGCAAGTTTATAATCTTTCCTTCGGTAGTTTCGGTATTAAATTCCTTGCCGTCGAGCACGCCTTTAATGTACGCAACCTTTTCGGTTAATGACATAACAGTACTCCTTTCGTTATACTCTTTCAAGATATTCTCCTGTACGTGTATCAATCTTTATAACATCACCTTCATCGATGAAGAGAGGAACCTTGATTTCAGCACCTGTTTCAAGTGTTGCGGGCTTTGTTGTACCGGTTGCTGTATCACCCTTGAATCCGGGTTCTGTTTCGGTTACTGTAAGCTCAACAAACATGGGAGGTTCTACTGCGAAAACATTTCCCTTATAAGAAGCAACTCTTACCATATCGTTTTCCTTAACAAACTTGAAGTTAGGTGTAAGGATATCCTTGTTGATCGGAATCTGGTCATAAGACTCCATATCCATAAAGTAATAAAGTTCACCGTCAGAGTAAAGATACTGCATATCCTTTCTTTCAACATAAGCAGGTGAATACTTATCGGAAGGGTTGAATGTTTTTTCAACAACTGCACCTGTGATTACATTTCTAAGCTTTGTTCTAACGAAAGCCGCTCCTTTACCGGGCTTAACGTGCTGAAACTCGATTACCTGCATAACGTTTCCGTCCATTTCAAAGGTAACGCCGTTTCTAAAATCTCCAGCTACTACTGCCATTTTTATATCCTCCATTAAATTAAATATTGCTTTTCATGTTATTGTATACTATTTTTTTGAAAATTGCAATACTTTTTTTAAGATTTAACTATATTTCTATAAGTTTTTTACTGCTTTGGGTCAAATTTAACGCGTTTTCTTTCTTAACAACTGCGATATCTTCAATTCTTACTCCATATTTGCCCTCAATGTATATTCCGGGTTCAATACTCAATACCGCATTTTCCGGAATTATTTCCTTAAATCTAGGCGAATATGACGGATACTCATGAACCTCTATTCCCAAACCGTGTCCGGTTGAATGTCCAAAACAATTTCCGTATCCTTTATCAGAAATAATATTTCGGGCAGCTGCATCTACTGCTTCACCAGTTACACCTGCTTTAATCTTTGCCAAAGCCGCAAGCTGTGCATCAAGGACGATATTGTATATCTGCTTCATTTCCTCATCAGCTTTACCGATTACTACTGTTCTTGTCATATCAGCACAATATCCATCAAGACGTGCACCAAAATCCATCGTTAAAAAAGAGTTTTTTGTCAGCTTGATATTTGCAGGTTCACCATGCGGTAAAGATGATTTTGAACCCGACACTGCTATTGTTTTAAAAGCAGCTTCTTGTGCACCATTCTTCCTCATAAAATAATCAAGCTCAAGTGCGACATCATTTTCGGTCATATTTTCATTTAACACGGAAAGAACATGCAAAAATGCTGCATCTGTCAGCTTTTGAGCGTTCATGATACCGTTTATTTCTTCATCGGATTTAATCGCTCTCATAACAACGAGCAAATCTCCCATATTAGAAATTTGAACATTACAAAAAGCTTTTTTTAAACGCTCATACAGCGAAATTGTTACATAATCATCCTCAATAACTACTTGGTTGACACTTTCAGATTTTAGTATCTCCGATGCAACAGAGAGCATCGGCCCCTTGGTTAGTACAACTTCGTAATTAAAAACCTTCTTTTGAGCTATTTCAAAATATCTGAAATCCACCAGCAAAAAGGCTTTATCACGTGTTATCAATACAATACCGTCACTTGACTCAAATCCTGTCAAATAAAATCTGTTCTCTTTAGAAAACACTAAAGCAGCACCGTCAAATTTACCATAAAAGTTTTTCCTGAAATTATCCAAAACAGACATTACAAAGCCTCCATATAAGCAGATTTCAAAAATAAAGCATCAACATCCTGTGTACCCGCAGATTCGCATATAACCGTAGGAGCGACCTTCAACTCGGCTAATGTTTGAGCAAAAATCAAAGGATCGGGTCCAAATTTGCCATTATCAAAAGTAAGATGCTTGTATTCTCCACCTTTTGAAAACTCTATACACGAATAGTGGCAGTGCATATTTTCGGCAATATCAGCTCCCAGCGACGACGAAACCGTAAAAAACACTCTCTTAATATGGTCAGAACTAACAATGTCCGTTCCAAGTGATCTGGCATACAGATGCCCAAAATCCACAACCGGAACAAATCTCTTATCAATTTTACAAAGCTCCATTATTTCAGTGAGAGTGCCAAGCTGATTAATCTTCCCCATAGTTTCGAGTCCGATTTTAATACCATCAAAATCATACTGCTCAAGCGTCTCCAAAAGCTTATAAAGTGTATCCGAAGCAAGCTTTACAGCTTCTCTTCTGTCTATCTTTGATGCACTTCCGGCATGGACAACAATCAAATTACTACCGGTTAATTTAGCAGCATTAAGACTTTGTAAAATATAGCGTATACTACCAAGGCGCTTTGCCGGGTCTATCCCTGATAAAGATATGTAATACGGTGAATGCAATGACATTGCAACACCGTTTTTTGCCGCCTCCAAGCCAATTGAGGCAAATGTTTCTTCTGAACCGGAAACTCCATTTCCGCATTCGTATTCATATGCATCAAGATTCATTTTCGAAACCCACAGGGGCGCTTCGATACTTGATTTTTTACCGCTTTGTGTAAATAGAGACGAATTTCCGCCCGGACCGAATTTTGCAAGCTTCATTTGATTCGACCGTAGCCTTTCTTTTTAACATACGAAACAAAAGGAATCTCCAGCACTCTTTTAAACTTTATAAAAAAGCTCTCCTTATCATTGATTTTGTCAACCAATATTCCTCTTATATCCGAATTGTTTGCTGCCCAGATATCGGTAAATAACTGATCGCCGACTAAAACAGTTTCGTCCTTTGATACATCAAGCTGTTCCATTGCTTGATGTATCTTTTTTGACGAAGGCTTACCGGATTCAAAAGAATATGGGACACCAAGAGGTTCGCAAAAAGCTTTTACTCTCGGCTCGTGATTGTTAGATATAACAGCAATTTTTATGCCGTGTTCCCGAAGAGACGCAAATAACTCTAATGTTTTGTCCCCGGGCACGGATGTTGCGTATGGCTCTAAAGTATTATCAACATCAAACAACACTGCACGTATGTTGTTTTCGTCATAAAACGTAATAGGAACATCATGTATCGAATTAAAATAAAAATGCGGTTTCAAAAAATTAAACATTTCGATCCCTTTCAATCTATCCTTTTTTGATTATTATACATTGAAAGTGAATTATTTTCAAGATTTAATTTTCCAAAATCACAAAAAGACGATATCTCTTTTTCTTCATTTAAAAATACAGTAATTTTTTTAATTTTGTTGCCATGCTCCGCAAAAGCTAAATTTACCTCTCTTTCTACTGTTAATTCAAACATTTTTTTAAGATTTCTATATCCTAAGGCTTTCAATTTTGACGATACAACCAATTTATCCATAACGTCTTCGCTTATATAAAGTTCCATTCCTTGCTTTTTACATAAATCCTTCAATTTATAAGACATTTTTCTACAAATCGCATACGAGCATTCAGAATTCGGCGCTTCAAAAGGAATTATCTTATCTATTCTTCCGCAAAAAGAAGCTCCAAGCGTTTTGGTCAATTCATTTCTGGCATCAAAGCTTCCTTCGACAAATCCACTTACATTTTTTTCGAAACCCACATTGGAAGTAAAAATAAAGACACATTTACTAAAATCAAATGCTTTACCACGGTTATCATAAGAAATACCCGTGTCAAGAATATTTAATATTACTTTGATTACATCGAAATGGGCTTTTTCTATTTCATCGAACAAAAACACTCCGCTATGTCTTTTTGATATTTCGTTAATCAGTATGCCCTTGTCCTCGTACCCGACGTATCCGGGAGGTGAACCAATCAATTTAGATACAGAATGCTGTTCTGTAAATTCCCCCATATCAATTTTTATAACGCTGTTTTTTCCAAACAAGAACTCGGAAACCTTAATTGCAGTGCTTGTCTTGCCGCAGCCGCTTGTCCCAACAAAAAGAAAAGACAGCGGTGTATCTTTTTTTCTCACACCAAAAAGACCGCTTGCAAGAGTTCTTGCTATCTCTTTAACTTGATTTTTTTGTCCTAAAATGTTTTTGTTAAGATATTCTTCTATACAACTGCACGAGGCACATTTTCTTCTATCTTTATAAAACATCTGCTTTATGTCTTCAGCCGTCAAACAAGGTTTGCCGTTAATTTTGATTAATGCCGCTCCTTCATCAATTAAATCAATGGCTTTATCCGGTAAAAATCTGTTTTTAATTTCATTGATAGAAATTTCCAGAGCACATTTCAATGCTTCATCTTCGATTTTTACTTTATGAAATCTTTCATATTTGGGTTTTAATCCTTTAAGAATTTTTATACACGCCTCTTCAGAGGGCTCATTTACAGTTACACGCTGAAACCGCCTATCAAGCGCCCTATCTTTTTCTATTGTTCCGGCATATTCATCAAAAGTTGTTGCCCCGATTATGCTTATCTCTCCTCTTGCAAGTTCCGGTTTTAGTATATTTGCCGCATCAAGAGTCCCCTCACCTGCCCCCGTATTTACAATATTGTGAATTTCATCTATCACCAAAATAATGTTTCCTGACTTTTTTATTTCGCTCAAAATATTTCCAATACGTTCTTCGAAATCACCACGGTATTTTGCTCCCGACAAAAGCATTGCTATATTCAATGATACAATCCTTTTTTCGGATAGCTCGTGAGGCACTTTTCCTTCTACAATACGTTGAGCCAGCCCCTCTGCTATCGAACTCTTTCCTACCCCCGCTTCACCTACAAGGCAAGGATTATTCTTATTCTTTCTTAATAGAATCTGAATAACTCTATTTATCTCCAAATCACGCTCCAAAACAGGGTCAAGTTTATTTTCTATTGCTAAAAGCGTTATATCGCTGGTATAAGAATTTGTAATCGGAGTTGTTTTTCTCATTTCTGATATTTTTTCATATGTCAAAGAAAAAGTTTTCATTATTGTGTTTTTAACGTCGCCACGATCAACTTTGCATTTGTTAATTATTCTTATAGCAGTTGAATCGTTTTCTTTGAAAAGAATGTGAACCACATCTGCTGTCGATGCTTTTTCTGCACCATGCGAACGTGCATAAATATAGCTCTTAAACAGTACTCCTTCAAGTGTCTTCGTCATGTCATTTCTACATAAGTCGAGTCTCTCGCCTTGACCGTTAATTCTTATAACTTCATCCATTACTTCCGAGTAATTCAAATAATTTGCACCCAAGCCGTATTTTTCGAGCATTTCTCTACTCTTTGTCTTTCCAAGTAATGCTAAAAGTAAATGCTCAGTTCCTATAAAAGAATGCCCTAAATTTGTTGCTATAACACGAGAAAAATCAAGCATTTCCTCGGCTTCCTTCAACAATAATATCATTAAATCACCTATCCTCAATGAAATTTTGGTCAACTTTAAAAGAAGTTATTCTACACCCCTTGAAAAAAACTATCAAAAGTACTATAATAATGAAAAGTCACATTCGGCATCTGAAGTTTGCTGATGCTCACGAATTCATAGGTGGACTTTGTTTGCTATAAGCAACTGCTTATATAATTAAAAATATTTTGGAGTGTGTAAATTGAGAGCAAGAAAAAGAAAGAATACTCCCGACAGAATTGTAGCCTGCTCGGAGTATTTTATAGAAGATCCGTTAGCATATAAAAGCAATTGGAACGAAGCATTTGGCAACAATCAAAATATAAGACTTGAAATCGGGTGCGGAAAAGGTGATTTTGTAAAAGGAATGGCTGAAAAGAATCCCGATGTCAACTTTATAGCAATAGAGAAAGCAACAGACATCATTGTTCTCGCATTAGAAAAAATAAAAGATGCAGGACTAAAAAATGTCCGCTTTATAAACTGCGATGCCGAGCTTTTGACAGAAATTTTTCCGGAAGGCATGTTTGATACAATTTACATAAACTTCTGTGATCCATGGCCCAAAAAGCGTCATGCCAAAAGACGTCTTACCAGTCCGATTTTCTTAGAATTGTTTAAAAAAATACTATCAAAAGACGGTGAAATACATTTCAAGACAGATAACAGACCATTGTTTGATTACTCTCTTGAAACCTTCCCCGAGTGCGGTTACAAACTAAAAAACATATCTTTTGACTTGCATACAGATGAGCTTCCTTACGACAATGTCAAAACAGAATATGAAAGAAACTTTATCGCCAAGGGCTTCAAAATTAATAGACTTGAAGCTTTTATTGAACAGGAGGAATCACAATAAAATCCTTTACAGTCAATAAAAATGATGCAGGGCAACGACTTGATAAATATATGTCAAAATCAATGCCAACACTTCCCAAATCTCTTATGTACAAGTATATCAGAGAAAAGAGAATTAAAATCAACGGCAAGAAAGCAGAGCAAAGCACAAAACTGCAAGAAGGCGATTTGCTGGAATTCTATATAAAAGACGAGTTCTTCGATGTACCCACCGATATGTCTTTTACCAAGCTGAATCCGCAGTTAAATATTGTTTACGAAGACGAGAACATATTGCTTGTAGATAAGAAACCGGGCGTTATAGTACATTCCGATGATAAAGAAACATCCAGCACTCTAATTGATAAGGTAAAAGCCTATCTTTACAAGAAGGGGGAGTTTTCTCCTGATTCTGAAAGAAGCTTTACTCCGTCGTTGTGTAACAGAATTGACAGAAATACCGGTGGCATAGTAATATGCGCAAAAAATGCAAAAGCTTTGAGATGCATGAACGATTTAATCAAAAATAATGAGGTAACAAAAAAATATCTTGCTCTCGTGCACGGAGTTTTTAATAATACAAAGGGCCATATAAAGAATTATTTATTAAAAAACTCCGAGACAAACACTGTGCAAGTTTTTGAAAAGCCCGTCCCCTCTGCCCTGACAGCAGAATCATATTACACCGTGATAAAAAGCGATAAAAAAAGAGACCTCTCTCTTGTTGAAGTAGAACTGGTCACAGGAAGAACACACCAAATTCGCGCACAGTTTTCTCATATGGGACACCCACTTGTCGGAGACGGAAAATACGGTGTCAACAGAGATGATAAAAAGTACGGATACAAATTTCAGGCACTGTACTCTTATCAATTATCAATAAACCCAAAAGACACCAACAATCTCTTATACTATTTAAACGGCAAAATTTTTAGTGTAAAAGATGTTTTTTTTAAAGACGAAATATAACCTCACAATTTAAGCAAAAAAAGACAACCGTATTTACGAAAGACTCGTAAATACGGTTATGTTTTCACTTGATCTTATGTGTCCTTATATAATTAAGTATTACATTAAAGCCTTCTTTAGAAAGATGAATTCCGTCACCATTTGAATAATCCTTATTAAGATATCCTTTATCATTGACAAGAGCAGTAATAGTATTCAAATAAAACACTCCGTTTTTGTCGGCAAGAGCAGCAATCCATGAGTTTGCACGATTAATCTTCTCCATACTTATTGAATTTACGTATTGATAATCGTCACAAACAGGATAAATTGATTGCAATATGATTTTGGTATCATAAGAACGTTCTTTTATTTCATCAATCAAATCCTGATAATATCCAACGAATTCCTCTTCGGAAAGCATAGACACTCCGTTAACACCCAATGTTAAAACAACAATTTTGGGTCTGTTAACTGCAATTGCATCTCCTATCAGCATTTCACTGTCGTCTTCGGGATAAACTATATTTTCACTCAAAAGGTTCCACATAGAAAGTGTGCCGCTTTTGGGGGTCCATACCTGTTTTGTTTCCTTACCGCCATCAAGCACTTCGTAAAAAATCATTCCGTGTGTGGTAGAATCACCTATAAAAACTATATCTTTCAAATAATCTTTTCCACCGTCTTCTGTTTTTGTCAAAACTGAAGATGGGTACTTTTCAATTAATTCTGCGTGTGTAAAAATAGGCTTTGGTGCTCCATCTACAAATATGGTTGTATCCTCTTCGGGAAATTCCGCCGGTGGCTCCTTGTTTTCGGTTATAGCTTCATTAGGCGTAGATGTACTTACAGAAGGTGTTTTTTCAATTTCTTTTGAATTATTGGTTTCAGCATCGGAAAGCAAATCCTTCAATAAATAAACAGCAAAAAATACTATTGCTATAACACATACCACGCAAAAAATCGGAAATACTCTTAATTTTCTTTTTCTCGTCATATTTTACTCCATGAGAAGTGCCCGTGATAAACACGGGCACAAAATCAAATGTTATTCAGTAACTTCTGCTGCTTCCTCTTCAACTGCAGGCTCAGCATCAGGAAGAAGAGCTCTGATTGAAAGACTAACCTTCTTTGCCTCGTCGTCAATTTCAGTAATCTTAGCATCTACCTCATCGCCAACCTTAAGAACATCCTCAGGCTTAGCAATCTTAGTATTGGAAATCTGTGAAATGTGGATAAGACCGTCAACACCGGGAACAATCTCTGCAAATGCACCAAAAGGCATAATGTTAACTATCTTAACCTTGGCAACATCTTCAACACTATATGTGTCATTGAATACCTTCCAAGGATTTGTAGCATCGGTCTTATATCCAAGAGAAATACGATTCTTTTCCTTGTCAAATTCCTTAACAAATACTGTAAGCTCATCACCAATGCTTACTACTTCGGAAGGATGCTTCAAGCGAAGCCAAGAAAGCTCAGTGATATGTACCATACCATCTACGCCACCAAGATCAACAAATGCACCAAAGTTGGTTATTGATTTAACCTTACCTGTGTAAACCTTACCTTCCTCTATTTCAGCCCAGAACTTTTCAGCAAGTGCCTTCTTCTCTTCGCGAGCAACAACGCGAATAGAGCCAACTGCACGTCTCTTCTGCTGATCAGCTTCGATAAGCTTGAACTTAACTGTTGTTCCGTTAAGCTGAGCGAGATCTGCACCCATAGGAACGTTAGTCTGAGACGCAGGAACAAATACTCTTATGCCGTTCCAAATAACTACAACGCCTCCACGTACAACTTCGATAACTCTTCCTTCAAGAACTTCGTTAGCATTGTACACTTCTTCTACTTTAACCCACTTGGAGAAATAATCAACCTTCTTCTTAGATACCTGAACAGTACCTTCGGGGTCATTGAACTTCATGAGAAGAACTGTAATTTCGTCTCCAACATGGAACTCAGCCATTACATCAAGTGAAGGATCATCGGTAATCTCATCAAAAGCAAGAATACCGGTGTGCTTGATACCAAGATCAACATGAATCTCAGCAGGTGTAACCGATGTAATAACGCCCGTAACCTTTTCTCCTGTATTTAAAGTTTTGAATGACTTCTCAAGCATTTCAGCAAAACTCATGTTATCGCTGATTGCTGCATCCTTTGCCTCTACGGCAGTGTTTTCTGTGTTTGTGATTTCTGACATTTTGTTTATAACCTCCTGTATAATTCTGTCAGGTGTCGATGCACCGGCAGTAATACCAATTTTATTTTTCCCTATGAGTACATGCTCATCCAAATCATCTGCATTGCATACCCATACGGTGTCACAAAATTCAGAAGATATGTCATACAGCTTCTTGGTATTGGAACTATTCTTGCCTCCAATCACAACCATAAGGTCCGATTCCGAGGCAATTTTTTTGGCATCTTCTTGACGATTTTGTGTAACGCTACATATTGTATCAAATAAAGTTAAATTTGTATATAGTTTTTCGAGAAATTTAACACAAATTTTCCATTCGTTAATATTTTGTGTAGTTTGCGCAATAACTACCTTTCTCTTTTGTATATCGTCAGGTATAAGACTTATGTTATTTTTTAAATCCTCAAAGCAATTGACAACAATATATTTAGAATCGTCCTCCACATCTGAAATATAGCTACATATCCCACGAATTTCCGGGTGCTTCTTGTTTCCGATTACAATAAAATACGGAGAGTCTTTTGCTTTTTCGTTTAAAACTATTTCCCAAATCTTTTTAACAAAAGGACAGGTTGTATCAACATACTCCAACTTATTAGCGTTTAGAGTATCATATGTCGATTTTAATGCGCCGTGAGCTCTGATAAAAACAAGAGAAGACTCCGGGGTAAGCAAAGATAGATCACTGTTTTCCTCAAGTCTTTTAACGCCCCGAGATGCTAAATATGACATATAGTCGTCATTGTGTATAAGGTCTCCTAATGTCATTATTTCTTTTTTTGTCACAGAAATAGTGTTTTCGATTAAATCTGCGGCTCGTTTTACACCAAAGCAAAACCCCGCATAGTCAGACTTTTTTATAATCATTTTTTCTCCAGTTTAACTAAATCACATATTTTACCAAAAATATGTTGTGATGCATTTAAATAATCCTTACCGTCAGGTCCAAAATCAATATCTTCAAATTTTATAACATCACCTATGGTCACCGTGATTTTTCTAAAAAGCTTGATTTTATAATTTTTCGTATAAATACCTACCGGAAGCACGCCCGACTCAGCTTTAGCACAAATGAATCCTACTCCCTTTTTGGCTTGTTCGGCTTGAGGTTCAATGTGTAACCTGGTTCCCTGCGGAAACAAAGAGAAACATCCTCCTGATTTAATTATTTCAATAGCTTTTTTTATAGCACTTGTGTCTTGACCGCTTTTGCTAACCGGGAACGCTCCAAATGCTCTGATGATATTTTTTAAAATAGGTACTCTAAACAAGCTTTCCTTCGCCATAAAGTTAATGGGCAAGCCTGTTGCGACAACAGTCAAAACAGGATCCCAGTTAGATAAATGATTTGCACAAATAATTGTTTTCTCAGGCAATTCTTTTGTACTTCTCAAATCAACTATTTTCACTCTCAAAAAAAGTTTAACAAGCGGAGAAATAAGCTTAATAACAAATCTATAAAACTTCATACTTTCCTACCTTTTCAAAAATTATGCGCAAAGCCTCTTTTACAGATTCTTCCTCGCTGAGGGTAGTATTATCAAGAAGTATTGCGTCTTCTGCTTTAATTGCAGGCGCAACAGCTCTCGTTGAATCGTTTTTATCGCGAGTTACCATATCGTTATATACACTTTCAAATGAAATATCCGGGTTCTTCGCCTTTAATTCCTCGTATCTTCTTTCCGCTCTTTTTTTAGGATCCGCCGTAAGGAAAATCTTAACATCTGCATCAGGCAGAACAACTGTTGCAATGTCACGGCCGTCCATTATAACCGAATGTTCTTTTGCAATATCACGCTGTGTATCAAGCAAGAAGCTTCTAACCTCCGGAATTGCCGATACTGCAGATGCATACATTGAAATCTCTGAGGTTCGTATATGGTCGGATACGTCATCCCCATTGAGAATAACAGCCTGAACTCCTTCTTTGTAACACAAATCAAGTTTAATTTCATCAAGCAAATCTACAACTTCGGTAATATTTTCAAATGTAAGACCTTTCTGCTTTGCATAATAACCTATTGTTCTGTAAAGTGCACCCGTATCAACATAGATTATGTCCAGCTCTTTTGCAACCTTTTTTGCAAGAGAGCTTTTACCCGCCCCGGAAGGTCCGTCTATTGCTATATTAATTTTTTTCATATATACTCCTTTATTTAATCAATCTGTGCTGATTTTATAGCCGCATATGCAGTGGAAAAAGCAATTTGTAAATTAAAGCCGCCTGTATATGCATCAACATCTATTATCTCACCTGCGAAATATAATCCCGGGACTTTTTTTGATTCCATGGTTTTGGGGTTAATTTCACTTACATTTACACCGCCTGATGTTATTATTGCCTCAGAAATTGGTCTGGCAGAATGAATTGTCAATGAAAAATCTTTTAAAAGTCCAATCAGTTTATATCTTTCTTCTCTTGTTATTTCATTTACTTTTTTTCGGCTGTCAATTCCGGAAAGCCTGATGATTACCGGTATAAGCTTTGACGGAAGCAAATCTTTTAAAGAGTTTTGAAAATCTTTATTCTTGTACTTTTCAAAATCCGATAGCAATCGTGTATTTAGCTTTTCATTTTCTAATGCAGGTTTCAAATCTATATGTGCTATATATACGTCCGGAGATGATGAAATATCACGAAGATGCGACGATGCACTGAGAACCATTGGGCCGCTGATACCGTAATGAGTAAATATCATCTCCCCAAAATCTTCATAAACAAATTTTTCGATTCTTTTGTCGTAAATTTTTAATGCAACATTTTTTAAGCTGAGTCCCATCAACTCTTTACATAGGTTGCCGTTACAAACGAGAGGAACCAGAGACGGAGATAAAGCAGTTACGGTATGAGACAGCTTTTTTGCGAATTTATAGCCATCTCCGGTTGAACCGGTTAAAGGATACGAAAGTCCTCCGGTAGCGATAATTACTTTATCGAAATAATATTCTTTTTCTCCGGCGAAAACTTTAAATCCTTCTTCGCATTTTAAAACATTATTCACCTCAGTATGTATAAATTCAGCATGATTACTCAGAGCTTTGTTATACAATGCATTTCTTATGTCAACCGCTTTATCCGAGGTAGGAAAAACTCTTTCGCCTCTTTCGGTCTTTAGCGGAACACCGATTTCTTCAAAAAAATCAATGGTATCAAAATTTGTAAAAGAAGATAAAGAAGAATACAAAAAACGAGGATTTACCGGAATATTTTTAAAAAAGTCCGATGTGTTTGCCGCATTGGTTACGTTACATCTTCCCTTTCCTGTTATTAAAAGCTTCTTTCCGGTAAATGGATTTTTCTCAAACACTGTGAGGGTGTTTGAATGAAAATTTGAAAACGATGCAGCTGCAAAAAGTCCGGATGCACCTGCTCCTATTATCGCTATTTTATTTCTATCCATAATATCACCGTAAATAAAAACATTTTGTTAATCTGCATTATATAATACTATTTTATACTAAAAAAATCAATAAATTTTTTAAAGTTTTATTTTATGTCTTGAAATGATTAAACCGTCATGCTATAATATCAAAGAAAAGAAAGCTATTGGGAGAAAAAATGAAATCAAACAACATACAAAATAATAACCGTACAAGAAGACGTTCGGCAAACATGAAAAAGCGAAAAGCTATAAAACGTCGCTTAATTTTAATAACAGCAATCATTTATGTTTTTTTATTGCTGTCAGTTTTATTCACTTTTTCAATATCACTTGTTTCGTGTGAAGAAAAGCAAATAAAATACGACATCATTCTGCCCGCTACCAAAAGTCAAAGTAACGGTGATAGCGTTGAAATAACAGACGAAAAAGCTAAAAAAGAAATAATTTCAAGTGAGCAGCTATATTTTGACGATGTATTATATCTTCCTTTGTCCGTTTTAGAAAAGCTTACCGATATAAAAATTGCAGGAGATAAAAATAAACTTGCTTTCATACTCGAATCAAACGGTGAGCATGCCAAGTTTATAATTGATTCCACCGACGCTGAAGTCAATTCAAATAAAGTAAGCCTATCCGGCAAATCTATTATGCTCGATGGAGAACTGTACGTACCATTTGACTTCTTTGAAAAATACATGCGTGGATTTGACCTCGAAATCAACAAAGAAGAAGAAACATATACCATTACAGTATCAACAACTACAGAGCCGCAATTTATATTAAAAGCGCCGGCACAAACTTTAGCAATTGAAGAGAAGAACGTAACCGAAATTACCACATCTCCAATTGATTTTGTACTTGATCTGTCTTCTTATGAGGAATACATGAACCCCTCTGACAGAGATGCTTTCTTGTTTATCGTTAGCAAAGATTCCCCTCTTCAAAACAATTATGTGCCTTCAAATTTGACAGGAACCATATTCACCAGAAGCGACAGAGAAACACGACTCCTCTCCAAATATGCCTGTTTAGCTTTGGAAGCATTTTTGAAGGAAGGTGAAGCAAACGGAATAACAGGTGTAACTGTAACAAGCGCTTACAGATCGTACGAAGAACAAAGCGAACTCTTCCAGCAAGAAATCCAGATAACCGGAAGCAGTGAACAAGCTGCAAAAAACGTAAACCCTCCCGGAACAAGCGAACACCAAACAGGACTTGCTGTAGATATGCATAATATGCCTTCAGCGTCTACTGCTTTTGGTGAAACAAAAGCTGCAAAATGGCTTGCAACAAACGCTCATAAATTCGGATATATTTTGCGATACCCAGCAAATAAAACATATATTACCGGGATTAACTATGAGCCTTGGCACTTCAGGTACGTAGGAAGATATCACGCAACAAAAATGTATGAACTTGGACTTTGCTTGGAAGAGTACCTTGATTACATAAATCAATAAACTTAAAATCAAACGGTCAATTCAAATGAGTTGACCGTTTATCGTCTCTTGTAACCTTTAACATTATTATCCAAAAATTTCAATACTCCTATATACTTATCTCCGGTAACGATAAAATGTTCAACCATATCAATATGAAAACTATTTAATATGTCCTTAAGTCTTTGAGTTGAATCAATATCATCCGATGACGGCATAATCAATGAAGACGGATGATTGTGTGCAATTACTATGTTGCATGCATCATTTCGTGAGATGCCATTCAAAATTTTTCTGGCATTTGATTCTACATTAAACGAACTGCCTGTACTGATAGTCTCTTTTTCAAGCATTATCATCTTAGCATCAAAGTATATACAAATCAAATGCTCTTCCTGCAATCCGATGCAAGACATAGCGCACATTTCGGCGATTTCTTCATATGTCATACGTGGAGAAGCTGCCATTTGTGCCTCTTGAGAATAAAAATATCTGAAGAAATGGGGCATTAATTTCAAAAAAGTAGCCGCATGGTCTTTTATTCCCGGAATTTTTTTCATTTCCTCATACGGTATATTAAACGCTCCCATAAAAGAACCGCCCTTGTTAATAAGCTCGTGAGCAATCTCATTTGTATCTACTTGAGGTAACACAAAATACAGGAGAATTTCCATGATTTCATGCTCTGAAAATACATCAGGTCCGTATTTCAAGAACTTTTCCTTCATTCTCTTTCTGTGATTTGCGTGTAAAGCAGCATTTCGCTGTTTAACATATTTGTTTATATCCATTTTTTTACTTCCTTATCATCATTAATATACTTTTTCTTGACATTATAACGATAATACATTAAAATACTAATAAAGAAATTAAGAGGTATACATTATGTCAAAAGAATTTAACAAAAAAATTTTTTCAATATTACTTGATATATCACGTGGAAACAGGAGCTGGAGACAGTTTGCAATTGACTGTGATATAAGTTATGTTCAAATACGAAAGCTTGCAACCTGCAAACAAGAAAATCCCCCAAGAGCAAAACTACTCAAAAAGATAGTTGAAAACAGCGAAGGTGACATAAGTATGGACGACTATCTCTTTGCTGTGGGTGTTCAAAATGATGCAACAACAACACAAAGTCTCAGCATCAGCACCAATCTGATTAAACAAGGAGATGCATTTTTCGAAAAATACCTATCCTTGTCAATGGGACAGAGAAAAATGATAAATGATTTTATTGATTTTTTATCAGGCCGAGAATAAAGCTATACATCTCTTCGTTAGGTTCAAACAATACCGCTTCTTTGCAATTACTGTATTCAAATATCAAAGCATAACGTCCCTTTGTTCCAGGATTACACGAATAATTATAAATACTCGAAACACGGCTCTTGAATCCATTTTCAAAATCAATGTTGGTAACCACGTCAGTTATTCTGTATAAATCAACATTACATACAGTTGTTACTTTTTTGCCGAGCGTTTTAGTGATTATAAATGATTCCGAATCTATTATGTAAGTGTAAACCGGAATAAAATACTTAACCGACAATTCACAAGTTATAATCGCCAAAACAAAGAACACGCCTTGCCAAATCACGCTTGGCAGAGAAAATAATTTAACTGCTGTAAATGAAGCAATAAATACAAATATAAAACATATTATCGTCATTAAGATAATATGTTTTTTCTTTTTTGGAATATACGTCATCTTATTGACCTCAAAAAATCTATTCTTTTTATAATTGGATCGTAATATAGAACATCCGCAGACTGTATAACCGAACGATTAATATGTATTATGCCAAAGGTATATAATCCTCCAACACCAACAGAGCCCGGATTGAAAAAAAGCGTGTTTCCCCTTTTTTCCTTATATGGCATGTGTGTATGACCAAATAGGACTAACTCTGCCTTAAGCGCGCGTGCACGAACTGCAATTCCGGAAATTCCGGACTTAACGGAATACTGATGTCCATGAGTAAACAAGCATTTAATACCTTCCAAAATACCTACATACTCGGATTCAACTTCCAAATCAAAAAAATCATTATTGCCTTTTACAGAAATGCCGGGGATATCGGGAAACCTGTTTTTAATCTTCTTGAAATCAGAAGTTAAATCGCCAAGGTGAACTACAAGAGAAGTATCTGACTTACATATGTCAATAATATTACATACATTCGAAACATTCGAATGGCTGTCAGAAAAAACTAATATTTTCACAATCTGAGTCTCCTTGATTTTGTAACAAAGATTTGTTGATGGCATAAAATGAAGAATAGGAGGTATTAGCCATGAACAACACAAATAATCACAACAATGATAACGCTTCACTTCAAGGAACAATAAATGAACTCTTCGGTCAATCTCCAAAAATAGGAGATGATATAAAAAAACTAATAAACTCTCTTAGCGAAGATGACGTGAAGAAAATTGCCGCACTTATGAAAAACAAAGATTTAAAGAAAATTGCGAATTCTATCATCGAAAACAATAAGCAGAAAGGGCAATAAAATGAATGATTCAGTATCGGTAGACAAAATAACCGAGCTTTTAAATTCACCGGATCTCATGAAAAACGTGCAATCGATCTTGGGGCAATTGACAGAAAATGAAAAAAGCTCTACTGAATTGGTATCTTTAAATAATGTAACATCCAATGAATCTTCGCAAATCGCAGAAGTACTTTCCTCAAACGGTGTTTTAACAGCTATTTCATCATTTTTGTCAAAAAACAAATCAGAGCGAATTGCATTGTTATCCGCTTTACGCCCTTTTTTGAGCAGTGAAAAACAAAAAATTTTAGACTCTGTGTTGCAAATTCTTAAAGTAGCTAATATTTTTTTAGTAACAAATGCAATTAAGTAAGGTGGTATGACAATGTATTACAAAAAGCCTACTTACAATAACGTAGAAGTACAGAAAAAAATTGACAGCTTCAACAAAGAGCTTCAAACTCAATACAGACAACATATTTCACAGCCGGAAAGTGTAACTGTTGAAGATGAAGACTTAAACTTAAAAAAAGCTGTAACACCAAAAACAAAAGAAACACAGATAGGGGTGTCAAATTTATTAACTTCAGACAATATAATAATTATAGGACTAATCGTTTTGCTGCTGTTAGAAGAAAGCAAGGATTACGCATTAATATTGATTCTTGCAAGCATTATTCTGTTAAATCTGTAATTTCAAATGCACTACTTGAAATTGTTGAATTGCGGTCAAACTGTACAGTTCTTTGAGAAAAGTACTCCTTACCGTTAATTTCGGAAGTAGCATACATAATAATACCGTAATCAAGTGAAACAAAATACTTGTCTACCCCATTAATATCGCTCTTGGGAATTTCGACATATAAATATTTTTCATTTTCAAAATCTACAACAGCAATATTTTTGACATTTAATTTATCGGAATCAAGTATTTGTTCAATTGCGGCGATATTGATTAAATTCGTATACGAAAACTCGGTGTCGCCGCCAAACTCAACAATTTCACCTGTTAAGTTGTTTTTCGTAACTGTTTTCGATTCGAAAATAATTGTGGTAAAATCCGAAAGGTCATCTTTTGTATCAAACCTTATTTTATCACCTTGTTTATAAATATTGTGTATCTGTGTTCTGGCAGAGCCATCATATTCAACTATAGTCTCAACCTTCCAAAAATAATCAGATACTACATCAATGGAAGTTAAAAGCTGCAAAGCCTTATCGGAAGTTAAAGTAATATACTCATATTCTCCCTCGGTGTAATTCTCGGACTCAAGCAACTGTAAGAGATTTTCTTCAAAAGCGTCTTTTTTTTCTGTATCGGGTGTATCCGACGCAAAGAAAGAGTCAATAAACTCAGGTAACTCAAAAACATTAAACGTGTGAACAAACCACAATAAAGCAACAATAACTGCAAGGCAGACAGCAACAGTCACAAGAATATCAAATATTTTTGAAAAAACCGTTTTACTCATGCTATCTCCTTCATAAATTCATTTACTTTTCGCTTTTTGGATTCTCAATTTCAGACTCGTTTGTAGTCTCGCTTGTCTCTGTATCATGTCCCTGCATATACTTTTTGAGCCTCAATCCTGTTTGATTTCTGGTCTTGGCATCGCTCAGCAAAATCTTGTAGTTTAAGAAGCCGACAACGAAAGAAACAATAATTATCAACAAAGATTCCAATACCTTTTCCTCAGAAAAAGTTATAGCGGAAATCGAAAACATAATGCTTACCGAATACAAAATTGCGACCGCTTGCTTCTGTGTAAATCCGATATCAATAAGCTTATGATGGAAATGTCCCCTATCGGGACTAAAAATTGACTGCTTATGGATAAGCCTTCGTATTGTCGCAGTAACAGTATCCGCAAGAGGCAGAGCAAAAACAAGAAAAGGAATCCAAAACGAAACAAATGCATTAACCTTAAACAAGCCCAATACGGAAACAGATGACAAAGTATAGCCTAAAAATAATGCTCCTGTATCTCCCATAAATATAACCGCAGGATTTCTGTTATACGGCAAAAATCCAAGGCAGGACCCCGCAAGTATCGCAACTACTAAAGCAACACTGAAATTCAACTGCAAAAGCACAAGCACCATAATAGAAAATGCAGAAATTGTCGAAACTCCGCAAGCCAATCCATCAAGACCGTCAATCAAATTTACAGCATTTGTAACAGCCACAATCCAAAATACAGTAACAATAAACGATACTGTATCATCAAATGGTATATATTTTCCAAAGAAATTTATAAATCCGATTCTGACTCCAAGTGCAACCGGGATACATGCAGAAAAGATTTGTACAATCAATTTTATCCATGCGTTCAAACGGTATATATCATCAAAAATTCCAAGGATTACAATAATCAATGCCCCTAAAAGCACTCCCAACAATTCTTTTGTTACAGGGCAAAATATAAATACTGTTACAAAAAACGCAGAAAAGATAGCAAGTCCGCCCATTCTCGGAATGGGCTTTTTATGCATTCTGCGATCATCCTCCGGTATGTCTATGGCCTTCAGTTTATGAGCCAATACTCTTACAGGAGGAGTAAGAGTAAACGCAAGAAGACCGGCAAATGCCACTGCCAATATACCGTACAATAAATCTATAATTGTTCCACTTACATTCATTTTTATATCCTTTTTTCAATTATCTCACGGGTGGAATAAAACCAACCTTACGATAAACTTTAGAAAGAGTTTTATATGCTACTTTAGCTGCTTTTTCGCTGCCGTTTTTCATTACCGATTCCAAATAAGCCTTATCCCCCATCAAAGCATCAAATCGCTCTCTGATAACAGCTAAAGAATCAGCACAAGCTTCACCAACCGCAAGTTTAAAGTCGCCATATCCTTTACCTTCGAATTCTCTTTCGATTTCATCAAAGGTTTTACCTGAAAAGACAGAATAAATTGACATTAAATTCGCTATTCCCGGGCGCTCAACATCATACTTTACAAGTGCCTCGGAATCAGTAACCGCCTTTTTAAATTTCTTGATAATTTCATCTTTAGTGTCAAGAATATTGATATTTGCCGAAGGATTGGGATCCGACTTCGACATTTTTTTTGTTGGATCGGCAAGAGACATAATCTTTGTTCCGACCTTAGGCATATAAGGTTCAGGAACAGTGAAAGTAGGTGAATACTGTGAATTAAATCTTTCGGCTATATCACGTGCGAGCTCGATATGCTGTTTTTGATCTATTCCTACAGGAACAAGGTCAGCATTGTAAAGCAGTATATCCGCTGCCATAAGCACAGGATATGTAAAAAGTCCGGCGTTTATATTTTGTGAATATTTTTGGGACTTATCTTTAAACTGAGTCATTCTTGACAGCTCGCCAAACATGGTACTGCATCCCAACACCCATGCAAGCTCTGCATGAGCCGATACATGACTTTGTACGAAAAGAGTAACCTTTTCGGGATCAATACCGCACGCTATATAAACAGCAAGTGTTTCAAGCGAGCGTCTTCTGAGTTCGGCAGGATCTTGTTTTACTGTTATTGCGTGCATATCTACAACACAATAAAAGCAATTGTATTGGTCTTGTAAATCAACCCAGTTCTTTAATGCGCCTATATAATTGCCTATCGAAAGCTTGCCACTGGGCTGAGCTCCCGAAAAAATAATCTTCTTGTTTTCTTCCATAACTTTCTCCATTGTAATTATTATTTATAATTATTATACCACAAATTCCCGACAAATCAAGTTGTTTGAGATATTTTCTTCACGTTTCTGATTTTCAGAGATGATTTGATTAAAGTATTTTTATCAATTACATCAATGCGTATACCATCTGCTGTACATCTCAATGACTGTTCTTTAACGTAATACTTTTTCTTTGCTTGCGAAATAACTTTGTTATAATAGCCTCTTTTTATTTTGAAACTTTTCAAAACCATTTTTGGGGGTAAAAATGACATATGAATCATAGAATAATTTATTGAATAGAAGTCATCTACCATCAAAGAAATAAATCCGCTGTTCGCAAAAACCAGCTTTATCTCTATTTCCTTGCAATTATTCGGCAGTTTACAGATAATTTTCAAAATTTCATCATTAATTCGGCAAACTTCCTCAAACCAAGGAAACCGAACTTTATATTTTTCATTTTCAATTAATGCATCGTAATAATGAATACCGAATTTTGTCCTTTTACGCAGTAATAAGATTTCACTGATATCAATTTTTTTACTATTCATAAAAAGCACCTCCGTATTCATTATATGAAAGTGCTAAAGTTTCTTCACCAATTCGCGAAAAACATCACCGCGTTCTTCAAAGTTTTTGAAATATCCATAGCTCGCAGCGGCGGGTGATAAAACACATTTTTTTCCTCTCTCAGTCAGTTTAGATGCAAGAGCGACTGCAGATTGAAGGTCATTTGTCAGCATGTAGCTGATATTTTTTTCTTTCAACAGTTGTGCGATTCTTTCACCAGACTCATACATCAATATAATGTTCTTAACAGGATTTACTGCCAAAAAATCAATAAGCTCAGTATAATCTATCCCTCTGTCCATGCCGCCAATCAAAACCGTTTCTACGTCTTTTAAAGAAGAGATAGCTTGAATGGTTGTTTGAGAAACTGTTGAAATTGAATCGTCATAATAATCAACGCCGTTCTTTGTTCCAACAAACTCTAATCTGTGAGGAAGAGGATTGTAAGTCTCCAGTGCATAAGAAAATGCATTGTCATCAATATTATATAGTTTAGAAACTTCCTTAACTACACCTATATTAAACAAATTATGCTCACCGAGCAGAGAGGTCTTATATTTTGAAAATGACAACGCTTCATTTGAATTTACCGTTATAATTCTTGATTTGGCTTTAGCAAGTTGCTCAATGCATTTGTCCCATATCACAAGTATATCCGATGGTGATTGATGTAAAAATATATTCTCTTTTGCCATTACATATTTTTCTCTTGTTTGGTAATGATCAAGATGATCTTCAAAAAGATTAAGTATAACTGCAATATGAGGAGATGTTTTTTGAAATTCAAGCTGATGACACGACATTTCAAACACAGCAATAGAACCGTCTTTCATTTCTCTTGCGGCATCAAGTGGCGGTATGCCGATATTTCCGGCAAGAACAGCATCAATACCCGCGCAACGCATAACATGATGAAGTAAGGTCGTGGTAGTACTTTTTCCTTTGGTACCGGTTATTCCGATTGTAACATCCCTATATTCCATTAAAAACAAATCTGTCTGAGATGTAGTTTTATTAATTATATTTTCAGGCTGACCACTGTAAACTATACCCGGACTTTTGATAATTACATCATATTCGTCCATATTTGACATATAGTCTTCCCCACATTTTTGTTTTACTCCCGCAGGAAGTTTGTCGTTTATACAGTTTTTATCAGATACAGTAATATCGCAAGAAGGAATATAATCTTGAATAAACGCAAGTGTTGATTTGCCTTCTTTTCCGAATCCAAGAATCAAAACCTTTTTATTTTCAAGAAAAGACTTAATCGATTGAAACATTTTTCGTATGCTCCCTTAATTCGTTTTTTAAAAGTTTAACATATTCTGACGGTAAATGGTTAGTGTTATCCCAAAAATTCATATAATAATTCATATTGTTACTGTTAAAGCCAATATGATCTTTGAAATATTTCAGCAAATACGGAAGTTCTTTATTTTTCTGTTCTAATTTGTTTATCGTATATCTTGATGCACATATTACTTCATCACGGCTTCCAACGCATTCAAACGGCTTGTTAGGGAGTGCTCCTGTAAGCTCTTTATACGTGTCAAGCAAAGATTCTTTTTCAAGCAAGTTTTCCCCGAAAATAGAAATCAAATCTTCTGTTTCAAGGAATGGAGACAGTATTATATATACAAACAAGCATTTGGGGCAATTACAACACCAGATATTTGCCTTACTACCTGCATTACAGCTTTTGAAAACAGGATGGTATTCTTTATATGCCGAAAACAGCGCCGCAATCTGCATTTCACTTAAAGGTCTGAGCAAGCTGAAATATTCAGCTCCGCAGTTTATATACTTTCGTTGATACTCAATAAAATTCTTTTCAAAAGCTTCTCCCTTTGAAAACTGATGATTTATGTCTTCACCCAATACAGTACTCTCATTGGCACTTGATTCGTTAGATAAAACAATATATTTTCTCTTTGTTATCACCGCTGCAATAAGCGAAGAAAAAGCAACTATTGCAGAAAAAGGAGTGTGTCCGTTCAAAAAACCTCTTTTATTTAAATCTATAAGAGATTTGTCAATTGTACGTTTTACCTTATAGGAAGTCTCCAAGCATCCAGCCGCCACACAGGTTTCGTCTGTTGCGCCACGGCTATTTATAATATAGGGAGTAGACGATTTGTTTTGTGAATTCAAAACTTTAAGTGTAACAGCCGAATCTTTACCGCCGCCAACAGGAACGAGATTACCTTCAAGGTTTAACGGTGTGAAGGGTTCCAAAACAGGATTATAATCAGCTGATATTTGCATAAAAGAATCAAAATCAACTGCTATTTTGTTAGTATAAAAAAACTCTCCCAAGCCGCCAAAATACAATGACTTCCACCAAACGATCATTTCATCTGTAAGACCATGGGGTAACACCTTAACCTTTGGCGGACAAGCCGACTTCCAATAGCTGATAAGTTCAACCATTCCAAGAGAAAACACCAGATTATCCATTAATTTTGCATCTAAATTTTCTCCATTAGCCGGTAGCGGAAAACACCATTCGGGGGCAAATTCAGAAAGTCCCGGAATTTCGAACTCATATTTAACATTAATAGACGAATCTGTGTATTTATACGAATAAGCTTTATAAATAAATTCGGGATATAGTTGTCTCAAAGTATAAAAATCATGCATATGTTTACTCCAAATATAAAGTATTTTGCTTTTGGGTATTTACTTTTTCGTGTATTTAGTTTAAAATATAGTAAATAATTGAAAGGCATACATTTATGAACTTAACTAATCCATCAGAAATTAAGGCTATCATTAACGAAAACGGGTTTTCCTTCAAGAAAAAATACGGTCAAAACTTTCTAATAAACAAAGAAGTTCCAAAAAAAATTGCTAATGCCTCTGTAACAGAGAGCGAAAAAACCGGCTGTGCTTGTATAGAAATCGGCCCGGGCATAGGAGTAATGACCAGAGAGTTAGCCGAGCTTTATGACAAAGTTGTAGCGTTTGAAATAGACAGTGAACTAATACCCATATTAAGTAAAACTCTTGCCGACAAAAACAATGTAACTGTAATCAACAAAGACATACTTGAAATCAACCTGAAAGAGTTTATAGAAGAAAACCTCCAAGGGTATAAAGTTTCTGTTTGTGCCAATTTGCCATACTATATCACAACGCCGATAATCATGTCTCTTTTGGAATCGCACGCAAAAATAGAAAGAATCGTTGTTATGATTCAAAAAGAAGTAGCAAACCGACTGACCGCTAAACCGGGAAGCAACGAATACGGCTCAATTACACCGAGCATAGAATACTATGCTGTTGTAAAAAAACTTTTTGATGTATCTCCCGGCAACTTTATGCCAAAGCCCGAGGTTACATCAACGGTTGTTTCTTTTGACATCAGGAAGGAAGCTCCTATAAACCCCAAATCCAAAGACTTGCTTTTCAAAACAATTAGAGGTGTTTTTGCATTGCGACGCAAAACAGTTCTTAATTCTTTGGGCTCGGAATTCTCTCACATATCCAAAGAAGACCTTACAAAATGCTTGGAAGAGGCAAAGCTTTCTCCAAGCGTCAGAGGAGAAACCCTCAGTCTTCAACAAATATCTGACTTATCGGATGCGATATTCTCGCTTATGAACGCCTGACATAACGTCAGGTGTTTTTTTATAGAAAAAAACTTCAACTTAAAATGGCATTTTCGCCGGTAATAGTTCGGCAATAACAAGTTACAGTCAACGGTTGTCACTTCCTGATATCGTCTTTTTTATATAGAAAGCGATATATACCAGTAAAACACCGACAATAAGCCAAATGATAATATCCCCTACCACGGTATACAAAGTTTTTTCGGAGCTAAAATAAAGCGTTTCTGTGAGTGAACCTTTATATAGCGGAGGCAAAGAAGCAATAATTTCACCATGAGGGGAAATAAATGAAGAAATACCGGAATTTGCGGCTCGCGCTACATATCTTCCATTTTCAACCGCTCGCCATCTTGCCTGATTATTGTGCTGATAAACCGCAGGATGGTCTTTATACCAAGAGTCATTGGTCATTATTACGAGTATTTCCGCCCCTTGTTTAACAGTGCTTCTTGCTAAATAAGGGAAAATCGAATCAAAGCATATCAAGCACCCTATTTTGCCATCTTCGGTATCAATAAGTCTGGGAGAATCACCTGAAAAAATATTTCTTGATGAAAGATTCATATCTTTTACAAAAGGTATATTCTTCAACAAAAATTCAGCCGGTAAAAATTCACCAAATGGAACAAGTTTTCTCTTAAAGTACAAATCGTTTGAAATATTACCTTCGGTGATATAATAAGCAGCATTCAAAGTGTTTCCCGTTTGATTCTCGTAAAAAGCTCCTACTATCATGTCGTTTCCGGTCATTTTAGTATATGCTTTAAGTTCCTTTGATATCATCTTTGAATCGTTCAAGGATGTAGGTACAGCAGTTTCGCCCCAAACAACAATGGTATCATAAACATCAAGCTTTAACGATTCGTCCAAATAGCCGTAATATGACGGTCCTCCGCTCCACTTCTCCTCTGTGGAAATATTCCCCTGCACTAAAGAAAATTTTCTTTCATCACTTATATCAAATCCCTTGTGCATATATATCGCACCGAAAAGAAAATTAAGAGAAAACACCGTTATTGCTATACTGCCAAACAATCTGACCTTCTTTGTCAAATAGGCAATAGCTATAAAAGCATTTGTCAAAACAAGAATTAAATCAACAAAATAAGGGCCCAAAAGAGAAGCTGATTGTATCAACGGCAAGGCAGCGCTTTGAGGCAAAGAAATCCTCGACCAAGTGAAACCGTATGTGCCAAGCGATTGTATATACTGAATCAATACAAAGGTGAGAGAAAAAATTATTATTTTGTTAAAATGCGAAAATTTCAATTTCAAAATAAAATTAAAAGCAAAAGAAAATACCAGAGAGCACAACGTCGAAAGCACGATCCAAGCAAATAGCATCAAAATCACTGACGGTACATATCCAAGACCGACGAAATCCAATGGCACAAGTGACATAAAGAAATAATATACACCAAAATGGAAGAAAAAGAAAAAAGTAAATATATATCTGAACAAAGTGCTTTTTTTCAAAACATTTTCACATGATTTTATCAGCATAACAAAAAAAGGTGCTATGGTAAACCAGGAAAGAAAAAATAGGTTTTGAAAAGTAAACGGTATAGCATTAATGATACCAATTGCTGCAAAAGCAACACCCTTGTGCTCAATCAGAGATTTTTTAAAATTCATAAAAACTGATTAATTCCCTCTCAATTTATGTACAGTGGTCGCCGGATCAAAGCTTTTAAAGAACGCTGAACCTGCAACAATTACATTTGCTCCTGCAGAAATGGGAACGCATGCATTTTCTTCGTATATTCCGCCATCTACTTCTATGTCAATATCTGCTCCGATTTCTTTGATAAGACCCGCAGTTCCTCGGATTGTGTCAAGTGTCTTTTCGATAAACTTTTGTCCACCGTAACCGGGTTCAACTGTCATAACAAGCACCATATCAAGCTTATGAATCAGCGGCTTTAAAACCTCGTATGAAGTGTTAGGCTTCAAGGAAATAGCTGCTTTTATTCCGTAGCTATGGATAAGATCTATTACCTCTTCGTGATTCTCACAACTTTCATAATGGAAGGTAATAATATCAGCCCCGGCATCAACAAAGTCTTTTATATACCTTATCGGATCAACAATCATTAAATGAACATCGAACGTTATTTTAGAATGTGGACGCAAAGCTTTTATAACAGGCGCACCAAAAGTAATATTTGGCACAAAAACTCCATCCATTACATCCAAATGAACATAATCCGCTCCGGAATTTTCAATTTTTTTAACTTCGTCTGCAAGATGAGAAAAATCTGATGCTAAAACTGAAGGCGATACCTTAATCATTTTTAATTTCCCCTTTTTTATTCGTATTTAATTGTTATGATTGTGGCAAATCAAAAATATTGCCATAAAATACTATAGAAATAAAATTCATGCGACGGATAAAAACGGGATTATCAATAAAACGGAGATAAACAAATATTTTTTATCTGTCGCATTTTATATAAATTTAAATTTGTCTGCAAAAAAATCAAAAAAAGCATTTACATATAAAGACTTAATTGGTATACTGTATTAAGACGACATAATACGGAGGATCTTTATGTTAAATCAAGCTCTAATAAATTATACCACCCCGGTTTTTTCAATCAATAAAAACGGGTTGATTTCCGGAAAGAATTACATGGCGGAAAAAGTCTTTTCTGTTGTAAAAGTAGGAGCTATCGCATCAAGATATACAGATATCGATTTTGATTGCGAAAAACTTTCAAAAGCAGAGTTTTGTGGCAAAGAATACTCATACTTCACAATGTTCAGTGGAGATGAAACTTTGTTGTTTATTCATCTTGATTCATTTGGAAGTAACATGCTCCCTTTTGATGCTTATGCTATGTATAAAGAAAAAGTATCTGAGATTATCCAAACCACATCAGGCGATAAAAACCTTGAAAGACGTTTTATCAGAGCTACACACAGTAATTTAATAAAGGCAAATTACTTTTCTGTGTTTTCAAAAATATTTGAAAAGAAATACAATAACGAGTCTATAAAAATCAACAATAAAACATGTGTAGTATCGCAAATATATACTGGCGTTAAAACAGCAACTCATAATTTTCTTGAAGACATTGATATAGTTTTTGATACTAAATATTCGTATAGTAAGCTTGTCGCAAATATATATGAATCAGATTTAATGAGTTTGGTTATCAATGCACTGTATTTTTGCATAATCAATGCATCAGGAACCATAAACGCATTGATGGAAGAAAAATTTGATCACGTGTCTCTCAGCTTTACCTTTGACTCAAAGTCATCCTTTGACAGGTGGCTGTCTATAGCAGATAACAGTGTTATCAATTCTTCATTTGCCCTATCAATTGCTGTAGAACTTGCAAAGACATATGGGATTGAGTATTCCCTCACGAATGACAGAATGCAAGATAAAACGAAAAATACCTTGAAATTTTTGATACCTGCATCATCCAATTCAAACATTGTATTCTCCGAATCGGATACAATAACACCTTCAATCCAAGTGTTAATGGATTTAGTTTTCTTTGACAAAGAGCTTTAGTCTATATTAAAAAATCTTTTGCCGTTATTCATGGTCAATTCTGCTATATATTCAACAGACTTACCGCGAATCTCGGCAATTTTTTTTGCTGTTTCATAAACATAGGCAGAATTATTTGTTTTTCCTCTGTACGGAACCGGCGCCAAGTAAGGAGAATCGGTTTCAATAAGAAGTCTGTCATCAGAAACCGCCAAAACACTTCTGAGAATATTGGAAGCATTTTTAAAAGTCACAGTACCGCTGAAAGATACATACCATCCATATCGCATAAGTTCTTGAGCCATCTCGAAGCTACCCGAAAATGAATGGAATACGCCGATTACTTTGTCCTTATATTCCTTTACAATTTCCATACAATCGCCATGTGCTTCCCTATCATGAACAACTACATTTTTATTAAGCTCATAGGCTAATTGCATTTGTCGCCGAAAAATATCCTTTTGAACTTCTCTGGGAGCAGAGTCTTCATAATGGTAATCAAGACCGATTTCGCCAATAGCAACCGCCTTGGGGTGCGAAATCAACTCTTTTATCTTATCCTCAAGCTCGTCACCGACATCAGAAGCCTCATGAGGATGTACACCAACTGTTGCATATATAAAATCATATTGCTCTGATAACAAAATTGCCTTTTCAGAGCTTGAATATCCGGATGCAGAATTTACAACTAACGAAACTCCCAAAGGGTTTACGTCATTTTTCAGACGTAAACCCTCTATTATTGTGTTTCGACAGTCATCAAAACGCTCATCGTCATAATGTGCATGAGTATCGAATAATCCCATTATCTGATTTCTGCTCCGTTCTGTGTGTCCTTATCTAAAAACAGTACTCTTACCATACCATCGTCACCTTCGCTGGCAAGAATCATTCCGTTGGAATCAACGCCGCGGAGTTTAACAGGCTTAAGGTTTGAAACTACCGCAACCTTTTTGCCGATAAGCTCATCGGGAGTGTAGTACTTTGCAATACCTGATACTATCTGCCTTTTTTCGCCTAAATCAACCATCAGCTTTAACAATTTATCTGACTTCTCAACAGGCTCGCACGACAAAATCTCACCTGCTTTAAGTTTGACTTTGGCAAAATCGTCAATAGTTATTATTCCGTTGTCAGCCTCTTCTTTTTTGTCAGATTCCTTGGCTTTTGACTGTGCTGCTTTCTTTTGTACGTCCTCTTCTATTTTCTTGAGCATTTTTTCCTCATCTATTCTTGCGAATAAAATCTCAAGATCGGATATTGTTGTACCGGGTTTTATTTCCCCAAAGTTTTGCGCACTGCTCCAGTCAAAAGGAACGCCGTTGAATGCACTTACTATTTTCTCACAAGAATTCGGTATGATAGAAGAAAGCATAACAACTGATATTCTTATAGTCTCAAGCAAATTATAAATAACTGTTGCAAGTCTGCCACGAAGAGCCTCATCTTTTGCCAGAGCCCAAGGCATTGTTTCATCAATATACTTATTGGCTCTCTTGAGAAGATCCATAACCAACTCGGTTGCCTCGGATGTTCTGAATTCCAAGAACTTATCGTAAAAGCTGTTTACAGTAGTCTTACAAAGAGAAATAAGCTCGTCATCTATCGCTTCTTTAACCGTCGGCTCGGGAACAACACCTCCAAAATATTTGCTGTTCATAGCAACAGTTCTGCTAACAAGGTTACCGAAAGTATTTGCAAGATCGGAATTAAATACCTTTACTACATTGTCATAGGTGATACTTCCGTCATTTACATATGGCATCTGGCTAATGAGATAATATCTTACTGCATCTACTCCAAAATAAGAAATAAGTTCATCGGCATAGATAGTGTTACCTTTAGATTTAGACATCTTTCCCTCTCCTAAAAGGAACCACGGATGTCCGAAAACACGTTTAGGAAGGGGTTCTCCCAATGCCATAAGGATGATAGGCCATATAATTGTATGGAAACGCAAAATATCCTTGCCTATGATATGAACATCAGCAGGCCAATACTTCTTGTACAAGTCCCCCTGAGCATCCTTATCGGTTGAATATCCAAGCGCAGTAATGTAATTTGACAACGCATCAATCCACACATATATAACGTGACCGGGATCGAATTCTACGGGAATTCCCCAAGTAAATGTAGTTCTTGAAACACAAAGGTCTTGAATACCCGGCTTGATAAAGTTATTTATCATTTCCTTCTTTCTTGCTTCGGGAGCGATAAAATCAGGATTTGCCTCTATATAATCTTCAAGCTGCTTTTGATATTTTGACATTTTGAAGAAATACGCTTCTTCGTGAGCTTTTTTAACATCAGCTCCGCAATCAGGACATTTTCCGTCTACAAGCTGACTTTCCGTATAGAAGGTTTCGCAGGGGGTGCAGTACCATCCCTCATATTTACCCTTGTAGATATCTCCTTGGTCATAAAGCTTTTTAAAAATTTCCGATACTGCCTTTTCATGCTCCTTATCGGTAGTTCTTATAAATTTATCGTAAGTAGCACCGCAAAGGTCCCAAATACGTCTGACTTCACCTGCAATCTTATCAACATACTGCTGAGGAGCAATACCTGCTTTTTCTGCATGCTCTGCAATTTTGATTCCGTGCTCATCGGTACCGGTAAGGAAAAATACATCCTTACCTATCTGTCTCATAAAACGTGCTATAGCATCTGTAAACACAACTTCGTAAGTATTACCTATATGAGGCTTTTGTGATGTATATGCAATAGCGGTAGTAATATAAAATTTTTCTTTCACTTTGTTTTCACTCCCATTTGTAATTTATTTATCATAAACAATTCTGCCGCGAGAAATAGTTTTTTCTATTGTCATATCTGTGTCAAGTATAACAATATCTGCATCCTTGCCTTTTTCTATGGAACCAACCTTATCATAAATTCCGGCAGCCATGGCAGGATTTCTTGTTGCACAAATTACTGCGTCCTCCAAAGAAATCCCTGCAAATTTCATGAGGTTAGTCATACAGTTATACAGATTTGCTGTACTTCCTGCGAGATTTCCTTCTTTTATTCTTGCCACTCCGTCAACAACATATGTTTCAAGTTCTCCAAGCATATATACGCCGTCAGGCATACCTGCTGCTTGCATTGAATCTGTAACAAGAACAAATCTGTCTCTTGATTTTGTTTTATAAGACATCGCAACAACATCGGGGTTTAAATGCTCGCCATCACAGATGAACTCTGCGTAAGCGTCACTGAGTAATGCCATTCCAACAACGCCCGGCTCTCTGTGATGAATAGGTGTCATTGCGTTATAAGTATGAGTAAAGCTTGTAGCACCCGCATCAAGAGCCTTCTTTATAACCTCGCTATCGGTCTCTGAATGTCCTATCGAAACCTTTGCACCGAGTGAAACTGCCTCTTTGATAAAATCAATCGCACCGTCAAGCTCAGGAGCGACAGTTATATAAAGTCGCTTGTCACCGGCTAATTCAATATATTCCTTTGTTTCTGAAATATCGGGGGCTTTTAAAAGGTCATGAGGATGTGCGCCTGCTCTTTTAACATTCAGATACGGTCCCTCTACATGTACCCCTCTCAATGAAACTGTGCATTTTTCTTCATCAGCTTCAACAACTGAAAGTATAGCTTTTTTTGTGTCCACATGCTTTGCTGTCGTTGTAGTGGGAAACAAAGTTGTAACTCCGTGTGAAGAGTAGAACTTACACATTTCAACAAGCTTGTCAGAATCACTGTCCATTGTATCTACACCAACTGCGCCGTGAGAATGTATGTCAACAAGTCCGGGTATTACATATTTACCATCCGCATCAACAGTAAAATCATCACAGTCAAAAACACCTATATCAATAATTTTCCCGTTTTCGATTTTTAAGTCATTTTTATAAAACTTTTTCATAACGGTATTATAAACAAGACCGTTTTTTACAATCATAAACAGCACCTCCAAATATAAACAGTTATTTATATTACATTGTAGCATAATAATTTTAACAATTCAATAGTTTAAGAAAAAAATGGTACAAAGAAAAGAAATATTTTTATACGACAACGATAAATATAATTATTAATCGTGCTAAGTTAATAAGTTGTTTGTCAGAAAAAGCGTCTCCTCATACTATAGTGATAGAAGGAGGGATGATAATGGCTTGCTACAACAACACATGCAACACATGTAACTCATGCGGTTCAAACAACGGCATTCTCGGCAACGACCTTTGGATTTGGATCGTAATAATCGCATTAGTAGTCATTCTCTTCGGAATAGGCTAAAAAGCAAAAAGAAAGGGCGGTTCACCGCCCTTTCATTCTTTTAAAAGATTGTATAGTTGCTTTGAATCTTCCGCTATAAAATCAGGATGTATACTCTCAAACGAAGCCTTTCCCCCAAATCCCCATGTAACTCCCACTGATTTTATATTTGCATTTACAGCAGTTTGTACATCAACTGCCGAATCACCGATAATCATTGTATCATCAGCGGCAAAACCAAATCTGCCGATAATATCCAAAAGTGCATCAGGAGACGGCTTGTGCGGAAAATCAGGTGAAAAACCGTTCACGGAAGTGAAAATGTCAGGAAGTAAAGTACCGGCTATTTCCTTAACCTGTCTGTCATTTTTATTTGAAAGTATAAACAAAGTCTTGCCTTGTTTTTTTAACTCTGTCAGAACTTCCCACATTCCCGGATAAACATATGTATTCACCACAAGATGTTTATCGTAATAATCGTTATAGAATGCCAAGACCTTTTCCAAAAAAGCATCGTCACGTTTTTCTTCGGGAAGTGCATTAAAAATCAAATTCTTTGCACCTTTGCCAATCATTTTACATACAGCCTCTTCGGTATGCTGCGGTAAATTGAAAAAGTCAAGTGCGACATTGACCGATGCAGCTATATCTGCAAGAGTATTAACCAAAGTACCGTCGAGATCAAATACCAGTGCTTTATTATCCATTTGGTCCTCCGAGAGTTATATCATCAAGCGGTTTTACAAAAGAAGAAAGATAGTTTTCAACAAAAAATTTGGCTTCCGACAACTCAATCAAATCGAGCTGTTCTTTTATTGTCCTTTCGGCAGCAACAAACTCTTGATTCCCAGCGGAGAGCTCATCAAGGCATTTGATATATGCACATATCTTATCAGCAGCTTTCACTATTGCTTTTTCGTCATCATCAAGCAAAAAAAGTGTTCTGTATTCGTCCTGCATTTCTTCCGGCAAAAGGTCGAATATTATATTTTCAGCCGTCTTTTCAATTTGCTTGTATGCACTTTTGATTTCGTTATTATAATATTTTACGGGAGTGGGTAGGTCTCCTGTTAAAATCTCACTCATATCGTGATAAAGAGCAGCAGTTGCAATTTTATTACAATCGTAGTTTTTATTAAAATACTTATTTCCTATCAATGCCAACATATGTGACATAAGCCCTACCTCAAAGCAGTGCTCACTGAGAGTTTCGCAATAGACATTACGCATCAACCCCCACCTTTTTATATCTCTTTGCCTGAACAGCAAAGCTAAAAAATCACCCGTTCTATTTCCCTTTTCTCCCATTGTAACCTCCAAAAGTATCTTTTCTTAAATTATATCACAAGAAAAATATATTTTCAATAGATATTGTTTTTTTAAAATTTATGTAGTATAGTAATAATGTAAAATAACACATAACATAACGGAGATTACAATGTTTTTACCCATAAATAGAAAAGAAATGGAAGAACGAGGATGGGATTCTCCTGATTTCGTTTTTGTAAGCGGAGATGCATACGTTGACCATTCAAGCTTTGCAGTAGCCATTATATCAAGATATCTTGAAAAACACGGCTTCAAAATTGCAATCCTCGCGCAACCTGATTGGAAAAATGCAGACAGCTTTAAAGAATTCGGTCAACCGAGACTGGGATTCCTTATTGCTTCAGGAAATATGGATTCAATGGTAGCGCATTATACCGTAGCAAAGAAGAAAAGGAACTATGACTATTACTCACCGGGAGGTAAAATAGGCAAACGTCCCGATAGAGCCACAATTGTGTATTCAAATAAAATCAGAGAAGCATTCGGTGACATTCCGATAATAATAGGCGGAGTAGAGGCATCACTGAGAAGATTTGCACATTATGATTATTGGGACAACAAGGTCAGGAACAGTATTCTGATTGACTCCGGTGCCGACATACTCATATACGGTATGGGAGAAAAGGCAGCTCTTGAAATTGCAAAGCTTCTCGACAGAGGAGTTCCTGTAAAGAAAATTAAAAATATTCGCGGTACCTGCGTACTCTGTCAAAGAGACTACATTCCAAAAGGAAGCTATGACTTCATCGGCGAAATTGAAGAGCTAAAAACAAGCAAGGAGCTTTATGCACAAGCTTTTGCAACTCAATATATAAATTGTGACAGTATATCCGGAAAAACCTTGCTCGAGGGAAACGGAAACAGATTACTTGTACAAAATCCACCAATGCCCCCACTTGAAAGAAAAGAACTCGATTTGGTATACGAGCTTGATTATATGAGGGACTACCATCCCATATATAAAAAAGAAGGCGGCGTTCCCGCCATACAAGAAGTAAAGTTCTCTATTACCCACAATCGCGGATGCTTCGGCGCCTGCTCTTTTTGTGCAATTGCATTTCATCAAGGGCGTGCTGTTCGCTCTCGCTCAATTGAATCTTGCGTTAAGGAAGCCAAGCTTTTAACAGAGCTCCCCGATTTCAAGGGCTATATTCATGATGTTGGCGGTCCAACTGCTAACTTCAGGCATCCGGCTTGCGACAAACAGCTGACAGACGGAGTATGTGCCAATAAACGATGCTTATCACCAACCCCTTGCAAAAATTTAAAAATTGACCATTCTGAATATATAGAATTGCTGAAACGAATTGAAAATGTTCCTAAAGTAAAGAAAGTATTCATTAGGTCCGGTATACGTTTCGATTATGTCATGTATGATAAAGACGACGGATTTATGAAAAAGCTGGTAAAAGATCACGTAAGCGGTCAGCTGAGAGTCGCACCCGAACATAATTCCAAAAACGTATTGGAAATAATGGGAAAACCTGATATAAGTATTTATAACGGATTTTGTAACAAGTTTTACAAGCTGTCAAGAGAAATTGGCAAAGAACAGTATGTTCTACCATACCTTATGTCGAGCCATCCCGGTTCAACAATGGAAGATGCACATAATCTTTCCGACTACATCAAGGAACATAATTTACCGTCAGAACAAGTTCAAGACTTTTATCCTACCCCTTCTACAAAATCAACCTGCATTTATTACACAGGAATTGACCCTTTTACAAAGAAGAAGATTTACACTGCAACCAATTATAAAGAAAAACAGGAGCAAAGAAAATTGCTTCAACCGTCAAAGCCACCCAAAAAGACCTTTGTTTCCAAAAAGAAGAAATAAGAAAAAGCAGCACACGAATTCTGAAGCAAGAAAACGTGTGCTGCTTGTATTTATGCGTTTAAATTAATAAAGAACATTTCCGGTTCTGACTTATCTGCCGACTCCGCAGAACGGGGTTCAACGATGAAATTGTAGGGATTAACAAAAACTCCGTCAACGCATACACCGAAGAAAAATTCTGCTGATGAAACGGCAAAAGCAGAAGGTGCCGCATTGCCCAATAAATCTCCCGACTCTACCGCATCTCCCTGTTTGAACGCAGAAACATCATCAAGATGTCCGTATACGGTATTTATTCCCAAGCCGTGATTGATTATTACCGTATTTCCGTAAAGGGATGTATTTCCCGCAAAAGCTATAATACCTTTTCCGGTCGCTCTTACGGGCAATGACACAGAAGTTGAAGACTTGACGTAATGAATACCAAAGCTTATGTTTGCTATTTCTGTGCCGTCAACTATTTGCTTTACTCCGTAAGTAGGAGAAGAAATCCAATACTGTTCAATGCCGTCAATATACTTCTGAGTAGGTGTTGTCAATCCGTAAATCCATTCAGCACCGCCGTAAACAGTTTTAAATGCAGATGAAATCTCATTGACAAACAAATCTGATGCGGCGTTGTAAGAGGTTGCAGGTTCACCGCCTACAAAGCTGACATTTACGGCTGAAAAATTCTTGTCGCTTACCGTAATAGGAATAGATAGTGCTGTTTTATCCGACTTAACACTTACGTGATACTCGCCTGCGGGAGTATCTGCAGGTATGGGCAAAGTAATCACCTTACCATTGAGATATGAGCGGGGCGTAATTCCTTCGATGCCGCTTATATCCGTAGAAACATCAAGCGTTTCGTCATTTACGTTTAAAACATTGATATATACAACTTCGCCCTGGAAAGCATTTTCCTTGCTTATGGAATATTCTGCTCTAATATCAAAGTCAAAAAGAAAATCATATGTCACGTTTCCATTGTATAAGCTGTTGGTCTCTTCATACCACTGTGCGGTAACACTGGCACGCAATTTTGCTTCACTCTCGAAAGGTACTTCGGCAACGCTGTCAAGCAAACCGTCATAAACCAATATATCACCGTCAAATATTTTGACATTATACCAATCGGGTTCGATATCAAATTCAAATTCAAAACCATCGCCTGACACTATAAACATATCGGTATCACTTGGCTCATCGGGTCCCGCCAATACCTCTGCATAACTGCCATCAAAAAGTATATAACGCCACTTACCTTGCGAAGCTGACAGTCTTACACTTTTTGTACCGGACGAAAACGTCATTAACGGAATGTCGCAATATTTATAAACATCAGTTACATTTTGAGCTGAAAGGAAACGGCTTGCGTATTCACTGTCGATTCTGTACCAATTTCCTTTTTCGTCGTACGCGATACAATTCTTAACGTCAGCACTCAAGCACAAATAATAAGTTTCATCGCCTTGTACTCTTTCAAACTTTATCGTATACAAGGAATAGACATTTTCGTCAAATACTTGGTCATCGATACTTGTTAAATTGTTTTTCAAATCAATATATAAGCCTTTATCATCCGAATTTGAATACACCTTTTCGCTACCGTCAGGCATAGTAAGGTGAACAGAAGAAACGTTTGATGAAGTATACTTATTACCTGTAACCGTAAACATCCATACCGCAATTACCACTGCAGGTATAAGTAAAACTATAAGAAATAATGCCTTTTTATTCATTGTAAAATAACTCTCCCAATAACTCTTAAATCATCGCTTTCAAGAACTTCGATAGGCTTGTACTTGTCATTGAAAGAAACCAATTTACAAACCCCATCAACAAACTCTAATTTCTTACATAAGCTCTCGCCGTTTAAAACAAAAATACCCACGTCACCGGATGCAACGGTTTCCTGCTTTTTAACCCAAACAACAGAAGCGTCTGCTATTATCGGTTCCATACTGTCACCGCTGATTTTTATGCCAAAGCTTGCTTCGTCCGGAGCTTCGTTTGTTTTTACTATCGAATAATCATCAGCGAGAATCGGCAATGGAGCGCCTGCTGCCGCCGGAGAAAGATACACAGGAATTTTTCTTACCGTCTCACTTGATATTCTCGCAGGTGTATTTTTAAGTCTGGAAACCTCATAACCGATTATTGCGTTTACAGAGTTTTTACCCCTTTCGTCAATCAGTCGATAGTTTTCAATCAAGTTAAGCTCGGATTCTGTCAATTCGGTTTTTGTTATCTTTTTTGCATAGTCATCAAAAACCAATTCCTCTACACCGACATCAAGATACTCTGCTATCTTATATATAGTCGCCAGTCTGGCGGCATCCGAATCTCTTTTAAGCATACTGTCAAGAGTTGTATAAGGAATTCCCGCTGCCTTTGCTAACTGTGCTTTTGTCTTTTTTTTATCTTTTAAAAGTTTAACAACTTTTTTATTAAAGCTCATAACTGCACCTTTCTCAAATTTTTTCACTATATAATAACATAAATCCTAAAAAAAGTAAACAATGTTATGAAATTTCGTATTTTTTTGTGCAATACCACCCAAATTTAATCTTCGGCATTGTCAGTTTCAAAATACTTTTTAATCTGTTCAGCATCTTTTATAGAAATTCCTTTAACACTTGCTATATCTTGAATTGTAGCATTTTTTATATTTTTGATGCTTTTAAAGGAATTCATTAATACCTTGGCTTTTTTAGGACCTATGCCCTGTATCTTTTCGAGCGAAAGGCGAGTAACGGTTTTTCTTCTTTTTTTATCCATCGAGCCAAAGGTAAAGCGGTGAACTTCTTCCTGAATACCGTAAATAAAATTAAAAATCCTAACATTGTGAGCAATAGATATTTCGTTTGTTCCGTCGGTAAGAGTTCGTGTTTTGTGGTGTTCATCCTTAACCATGCCAAAAACAGGCACGCATATAGAGTATTTATCCAAGACACTGCGAACTGCACCAACATGACCAATACCGCCATCAATCAAAAACAAATCGGGCAAAGTCCAGTTTTCAGAATTACCGTTTTGGTTTATTTCATCCTTGTATCTTTCTACTCTGCGGGTAATAGCCTCTGTCATTGCACCATAATCGTCAAGCGACACACTTTGAATATTAAAAAGTCTGTAATCCCGCTTTGAGAATCTGCCGTTTTTTACACAAATCATGCCGGCGGTAGTAAATTTGTCGGATGAATTTGAAATATCATATGCCTCTATTCTTTCGGGGACGACTTCAAGTCCGAGAAGTGACGCAAGCTCAATCAGCTTTTCGTCCGCAACCTCATCAATTTTACGTTGATGCAAAGCATATTCTTTTGCATTCGCATTTGCCATCACGACAGCTTTTCGCTGCTCACCCTTTTCGGGGTGTAAAACCTTAATCGTTTTAGACTGCTTCGACGACAAATACTTAGCCATGTCTTCTACTGTTTCTGAATACATTTCATAAGGAATAACTATTTCACGAGGTATATAGTCTCTTTTGATATAATACTCCACAATAAAATGCTCAAAAGCATCGGTATTCATTATTTCATCACTTGTGAAAATAAAACGCTCACTGTCAATTATTCTGCCTTCTCTTACAACGGTGACCGATATACAAGACGAAACGTCGTCCGTATACACGCCAAAAATGTCACGCTCAACACGGTCTGCAAAAAGTATCTTTTGTCTCTGCCTCAAGTTCTTTATCGAATTAATCAAATCTCTGTATGTTACAGCAGCCTCAAAATTTAGTTCTTCGGCAGCAAGCTGCATTTTTTTATCAAGATTTTCAATAACGTCTTCATAATCGGATTTCAAGAATGAAATCACGGATTTTATGGTAGAAGAATACTCTGCTTTTGTTATATCCCCTTTACAAAGTCCGCAACATTTTCCTATATGATAATTCAAGCATGGGCGCTTTTTACCAAAATCTTCAGGGAATTTTTGTTTACACGAGGGTAACAAAAAAAGTTTATTTGCAGTGTCAATTATGTTATACACGGCAGTTGACGAAGAATAGGGGCCAAAATATAAATCCGATTTATTTCTTGAAGCTTGAAGAGAGCGTACCATAGAAAGTTTTGGATATTCTTCTGATGTCGAAAGCTTGATATACGGATAGCTCTTGTCATCTTTGAGGCGTATATTGAATTTGGGTGAGTACATCTTGATGAGCTCGTTTTCAAGAACAAACGCTTCGGTCTCTGTATCTGTAAATACGCACTCAAAATCGCAGACCAGTTGCACCATCTTCAGTGTTTTCGGAGGATGGGAATCTACTGCTTGAAAATACTGTGAAACTCTGTTTTTTAATGCTTTTGATTTTCCGACGTAAATAACCTTTTGGTTTTTATCAAGCATTTTATACACACCGGGAGTAGCAGGCAAAAGCCTCGCTTTTAAAAGCAGTGCATCTATTCGTTCGATGTTCAAGAAAATCCCCCCTAAAAAAATGCAACTGTTCAAGTTAATGAACAGTTGCTGTTTTGCAATTAATCAACGAATCCTTTGAGAACAAGGGTAGCAAGTCCATCAATTGCATCTGTCTCGTCTATACCGTCAGCAATAATCTTAACAGCTGAGTCCTTATCGATCCCCAGCGAAAGAACGCCAAGCAAACTCTTTGCGTTTGCACGTCTATCTCCGTGTTCAATCCAAACGGAAGACTTATAAGTATTTGCTTTCTGAATAAAGTAAGTAGCAGGTCTTGCGTGAAGACCGACACTGTTTGTAACTGTGACCTCTTTTGAAATCATTTCCATTGCTCCTAATTATAAAAAATTATCACTTTTTGTAATTATAACAAATGTTTTTACGAAAATCAATAGAATATTTTGCAAATTTTTAACTATTATGAAAAATAAACATTTTTTCGATTGCATTCGTTATGAATTTATTGATTTTTCACAACTAATTTTTAGCCGTTTCCTTAGCTTTTGCATCAGTTACTTCAAAATTAAAGGAAACATCGTTAGTGTAAGCACTAATATATCGTCCGGAAGCAACAAAGAAATTTCCGTTTATCATGTTACCTTCCTTGGTTGAACTTCCCTTTCCTTCTATTGTAAGGAAAATATCATATCGGTCGGGTATATATGTCTTTTTGATTTCGCCACTGTCAAGAGCGATATAGGTTTCGGCGGGTCTATAATTCTTGGCAGTAATTTTACCCAAAGCTGCATCGTCCTTTTGAGCGTAAACCACGTCATCTATCTGAATAATTGAAAAGGTATCTTTTTGAACGTTATTGATTCTTACTGTAAACTCTATGGTCTGGTTAGAGCGTGCACCGATAACGCTGTCCTTCAATCCGCTTCTGAAAACGATTGACACAACCGCTATAATAATTACTAACAGTATCAAAAAATCTATGACGTTAAATTTAATCTTTTTATTTTTCACCGCTCTCTACCTCCTCATCAACTTCATCAATCTGCAAACAAAATCCTTCTCCTACAAATTCGGGAACTCTAAAATACACCAAATGTCCTACACGTAATACAAAAGCATTTTTCTTATAGCCTTCGTCAGTTTTTTTGAGAGTATCTCTCACTCGTACCTTTACATTGTAATATTCATACTGAGGCTCAGCTTCAGCCGATAAATCGCTTTCTTCATCTGTCAAAACAGGATAATATTGAATAAACATTTCACCCGTGTTTGTATCCGTTGCAATATTGTATGCAGGTGAAACCACAATATCAACAACTTTTCCTATTTGCTGTTCTCTGACAGTTTCAACTACCGTATCACCGACTTTTATGTTGTCAACGTAATCACGGTGCACGGTTTTAAATTCTACGATATACTCTACTTCCACGTCTTGATTGGAAGCCACTAAATTACGTGCAGACATATAAAAGTAAAGTACTGCTCCAATTGCAACAACTGTCAATATAATAAAGACATCTATAATGTTAAACCTATATTTTTTATTCTTGTTCATAAAGCTTACACCTCACATTATATTATTTTCAGGTATTTCATCGGATTTATATATATTTATTGCGGTAGATGCAATGCCTATCATCATCCAGAAGAAAGCAAATACTCTGTAATTATACCAGACATAGTCTGTTAAACCTTGTACCAATATTGCTACAATTCCGCAAGTAACAGCACCTACCAACAGCCTTGCATCCGAAAAGCTCGTTGACTTAATAAAGGTAAATGCTTTATTAACGAATAAAAACATCGTCAGCATAAACACAGCAAAACCGAGTATACCAAGCTCTATCATAATTTGCATATAAAGATTATGTGAATGGGGAGCAGTTTCTATTCCTGCCAAGGCATATTCGGAATATACAGCCTGATAAGCACCTGTTCCTATTCCGATTCCCGTAAGCGGAAAGTCCTTTATCATCCCAAGTGACGCCTCCCAAATATACACTCTGTACGAAGTAGAAGAATCTGTCATATTACCTATACTTGTAAATCGTGATACAATCGACTCCGGCAAAAAAGGAATCGCAAGAGGAAAAGCTAACATTCCCATAATATATGCACCCAGGGAATTCTTGTTAAGAATTATGAAAAATATCAAAAGCGAAACAATACAACCAAGCCATGCACCTCGTGACCAAGTAAAAATCAAGGCCGCTACAGATGCAACAAGGGAAACCAGTGAAAGCGACTTGCCCGACATTTTCTTTGCAAGAAGCATAAACGTCAATGCAAGAGGAATCAGCATTATCAAATATTCACCAAAAACATTTGGATTTTCAAAAGTTGACACTACTCTTGTTTCAATGGCAGAAAACATATCTTCGTCAGTCCAAGTTGTATCAGGTGCTTCGAAAAAGTTCTGATAAATACCATAAAGAGAACAAATTGTAAATGAAACAAGTGAAAAAGAAATCAGCTTTTTCAAGAGCTCTTTTGTCTTTATCAAATTAACTATCAAAAAATATGACAGCATAAAACAAAAGAACACACTCGCAGGAGGCAAACTTTCCGAAGGCGACACCGAAAAAAGACCGCCAAAAATCATGAGAATGGCAAAAGCCAAAACAAATAAATCAAGAAGCTCAAATCTTATTGATCTTTTTCCTCTTATGGCTTTAAAAAGAAATGCTATGAGCGTTAATATCAATTCGCCGCAAATGACCATAGTCGGTAAAAACGGCAAGGTTGCGATTGTAAGAATAACATTAAATTCGGGTTTGTTAAACGTGAGTGCAAGATAAACAAATCCAAATAAAGCGGCAACAAAAATAACGGGTGGGATAAAAATAGCCAGCACACCAAGAAAAACTCCTATTAAAACAGGAAGTGCCGTTGTATCGCCCACAGCGGTACGCATTACGTCTTTGTTTTTATATCCGATAAAACCTATAATTCTTTTAGATATTCCACTTGAAAGTAATGCTGTACAAAGCTGTTCTTTAGAGAGCAATAGCGGTATCGAAATCAATATGAACGCTATTCCCTGCCAAGGCAAATCAGAAATTGTGCTCAACTCGGCATTTTCCAAAAACGTCTTAATTAATTCTGTGCCGGTTGCAAAAAAGCCCAATATAAAAAGTATTACGCCGTAAAACTTAAGCTTAGCCCCAAGCAAAAAATCAATAACTTTATTTATCAATCCGTAAAAGAAGCTATTTTCCACCCTTGATGAAATAGAATTCTTTAATCCAAGTACAGTTTTTGATCGAGGTTTAATTTTATTTACTGTTTCTCCCGCAAAACTGTCAGAATAGGAATCCGTCATATTATCGTACGAGGTAAACAGCTGAGCCAATCTGCTTGTTCTTATTTTAGAATAGAAGAAGTCTGAAATCTTGATTAAGACGTTGATAAAAAAACTCGATTCAAAGCTCTTATAGATTTTTCCTTTTTTGCTGTTGCTCAAAAGATTCACTCCTTATCCTTTTTTATCAATGAAATGACTGTTTTTTCTTTAAGAATAAATAAAAGTAAAAAATAAACCACTACTCCAACAAATGCTATTATACAAGAATAAAGCACATTCAATACTATTCCCTGTGTATATGGTGAAGTGCTGATAAAGCGTTTCAACTGCATCATTGCATATGCTGAGAAAAGCCCTGAAACTATCAATTTAAATATATTAAAAACACATGTTAAATCCAAAAAATTCTTAATATTTTTAACCGCAAATATCAGCATTGAAATTCCCGCAAACAGAATTCCTGCAGAATATGCAAAGCCGAGCGCTGAAATATCAAGAGAAGTAAAATTGAGTAAAGCATAAAGCATCAAAAAGTCAACGATGATTGCAAATATAACAGAAACTACAACAAATTTCGGCTTTTTTAATGCATAAAACAATCTGCTCAAATATTCTACTAAAGTAAAGCCTATCATTCCGGGTACAAGGGCTTTTAAAATTGCACAAACATTGTTTGCCGATGAAACATCAAATGAGCCTCTGAGATATACGATAGATATTCCTTCAGGTGCGAGTGCAAAAACTATTGCCGCTATCGGTACAGTCATCATCAGCGCACTAATAAGACCGTTTCTTCCCGTTTTTGAAAAGCTTTCGGTATCATTATTTGCCTCAAGAGACAGCTTCGGAAAAAAATAATTGCAAATTCCGTAAGTGGTTATTCCCGTAATTACCGTAAACAAATTTATTGAATACTCAAAAGAAGGTATCGCTCCTTGAGTCGCAGTGAAAGATGCAAAACGCATACTTAACAGCATACAAACAGGAGAAAGCCAAGAGCCCATCATAATCGACGGAGTCAATTTTAATGCTGTTAAGAATCCTTTGTTTTTGAAATCAAAAATTGGTCTATAACTGTATTTTGTTTTTATCAACGGAACAATAAGTGTCAAAAGCTGAACGAGCCATGCAACTGTATAAGAAACTGCAAGTCCGACAATTCCGAAACGGTCATTGAATACAAGAAAATAAAGTATTATTAACACATTGGATACGGCACTTATAAATGCCGGTACAATGTATTCGCCGTTTGACTGCAAAACTCCGACAAAAGTATATGATGCCGCAGCAAAAACAATCAGCGGAAACATAATTCTAAGTAATAAAACAGCAGTTTTAAGCGTTTCGGGAAGCAATCCGGGAGCAACGATTTTAAGAAGCGGCTCAGCAAAAACAATTCCAAGTAAAGCCACAATTCCCGTAAGCAGCAGTAAAAAGTTCAAATAAACAGAAGCAAAACGATTCTGCTCTTTTTTGCTTTCATCGCCCGTAAAAGAATTATACACCGGAATAAAGCACCCTAAAATTGCCGATGCAAATACTATATCAAAGAATGAAAGAGGTATTCTTGACGCCGCAGAAAATGCGGTAGCTTTTTCTGTAATTCCATACGCAGAAGCTAACAATACGCCTCTGAACATACCAAGGAGCTTTGATATCAGCATAGCTACAATCATAAAAAACACTGTTACTGCAGCTGATTTACTTTTCTTTTGCATTTGCCTCTCCCCCGGTACACGCCTTAATTATATATTTTTTCAGTTCCTGCTCTTTTTCGCGGATATCTACTTTTTCATACAAATCAGGACGTCTTTCTTTGGTTATTTCAAGAGATTTTTCAAAGCGCCACCTCTCGATTTTTGCATGGTCACCTGACAAAAGGACATCCGGTACCTTGGCGCCGTGAAACTCATACGGCCTTGTATATTGAGGAAATTCTAAAAGACCGTTGGCAATGCTCTCTTTTTCGTGGCATTCGCTGTCAGACAGAACTCCGTCAACAAGCCTTGAAACAGCATCCACTATTATAGCGGCGGCAAGCTCTCCACCTGTCAATACATAATCACCAAGCGAGATTTCGTCATCAACAATCTCGTCAAGAATTCTTTGATCCACACCCTCATAATGACCGCACAAAATAACAATGTTTTCCTTTTGCACGAGTTCTTCCGCAACTTTATGGGTAAAAAGCCTTCCCTTAGGTGACACATATATTGTATGAGGCTTACTGTCCATACTGTTAGTTACCGCTTCATAACAATTATAAATCGGCGGTGCCGCCATGAGCATTCCCATACCACCACCGTAAGGTGTATCATCAACCTTTCGGTGCTTATTCTCGGAGTAATCACGAATATTGTGACACTCAATATTTATTATTCCATTTTTTCTGGCTCTTCCGATTATGCTTTCATTAAAAATGGTATCAAGCATCACCGGAAAAAGCGTTAACACATCAAAACGCATCAGTCGATAAGCCCCTCAATCAATTCGAAATATACACCTGATTCAAGATCAATTTTCTTCACAAAAACCGGTATGGCAGGTATAAATACAGTTTTTGATGAATCAAGCTGTATCTCATACAAATCACCGCTTCCGCGATCTGTAGAATCAATTATCTTTCCGAACACGTTTCCGTTTGAAATATCTATTGCAGGTAAGCCTATAATATCGGCAATAAATACGGCTCCGTCCTTTTTGGGAACATCGTCTCTGTCAACATAAACCGTTTTACTTTTAAATTTCAATGCATCATCCAGCGAATCAATTCCTTTGAATTTAACAAGCATAAACTTTCCGAATTTACGGATTGCTTCAACTTCAAGCTCTCCCTCTCCGTTATCAAAAAGATAAAAACGCTTGACTTTTAAATAGCTTGACTGTGTGTCGCACCATACATCAAACTTAAATTCGCCTCTTACGCCATGTGTATTAATAAGCTTTCCCGCTTCAAGGTATTTTATCATAATTTTCCAAACCTATAAATATTTTTCTTTTAATTATACCACAGTGCTGTGTATTTTTCAACCATTATTTACCGTTAATCAGTTTTCGAAGTTTATATTGGTTCTTGTAATGGAATAAAAATCAATAGCATCGTTAATCTCTTGGTTGTTTTTAAGCCCGGTCATAACAAGCTCGGGACTTAAATAGTTATTTTGTGCCGCCATCAGTTTGAGATTGACAAGAAGAACTTTTGCATTCTGTTCAACCGAAAATCCTTTTATCATTGGCTGAATATCTACGTCCCTATCACCCGCTTTGGATTTTTTAAAAACAATAAGCGGCGAAGACAATATTTTTTCAAATTTATCACAAACAGATTCTTCGCTTTTTAAATCTACTATGATTTCATAATCCGCTGTTGTTATTTCATTAAAAGACCCTGATGGATAGAATGCATCAATAAAACCAAGTCCCTGGGGAAGATTTGGAATTATAGCATCTTTAAACTCCAAAGGAGTATACAAAGGAACGTTTGGTCTGGCTTCATCCATTACCATATACACATCAAGCAATTCGCACTCACTTTCAGTACCAACACCCAAAGGCAAAGCAAAAACCATCTTGGGATGGGGGTTAAAGCCCTGAGTGTAGCGAACAGGTATACGGCTTCGCTTGATTATTCTTGTCAGTGCCCTTTGAAGGTCAAGATGGGAAATATACTTTAATCCGCACTTTTTTGAAAACTTAAAGCGGATAATATTTTTATTCTCCATTATCGTACCTCCTGCTTGATTTTACAGTTCATTGCTCCGCATCCCGAGCACTTTTCTCTGCAATTCGGTGTAACAATACCTTTTTTTGCGTTCTCGTTTTCACGTATGAGGAACTCCTTGGTTACGCCTATATCTATAATATCCCAAGGTAAAATTTCATCATATTCCATTTTGCGATTTGCGTAGAACGAAGGATCAATATTCACTTCTTCGAATGCTTTTATCCATCTGTCAAAGCTGAAGTGCTCACTCCATGCGTCAAACTTCTGACCCAGCTTGTAAGCCGCAACTATTGCCTTTGAAAGCCTTCTGTCACCCTTTGCTAAAACAGCTTCTATAAAGCTCACTCTTGAATCGTGCCAGGTGTAGTTAATCTTCTTGGTAGTGATACTGTCTTTCAATAGCATCTGCTTACGTTTGAGTTCTTCAACTGTATCTTGTCCCTCCCACTGGAAAGGAGTAAAAGGCTTTGGAACGAAGCATGAAACACTTATATTAACATTAACACCCTTACCTTTGGGCTTGTTGGGTGAGTTATAAAACAAATTAACAACAGCTTGAGAAAGCTCGGCAATAGCCACAATATCTTCATCGGTCTCGGTTGGAAGACCTGACATGAAATACAGTTTCACAGAGGTTCTTCCTTCTGAAAATGCCCATGAAACCGATCTGAACAGGTCGACCTCGGTTATTCCTTTGTTAATGACATCACGCAATCTTTGAGTACCTGCTTCAACAGCAAAAGTAAGTCCCGACTTTCTAAGGCTCATGACCTTATCCATCAATTCTTTGGTAAAGCTGTCTAATCTGAGAGACGGCAAGGAAAGATTTATTTTCTCATCATTTGTCCAGGAAAGTAATTTATCTGTAAGCTCAGGCAATGCTGTGTAATCGCTTGAGCTTAAAGAGGAAACCGATATCTCTTCATATCCGCAATTCTGTATAGTTTCCTTTGCCATACAGTTAAGCACATCTGCACTTCTCTCTCTTACCGGGCGATATATCATGCCGGCCTGACAAAATCTGCAACCTCGGATACAACCTCTGAATATTTCCAGAGTTGCTCTGTCATGAACGGTTTCTATATAAGGTATTATCTGTTTTGTAGGGTAATGAGCTTCGTCAAAATTTTCAACGATTCTCTTTTTAACCTTCTTGGGAGCTCCGTCTTGTACCGAAATTTTTGATATTTTGCCATCTTCTCCGTAAGAAAACTCATACAGCGAGGGCACGTAGAATCCTTCAAGCTCGGTTGCAATTCTGTAAAGTGTTTCTTTCTTCGTCAAATGCTTGCTTTTACAGTCAATCAGTAACAGTGCAAGCTCAGGAAGGGACTCCTCTCCCTCTCCTATCGATAAAACATCGAAAAACTCGCAAAAAGGCTCGGGATTATATGTACAAGGACCTCCGCCTAAAACAAGCGGAAAGCTGTCGTCTCTGTCTTTGGCATAAAAAGGAATACCCGCCATATCAAGCATATACAATATGTTTGTGAAAAGTCCCTCGTACTGCACGGTAAGTGCAAATACATCAAAATCAGCTATGCTGTCACCGCTCTCCAATGCAAACAAAGGAATACCGTTTTCCTTCATTTTTGTCGCCATATCTTCAGCAGGCGCAAAGGTTCTTTCACACCACACGTTTTCTATGTTGTTAAGGCATGAATAAAGAATTTTCATACCGAGATTAGACATACCTATCTCGTAAAGGTCCGGGAATCCGAAAGCAACACGAAGGTCAACCTTGCTTTTATCCTTCACTGTTTCCCACTGTTCTCCTCCGGTATACCTGCCCGGCTTTTCAACGTTTTTTAAAAAACGTTCTATATCCTTACGTATCATTCTTAGTCTCCTTCTCAAAAATCTTTCTGAGGTATTCCCCCGTAAATGATTCATTTACAGACGAAACGTGCTCCGGAGTTCCGGTTGCTATGACCTCTCCGCCTTTATCGCCACCCTCAGGTCCCATATCAATTATATAGTCAGCTGTCTTTATCAAATCAAGATTGTGCTCGATTACAACAACGGTATTTCCTGCATCCACAAGACGCTGCAAAACTTCCACAAGCATCTTGACGTCAGCGGAATGAAGCCCTGTTGTCGGCTCGTCCAAGACATACATTGTATTTCCCGTACCGGGCTTTGAGAGTTCTGTTGCAAGTTTAACGCGCTGTGCTTCTCCTCCCGATAAAGTAGTAGAAGACTGCCCAAGCTTTATATATCCAAGGCCGACGTCACAAAGTGTCTGAATTTTCTTTTTTATCTGCGGCACGTTTTCAAAGAAAGTATTCGCTTCCTCTACGGTCATGTCCAAAACGTCTGCAATGCTCTTACCCTTGTACTTAACCTCCAAGGTCTCTCTGTTGTATCTCTTTCCGCCACATACGTCGCATGTTACATATACATCGGACAAAAAGTGCATTTCAATTTTTGTTGTTCCGTCACCCTCACACGCTTCGCATCGTCCCCCCTTCAAATTAAAAGAGAACCTGTCCTGACCAAAGCCTCTTTCCTTTGCATCTTTAGTAGAAGCAAACAAGGCACGAATGTGGTTGAAAACTCCCGTGTATGTTGCAGGGTTTGAACGAGGCGTTCTTCCTATGGGAGACTGGTCTATATCAATTACTTTATCGAGATGCTCTATACCGTCGATTCCATTTGATTTTCCCGGAATCAGTGAAGCTCTGTTCAAGTCTCTTGCCAAAGTTTTATAAAGTATTTCATTTACAAGAGAGGACTTTCCTGAGCCGGACACACCTGTAACGCAGGTGAAAGTACCAAGAGGTATTTCAACATCAACCGATTTCAGGTTATTTTCTGCTGCTCCTTTTATACGGAGCTTATTACCGTTACCCAATCTGCGTACTTCGGGAATATGAATTTTTTCTACCCCCGAGAGAAACCTTCCTGTTGCTGAATTTGTACATTTTTTCAATTCACTCGGAGGTCCAGCGAATATGATTTCACCGCCGTGAACACCTGCAGCCGGTCCTATGTCAACAACAAAATCGGATGCTTCAATAGTTTCTTCATCGTGCTCAACGACAATTACCGTATTACCTACATCACGCAGCTTTTTAAGCGTTGCAATAAGTTTTCCGTTGTCTCGCTGGTGTAAACCGATGCTTGGTTCGTCAAGAATATACATAACTCCTACGAGTGATGAGCCTATTTGTGTCGCAAGTCTTATTCTCTGGCTTTCGCCACCCGACAAGGTTGCAGACTTTCTTGAAAGTGATAAATACTCAAGTCCTACACTTTTCAAGAAATCAAGTCGAGTAATGATCTCCTTGATTATTTCTTTGGAAATCACCTTTTCTTTTTCACTCAATGTCAAATTTTTAAAGAAACTCAAAGAATCACTTATACTCAAGTCACAGACTTCTGCGATGTTCTTTCCACCGACAGTAATAGAAAGTGCCTCTTTTTTTAATCTCTTGCCACTACATTCAGGGCAATCAACTTCATAAAAGAATTCGTCATAATAGTCTCCGCCGCCTTCTTCTACACGTCTGAGAATAATGTTTACTACTCCTTCGAAGGTTACCTCATAATTCTTCTTTCTGCCTTCTTTTGTGTACTGAACAACATATATTTCATCACCTGTTCCATACATCATAGCATTAAATGCATCGGCAGAAAAATCCTTTATAGGTGTATCTAAATCAAATCCGTGAGCTTCGCCAACCTTTTTGAAGATACGTGTCGTCCAACCGTCTTTATCTAAGCTCTTGAATCCGTTAACCTGTATTGCTCCTTCTGCAAGTGACAAATTCTTATCTGCGATTATTTTTTCTTCTGCAAGTGTCTTCTTTGTTCCAAGACCTGCGCAATGCGGACATGCGCCAAAAGGATTGTTGAAAGAAAACAGTCGAGGCAATATCTCTCCCAAGCTTATGCCGTGCTCTTCGCAAGCAAAATTTTCCGAAAAGGATATGATTCTGTCCGATGCATTTTCTTCTTTATCGACAAACTCTATCATAACAAGACCGTTGGATAACGAAAGAGCCGTTTCAACCGAATCGGTGAGTCTTGCACGGATGTCTTCTTTTTTCATTACAAGTCTGTCGATTACTATTTCTATATTGTGTTTTTTGTTTTTATCAAGCTCAATATTGTCGGATAGACTATAAACAAATCCGTCTACTCTGACTCTGGCATATCCGCTTTTTATAGCGTCGCTGAAAATCTTTTCGTGAAGTCCTTTTTTTCCGCGTACTATGGGAGAAAGTATTTGGAAACGAACACCTTCGGGATAAGAAAGAATTTTTTCAATAATTTGGTCAATTGATTGTTTGGAGATTTCCTTTCCGCATATGGGACAGTGAGGAACACCTATGCTGGCAAAAAGGAGTCTCAAATAATCATAAATTTCGGTAACAGTTCCCACAGTAGATCGAGGATTTTTTGATGTTGTTTTTTGGTCAATGGAAATTGCAGGAGAAAGACCGTCTATAAAATCCACATCAGGCTTGTCCAACTGTCCAAGGAACTGTCTTGCGTATGAAGAAAGTGACTCAACAAATCTTCGGTATGCCTCTGCGTAAAGTGTATCGAATGCAAGAGATGACTTTCCGGAGCCCGAAAGGCCTGTAAATACGACCAATTGGTTTCTGGGTATCTCAACATTTATATTTTTTAAATTGTTTTCTCTTGCACCTTTAAGAACTATTTTATCTTTTATCATTATTTGTTTTCCTTCAGTTTGAATATCTTATCTCTTAAAACTGCAGCATATTCGAAATCAAGCTCTTTCGATGCCGCCTGCATTTCACGTGTCAGCTTTTCTATGAGAAGCTTTCTTTCCTTCTGTGACATAACTGTACTTGTATTATTAAGCTCATCAAGTAAGTCGGCAGAACGGTCAACAACCTCAATATTGTCTGATATCTCTCGCTTTACAGTGTGAGGAATGATTCCGTGCTCTTTGTTGTATGCGTCCTGAAGCGCTCGTCTTCTTGCAGTTTCATCTATTGCTTTTTTCATAGATTTTGTAACATTATCGGCATACATAATTACATGCCCCTCTTCGTGACGGGCAGCTCGTCCGATTATCTGAATAAAGGAAGTCACTGAACGCAAAAATCCTTCTTTATCGGCGTCAAGTATGGCAACAAGGGACACTTCCGGCAAATCGAGTCCCTCTCTGAGTAAGTTAATACCGACAAGCACGTCATATTTTCCCTGACGCAATTCTTTTATCAACTGTATTCTTTCAATCGTGTCAATATTATGATGCATGTATCTTGCTTTAATTCCCACAGATACCAGGAATGCAGTTAAATCCTCTGCCATTTTCTTTGTAAGAGTAACAACAAGTGCCCTTTGCCCCTTCTGTGTTCTTGCATTGATTTCACCGATAAGGTCATCAATTTGTCCCTCAACGGGTCTTACATCAATAGTCGGGTCAAGAAGACCGGTAGGACGGATAATCTGCTCAGCAATCTGCGTACTGCGCTCAAGCTCATATTCGTCAGGGGTTGCACTTACATAAACTATTTGATTAAGCTTTGACTTAAATTCTTCAAAATATAACGGTCTGTTATCGTATGCGCTGGGGAGCCTGAAGCCGTATTCAACAAGATTTTTCTTTCTTGCCGAATCGCCTCCGCTCATACCCTTTACCTGGGGTATGGTTACGTGAGATTCATCGACAAAAAGAAGGAAATCATCGGGGAAATAATCCAAAAGTGTATAAGGAGTTGCACCCGGTGCCTTACCTGCGAAAACTCTTGAATAGTTTTCGATACCGGAGCAGTACCCCACCTCTTCAATCATTTCCATGTCGTATTTTACACGTTCTTCAATTCTTTGTGCTTCAATCAGCATATTTCTGTCACGAAAATACTGTATTCTCTCAACCAACTCATTTTTAATATCTTGAATTGCTTTTTCTTTTTTGTCCTCAGAAGTAACGTAATGGGATGCGGGATACAGTGCAACGTGATTAAGTACTGCGGTAATCTCGCCTGTCACCACATTTATTTCGCTTATGCGCTCAATCTCATCTCCGAAAAACTCAACCCTTATAACAACGTCTGTTGCGCTTGACGGGTATATTTCTACAACATCACCTTTAATTCTGAATCGGTTTCGAGAAAAATCTATATCATTTCTTTCAAAATTAATTGCAACAAGCTTTCTGACGAGCTCACGTCTTTCAATTTCCATTCCCGGTCTGAGTGAGATAACCAAATTTTCATATTCTGCAGGGTCACCAAGCGAGTAAATGCAAGACACACTCGAAACAATTATGACATCCTGCCTTTCAAATAGTGCCGATGTTGCGGAATGTCTCATTTTATCAATATCATCATTGATAGCCGAGTCCTTTTCTATATACATATCCTTTCCCGGGATGTATGCTTCGGGCTGATAATAATCATAATAGGATACAAAGTATTCGACTGCATTGTTGGGAAAGAAATTTTTAAACTCCGAGCAAAGCTGTGCCGCCAAGGTCTTATTGTGAGAAAGAATAAGTGTAGGCTTATTTACATTAGCTATAATATTAGCCATAGTGAAGGTTTTACCCGATCCCGTTACGCCTAAAAGAGTCTGCTCTTTATCACCGCGCAAAATGCCTTCTGTAATTTGTTTTATTGCTTCCGGCTGGTCGCCGGTAGGTTTGTACGGTGAAACAAGTTCAAACATTTTAGTGTATAACCTCCATTATTTCAAAATATCATAAACTATTTTTGTGATATCACATTACCTTCCGCATCATATTCAGTAACGGAAACCAGCTTTTCGTTTGAATCGTACAGAGAAACGATCTGCTTCACTGTTTCCCCTTTATCGTTATAAATAAATTCGTCAATCTCTTTTTCCAAAAGCTCGTCACCATTTCCGTACACTGAATATGTAACAAGCTCCACTTGCTTCTTGTCGTTATACTTGTAATCCACTTCCATACAGTAAAGATGCATATTATCTTTATCATATACGTCCGTAACTCTCTTGGAAAGACTTCCGTAAGTGTTATATGTATACTCGGAATAATTGGAAGAGCTAAGCTCACCTGAAGCTGAATAATAGAAAAGCTCGGCTTTTACAGCTCTTTTTTCATTATCATACTCAGTTTTGTTAACGGATTTCGATTCAACCAATCCGTTTGAATAGTTCTCGGTTGTAGTAATTACTACGTCTCCTGACAGCTCTGTCGAAACGTTTTTTTGTACGGTTCCGTCTTCGTTTCTGAATTCTTCAGACCTTTTAATCTGATTGCCATTTTTGTCATAAGAATAAACAATAACCTTAGTTGTTATGGGATTGCCGTCCTTATCGGGAGAAAGGTATAAAATTTCATCAATGTTACCGTTATCTCCGTAGTAAATTTCATACTCCTCTTTATATACCATTCCGTCATATGTATTCTCGATAAAAGCATCAATACATCTATTGGTATCATCATATGTCCATCGGGTTTGGCTGACTGCACCTTCTGCTTCCTGAACGGAGTAAGACGGATAACCGTACTCATTTAAATACAAGGTCACTCCCGGCATTTCATTTGAATCTGTACCAACAATCTGAATATACACTTCACTGCCAGAATAAGTAAAAGTCATTTCACCAAATTCATCATAAAAAAAGCTTACAGGAATCCCCTTTTCATTGTACTTATTTATGTTAACCGTTTTTCCGTCCTGATAAAACTTTTCTTCGGACACAATACCGTTATCAAAATAAGAAAGCTCTGCTGTTATGTGCATTGAAGTATCGTCGCAAAGCGCTCCGATTGCTCTACCGTTCTCATCTGTAAGAGTTACGTCAAATTCATTTCCAAAATAGCTAAAAGAAGTCAAATTGCCATTTTCGTCATAATTGTATCTTGAAATGTGATTATCATCATTAGAGAAAGGAGCAGTGAGTGTTATAGGGTCAAGTGTAACTACCTCTGTTATTCTGCCCGTATCATCCTGCTTTACACGTGCAATTCCGTTAAGGTCATACACAAAAATATATTCAGGATCAACAACTGTTACCTTGTTGGGTACAACAGGTGTCTCGTTCGGTTGTGAAGAAGGCTTATCCGTGCTTTCTGAAGTACAAGATAGCATCAAAAAGCAAAGTAAAACTGCCATTGAGAAAAATATAAGCGTTTTAATTTTTTTGAAATTCATAGCAATTATTCCTTTATATAATTTATCATTGTATTATAACATATTATTATTAAATTTTAAAGGCTTTTAACAAAAAAACTCCCGCAATTTTTAAATTGCGGGAATTGATTATTCTGCTTTTCCTTCGCAGTAAATGCAACGGTAAACCTTCTTCTCTCGGTCAGTGAGCTTAAACACATTGTCAAGCTCTTGTTCCGTTGCAGTAATGCACCTTGGATTCTTGCAGGTTATAATATTTACAAGCTTTTCGGGAAGACCTATTTTCTTCTTCTCAACCAAAATACAGTCCTTTATTATATCAACAGTGACACCGGAATCAACATATCCAAGAATATCCATATTGATATCAATATCACAGTCAATCTTGATAATGTCCTTCTTCCCCATCTTGGAGCTTTGAACATTCCTTACAAGAGCAACCGAACAATCAAGTCGGTCGAGTTTCAGAAGCTGATAAATCTTCATACCGTTACCGGCTTTTATATGGTCAATAACTATTCCGTTTTTTATAGAGTCGATATTCATTATATTTCCTCCAGCAACATCAAAATTAAAGCCATTCTCATATACTTGCCGTAAAGAGCTTGTTTAAAATAACAAGCCCTGCTGTCATTGTCAACCGCTACGCTGATTTCATTAACTCTGGGTAACGGATGCATAATGCAAAGGTCATGCTTTGCATTGACAAGCTTGTCGGGAGTAAGAATGTAGCTGTCCTTGAGACGGAGATAATCGTCCTCGTTAAAGAAACGCTCACGTTGAACTCTTGTCATATAAAGAATATCAAGCTCTGGAAGAACAGCTTCAAGGTCTGTTGTCTCAACAAAGCCAAGACCGTTCTTTTCTATAACGTCTTTTTTTACATACCCTGGTATTTTCAATTCTTCGGGAGAAATCAGTACAAATTTAATATTGGTATATCTCGAAAGAGCATTAATTAAAGAGTGTACCGTCCTGCCAAACTTCAAGTCACCGCAAAGTCCCACTGTAAGATTATCAAAACGGCCTTTTTCACGCTTTATTGTTAAAAGGTCTGCCAGAGTCTGTGTGGGATGATTGTGACCGCCGTCACCTGCATTTATAACGGGAATCGTTGCGTTCATAGAAGCAACGAGAGGCGCTCCTTCCTTGGGATGGCGCATAGCCATAATATCTGCGTAGCAGGATATCATTTTAGCTGTGTCCGCCACACTTTCTCCCTTTTTGGCTGAACTTGAGCCTGCATCAGCCATAGAAAGCACGTTACCTCCAAGCTCGTACATGGCAGCCTCAAAGCTGAGTCTTGTTCTTGTTGAAGGCTCAAAGAACAAAGTTGCAAGCTTCTTTCCGTGACACTTCTCGGAATACTTCTTGGGATTTTCTATAATGTCATTTGCAACAGAAATAAGCTTGTCTATATCCTCAACCGAAAGGTCAAAAATATCTATTACGCTTTTCATTATTTCGCACCGATCCAGCTTTCATCGGACGGATTATTTCTGAATGCAATAAGACGCTTAATATCTTCGGGCTTGATATAGCCTTCCTCTGCTGCTACTTCAGCAATTGTATCAAAGTTTGTAAGGCTGATATTCTTAACATTCGCTTCTGCAAGTCTGTCAAGTCCCTTCTTCATTCCGTAGGTGAAGATAGACACGATACCAAGCACGTTAGCACCTGCTTCACGAAGAACATTTACAACTTCGATAACGCTTCCTCCGGTAGAAATAAGGTCCTCAACAACTACTACCTTCTGTCCCTTTTCAAGCTTACCTTCTATCTGATTCTGTCTGCCATGGTCCTTTGCGCCGCTGCGAACATAACCCATGGGCATGTCAAGAATATGAGCAGTAATAGCTGCGTGAGCAATACCTGCTGTTGAAGTACCCATCAGCACTTCTGCATCGGGATAATTCTCCTTTATAAGCTTTGCAAGACCGTTCTCTACATCAAGACGCACCTCGGGTGCAGTAAGTGTCAAACGGTTGTCGCAATATACAGGGCTCTTGATACCGCTTGCCCATGTAAAGGGCTCTTCGGGGCGGAAGAATACCGCCTTAATTTTAAGTAAATCTTTTGCTATAAGCTTTTCCATATCAATTCTCCTTTAATCTACAAATTCATTTACACAACGCTTGTATGCGGCTACGGGATCATCCGCTGCCGTAATAGGTCTGCCAACAACTATGTAATCGGAGCCGATTCTTTTTGCCTCTGCAGGAGTCATAACTCTTACCTGGTCGCCCTTGTCTCCGTCTGCAAATCTTACACCGGGAGTAACTGTTACAAAGTCTTTTCCGCATCTGTCATGAACACGCTCTGCTTCAAGAGGTGAGCATACAACACCGTCAAGACCTGCTACTTTTGCATTGTGTGCATAGTGCATTACGGTGTTTTCCATAGTTTCGTTGATAAGAAGGTCATTCTTAAGACGCTCTTCACTTGTGGAAGTAAGCTGTGTAACAGCGATAAGTATGGGGCGTGTGCCGTCGGGTCTTGTAAGACCTTCAATAGCTGCCTCCATCATGGCAATAGTACCTGATGCGTGTAAATTAGTCATATCAACATCAAGTCTTGACAATACAGCCATAGATTTTTTTACTGTGTTAGGGATATCATGAAGCTTCAAATCAAGGAATATCTTGTGGCCTCTGGCTTTGATATCTCTGACGATTTGCGGTCCTTCCGCATAAAAAAGTTCCATTCCAATCTTTACAAAAGGCTTTACATCAGTGAACTTATCAAGAAAAGACATTACTTCATCTTTCCCCGAAAAATCACATGCAATAATAACATCGCGTCCCATTAGTGTGCTCCTCCTATTATATCCTTTAAGTCATTTATTCTGTATTTTTCCATAACAGCAGGTAATGAATCTATTATGTTTTTGCAAGCAAAAGGCTCGATAAGATTTGCGGCACCTACTTCAACAGCAGTTGCTCCTGCAAGCATCATTTCAATAACATCCTCTGCACTTGAAATTCCGCCCATACCGATAATTGGTATTTTAACAGCTTCATACACCTGGTAAACCATTCTGAGAGCAACGGGCTTTATAGCACTGCCCGAAAAACCGCCCATTTTATTTGCTATTATCGGCTTTTTGGTTTTTAAATCAATTCTCATACCCAAAAGTGTATTGATAAGGCTGATTCCATCCGCATCGTTTTCCTCACACGCCTTGGCAATCGAAACAATATCTGTAACATTGGGCGAAAGCTTTATAAATACAGGCTTGGTTGTAACCGCCTTTACGGCACGTGTTACCTCACCTGCCGCTTCCGGTGAAGTACCGAAGCTCATTCCGCCGCCGTGAACATTGGGACAGCTAATATTTACTTCAAACCAACCTATCTGCTCTTCTTTATCAAGTTTTGCGCAGGTTTCGGAATATTCTTCAACGGAAAATCCGCTGACATTTGCCATTACAGGCTTTGAAAAACATTTTTTAAGTTTGGGAAGCTCTTCGGAAATTACAGCATCAACTCCCGGATTCTGAAGTCCAACTGCATTTATCATACCTGCTTCACATTCTGCAATTCTTGGAGTCGGATTTCCAAAGCGTGCTTCTCTTGTTGTACCCTTAAAAGAAAATGTTCCAAGACAATTTATGTCGTAGAGTTCTGCGAACTCATAGCCGAATCCGAAAGTTCCGCTGGCAGGGATAATAGGGTTATCAAGAGTTATGCCACAAAGTTCAACCTTTGTATTTACCATATTATCTCCTCCCTTTCAAGCACCGGTCCGTCCTTACATATACGTTTATTGCCGTATTTTGTTTTACAAGAGCATCCCATGCAAGCACCGAATCCGCATCCCATACGCTCCTCAAAGCTGTACTGTCCGCTTGTATTTACTATTTTCTCCACTGCACGGAACATAACTTCCGGACCGCAGGTGAAAAAGTAATCATAATTTACTTCGCCCATAGCATCGGTAACAAAGCCTTTGATTCCAAAGCTTCCGTCGGCTGTTGTAACATACACCTTAGCACCGAGTGCTTCAAATTCATCCTTGTAAAAAACGTCATCGGCAGAATTAAAGCCAAGAATCACGCTTACATTTTTACCGTCGCAAATCAAATCCTTGCAAAGACGGTATAAAGGAGGAACACCTACACCACCGCCTATAAGCAAAGGTGTGTTTCCGCTTTTTGAAATATTATAACCGTTACCAAGTCCCACAAGCACATCAAGCTTGTCCCCTGCTTTCATTTCGGACATCTGTTCTGTGCCTCCGCCGACAACCTTGTATATAAGTGTTATGCTGTTACTGTCATAATCGCAAATAGAAATGGGACGTCTCAAAAACTTTCCTTCAAGTTTTATATTAACAAACTGCCCGGGTGCGGTAATGGCGGAGGTGTCTCCGCCAATTATCATTTTATAAATATCTCTTGCTATTTTGTCATTTGACAAAATTGTATATATTCCCTGTGTCACTATTTTGTAACCTCACTTCAAGAATTTATGGTTGAAATACCAAGAGTCGTCTCCTCAAGTACGTCAAGCAAAACCTTTACTGTGTCAAGTGCTGTGAAAATTGTAACGTTATTCTGTACGGCACACTGTCTTATCTGGTGACCGTCTGACATGCTTCCCGTATTGATATCACGGGTATTTATAACATAATTTACATATCCCTGTCTTATAGAGTTCAAGATATCCTCGGCACCGTCGCTTATTTTCTGTCTTACTCTTGTTCTGATACCGTGCTCCTTAAGGAACTTTGCTGTACCTTCGGTTGCTTCGATATTGAATCCAAGGTTGTAGAATCTTCTTATGAGCTCAAGTGCCTCTTCCTTGTCTCTGTCTGCAATTGTTGCAAATACGGTACCATAGTTTACAACGTTCATTCCGCTCGCCTGAAGAGCCTTGTAAAGCGCTCTGTTGAGCTTGTTGTCATATCCGATAGCTTCACCAGTCGATTTCATTTCAGGTGAAAGATATGCATCAAGTCCGCTGAGCTTCGAGAATGAGAATGCAGGAGCCTTTACATACCAACGTTCCTTTTCCTTGGGATAAATCTCGGTGATTCCCTGCTCTTTAAGTGTCTTACCGAGAATTACTAAAGTACCGATATCAGCAAGGCTGTAGCCTGTTGACTTTGAAAGGAACGGTACAGTTCTGGATGAACGGGGATTTACCTCTATGATATAAACATCATCGTGCTCATCTACAATAAACTGAATGTTGAAGAGTCCTACAATGCCTATGCCGAGACCGAGCTTCTTGGTGTATTCAAGAATGGTTTCCTTAACCTTATCACTCAAGGTGAAGGATGGATAAACACTGATTGAGTCACCGGAGTGAATACCGGTTCTTTCTACCAGCTCCATTATACCGGGAACAAATACGTCTGTTCCGTCACAAACAGCATCTACTTCGACTTCCTTACCCTGAATATACTTATCAACAAGTACAGGCTTGTCTTCATCAACCTCAACGGCTGTCTTAAGATAGTGTCTGAGCATATCCTCGTTTGATACTATCTGCATTGCACGACCGCCGAGAACGAATGAGGGTCTAACAAGAACGGGATAACCTATCTCACCTGCTACCTTAACACCATCTTCAATGTTTGTAACGGCGGCACCTCTGGGCTGAGGAATATTAAGTGACTGGAGTACCTTTTCGAATGCATCTCTGTTTTCTGCCTTTTCGATAGCATCGCAATCAGTACCGATAATCTTAACACCACGTTTTGTAAGAGGCTCTGCAAGATTTATGGCAGTCTGACCGCCGAGAGAAGCAATAACTCCAATTGGGTTTTCAAGCTCAATTATATTCATTACGTCCTCTGTGCAAAGAGGCTCAAAATACAATTTGTCTGAAGTTGTATAATCTGTTGAAACTGTTTCGGGATTGTTATTAATTATTATAGCTTCAAATCCCGAGCGCTTTATTGTTGTAACCGCATGAACTGTTGAATAGTCAAACTCAACACCCTGACCGATACGGATGGGACCTGAACCAAGTACTATAACCTTCTTCTTATCAGAAACAATAGACTCATTCTCTTCTTCGTAGGTTGAATAGAAATAAGGAATATAGCCTTCAAATTCCGAAGCACAGGTGTCAATCATCTTATACACAGGGAACATCTTTGCATCTTTTCTCATGTTCCATACGTATATTTCATCAACGCCCCAAAGCTTTGAAATAAAGTTATCGGAGAATCCCATTCTCTTTGCCTGATAAAGAACATCCATGTCAAACTTTGCATTCTTTACAACTGTTTCCATATCAACAATGTTCTTTAATTTTTCAAGGAACAGCATTTCTATCTTAGTAGCATCACAAATGAGACCAAGGTCAACACCGTTTCTTATGAGTTGAGCAATAGCAAAGTAACGATCGTCTGTCGCATCCTTTACATAAGCTAACATTTCATCGTTTGTATATGAATCGAATTTTTTCATATAAAAATGCGAAACGCCGATTTCAATAGAACGAACAGCCTTCAGTAAGCTTTCCTCTATTGTTCTTCCGATGCTCATTACCTCACCGGTAGCCTTCATTTGTGTGGAAAGCTTATTGTTTGCATCGGTAAATTTATCAAACGGGAAACGGGGCATCTTTGTTATTACATAGTCAAGAGTGGGCTCATATGCAGCGGGAGTATTTGCAATCTTAATTTCGTCAAGTGTCATTCCGACAGCAATTTTAGCGGTTACTCTTGCTATGGGATATCCGCTTGCTTTTGAAGCAAGAGCAGAAGATCTGGAAACTCTGGGGTTTACCTCAATGAGGTAGTATTCCATTGAATGGGGGTCGAGTGCGAACTGAACGTTACAACCGCCTTCAATCTTAAGCTCTCTGATAATTTTAAGCGCACTGTTACGAAGCATTGCGCATTCCTGACTGGTGAGTGTCTGTGTAGGACAAACAACCACGGAGTCGCCTGTATGAACACCAACGGGGTCAACGTTTTCCATGTTACAAATAGCAATAGCGGTGTTATTTGCGTCACGCATAACCTCGTATTCAATTTCCTTGTATCCCTTAATGCTCTTTTCAACCAAAACCTGATGAACAGGAGAAAGTTTAAGAGCATTTTTAAGAATATCCGCACACTCTTCGGGATCGTCCGCAAATCCGCCTCCCGTACCGCCAAGAGTAAAAGCAGGGCGAAGAACAACGGGATATCCTATCTTCTCTGCAACACGCAATCCGTCTTCTATTGTATTAACAGTATCAGAAGGAAGAACAGGCTCGCCAAGCTTTTCACAAAACTCTTTAAACAGCTCTCTGTCCTCGGCTGTTTCGATACTTTCAACTCTTGTACCTAAAAGCTCAACCTGACACTCCTTAAGAATGCCTTTTCTGTGAAGCTGTGTTGCAAGATTAAGACCTGTCTGACCACCGATACCGGGTATAATTGCGTCAGGACGCTCGTATCTGAGTATTTTGGCAACATACTCAAGAGTAAGAGGCTCCATGTAAATTTTATCTGCAATTGTTGTGTCTGTCATGATGGTAGCAGGATTGGAGTTACAAAGAACAACTTCATATCCCTCTTCCTTGAGAGCAAGACAAGCCTGTGTGCCTGCATAGTCAAATTCTGCTGCCTGACCTATAACGATAGGTCCCGAACCAATAACCAATATCTTCTTTATATCACTTCTCTTAGGCATTGTCTTTTTCCTCCTTCATGCTATTTAAGAACTGACAGAACAAGCATTCGCTGTCAAGAGAGCTCAAAGCGCTTTCTGTCTGATACTGGATAGCGAATACCTTGTCCTCTGTACATCTCATTCCTTCTACCGTTAAATCTATTATGTTTAGCTGAACAATTTCAAGCTTAGTAGACTTTAAACTGTCTGCATCTACAACATATCCATGATTCTGCGAGGTTACCTCAACGATTCCGTTAAGCAGATTCTTCACGGGGTGATTCACACCTCTGTGTCCGAATTTAAGTTTAGAAATCTTTCCTCCGTAAGAAAGTGCAATTACTTCATGACCAAGTCCTGAGCCAAAGATAGGACACTTGCCTTTAAGGGCGTTTACAAGCTCTACAAGACACGGAGTATCCTCGGGTGCCCCCGGTCCGTCGGTAATAAACACACCGTCGGGTTTCATAGCAAGTATATCCTCTGCCGTTGTATCATAAGGCACGACCGCAACATTACAGCCGTAAGAATTCAATATATCTATCACGTTGTCTTCAAGGCCGCAATCAACCACAACAATGTTGTATTTAGCATTGTGAGTTCTTGAATACCATTTTCTCTTACAGCTAACCTTTGAAACAGCATCGGTGGGAATATCTGTATTCTTTATAATTTCCAATGCCTTTTCTGTAGGTGTATCAATCGAAGTAATCAAAACCTTACAGCATCCGTTGTCACGAATTGTTCTTGTAAGCTTTCTTGTATCAAGACCGTAAATTCCGGGAATGTGATTTTCCTCCATTACCTCTGAAAGTGTCTTAACGTATCTGAAATTTGAAGGGAGGTCATTATATTCTCTTACAATAAGTCCGCCGATGGTGGGAGTTTTTGTTTCTCCGTCATCTGAAACACCGCAAGTTCCTATAATCGGATATGTCATTACGACCATTTGATACATGTAAGTAGGGTCGGAAACTATCTCCTGATATCCCACCATTGATGTATTAAAAACTATTTCGCAAACTCTGTCGCAATCGTCACCAAAACCGTAGCCTGCGTACTCACTTCCGTCCTCAAGGACTATTTTCCTGTTCATTTTTCCTGCCATACTATTTTACCTCCATACATTGTAAGAACACATTTTCCATTAACTTTTACACCTTCAAATGGTGTGCACTTTCCTTTGGAAAGAAATTCTTTTGAATCTATATTATACTCTTCGTCAAGGTCAAACACTGTCAAATCAGCTCTGTCACCGATTTCCAGTCCGCCTTTGATTCCGAATCGTCGTTTGGGGTTTACAGCCATCAGCTGTACAAGCTTTTCAAGAGAAATAAAACCGCTCTTTACAAGATTTGTATAAAGAATCGGAAATGCGGTTTCAAGTCCTACTATTCCCATAAGGCTCTTTTCGAGGCCTCTTGATTTCTCTTCTTCCGAATGAGGTGCGTGGTCGGTCGCAATCATATCTATCGTACCGTCTGCAATTCCTTCAAGCAAAGCCAGTCTATCTTCTTCAGACCTGAGCGGAGGATTCATTTTATATCTGGCATCCTCTTTTAAATCCTTGTCTGAAAGTACAAGATAATGCGGTCCTGTCTCGCAGGTTATGTTTACTCCCTGCTTTTTTGCCTCACGTATCAGTGAAACGCTTTCCTTGGTCGATATGTGACAAACATGGTAGGAAACCCCGGTTTCTTTTATAAGTTCAATATCCCGCTTTATCGGTCCCCATTCGCTCTCGGAGCATATTCCTCGGTGATTATGCTGCTTTGCATACTCTCCGTCGTGTATATATCCCGAATTCAAAAGTGAATTGTCTTCACAGTGAGCCGAAATAATCTTATTGAGTGCTTTTGCCCTCTTCATAGCCTCCAGCATAAGAGCTTTGTTTTGAACTCCCCTGCCGTCATCGGAAAATCCGCAGACATCTCCTGCCATCCCCTCAAGATCGGCAAGAGTCTCACCTTTTTCACCGACAGTAATCGTTCCGAATGGCAAAACTTCAATAAGTGCATCCCGCTCAATTGCATCAAGCTGAATCTTTAAATTTTCTACCGAATCGGGTGTAGGTGAAAGGTTAGGCATCGAGCAGACCGTTGTATATCCACCGTGGGCGGCCGCGGAAGTGCCCGAGGCTATCGTCTCTTTATAAATAAATCCCGGTTCTCGCAAATGTACGTGTACATCGGCAAAACCGGGAAAAACAAATTTATCGGACAAGTCAAGAATCTGTACATCGGCGCCAGAAAGAGATGAAGACACACTTGAAATCAGACCGTCAACAATAGCAATATCACGGCTAACAAAGCCGTTGCCGTCAAACACCATACCGCTTTTCAAAATGTAAGTCATACCGTCTCTCCTTTTGACACAAAAAAAGAATCTAATAAACAGATTCAGTAGAAATGCAAAAAGCGGAACCGGGCGTGAAACCTTATGCGGAAGCCGTCCGCCGTTCGCCTTTCTCTTATTCGAGTTATTTTATCACAAATCAGCAAGTATGTCAAGAGAAAAGTCGAAACAAAATTGCATATATAGTATCATTTGTCAATTTTCTTTAAATATGACGGAACATATATTGATTTTTTCCGTCATATGTATTAAAATACATATGTATAAAGTACTATTCAGAGGTATTCGATGAAAAAGAAAAGAAAACTTTTTAAAGCAATAAAAGTCACATTGATATCCTTTTTTTCTTTGATAGCAGTCGCTATATCAGCGTTTTATATTCTCATTGTTTGGGGAGCAAGCGAAAAGCTGCAAACAATGTGGGTTTGCTCTGCAATGAAAACAATGAATCATAAATATCTCGCTACCTGGTTTATCTCGGATGAAAAGATACAAGAGATATTGGAAAAGAATTCCGTGGACGATTCAAAATACGATTCAGAGTTAATCGACTTCACAAAGAAGGATAATATCTTTTTATACCCAACCTTGTTGGATTTTACTTTTTCTTCTGGTTCAAATCAAAGAGCAAAAGCTCCCGAATGGTTTCATAGCTACATAAGTGAAGGATATACCATGCTGGAACGTGGCATATACGTAAAAGAAGTATCGGGAACTACCTGGAAGGGATATGTTATGCTTGTGGAGGATCCCACAAGAGTAAAGCTTCGTGACACGGCTTATCAGTATGAAAAAGGTCAAACAGTCAAGAGAATGGTTCAAAGCTCGGGTGCAATAGCAGGTATCAACGGCGGAGGCTTTTTAGACGGACCAAATTACGATTCCAACGGCGGTCACCCTGCAGGACTTGTTATCGAAAACGGTGTCCTTGTAAGTCCATCGTCATATGACGGCAAAGTATACAACATGATTGGTATAAATGACAAGGGTGTACTTATTCTCAAGCACTGTACTGCGCAATGGGCAATGGAAAACAATATAGTAAGTGCCGTTTCCTTCTCCCCTTATATCGTAGTAAATGGCGAAGGACTCATAAAAAACGGAACCGGTGGCTGGGGAATCGCCCCAAGAACCGCCATAGGTCAGCGTGAAACAGGTGAGATTCTGTTTGTCGTCGTTGACGGAAGACAAGTCGGATGGAGCATTGGGTGCGACCTCGATGTACTTCAAAAAATTCTTCTTGAAGAAGAAGCATTAAACGGTGCAATGCTTGACGGCGGAAGCTCGACAGCAATGGTTTACAGAGGTGACTACATCAACCGACCAAGCCTTGGACATGAAAGGCTTATAAACAACTGTTTTATCATCACGGAATAAGGAGGGACAACAAATGAAAAAACTTTGTTTTGTATTTATTGCTGTTTTTATTTTCTCAATATCTGTGTTTGCAAAACCCGGAGATATTGCAGGAAAATATTACAGCACCGATATTATAACAACGTTAAACGGAGTTGAAATTGATGCAATTAATATTGGCGGCGAAACACTTATCAGTGCTGAGGATATGAAATATTACGGCTTCCATGTTTTATGGGATGCAAAGGCACGTGAGCTTCGTATCACATCAAAGGACCACGCAAATGACGGCATTCCGCCAAGTGTAAAAAAGAGTTCACTCCCTTCGGGAAGCGTTCTCGGAAATTATTTTGAAACAGATATCAAGACCTATCTTGACAACAAGATCATTACAGCATATAACATCGGAGGCAGAACTTACATACACGCCGAAGAAACAAGACAGCACGGTTTTGATGCTGTATGGAACGGTAATGACAGGACGCTTAAAATAACAAGCTCAAAATTTGCAGGATATGAATACTCCTTTATTATGGCTCAGGGCAAGCCCCAAAGTGTCGAAGGAAGCGGAGCTTTTAAGTTAGTCTACACGAAAGACAATATTATCGGATACGGAGATGCCGAATACTTTTCTTCTTCATTCAGTTCACAATCAAAGAGTTACTATGTATTTTTGCAGTTCTATCAAAACGATGGCTTGTTTTATTCAAGTAAGCTTTTGGACATTCTGAGAGAACACGCTGAAAATAATACAAATGCCGCAGAGGATATATTTTTTGCGGTTAACGGCAAAATCGCCAAAAACCTCATCGTGTCCGAATACAAAGGAAACGGTCACAACAGCTACTATGTTATATGTGAAGAAATGCTCAAGTTAAAAGAAGATGAAATTGAAAGCATTGTGATATCCGTAGGCACTGAAATATCCGAAACTCCATTTGAAATTTCAAACGCTGAGCAATATGGCAGTAAGGCGAAAAAAATATTTAAATCTGCCAAAAAGTATTCATTAGACTGGCTTGAAGCTTTTTGGGAACTTGATGAATACACTGTTTTGAACGTATGCGAATCCGAGCATCTCGGAAAAGTCACAAATAGGCTATATATTGCAGACAAAGAAGGTAACCTTTCCGAAGACATTCTCAAGCAAGTCAGAGAAATAGGCGGTTTCAACGAAGCAAAATTGCGAATATATTCCGTAAAAATCGGAGATGTAAAAACAAACTTTTTCTTCTCTTGTGCTTCAAGCAAAAAGAACGGTGATTTTTACGTGGAATTGGACACGGGAAAGCTTCATTTGATAGCGGAAAAGGACAGATAATGTATTACGTATACATTCTGAGATGTGAGGACAATTCTTTATATACGGGAATTACAAACGACGTTGAAAAGAGAATGAACGAGCATTTCGGAGATAGCGACAAGAAAGCAAAATACACAAAATCGCACAAGCCCAAAGAGCTTGCGGCGTTGTGGAAATGCAACACAAGAAATGACGCTTTGAAAATTGAGTACCGTCTGAAAGAACTCAATAAGAAGGAAAAAGAAAATTTGATTGAAAACAATATTGCACCGGAATCTATATGCATAAAACTTATGGATATAGATTTTGAGCGTGTAAATACAGAAGAAATAATCATTAGCCATTGACATTTTGAGAGTTTTGGTGTACTCTTTATACATATAAACTTGAAAGGGATACATAATGAGAATCGTAGTTAAAATAGGCACATCTACGTTGACACATTCAACGGGATGCTTGAACATAAGAAGGATTGAAAAGCTCTGCGAAGTAATAAGTGATTTAAAAAACGCCGGTCATGAACCCATACTTGTTTCGTCAGGTGCTATCGGAATGGGCGTTGGTAAGTTATCTTTAAAATCACGTCCTCAGGACATTCCTACAAAGCAGGCAGCTGCTGCAGTCGGACAATGTGAGCTGATGTATACATACGATAAGCTTTTCTCGGAATACAGACACACAGTCGCTCAGATACTTCTGACAGAGCATGATGTTAATGACCCACAGCGCCGTGGCAACTTCCACAATACGCTTTCAAGGCTGCTGGAGCTGGATTGTATCCCAATCATAAATGAAAACGATACTGTTGCGACAGAAGAGCTCGGCATCGGAGATAATGATACACTGGCCGCAATAGTTTCTGTAAATATTTCTGCAGACCTTCTTGTACTTATGTCCGACATTGACGGTCTGTACACAGCAGACCCACACAAAAATGCTGATGCTGAACTTATAAAATCCGTAAAAGAAATCACTCCCGAAATAATAGCTCTTGCAGGCGGCAAAGGCTCTGAACTCGGCACAGGAGGAATGGCAACAAAAATCCGTGCGGCACAGATTGCAACATCATCCGGCACCGACATGATAATAACTAACGGTGATAACCCATCCGCGCTTTATGATATAGTTGACGGAGTAGAAATCGGAACACGTTTTTGGAGTACGAAATGATAACCACAAAAGAAATTCTGAAAAAAGCAAAAAAAGTAGCACCCATTGTAGCAAAAACAAGCGACAAAAAAAGAAAAGAAGCATTGTTATCAATGGCAGATATGCTTGTAGCAAAAGCTGACTATATTCTTACCAAAAATGCCGAAGACGTAAAGGCGGCACGTGAAAAGCTCGGCAGTGTTATGATTGACCGACTGACTTTAACAAAAGAAAGAATACATGACATGGCAAAGGGGCTAAGAGTTGTGGCTGAACTTCCTGACCCGCTGAAAAGAAAATACTCAAAGTTTACACACAATAAAGGAATGACAATACAAAAGGTTGCCGTTCCGATTGGTGTTGTGGCAATCATTTACGAAAGCCGTCCCAATGTTACATCGGACGCCGCATCACTTGCAATAAGGGCGGGCAATGCTTGTATATTAAGAAGCGGCAAAGATGCTTTTGAATCCGCATTCGCAATTGTAGAAGTTTTAAAGGAAGGTCTTGCAAAGGTTAACTTCCCTACTGACTCTATACAGTTAATCGAAGATAAAACCCGAGAAAGCGCGACCGAACTAATGAAGGCCAACGGATATGTTGATTTACTTATTCCTCGAGGCGGTGCAGGGCTCATAAATACATGTATAGAAAATGCTACTGTTCCCTGCATACAGACTGGTACCGGTATATGCCATGTATACATTGATAAATATGCGGATATTGATAAGGCACTTAAAATTATCAACAATGCAAAAACCAGCCGACCTTCAGTTTGCAATGCGGCTGAGGTATGCTTAGTACACAAAGATGTAGCAAATGATTTTCTTCCCAAAATGAAAGCTCTGTTGACAGACGAGCGCACAAAGCAAAATCTTGTAGCAGTTGAGCTTCGAGGCGATAAGAAGACTTGCGAAATAATTGATTGTACTCCTGCCACAAAAAGTGATTTTGATACAGAGTTCTTGGATTACATTCTCGCTGTTAAAATCGTATCAAGCGAAAGCGAGGCAATAAAGCACATAGCCAAGCATTCAACAGGACACAGCGAAGCAATTATTTCAGAAAATGCAAGAAGCTGTAACTCTTTTATAAAAGGAATCGATTCTGCAGCTGTATACGTAAATACCTCTACCAGATTTACCGACGGCGGTGAATTCGGACTTGGATGTGAAATGGGTATTTCAACACAAAAGCTCCACGCAAGAGGTCCTATGGGCCTTGAAGAATTAACAACATACAAATATGTTATTAAAGGAAACGGACAAATAAGATGAATAAGATAATTGGATTTATTGGATGCGGAAATATGGGCGGTGCAATTGCAGAAGCTGTATCCAAAGCAAGCACCGGCACAGAGGTTTGGCTCTCCGATCCTTGTGCCAAAAAAGTAAATGAGTTGTCTTCAAAAATAGGTGCAAAGCCTTCCGACAATCAGGAGATATCCAAAAATGCCGACATAATATTTTTAGCGGTAAAGCCTCAAGTTATCGGAGATGTTATAAACGAAATTAAGGACACAATAAGCGATTCAGTGCTTATTGTATCAATGGCCGCAGGTGTTTCGATGAGCAAAATCGAAGGATTCTTTGAAAGAAATATATCTCTTATCAGAATTATGCCTAACACCCCCGTATCTGTGGGTGAAGGTATGATACTTTATGACACAAATTCTTTGGTATCATCCGAACTCGAAGAATTCTTTACGACGGTGATGAGTAAAGCAGGAAAGCTTGACAAGATTGCAGAAAAGCTGATAGATGCAGCAAGCGCACTTTCCGGATGCGGACCTGCATTTGTCTATATGTTCATTGAAGCCTTGGCTGACGGAGGTGTTGCTTGCGGTCTTCCAAGAGACAAAGCTCTCGCTTATGCAACACAAACACTTTTGGGAAGTTCTAAGCTATTGGCTGAAACAAATAAACATCCGGGAGAATTGAAGGATGCAGTATGTTCACCCGGAGGCAGTACAATAATGGGCGTTAAGGCGCTTGAAAACGGCAGCCTCAGAGGTACGGTAATAAACGCCGTATCTGAAGCATTTGCAAAAACAAAGGAACTCGGTAAATAATCAAACAAAAAGAAGAGGAAGTTACGTCCTCTTCTTTTTGTATATCTTTCTTTATGTAAATTTATGAACAACTAAAAAGACTTGCATTAGGCATATGTCTATGCAAGTCTTTCTAATATAAAAAGGGAGATGCCGAAGCATCTCCCAAAATGTTTTAATGAAATATTACTTTCACTCGTTAGAGCCCCATTCAATAGGAGGAGTTTCATTTCCAACTGCAACGATGAACTTACATGTTGCTGTGAACTCTCCGTCCTCAGATGTTACTGTAACTGTAGCAACACCGCCGCCTACTGCTGTAACTACACCATTATCAACAGTAACAATTTCTTCGTTTGAAGATTCCCATGTTACGTTCTTGTTAGTAGCATTAGCAGGAGTAAATGTAACTTCAAGGTTTACAATGTCGCCAAGGTAAACATTAGCACTGGTCTTGTTAAGAGCGATACCCTCAACAGCGAAACCGGATGTTACTTCAACGTAGCACTCTGCGTAGAGATCTTCGTTGTCTTCAGAGATTACTGTAACGATTGTAATACCGGGCTCAATTGCTGTAAGAAGTCCGTTTTCATCAATTGTAGCAACGTCTTCATTTGTTGATTCCCAGAAAAGGTTCTTCTGAGTTGTGTTATCAGGTGTGAAGATAACTTCGAACTGATATGTTTCGCCAAATACGATCTGGAGTTCTTCAACGTCAAGAGCAATTTCTTCAACGGGAACATCATCGGGTATAGGCTCATTAACTGTGATAGCACACTTAGCTGTCTTTTCACCGTCAACTGTTGTAACTACGATGTTTGTCTGACCTGCACCAACTGCTGTTACGAGACCGTCAACAACTGTTGCTACAGTGTCATCTTCTGTTGACCAAACAACATCCTTATTATCAGCATCTGCAGGTTCAACTGTTGCATTAAGCTGAAGAGTTTCATTGATCTCAAGAACTGCACCTGTTACATCAAGAACTACGCCTGTAACATTGATAACAGGGAAAACAGCAGTTACTTCGCATGTTGCTTCGAAGTCACCATCTTCAGTTGTAGCTGTGATTGTAACGGTACCGTTGGAAACAGGTGTTACAACACCATCAACAACCTTTGCAATTTCGTCATTGCTTGAAGTCCAGATAACATTCTTGTTAGTAGCATTTGCGGGAGTAATAGTCGCAACAAGCTTGAGTGTATGACCAGCCTCAACTGTAGCTGTAGCCTGATCAAGCTCAATACCCTCTACTGCAACACCGGGAACTGTGATAACACATGTATCGGTGTAAGCACCATTTGAGGTAGATGCTGTGATTGTAGTTGTACCGCCTGCAATAGCTGTAACCTTGCCGTTAACTACATATGCAACATCAGGATCAGATGAATTCCAAAGAACCTGATTGAAAGTAGCATCCGCAGGAGCTACAGTAGCAGTAAGAGTAGTTGAACTACCGATAGCAACTTCTTCTGTTTCCTTATCAAGCTCAATACCTTCTACTTCAACAGGAGTGATAGCATTAAAGCGATATCCGTTATTCTCAGCAAATGTCTGAGCATATGAACCTTCTTCACCGTAAACGTGAAGGAGGTTTGCAAGATAGAATGCACCCTGGTTTCTTGCGCCTGCTGTATCACCATTGATAGATGTTACAGACGAAGGAATGTAAATGCTTCTGAGGTTCTTACGTCTAAAGAATGTGTTAGCTGCAATTGTAGTAACATTCTCGGGTACTACAAGGGTGTATTCAGTTTCCAAGCCAAGATTTTCAATAGCATCGGTGTTAGCAAGACGAACATCACCAATAGTAAGAGTAAAACGATTAGCTCTACCGGTGGAAGTTCTAAGGGGATTTCCGCCTGCAGCAAATGTACTTCCGGCCCAAGCAGCAAAATTCGGCACATTTATTGTCTGGAATCTGTTCATTTCCGAAACAGACTTTGTGCCAAACGATACAGGCTTATCACCCATGGTGAGTGTAGTAAGATAGTTGTTAAAGTTGAAAGCACAAGTACCGATAGACTTTACATTAGGACCAAGAGTTACTGACTTAAGAGCACTCTTGTAGAAAGCATATGAACCTATGTCCTCTACCTCTTCAGGAACAACAAGGTCAGTAAGCTTTTCGCCGTTTACATAAAAATTCCATGCAGATGAAGGCATCATCGCAGAGGGGTTAGAAGCTTTTTCTCCGAAAGTACACTGACACCAATTAGTAAGGTCTGTTATGTAAACATTTTCAATGCTACATCCCATGAATGCATAATAATAAACTTGATTAATGTTCTTTCCGAAATACACGTTCTTAACGCTTGATCTCATGAAAGCGTACTGATAAATTTCTTTCAAGGAATCGGGGAAAACAATGTCTGTTATCTTAGAAAAGTTTCTGAATGCGTTCTTACCAATAGAAACGACACCCTCTTCGATAACAATGTTTTCTACTTCGTCACAATACTTATTCCACGGAACGTAAATTGGCGCTCCGTATGTTGCCATTCTACCGGTACCGCTGATAACCAATGTCTTGGTATCCTGGTAATATGACCATGTGAGGTTGGCATTATTACCACTACAGTCACCAGAAGCAGTAGGCTGTGCTTCGGCAGATGCAATGATTGCAATAGCAAAGAGCATCACAAAAGCCAAAACAAGAGTGAGTGAAAGCTTCAATGTTTTTTTCATTTCAACACTTCTTTCTTAATAAATTTTTTTGGGGTAAAAACACCCTAATGTATCTATGGATATTATAATAGTGTTTTGTTGATAAGTCAAGCAAATTGTTTACGTTTTATAATTTTTGGGAGTTTTAGCAAAAAATCAGTATGAATTTTAACCAAAATAAACAATTGATACAAATTGATTAATTCTTGTTTCCGTGAATAGGTGCAGGAATCTTTCCGCCGCGATTTATAAACTTCTCAGCGGATGATGAAACCAGCGGCATAATCGGTGCTCTGCCGAGAAGTCCGCCAAATTCTACATACTCTCCCACAGTCTTTCCCGGAACAGGAATTACTCTGACCGCGGTAGTTTTACTGTTAACCATTCCTATTGCCATCTCATCGGCGATAAGAGCAGACAGAGTGGTTGCAGGTGTATCTCCCGGAACTGCAACCATATCTATACCGACACTGCAAACGGCAGTCATTGCTTCAAGTTTTGACATAGTCAGGATACCGGCTTCTGCACTCTCTATCATTCCTATATCTTCACTTACGGGAATAAAGGCGCCGGAGAGTCCTCCGACACTTGCGCTCGCCATTGTTCCGCCCTTCTTTACAGCATCGTTAAGAATAGCAAGAGCAGCGGTAGTTCCGTGTCCTCCCACGGTCTCAAGTCCCATTTCTTCAAGGACATGTCCAACACTGTCTCCGATAACGGGAGTGGGTGCCAAAGAAAGATCCACTATACCAAACTCTGCATTAAGACGCTTGGCGGCCTCTTTGGCAATAAGCTGACCTACACGAGTAATTTTGAATGCAGTTTTCTTTATTACGTCTGCTACCTCGGTTATGTCGGCATTGGGAATATTTTTAAGTGCGTGATGAACAACACCGGGCCCCGAAACACCAACATTTATTACAGTGTCCCCTTCCCCTATTCCGTGAAACGCGCCTGCCATAAACGGGTTGTCTTCAACTGCGTTGCAAAAGACAACGAACTTGGCACATCCAAAGCCGTCCCTGTCCGCTGTTAGAGCAGCAGCTTTCTTTATTATCTCACCGACGAGCTTTACTGCATCAAGATTGATACCGGAGCGGGTTGAGCCCACATTGACGGAAGAACAAAGCTTATCGGTTGTTGCAAGAACCTCCGGAATACTGTTGATGAATGACTTTTCCGATTCGGTCATTGACTTATGTACAAGTGCGGAATATCCTCCAAGGAAATCTACACCGACTGTTTTGGCTGCATTGTCAAGAGCTCTTGCAAGAATAATTTCCTCGCCCTGAAAGTTTGCTGTAAGCATTGCCGCAGGAGTAATGGAGATTCTCTTGTTAACGATAGGCACACCGTACATCTCGGAAAGCTCTTCTCCGACCTTTACTATGTTTTGAGCTCTTTTGCATATAGTATCGTACACCGCATCGGCTGTAGCTTTTGCACTGTCTCTGATGCAGGAAAGAAGAGAAATACCCATTGTGATGGTTCTGACGTCAAAATGCTCGTCTCTGACCATATTTATGGTTTCTAAAATTTCATTATTATTAATCATAGTTTAACCTCAAATTTTGTGCATTGAATTAAAAATATCTTCGTGCTGAGCATAAATATCAACGCCAATCTCTTCGCCAAGCGCCTTCATATCAGCAACAAAAGCGTTAAACTCAAGTTTGTTTGAAGAAATGTCTACCAGCATAACCATTGTAAAAAATCCCTGCATTATTGTTTGTGAGATATCCTCAATGTTTATGTCATTTTCAGCAAGTCTGGTACTTACCTTTGCGATTATGCCCGACTTGTCTTTTCCGATTACTGTAATAATTGCTTTCATGTCTTTTTCCTTTCTAAAATATTATTTAATATTCTAACATATAGCAAGCAAAAAATCAATAGTGGGCAAAAAAATATTTAGCCAAAGGAAAAATCCCTTGGCTAAATACAATCTATATATTACACTGTTCCTGTAACGGTTATAACACTCACACCCGGGTTAATAATCCACGTTCCGTCTTCGCCACGCGTATATGTTGCCGCAGGCACCGAAACAATTCCGCTTGCAGTGGTGAATGTACCATTTATATAAGTATAATCCGTGCCCTCGGTTAATACATCATCATTATATGTAACAACAATGTTATTAAGGATAGGATCAAAAACGTCAGTTACTATAAGGTCGTCTGTTGCTACGGTAGCTGTGTTACCTGTATTTTGTATAACAAAAGTATAAGTAAGCTGGCCGTTTTCAGTCACAACCGACGGACAAATAGCCTTACTTATTGAAAGCGATGCTTCGTTCTCGGGAGTAACCGTTGCTGACGCCGTTACAGACTCACTGACAGACGCACCCGTAACAGTAACTATATTTGTAATGTTACCGTCAATATCGAGCGGAGAAAATTCGTTTGCTTCTGCCTGATATACCAAAAGCGCACTGCCTCCTGCCGGAATGTTAATGCCGCTTATTACAAGTGTGTCGCCTGATGTAACCGTAGGTGTCGGCTGCAACACTCCGTTAAGATAATACAAAAGCGAGCCATCCGAATAGGTCAAAGGTACATATGTTTCGCCGATATCAGTATATGCACCAAGATTGTCAGTTACGGTAAGTGCATTATAAGCTGTATTACCCGAATTTAGTACGTTTACTAAATAAGTGATACTGTCACCGCGAGAATACGTATCAGCAACAGCCGTTTTGGTAACCGACAGCGTTTCAATAAGATTTCCCGTGACAGTATTTGAATTCGTCACGGTATTATTATATGAAAGAGATGCCCTGTTAATAAAAATAGGCATATAATACCTCCTTTGGAAATATTTGGAGTAATCCCCATTGGTATTATATGCACTATCAGTTCATATGGTATCGTCTTTCAAAACAATACGGGCAATCTTTTTCAATGTTGCATAAGGATATCTTTTGAAATCTGAAAGATCAAAAGTCATTTTTAAGTCTTTTGATTTTATAACAATTTTCTTCCACCATACACGAACCTTGAAGTTGCCGACAAAGAAGCCGTCATAAACTCCTCTGACTATATCACGAAGCCCGAGATTTAATTTATAAAGTTCATTGTTATCAATAAAAAGCTCATAAAAAAATTTAGAGTTAAACAAAAGAAATTTATTGGTAAGAAGATAAACCTCGGGAGCATTTTCCCTTGCTTTTATAGGAAATTCAAGAGTCTTCCATTCCGTCACTTCAAAGCGGTAATAATCATCATCGGGATTGAAAGAAAGCTTTAATTCTTTTATTTCACGTCTTTTGATCTTTTCAAAAGAGAGAACTTTACCATAATGCTTTACTCCCGGTTCGTCTTTGCCAAAAATGTTTTTTGAGCGATATAGAGCTATATATTCTACTTTCTCAGGAAAATCAATATACCTGGCAGGAATATGATAAAAATGACTTTCAATATTTGTATCATACTGCTCTATTGAGCGTACTGTTCCAACCATAACATCTGTGTTTGAAAGGTTTTCGCCTCTTACATAATCCTCGTATTCTTCAATAAGGTCAAAATATTCAATTCTGTCAATCCCGAAAATGTATGTAAAAAGCTCTTTTATTCTTTGCCAAATGTTTTTCATAATCATAAAAGATTCAACGCCATTTCACATGCAAAAACAGCGAAGCAGGACATTGCAGCTACAATTACAAGAGTTTTTTCCATAAAGGCAAATAAAACTGCAACTACAAATCCTACGATTGCCGAAACAGAGTACGATGTTGAATAGAATATTCCCGGTACAGTCATAACTGTAAGAACTGCGTAAGGAATATAATGCAAAAAAGAAATTATGTATCTGTTGGTAATCTTTTTCTTGACAAGGACTAAAGGAATCATTCGGACAAGATAAGTCACCCCTGCCATTGTCAGAAGATATATAAAGAAATTATTCATCCTTCCCCTCCTCTATCGGCAGCGGAGCAACAGCCGCCATAACCGCACTTGATATAACTGAGCATATGATTATGGTAAATCCGCTTGGGATATTGTTTTTTAAAAGCGGAACATAATAAAAAATACAGCTTAAAACAATTGCAAGTAATACACACAGTGCAGTAGACCTTTCTTTTTTAGCAGGAGGAACAACTATTGCAATAAACATTCCGTAAATAGCTATTCCCAAAGCGGAAGAAACAACCGCAGGCAATATATCCCCTGCAAGAGCACCGAGTAACGTACCAAGTGTCCACCCTGCAATGGGAGGAATTATAAGTCCGTACATATACCTTTTTCCGACATTACCGATATTTGAAACGGCAACAGCAAAGACCTCATCGGTATTTGCAAAGGAGATCAAAAACCTATCCAGCATTGATATGCTTTTTCCCAGCTTCTGCGACAGTGAAATCGACATCAAAGAATATCTTGAGTTGATAACAAGCTGAGCCACAGCCAATTCAACAAGCGAGCCCCCCGAAGCAATTATCGGCACACCTGCAAGCTGTCCTGCAGAGGTTACATTTGTAAGTGAAATAAGCACCGCCTCAAGCACACTGAATCCGCTTTTTACAGCAAAAATTCCGAATGCAAAAGATACCGACAGATAGCCAAGACAAATCGGTATACCGGAGGTTATTCCTTTTTTAAAACTGTTAATTTCTTTCATAAGTTATTTCCCAATTAGTTTTATATCTTGTTTTTTTATCGAATTTATGTATAATATTATTTTGAAAGGAAGTGAAAAATTTGGAAGAAAAAGCTTTTGTACCGATTGCTCATATACACACACCGTATACAAGCAAATTTGGTATTCCACGTCAAAGCGGATTAGCCGAGAATGTTATATGCGAAATTGAATTCTTACCAAAATACAGAAATCCCGATGCTGTCAGAGGTCTTTCTGATTTTTCACATATATGGGTACTATGGAAATTTGAAGGCTTTGAGTCGGAAGATTGGTCGCCAACAGTGCGCCCCCCAAGACTTGGAGGAAACACGCGAATGGGTGTATTTGCTACAAGGTCACCAAACAGACCAAATCCCATAGGACTCTCCTCTCTTAAGCTTTTGGGAATTGATACATCATCGCCCAAATCACCCATTTTGAAGGTTTCGGGTGCAGATATGTTAGACAACACCGCAATATATGACATAAAGCCGTATATCCCCTTCACAGACTCGCATCCAAACGCTTCCTCGGGATTTGCCGCAGAGCATATTGATTACAGGCTGAAAGTTACATTCAGCGAAGGAATTTTCTCAGAGCTTTCCGAAGAAAAAATGGAAAACATTAAACAAATTCTCTCGTTTGACCCACGGCCTTCGTACCAAAACGATGCCGAGCGAATATACGGACTGAATCTTTATAACCACGAAATTAAATTCAAGGTAATCGGTGATGAACTGATTGTACTTTCAATTGTGCAGGACTGAATCAGCAGTCCTGCTTTATTTTTCGGAGTCGCTCCATGACCATGTTTGTTTTACCAAAGTAATCATGCAAGGTAAGATATTCACTGTACAACGCCTTATATTTTATTACATTTTCCTCTATGGGGCGATATACTGCCTTAACCTCGGGTGACAAGTCAGCGGATGCAATAATTACATCGTCATAAAAGCCGCCCGCAACAGAAGCATAGACAGCGCTTCCGAGTGCTGCGGCTTGGGTGGTATTGCAGACAAATATCTCCTTATTCAAAACATCCGCCATTATCTGCATCAAAAGTGCATTCTTACTTGCAATGCCTCCCGCCGCGGTTATCTTGTCAATGGAAATTCCAAAAGCTTCAAATTGGTCTGTGATACGTTTAGCACCGAAGGCAGCCGCTTCGAGCAGTGCTCTGTAAATCTCTTCGGGTTGTGTTTGAATGGTTACACCAACGAGCATTCCGCTGAGTCTTGAATTGACAAGCACGCTTCTGTTTCCGTTAAACCAGTCAAGAGCAATTATACCGCTTTCGCCTATTTTCAACTGTTGTGCTTTTTCTGTAAGGAGTGTGTGAATACCGACTCCTTTTTCGTTTGCTTCTTCAGAATAAGAGCTCGGGACACAGTTTGAAACAAACCAGTCAAATGCATCACCGAAGCATTGCTGCCCCGCCTCGTATGTGATCTTACCGGGAATGACTCCATTCTTTACACAGCCAAATATACCGTCAACCACATCCTCCTTATCGGAATTTATAATGTGACATGCAGATGTACCAAGAATGATCATCATATTGCCATTAGCCGTCGTGTTGAGAGCGGGCATAGCGGCGTGAGCGTCAAGCATAGCAAGGCTGACAGGGGTGCCTATGTCAAGTCCTGTGAGCTCTGAACCATATTTGTTTATATATCCCGCTTTTTCCGAAACTGGATTTATTCTATCACTGATTTTAGTTCCCACAATTCCATCAAGCAAGATATCAACGCTCTTAAAATACTCATTTGTGGGATATCCGTTTTTCTCGTTCCAAAACGCTTTATATCCTGCAAAAGCAGCCGCATGAGTTTCGTTGCCGGTCAAAAGTAAGTTTATCCAATCTCCCGCCTCGATAAATCTGTATGTGTTGTCATAAACATCTTTAGAGTAACGTGCTGTTTCAAGAATTTTCGGAAGCATAAACTCTGCTGAAACGATACCTCCGTAAGAATCAAGCCACTTTTCCCCTCTGTCTTTAGCCGCCTTTGTAAAATCGTCAGCTTCCTTTTGTGCACCGTGATGCTTCCATAGCTTCACATAGGCGTGAGGCTCGTTTTTAAACCTTTCGTCAAAAGCCAATGGGGTTCCGTTTTTGTCGATAGGCAATACAGTTGATGCTGTAAAATCAACACCTATTCCACCTATCTCGGATGAAGAAACTTCTGATTTTTTAATAGCTCCCCTTACGCTTTCACGAAGCGCCTCAATATAATCTGCCGGGTGTTGAAGAGCAAATCCGTCAGGAAGAGAAACGCCACTCGGCAGACTTTTGTCCATAACTCCATGACGGTATTCAAAAACACTTTCTGAAACTACTGTTTTATCCGAAACCCTGAGCACAATAGCACGAGCGGAAAGAGTACCAAAGTCTACGCCTATTACATACTTTTTCATATTACACCTCATGAAAGTTTTACAGATGCACCGGACGGAATACAAACAGATTCATCAGCAAAAACTGTTTTGGAAATCCAGATATCAAAAGCTGTGGGATTATACACTATTTTAGAGTCAATTGTATAAACAAGACTCCTATATGCGTTTGTATACTCGACAATATCTTGAAGTCCCGCATACCAGACATTGTCTTTTCCTCCTATTTTTTCAAGGAAGCTTTCAATAATATTCCAGTTGTTATTATTTTCAAATTCGTATGAGTGTCCCCAAACTGTAAAAAGATATGGCGATTTATAGAGGCGGGGACTATCAAAAAACTTGTCATACAAGGAGTCAAGGTCAGCCGAATGGTGACAGGTCGCGCCGTATGTAAGCCAGTTTTCAGGAATATCAAAGTTCATTGTCTGTGCCGTGGTTCTTGCATATATGATTCCGCACGCTTTTAAGGCATCAAGAGTTGTTTGCTTAAAGGAACCGTTGGGATATGCGTGTCCAAGCACCCTTTTACCAAAGATTCCTTCCAATACTTCCCTATCTTTTACTATTTCATAAATAAGCGCTGTGTCGGGTAAGTCCTTAAAGAAGGAGTGTGTCATGCCGTGTGTAGCAACTTCAAAATCCTTGTAATACTCGGCAATTTGGTTTAATGTAAGGCGTGACGTTGGATTCTTTTCTATATCAATGTTGTCCATTGGGTCATCGGAAACGCCCGAGCTAATATTAAACGTTCCCTTAATTCCGTTACGTCTCATTATGTCCATGAGTCTTATATCTGTTCCGACAGCGTCATCGTAGCTCAATGTGAAAGCACGGAATTTTCCGCCGGGAAAACGCATAAATCTGAAATTTCTTTCCATATCAAGCACCTCGTTTTATGTATATAAATCAAGTATTCCGCCAAGCATCATATCAGTTGCTTTAAAAGAGTATTTTTCAAGCTTACTTCCGTTAAAAATTGCTTCCTTAACATATTTTCCGTCACCGTGGAGAATAACAGTGAATGCTTTTCCGTCGGGTAAAGATAAAACAGTTTTTTTGAAGTAAGGCTTTCCGATAAGCATAAGATTTTGACCGCTTACAGGAAATATGCCAATTGTATTCCAAATATAACATGCTGAAAGTCCACCACTGTCAACATTTCCGGGCGCACCGTTTTTACCCCTTGTAAACATATATTTATTACCGCCGTCGATTACCTCGGCAAGTCGGTCCATCCTTCCTGCATAATTATATGCATAAGGAGATTCCATATCTGTTTCGTTATTAAAGCCTTCAAAACGTGCGCTCTTATCGTCGGAAAAAGTAAAACCGAAAAATCTGTCAAGCAATGTCACAAATTCTTCTCTGCTGCCTGCCAGCTCAATTCTTTTTGCCATATCATTCATGGGTCTGAAGGAATAGTTCCAAAGATTTCCTTCGTAATATTCTGAGTCTTCTCTCAAAAGTCCGTTTGACTTATCAAATGCATTAACCCATTTTTCACTATGAGCTTCAAGCGAAAGAGCGATATCCTCTCGTCCCACTTCTTTTGCTATTTTTGAAAGGTTAGCACACGCCTCCGCCATATCAAGCGTGTGAGTTGTTCTGCTGCACTCCCCTTTTTCAAAAAAGTCACTATCGGTTGAGTGCAGAATTTCAACAAGCAAATCAAGAATCTCACACCAATTTTCCTCGCTTATATTCCTATAATAGGCATCGCAAAAAAGATAACCTGCCAGGAATCTGGATTGCTGTGCCTCTCCGTTAAAGGAGGACGAAAGGTCAAAGAGATTTGGCATAACACCAACATGCTTGCCCATACTAATATACGTATTTACAATTTTTCTTCCGATTTCGGGAAATAAAGTAAATATTAAAGGAAGCTGAGTTTTATATATATCCCAAAGAGTTGTAAAGTCAAGGAAAAAGTCTTTCTCTTGATAGTAAGGGCTCTCCCCAGACCAGTCGCAAGGCTTTATAAATGTATGATATAAATTAGAATAGAATATTTCCTTATTTATATCGTCTGCATCTATTGTGATTTTGGACAAGTAGCTGTTCCATATTTCTTCTGCTTTTATTTTCGTTTTATCAAATCCGTCCTCACGCGAAGACAAATTTTCTTCAATTGATGTCTCTTCCGACAAAAGAGACACACTTATAACAATATTTGCGTTTTTGTGTGTATTTTCAAATACAACACCAAAAGAACGGTTTTCGCTTCCGTTTGTTTTTAGCACGCTTTCAGATACTTTTTCAAAATTTTCCCAAAGAGAAAGCTTACCGTTGTCACAGTAAACGGTAAAATATAACACCATTCCCTGCAAAGCAACAGACACTGTCGCGGTGTTTGAGTCAACTACTCTCAAGCTTGCTTCTCCCGGTGTTCCTCGAAGTCTTTTATCACAGTAAAGTCCGTCATTTGAAAGGTCTATATAAATATTTCCTTTGTCATCAGGGAAATGATATTTGTGAAAGGCTGAAGATTTATTTGCTGTAAGCTCGAAGGTTATATTCTTTTCCGAAAACTTAGCAGAGTAATATCCGCAAGATGCCTTTTCATTTGATAACGTATTTAATGAAGCTTTTTGAAATTCCCCAACAAAGGGAACTGTCAAGGCATAATTATAATAAAATCCTACTGCACCTGTACCGCTGTGGTGAAGATGCGATATTCCTAAAATTGAATCTCTGTCATACAAATTTTGCACAGGTTCACCGCAATTGAGCTTATTGTTACCGTATCCCGTGGGATATCCGCCTGAATATGCACATACAGACATCTTACCGAAAGGCACAACTGCACCGGGATGTGTATTTCCGCTGAGTCCCTTTATGGGAGCCCACGTAGAGGCAACGCCTTCGATGTTCTCTATTGATACTGTCGAATTACCCTGAAATACGTTTACATAATCAATTATTCTTTTAGACATAACGATCTCCCTTGCAAATTCTATAAAGCTTATAAAATTGTATCACATTGAGTAATATTTTTCAATAGATAAGCAAAAAATAAGCGTGAGGTGATTATCATAAAATCAAAAAATGAACCTATGAAAAAAGCACAAGAAGCAATAAAAGCTTATAGAGACAAAGGCAAGGAAAATACCGACCCGAACGGAAGCTGGACAGGTGTGTGCGAAGAAAAAAACGAAATACCCGTTCAGGATGCTGACGACCTTTAGTACTCATACACGCGTCGGTTAATTACAAGTATTCCTTTGGAAAATTACTGTCTGTTATCATTGTTGCTATTTCGTCTTTGTAGCAGACATGATAGGTATAAATCCGCCCCGCCTTGCTGCTGTCACATAAAAACACTGTTTGTATTCCACGTTTGATTGCCGCACGTCTAAGGGCAGTTTCACTCTCGGAAACATCGGTGATTTCTCCGTCAGAATCTATCCCCTGACTGGAAAAGAAAACAAGCTCAGGGCGGTACATATCCAGAGCTCTGCACGCAAGCTCGCCGACATAAGCAAGATTGCGCGGTATCAGTTCTCCACCCGTCAATATCAATTTATTGTTGGTAAAGGCAAGGGTATCAATAACCTTTTGGCTATTGCTTATTACTATCATATCCTGTTTATGTTTGATATAAGGCAGCATATGAAGAGCTGTTGAGGAAGAGTCGATAAAAATTGTCTGACCGTCCTTTACAAGCTCGGCTGCCTTTTTTCCTATTTCATCTTTTTCGTCAGCGTGCTGAAAGCTACGCAGAGTCAACGGCATATCTTCTTTGTTTAAGGTTACTCCCCCGTAAACACGTTTCAAAAGTCCGTCCTTTTCCATTGCATCAACATCACGTCTTACCGTTGCTTCGCTGACATATAAGAGTTTGGCAAGCTGACCTATGCGGAGTGTAGGAGTTTTTTCCAAAAGTGCTCTGATCTGTTTAACACGCTCAACTTGTAACATTTTCTCCTCATTTCTTGCAACACTTTAACAAACTTTGTGAATTTCTTTCATAAATCACGTCAACACTTGACAAAGTTTGCAATATTTTTTATACTGTTATCATAACATAAGTAATTGTGTTTTACAACATTTTTTTAAAAGGATTGGTGAAAATGGCAATAATTACAGTAATTTGTTCGGGAATGATGGGAACTGCCATTACTTTCCCGGCAGCACAAAACGGCCATACCATTCGTTTGGTTGGCTCTCCGTTGGACAATGATATAATTGAACACGGTCAAAAGACAAAGGAGCATCTCAATCTGTCAAAGTACAGAAAGAACAATCCCACAAGCGGAGTTGATGCACCGGTACTAACTTCCGATAATGTTACCTTCCACTATTTTGAAGAAATGGAGGAATGTATCAAAGGGGCTGACCTAATTATTTGCGGTGTATCATCCTTTGGTATTGACTGGTTCTGCAACAATGTAATTCCAAAGCTTCCGGCAGAAATTCCCCTCTTGTCAATTTCAAAGGGCATGGTAGACGACGGAGAAAATAAAGGTCGTCTCATATCCTATCCCGAGTATATGCAACGATTCACAGATAAGGATTTAAAAATCTACGCAGTCGGAGGCCCCTGCACATCATATGAGCTTGTAGACCGTGACCCCACAGAGGTTACCTTCTGCGGACCCGATATGAATACACTTCGTTGGTTGCGTGGGATATTTGAGACCGACTATTACCATATAAGCCTTTCGACGGATGTAAGAGGTGTAGAATGTACCGTTGCATTAAAGAATGCTTATGCTCTTGGTGTCGCTCTTGCTGTCGGCATGTCTTATAAAAGAGAAGGTAGAGAGTTTGAGCATTACAATTCTCAGGCGGGCTTGTTTACTCAAGCATCAAAGGAAATGTATCAGCTGTTAGATGTTTTCGGCGGTACTGCAGAGCGCAATATTTTCCTTGGTATAGGAGACCTTTACGTTACGATTTTCGGTGGAAGAAACAGAAGGCTTGGTACTTTACTCGGTCAGGGCTACACCTATGACGAGGCAATAAGTCAATTGGGCGGAGTAACTCTCGAAGGTATAGTTATAACAGAGAGAACCGCAAAGGCGGTTAAGCAGCTTGCCGAGCTTGGAGAAATCAACATTAAAGATTACCCGTTGCTTATGCATATAAATGAACTGTTGTTTGAAAACAAGAGAATCAATGTACCGTGGAAGGCATTTGAGACAGAGTATCAAGGATAAAGGCTTAAACATAACAAAACCGACAAGTATTTAATCTTGTCGGTTTTTTGAATATAATGACCCTTAACATTTTTATTATAACATGTTTTTTATCCAATGTAAAGAAAAAACATATGCTGAAATAAAATTTCTCTTTGGTGCACAAAAAACGAGTTAAATGTTTTGCATTTTTGTCAATTGAAAAAAGTGCAAAAAGATGCTATACTATAAACGAAGAAAGGAAGGTACACTCCAATGAACAAATAAACCTTCAAAAGTGACGACGGCGAAAACACGGCGGTGTAACGCAGAAGATATATAAATATAACAAGGAGAAAATATAATTCCCGTCATCGTCACAAACAATTCAAATAGTAGAAAGAGAGGAAACCTTAGATGCTCGATATCAAGACAGAACAGAAATAACCCTCAACAGCGAATGTTGTTGAGGGTTATTTCTTTTGAGTGTGACTTAATAACAGTGTTATTCCTTGTTAAAGTTCAAATTTAGTTTATGGTTCAAGCCCCTCTGTCCGATCCTTTTCTTACTTTTTGCAAAAAAAGGACACCGGCATTTTGGTCATTTTCGAGTATAAAAAGAGTGTCATAGTATCTTTTTCAAGCAGCTCCGAATCTGATTCTTGTATGTTTTTCCTTTCTCAGACACAAAGCTAAAAACAGTCCTCAGGACTGTTTTCTTCACGCTTTGTCCCCTCCCAGGGTTCAAGTCCCTTCCATTTATAACAAAAAGAAAAGAGTACCTCTGGTACTCTTTTCTTTTTGGTGCGAGAGACGGGACTTGACGCAAATCTTTGATTTGCTCTTTCTTCGGGCATAGCCCTCAGACACAAAGCTAAAAACAGTCCTCAGGACTGTTTTCTTCACGCTTTGTCCCCTCCCAGGGTTCAAGTCCCTTCCATTTATAACAAAAAGAAAAGAGTACCTTTGGTACTCTTTTCTTTTTGGTGCGAGAGACGGGACTTGAACCCGTACGGATAACCACACGCCCCTCAAACGTGCGCGTCTGCCAATTTCGCCACTCTCGCATAGGTCTCTCAACTGACCTTTTATATTATACACATTTTTTTGTAAATGTCAATACCTTTTGAAGAAAAAGTTTAAATTAGTTTTTATGAGGTTCAAGTCCTTCATTTTATCATATCAAAAATATAGAGAGTACCTTTTGGGTACTCTCTATATTTTTGGTGCGGATAGCAGGACTTGACGCAAATCAAGATTTGCTATCTCCTCGGGCATAGCCCTCGGACACAAAGCTAAAAACAGTCCACAGGACTGTTTTCTTCACGCTTTGTCCCTCCTTGAGGTTCAAGTCCTCTCTTTTATCATATCAAAAATATAGAGAGTACCTTTTGGGCACTCTCTATATTTTTGGTGCGGATAGCAGGACTTGAACCTGTACCGAATCACTCCGACTAGAACCTGAATCTAGCGCGTCTGCCAATTCCGCCATATCCGCATACAACAGATGTATTATATCAAAACAAAGCGCGTTTGTCAAGTGAAAACGCTAAAATAAATCAAAAGACAGACACCCCGTCATATAGCGGGGTGTCTTGAGCTTTTATGCTAATGATTACATTTTCTTTCTCGGAACGTATGTTGTATGAAGGTCATGGTGAGCCTTGTGACCGCCGAATCCGTCGTAATACTCTTCATAGAGCTTCTTAACAACGGGAGACTCATGTGACTTTCTGATAGCCATTGCTGCATCCTGATCGTAGAGCGCCTTAGCACGTACCGCCTTAAGGTCAACTGTATCACGAACAGACTGAGGCTGAATAGGCTGACCGCCGCCGTTTACACAACCGCCGGGACATCCCATGATTTCAACGAATGTCCAATCAGAGTTACCGCTTGCGATTCTGTCCATAACTACCTTAGCAGCAGCTGCACCACTTGCAACAGCAACCTTGATATCAAGACCTGCTATATTGAGAGATGCTTCCTTGAGACCGTCTGTACCACGAACTGCAGTAAAGTCGATTTCTGTGTTATCCTTACCTGTGAGCCAGTCATTAGCTGTACGGAGAGCTGCCTCCATAACACCGCCTGTTGCACCAAAGATAACAGCAGCACCTGTATCTTCACCAAGAGGAGAATCGAATTCTTCATCGGGAAGAGATGTGAACTTGAGTCCGGCACGTTCAATCATTCTGCCGAGTTCTCTTGTTGTGATTGCGATATCAACATCGGGAACACCTGCAGCGCTCTGGTCATCTCTGCCTATCTCGAACTTCTTAGCTGTACAAGGCATAACTGATACTGATACGATATCCTTGGGGTCTATACCCATCTTTTCAGCATAATATGTCTTGATAACCGCACCTGCCATCTGTTGAGGAGACTTACAAGATGAAAGGTGAGCGAGGAATTCGGGATAATAGTATTCAGCAAACTTAACCCATCCGGGGGAGCATGAAGTAATCATGGGGAGAACTCCGCCATTCTTTACTCTGTCGATAAGCTCGTTTGCTTCTTCAACGATTGTAAGGTCAGCTGCAAAGTCTGTGTCGAATACCTTGTCAAAGCCAAGTCTTCTGAGAGCTGCAACCATCTTACCTTCTACATTTGTACCGATAGGCATACCGAAGCACTCACCGAGAGTTGCACGAACTGAAGGAGCAGTCTGAACAACTACGTGCTTTGTGGGATCAGCAATAGCTGCCCAAACCTTATCTGTATCATCCTTTTCTGTAAGAGCACCGGTGGGACATACCGCTGTACACTGACCGCATGAAATACATGAAGTAGCGTTGAGCTTTACATTGAAGGGATTACCGATATTTGTATCGATACCTCTGTCGTTAGCACCGATGATAGATACATACTGCTGGTCACAAACAGCAACACAGCGACGGCAAAGGATACACTTGTTGTTATCACGAACAAGGTGGGGAGCAGACTCATCAAGCTCATACTCACGCTTGTAACCGCCAAATGCATTTTCATCAACTCCGTACTCACGGCAGAGCTTCTGGAGTTCACAGTTTGTTGAACGCTTACAAGACAGACACTTCTTATCATGTGTTGAAAGAATAAGTTCGAGAGTGGTCTTACGAGCCTTCTGAATTTTTTCGGTATTTGTCTGTATTTCCATGCCTTCGGCTACAGGATATACACAAGCGGTAACAAGACCTCTTGCACCTGTTGCCTCAACAACACATATACGGCAAGCACCTATTTCGTTAATATCCTTCATGAAGCAAAGGGTGGGGATTTCTACACCTGCAACACGTGCTGCTTCAAGAATTGTTGATCCCTTGGGCACGCTGACAGCAATGCCATTTACTTTACAATTAATCATTTCCATTTTCAGCGTACTCCTTTCTTACTTTTTAATAATAGCCTTAAATGCACAGTTGTCGATACAAGCACCGCACTTGATACACTTTGCAGGATCAATAACGTGAGGAACCTTTACGCTACCGCTGATAGCGTTAACGGGACAGTTACGCATACACTTTGTACAGCCCTTACACTTTTCAGGTTCGATATAGAATGTAAGAAGATCCTTACATACACCTGCGGGACATCTCTTGTCAACAACGTGAGCAATATACTCATCTCTGAAGAACTTAAGAGTTGAAAGTACAGGGTTGGGAGCTGTCTGACCAAGTCCGCAAAGGGAGTTAGCCTTAATGTAATTACAAAGCTCTTCGAGCTTGTCGATATCTTCAAGAGTACCGTTACCTGATGTAATTTTGTCAAGTATTTCAAGAAGTCTTCTTGTACCAACTCTACAAGGTGTACACTTACCGCAAGATTCTTCAACTGTGAAGTCGAGGAAGAACTTAGCCATATCAACCATACAAGTATCTTCGTCCATAACGATAAGACCGCCTGAACCCATCATACAACCCATTGCAACGAGGTTATCGTAGTCAACTTCGGTATCAATAAGACTTGCAGGGATACATCCGCCTGAAGGGCCACCTGTCTGAGCTGCCTTGAACTTCTTACCGTTGGGAACGCCGCCACCGATTTCTTCGATGATCTCACGAAGTGTTGTACCCATGGGAATTTCAACAAGACCGGTATTTACAATCTTACCACCGAGAGCGAATACCTTTGTACCCTTGGACTTTTCTGTACCCATTGATGCAAACCATTCGGGACCCTTGAGGATAATCTGAGGAATGTTTGCAAATGTTTCAACATTGTTTTCAACTGTGGGGCATCCGAAGAGACCCTTAACAGCAGGATACGGAGGACGAGGACGAGGCTCACCTCTGTTACCTTCGATTGATGTCATAAGAGCAGTTTCTTCACCGCATACGAATGCGCCTGCACCAAGACGGATTTCCATATCGAAATCAAAGCCGGTTCCGAAAATATCCTTACCGAGAAGACCGTACTCTCTTGCCTGGTCAATAGCAATCTGAAGTCTTTTTACTGCTATGGGATATTCAGCACGAACATAAACATAACCCATTGATGCACCTACAGCGTATCCACAGATAGCCATAGCTTCGATGATTGAGTGGGGGTCACCTTCAAGAACCGAACGGTCCATGAACGCACCGGGGTCACCCTCATCGGCGTTACATACAACATACTTCTGAGGAGCCTTATTGGGAGCTGTAAGAGCCCACTTTCTACCTGTGGGGAATCCACCGCCTCCTCTTCCACGAAGACCAGAATCAAGAACTACCTGGATAACCTGCTCGGGAGTGTACTCTGTAAGAACCTTACCGAGAGCAGCATAACCGTCCATAGCAATGTACTCGTCGATCTGCTCGGGGTCAATAACACCGCAGTTACGAAGAGCAACTCTTATCTGCTTCTTATAGAAGTTTGTTTCTTCAAGTGACTTAGCCTTGATAACATCCTCATCAACATCCTTGTGAACAAGTCTATCAACGGGACGTCCCTTGAGAAGGTGCTCTTCAACGATTTCTTCAACATCGTCAATAGTAACCATTGAATAGAATGTTCCCTCGGGGTATACGATCATGACAGGACCGAGTGCGCAGAGACCGAAACAACCGGTACGTACTACCTTTACTTCGTCCTGCAGTCCTTTAGCGGCAATCTCTTGTTCGAGCTTGTCACCGATTTTCATACTTCCGGAAGAAGTACAACCGGTACCGCCGCAAATAAGTACGTGTGTGCGTATCATATTACTTTTTTCCTCCGTTTACTTTGTAGCGGCTCCGATTGTATACTCTGTTACAACCTTGCCATTCTTAATATGGTCTTCAATTACCTTTGCAACCTTTTCGGTAGTCATATTTACATATGTTACCTTTTCTTCTCCGCTAAATACTTCAACTACAGGCTCGTACTGGCAGATGCCGATACAGCCGGTCTGTGAAACAGACACTTTCCCTGTAAGTCCTGCATTTGCAACACCCTCAACGAAAGCATTGAGAACAGGTCTTGCTCCTGCTGAAATTCCGCAAGTAGCCATGCCTACAACTACTTTCATTGTAGCGCCATTCTCACGGATGTTAACTTTGCTCTGCATCTTTTCTCTGATTGCAGCAAGTTCAGCTAATGATTTCATAACTTTTTCCCTTCTTATATTTTTATTTTTTTAAAACGATTCATATTGCTCGTTAAGGTATTCCCTCACCCACACGAGCACATCGGGTGAGTTCAGCGGTATATCTCCAAGTATCTGCCTCATTTCGGCAGTTGATAAATATACTTCATTGTTATATTTGTGTGAAAATTCAAAGTTGATATCGGGCGACCCTTGAATAAGGGTACACACAGTCGAAATAATATCTCCCAGTGGTAAGCAGTCGATGTGATTCTTCATAAATAAAGCTTTCACTTCGGTACCGCTAACGGCGTCATTGTTTTCTTTGGTTTTGGAATTTATTTCAAGCTTTCCGCCTGTCTGTTCCGCAGCAAGCTTATAAAACGGTATTCCGAGTCCTACTTTCCTTGTTGTACGTGTAGTACAAAAGGGATCCGTAACACGCTTTACCATGTCTTCCGACATTCCGCATCCATCATCGGTAATTGTTATTAAAAGCTTATCATCCGATTCATCAATCTTAATTGATATGAGAGATGCGCCTGCTTTGACAGAGTTCATCGCTATATCCAAAATATTCAGTGACAATTCCTTCATTTTATATCACCTCTCAAAATCGAAAACAGTTCTTTCCTTACAGAAGGTGCATCATTCAAATCTGAAAAGATATCAATGAAGTTTACACTTTCGTTAATATCCCACAGGTAATGGGCATCACTGCTTGTCAAATGAAATTTGTTTTCAATTTCAGGAAACCTTTCGGAAAACTCGCCACGTTTTGAAATATCTGCAAATTCATATACCGTAAAATCCGATTCCGGAATCATACCAAAAACACTGACTATACTGTTTGACATTTTATCTATGTGTGCGGGAAAAGCGATTCCTCCGTATTCTTTTGCCATGCCGTTGATATTGTCAATCGAAATATCAAGAGCATTAATCAAGAGATACGGCTCTTCGCCCACAATTTTATCCGAAGCGTCCGTGTACAGCTGTCTGCCAAAAACACTCGGGTCATTCGGGAAAAGGACTCTGTGGGAATCCATAAATGAACCGAAATCCATCGCACCTTCAAGAGTCTCAAAAAGTGTCACAACATGGATATCTTCAGCAGTAGTGACCTCGGCACCTGCTATGGGGACAATAGAAAAATCCGAGCAAGCCGAAAAGAACGCAGGACAATTTCCACACGTATTATGATCGGTCAACGCAACAATCCCAAGCCCCTTCAAGGATGACATACCGGCAATATTGCAAGGTGTCATCTCGTCATCACCGCAAGGTGAAAGACAGGAATGAAGGTGCATATCATAGAATACTTTACTTGGCATAAAGCATCTTTCCAATCAAATAAGAAATTTCAAATGAAGACTTTTCAGTCCTTAAAAGGTTTATGTTTTGTGCTTTTGCTTTTTCAATGACATCATCCGAAATTTCAGCATTTTCCGTGAATATAATGCAGGAAGCATCGCAAAGAGATGCAACAGCTATTACATTTACGTTATTCATTATGGTTATCCAAGCGCAATTTGCATCAAGCCTTGTCATAACCCAGCTGAGAAGGTCTCCGGTATAAGCATTTTCAATCTCTCTGTCACGGCAACACACATTCACTTCTTCAAGTTCAAGAGAAGAAATAATATCATTTATTTTCATTGTTCCCTCCCACAGCGAATTTTGGAAGCTTATATATGGGGCACTCATCCATATCCACTCCCTTGCAGACAACATCCTCTGCAAAAGCATGGCATGTCGGCGCTCCGCAAGCACCGCAGTCAATTTGCGGAAGCAAGGCATTGACCTTTTCTATTTCCGCCATAACTCCGATAGAAAGATTGGCATTGTTTTCGAAATATCCGATACTGCGCTTATTAAGCGGTGTATGTATAATAAGGTTTTCCGGAACGCCCTCTTTTGCAAGCTCGGGTGAACCTGAAATTCTCGTAACCGGAAGATAGCGTCTCAAACCTTGAATACGTGCTCTTGCAATAAACGGGTCTGCAACTGTCATAACACCGCCGACGCATCCGCCGGGACAGCTGTTAAGCTCAACAAACTCGAGTGTTGGAAGAGCATTGTTCTCTATCTGGTCCAAAACCTTTATTACATTCACTATTCCGTCCGCAGCCAAATATTTGTCATTAAAAATTGCGGTGGATTCCCCTCCCGATGTAGCCCAGCTGAGGCCTACAACACCGGATGACGAAACATTTTTAAGCGGTGTATCCCTCTTCATTTTGGAAATCATATTAAAATAGATTTCTTTCATCGAAAGGACACAGTCAATTATGGGACGTCTGTTTTCGGGGTGATTCTTAACGTAACTGACTTTTGCGGGACAAGGCGATATAAACGCAACACCTATGTCGTCTTCGGAAAGCTCAGGATTCTTATCCATGACTTCTTTCTTCGCATTAATTGCCGCAACCTCCATAGGAGACATCATCGGCATCACGTGAGAACACAGTGACGGGAATCGCAAGCTGATAAGCCTTAAAATCACGGGACAGGCTGAACTGATAACGGGTTTCGGTAAATCACTGTGCTTTAAAAAGCGTCTTGTATATTCGGTCACAAGCTCTGCGGCACGTGAAACCTCATAAACGTAATCAAAACCGATATCATAAAGACCTTGAACAACGTAATCAACATCATCAAGATTGTCAAACTGTCCGTAAAGAGTCGGTGCAGGAAGAGCAATTTTGAATTTATACTTGTCAAGTGCACTCAGCGGGTCGTATATTGATTTTTTAGCTTTATTTCTGCAAACTCTGATACACTGTCCGCAGTCAATACATCTGTCCGGATTTATTTCAGCTTTACCGTTTTTAATTCGTATAGCTTCTGTAGGACAGTAATTCAAGCAATGTGTACAGCCGTGGCATTTATCTGCCACGAGAGTTACAGAATGTAAATACTTGTCCACAAAATCACCTACCAGTTTATGTATTGATTATCATTGTTACCTTTGTTCCGACTCCGACAACAGATTCGATATTGAAATAATCTGCATATCTCATCATATTGGGAATACCCATTCCCGCTCCGAAGCCGAGAGAACGCACAGCATCTGCGGCAGTTGAGTATCCTTCGCTCATTGCAAGCTCTATATCCTCAATTCCCGGGCCGTGGTCTGTAAGAACAATTTCAATACGGTCATCAAAAATTGCTACATCGGCAACTCCGCCTGCAGCATGAATCACCATATTTATTTCGCCCTCGTACATAGCTATCGAAACACGTCTGATAGTTTCGGGCGGGTAACCGAGTTGTCTGAGTTTCTTTTTCACTTCGGCAGATGCTTCTCCTGCGGAGGTGAAATCATCTCCGTCAACATCAAAACGAAGTCTTAAAACATCGCTCATATCAGTCACCTTTTCTGAGTCCTGCCTCATAAAGAATTCCGCAGGCATCAAACATGCGCTCAGAGGTTGTCATAATAACAATGTCTTTCGCTTCGGCAAGTGCCAAAATATCGTCTGTCGGTACTTTGTTACGAACAAAAACCACGCAAACCATATCCATCATTTCGGCGGTTCTTACCACCTGCATGTTGACAAGACCTGTCAAAAGAACAGCCTGGTCTTTCACATATGCCAAGACATCGCTCATCATATCGCTGCCGCAAGCTGACCTTACATCTCTGTCGAGACTGTCCTTACAAGTCAGAACTTCCGCATTAAGCAGACTTTGAATTTCTCTTATTTTCACAAAACTATACCTCTTGTGATATTATTCATGCACCGTATTTAGCAAGAATTCCGGGAACGTCATCGGGACCGATTCTTCCGTATACGTCTTCGTTAACTGTAAATACGGGAGCAAGTCCGCAAGCACCGATACAACGGCAAGCTGTAAGAGAGAACTTTCCGTCGGGTGTGCACTCTTCAGCCGCAATACCGAGCTGTTCGGAAAGCTTGTTGAAAATGTCTCCGGAGCCCTTTACGTAGCAAGCTGTACCGAGACAAACCGAAATATTATATTCTCCTTTAGGTGAAAGTGAAAACTGTGCGTAGAAGGTTGCTACGCCGTACACTTTTTCAAGGGGGACATCCATTCCCTCTGCTATAATTGACTGTACTTCGATAGGCAAGTAGCCGTAAATGCCCTGAGCCTCCTGCATTACCGCCATAAGACGGCTGGAGTCATGCTTGTTGGCATCGATTACAGCCTTGAGCTGCTTCTCCTGCTCGGGTGTGCCCTTGAACGGGAGATTACTGATTTTCTTTTGCATTACCCTTTTTCCTCCTTAAGAATATGAAAAAATAATATGTCATCGGGTTTAATTATACAAACCCACTATACATCATTTTGTATTATACACCAATACTTTGAATTTTTCAAGATGTTTGTGAAATTTTCATCAATATATTGACGACTTTTTTTGATTTCGGTTGACTTTTGCAGAAATGAGTATTATAATCTATTAAAAAGTACAGATGACGAGGTTAGAAATGTTAATAATAAAACCCATTCAAGATAAAAATTACCAAGAAGAAGTGTGTAGGCTTTGCGGCTTCGATTACAGTCCCCTTGCATTTGCATACGACGAAAAAGAAAACGATACTTTAATTGCAGGATGTCAATTTGATATTCTGGGTACAAAAGCTGTGATACTTAATTTCGGGATGGTGCAAGGAGTAAATGAAGATATTGAAGCACTGATTATTCTCGGAAGATCTGTTATGAATTTTTTGGAGCTTGCCGGTGCCAAAACATGTACCTTCAACAAAAGCAACGAAGCTGCCGAAAGATACTCAAAAATGTTGGGCTTTAAAGAAAAAGACGGAGAATTCGTCATAGAGCTTGAAGGTCTGTTTGACGGGAAATGCACTCATTGTAAATGAGAAAAATTAAAGCTGAATCGGTTACAATAGCGTAATCAATTCAGCTTTCTTTTTTCCACAAAGAAAAACCGTGCTCAGCACGGTTTTCCCTTTTATGTAGTTATTCGATTATTTCTTCTTCTTAGAAACAACAACTGCAACTACCGCAATTACAACAACAACTGCTGCGATGATACCGATGATAAGACCGGTGTTAGAACCGCCTTCTTCTGTTGTTGTGTCATCTGCTTTGTTTTCATCAGCAGGCTTCTGCTCTTCAGCAGGCTTCTGCTCTTCAGCAGGCTTCTGTTCTTCACCAGGAACTTCTTCGCCGGGAACTTCTTCGCCGGGAACTTCTTCGCCGGTAACTTCTTCGCCAGGAACTTCTTCGCCGGGAACTTCTTCACCGGGAACTTCTTCACCGGGAACTTCTTCACCGGGAACTTCTTCACCGGGAACTTCTTCCCCGGGAACTTCTTCGCCAGGAACTTCTTCGCCAGGAACTTCTTCCTTAGGCTCTTCTTCCTTGGGCTCTTCTTCCTTAGGATCTTCTACCTTAGGATCTTCTTCCTTGGGCTCTTCAGCCTTGGGAGGATCTGCAGGCTTGTCAGTTGAACCTGTAGCACCTGATGAGTTGCCACCGATCTTGAACTGTACGAGGTTGTGAGGATAACCTGAACCTACCGCACACATTGAATCCATATCGTCCTGAAGGTCGTCGATCTGGAACTCGAATTCGATGATTTCGCCTTCTTCAAAAGGTCTCTGAAGCGGGATAGCCATTTCAACGTAGTAGGTCTTGCCATCTGCGTCGCGAACTGTCTTCCACTTCATCTTTTCTACATCGTCACCCATAGAATCCTCATAGCATGAGAATCTTACACCGTGAGCGTCTGCATAGAAGAGGTGGTGAGCATCGTTTGATCCGTCATAGGGAGCAAAGTGATCTTCAAGGTCGTCACCTACACGAACTTCAACAGCGTCGGAAAGGTGAGGATGAGCTGCGATCTCGATATACTCGGGGTCTGCCTGAATAAGAGTGTTATCAACTACATGATAGAATACGTATACATAGTTATCGTCAACCAATGCATAAACTGTACCTGTAGCAGTTGTGTCCTCACAGCTTCCAGCTGAGATGTAGTATGCATCTGCAGGACCGTGGAGCTTAAGAGTCAAACTCTCGGTATACATTTTGTCGAGCTTACCGTCGATGGTAGGTGTTCCCTTAAGAACAAGCTCTTTTACGACAGTGCAGGTGTCCTCGTTGATATCTTCAGGTATAGCAAATGCGCTAACTGTGAAGAGAGCAACAAGCATCATCAGCACTACTAAGAGTGAAGTGATCTTTTTCATAAAAGTTCTCCTTTAATTTTTTTGGGCTATGCCCTAATTTTTTCCCTCCGGTTACGGAAGGTTTCTTACGTTGTAATGATAACACACATTGAGGTAATTGTCAATGGGTTTTAATTAAAATGAACTTCAAAAAACGAGTATCTTTTGTGAGATTTGTGCAAAACACTGAATTTTCGGCGAATATTACCAGCATAATAAATAAAATCTTAAATGATTTTGTTTTTTAACAACTTTATTGTGATTTTATATGTTGTAAATGCCTTTTCCGTATTTTATAATATTGCTGTTAATATATATATTTTGAATCTGTAATTTTATTACAAAAGGAGTGTAGTACATGGCTGAACTTAGATTTAACCCTATGACACAGGACTGGGTGATGATAGCATCACACAGACAAAACAGACCTCAGATGCCCAAGGATTGGTGTCCCTTCTGCCCCGGAAGCGGTAAGGTGCCCGATGAATTCGAGGTATTTGAATACGACAATGACTTCCCTTCGATGATGCAGAATCCTCCCGCCCCCGACGATGTTGCAACCGATCTTTTCAAGACGGCTCCTTGCTACGGAAAATGTGAGGTAATTCTTTATTCAAGCAATCACACCATCACTCTTCCCGAGCTTTCTCAAGCTCACGTTGAAAAGCTTGTAAATCTTTGGTGCGAAAGATTCGAGGCTATCAAGAAGGATGAAAAAATCAAATATGTACTTATTTTCGAAAACAGAGGTGAAGCGGTAGGCGTAACCATGCCTCACCCTCACGGTCAGATATACGGATATTCATTCATTCCCAAAAAGCTTGAGCTTGAATTCGCATCTTCAAAGAAGCATATGGAAGAAACAGGCAAGTGTCTTTTCTGCGACATCATATCAGAAGAAAAGAAGGAAGACAAGAGAGTAATATTTGAAAACGATGATTTCATCGTATTTCTTCCCTTCTGGTCCGAATATCCTTACGGAATTATGGTAGCTTCAAAGAGCCACAAGCAGTATATAACCGATTTCAATGAGTCAGAAAGAAAGAATCTTGCCGCTGCTGTAAGAGAGGCGGCAGGCACTCTCGACTGTCTCTTCGGCTTCCCCTTCCCTTATATGATGTGTATGCATCAGGGTGCTGTTAACAGTGGTGACATGGGACATCATCATTTCCATATAGAATTCTTCCCGCCCATGCGTTCAAAGGACAAGATTAAGTTCAACGCATCAAGCGAAACGGGAGCTTGGGCACACTGCAATCCTACCTGCCCCGAAGAAAAGGCTGTTGAACTCAGAGAGGCTCATGCAAAATATATATCGGAGGAAAAATAAATGACAGTTGCTGAAATCAAAAAGGAATTTATAAAGAGATTTGGCGGAGACGAAAAGGACGTCAGAGTTTTCGCTTCTCCCGGACGTGTTAATCTTATTGGAGAGCATATTGACTACAACGGCGGTTCAGTGCTTCCTGCGGCAATCACACTTGGAACAACAATAGCCGCAAGACCCAGAAATGACAGAATGCTTATAATGGAAGCAACAGACCTTACAGACCATGTTGAAGTTGACATGGACAAGATAGATGACTACAAGGACCTTTGGTGGGGTAACTATCAGGCAGGTATCGCAAAAGAACTGATGATAGACGGCATGGAGCTTGTCGGCGCCGATATGCTTTACGATGACACACTTCCTCACGGAGGCGGACTTTCGTCCTCGGCAGCAATCGAGGTTGCAACCGCTCTTACTCTCACTGTTTTTGCAAATGAAAAGGCAGGAAAGTCAGAAAAGGTTGACATGATAAAAATGGCACTTATCGGACAGAGAGCCGAAAGAAATTACGCAGGTGTTTCTTGCGGAATTATGGACCAGTTTGCGTCTGCTATGGGTAAGGAAAACTGCGCAGTGCTCGTTGACTGCGCAACACTTGACTACAAGCACGTACCTCTTGACCTTGGTGATTGCAGTATAGTAATTACAAATACCAATAAAAAGAGAAGTCTTATCACTTCAAAGTACAACGAAAGATGTGATGAATGTGCGAAGGCACTTGCTGACATTCAGACAGTACTTCCCGAAATCAAGCTTCTCGGTGAGCTTACAACAGAGCAGTTTGAAGCAAATAAGGCCGCTATCAAATGCGACATATGCAGAAAGCGTGCCGAGCACGTTGTATATGAATGTTATCGTGTTGCAAAATCTGTTGAAGCACTTCAAGCGGGTGACATTGACGGATTCGGAAAGCTTCTTAACGCTTCGGGTGATTCTCTCCGTGACCTTTATGAAGTAACAGGTGTTGAGCTTGACACTCTCGTTGATGCCGCAAGAAGCGTTAAGGGTTGCATTGGCTCAAGAATGACAGGTGCAGGCTTTGGCGGATGTACAGTAAGCATTGTTAAGAATGATTCAATTGATGAATTCAAGGAGACAGTACATAAGCTTTACACCGACAAGATAGGATATGAGCCTTCTTTCTACATCACCACCCCCGGTGACGGCGGAAGAGAGATAAAGTAACAAGTAAAGAATTATATTGAACAAGGGTGCAACGATTGACGTTGCACCCTTATCTTTTTATAGGCTTATTACTTTACAAGTTCGTAGGTATCTCTTGCAATCATGAGTTCTTCGTTTGTGGGGATTACAAGGATGTGAGCTGTTGTATCAGCTGCAGAAATGTCAACTTCAAGACCGTTGCGCTTTGCAAATTCGTTCTTTTCGTCGTCAATCTTAACACCCATAAATCCAAGCT
>SVRV01000003.1 GCA_015064635.1 Oscillospiraceae bacterium
GAACACTTTCCACAATGGTCTTGGTTCTTTTGAGAATTGCATTTATATAAATCACACTCTCCCCAAAATACTTTTCCTTCAATAGTTTTACAACCCTTACAATTTTGTTCTGTTTTGAATTTACAAGTATCACAATCAATTCCACAAATACTGTAATTTGCCATATTATACTATTCACCCCGAATTAAATTTTGTTGAACTAATTATATCACATTTTTAATATCTTTGCAAGCTTCTTGGGGCTGAGCCTTTCACTTTTTCAAGTGTTTTGACTCAGCCCCTTTCTTTTTGTCTTGAAATTCGTTTTGGTGCAACATTTTATGAGACAGTATCCAAAATATCAAACGATATGCGATTACGCCCCCACAATATCCCACGATATGAGCGTTACGCACGATATAAAACGCTGTGAAACACCAGAGCAGAAACTCAAAGAGATAATTACGATTATCATTTTACCCCCGAAAGTCAAGCACTTTCGGGGGCTTTTTTATGTTTTCACCACAAATCTGCCACAAATAAAGTGTAAGTCTTGAAAAATATGTCGATTATTGGTATAATGAAAAAACCAATATTATGAGAGGAATAGAAAAATGACTATGTTAAAGAAAATACTTATATATGTTTTTGTTTGAGTTTTTTATTGTCAGTTTATCCGCTGTCTGTCGTTGCGGATAATAATCAATCCTTCTCATATGAAGCAACAAATTCTATAGGCGAATTGAACGGATATCTTTCAGGCAACATTAAAGCGCTTAAACAGTTTTATGCAGATAGAAAGTTTACTTATGAAAAATGACATGCTTCATATAATTAAACTTGTTTTGCGCCAAAATATATTGCTTTTTGTTTTTCTGTGTGATACAATGTTACAGTAGAATTTTTATAAATTTTTTAATTTTGGGGTGCTTTTATAAAGCCTGGAAAGGGAAGATTATATGAATGCGTCAAACAAATTTAATCTTGTAGCTCCTGATAAATACACTGCATGGCCTGTGCTTGGAAGGGCAAATGACAAGCTGGTTTGTATCTATACTGTTGCCGACAAGCATAGTGCCGCTGAGTCAAAGCTTTTTATGAAGACTTCAATTGATGGCATTTCATGGAGTGACGGAAAAGAAGTTTTCACAGACAAAACGGGAATAAAGGGTGTTACCGGTGTGGGTAATGACAGCGAAGGCAATTTGCTTATTTGGTACAGAGATGGTGCCCCCGCAGTTCTTCAGACGAAATTTGAGCTTTACAAAACAGATGGTAATACAATGACCCTCGTATGCAAAGCGGATTTTGATGTTCGCGGCGGTCATATAGGCAATATCTTTGCCGCTGAAGGCAATGTCTTATTTTCCTTTTATAATACCTATGGTTTGGTGCGTTCCTTTGGAATTCTTAAAAGCTATGATGATGGTAAGAGCTGGGAAATGACACCTATAGAAACAATGGTAGATAAACCTGAATGCCCGGTTGAAATAGATGGCTTTTATGCGGGTGATAAAAAAATATTTGCTCTGGGACGAAAGGATGCTGTTGACGGAACAAGAGCAATGTTTCAATTAGAGTCTTGCGATTTAGGTCAAAGCTGGAGCAAAAAATATACAAACATTACAGATGCAATCTTTAATTCTCCTGCTTTTATTTTTGAGCAAGGAGAAGATAAAATTTTTTTGTATTATTTTGACCGAAGTACAGGAAAATTAAAACGAAGAATAACTACATTTTCTCACATTTGGGGAAATCCTCTCGGATGGAGTGATTTCGAAATACTTGCAGAGGAATCATCCGGTGGAGAGGATACAGGTAATGTTAGAGTAGTTAAAATAAATGATATTCACCTTGCTGTCTATTATGCGGGTAATTCCACTACTACGGGAATTTATGGTGTAACGAATGAATACTAACGGATAATAAAGCTTTTTGATAGAGGTGTAAATGAAAGTAAAATATGTGGCAACTATTTATGCTGTAATTGCGGCAGCTTTGTATGCAATAAATGTTCCTTTTTCAAAAATATTGCTTGATTACACTTCTTCCCAATCTTGACAAGCTCTCAATTACAATTGTGTCACCCGATTCAACTACTTTAAGTAATCTGTCAAGCTCGGGGCGTTGCTTTTTGGCTCCTGACATCTTTTCACAAAACAGTTCATCTATTCCGTATTTGTACAGCGCATCTTTTTGCCGGTCTAAATTCTGATCGGCAGTTGATACTCTGGCGTATCCGTATATCATTTCTACCTCCTGTCATTCTTTCTGTCGTACAAATCTGCAATAACCTCAAATATCGCTAAAACAATTACCTTGATATATCTCATATAAAATAATGCTCCTTTCATCTTAATTAATTCAACATATAATTTGAATTTATGGAATTGACGAATAATTTATATTTACAGGAAGTAGGATACTGGGAACAATTCTTAAAAAGAAGTGTTATTCCAAACAGTAATCAGTCTGAGTTGTATTTTGAAGAGCCCGATATAGAGCGATTTGTAGAGCGTCTTGAAACACTTTACCCTGAAATCGAATATGTAAATCACCTGATGACTTACAGTTGGGGGCAAAAGGTAGTCAGGTTCTATGATTTAGACGGAAATCTAATCGAAGTTGGAACACCTGTATAATTTGATGAGGTGATAATGATGATAGATATTACTGTGTGGATTGAAAATTTCTTGCAGAGATTAAATGAGACTTTCACAAGTCGTGTATGGTTTGTTGGTCTGCAAGGCAGTTATGGTCGCGGTGAAGCAACGGAAACAAGTGACGTTGATATTGTTGTGATTTTGGATGAATTATCTGCTACGGATATTCAAGCTTACAATAAAATGCTGGACGCTATGTCTCATAGGGAGCTGATTTGCGGTTTCATTTCAGGCAAAAATGAAATTATGAATTGGGAGCCGTCCGACCTGTTCCAGTTTTGTAATGACACCACTCCAATCAAGGGAAGTCTTGACGAAGTGATGACTCTTATTGACGAAAGCGCTGTTAACAGAGCAATCAAAATCGGTGCCTGTAATATATACCACGGATGTGTTCACAATATGCTCCATGAAAAAAGCGAAGATATTTTGCAAGGTCTATATAAAGCGGCTTCTTTTGTTGTACAGGCAATTGCTTTCAAGCAAACAGGAAACTATATCAGCCATCAAAAAGAATTGCTCCAAGTTGTATCTTCCAATGAACAGGTCATTGTCGAAACATTTATGAATTTGAAAAATGGCGGAACGGTAGATTTCAATTTGATGTCCGAAACATTGTTTGCTTGGTCTAAGAAATGGATTGCTGAAAATAGTTAAGCCAATTTCAATTTGTCTAATAGTACGGGTGCTAATCTTGGTGTGAGTTTGGTGCTAATTTGGTGCAACATTCTATGAGGCAGTACCCAAAATATCAAACGATATGCGATTACGCCCCCACAATATCCCACGATATGAGCGTTACACACGATATAAAACGCTGTGAAACGCCAATGCAAAAACTCGAAGAGATAATTACAGCCCTATCGGGCGAACTTACACAGCACTCACATATGTGGGTGCTGTTTCTTTATTTATTCACAGTTCTATGATATAATAATATAAATTTGATAAACTTGAATTTTTCTACACGAAAGGGAATCTAAAATGACTGCTTCAATTGATAGTTTTATCTTCAATCTACTTTTGCTGATAACCATACTTGGTGAGTTTCTGCTCCCTTGTATTTTGAAGCATTTTTATAAAGGGTACAACAGCAAGACAATGGTTATGAGTGTTTTGGGAAGTCCCGAAAGTCCTGTAAGATGGATTTATAATGCTTGGCTTGTGTGGTTAGGTGCTTTTTTACTGTTTGCTTCGATTTTATTTTTTAAGAACAATTTCGCTGTTTCAAGTGTGTTGGCTGTATTAACATTTATCTCGATTTCCGCATTTGCAGTTGGAGCTGGAATACTGTCGGGACTGTTTAGCGTAAATGAGTCAAAAGAAAAGGTTACCATAGCATCTAAAATCCATGGTGCAGGCTCTGCAATTGGGTTTATGACATTATTGTTTTTCCCTTTGCTACAGTGCATTTTGGCTTTTAGAAGCCATGATATTATACAAGGTACAGTTTGCATGATTGCATTTTTGTTAGCAATACTATTCTTTGTATTTTTTATCATGGGCGACAAAGACAATTTCAAAGACACGATATTTTCGTATGAAGGTCTATGGGAAAGGTTGAGTCTATTTTTTATGTATGTTCCCTTTCTGTATATAGCAATACATAATCTTTTTGTAGTTTAGCAAATTCCAATTTGCAGGTGAACAGATGATAAAACACATAGCAAATATAATCACGGGTTCTCGTATTCTTGGCAGTATTTTATTGCTATTCTTTCCTGTGTTTTCGCTGGAGTTTTATATCACATATCTCATATGCGGTTTTAGTGATATGGCAGATGGAACAATCGCCAGAAAAACAAACAGTACCAGCAAGTTTGGAAGCCAACTGGACACGATTGCCGACTTCATTTTTGTAGTGGTATCTTTGTTTAAGTTGTTGCCAACACTCCATATTCCGTGGTGGTTGTGGATATGGGGTGGTGTGATTGCGGTTATCAAAATCAGCAATATCGTATTGGGATATGTTTCTAAAAAACAGTTTATATCCTTACATACGATTATGAACAAAGTAACAGGACTCCTTTTGTTCCTATTGCCGCTGACAATATCCTTCGCGGAATTGAAGTATATTGCTATAGTTGTATGCTCCATTGCAACAATTTCTGCAATTCAAGAAGGACTTTATGTTATTACAGACAGTGAGCCCAAGTAAGCCAATCTCAATTTGACGAACATTTAGAAAAAACATAAACTGATAGGGGTGAGGTATTGGCACGACATGAGTTTGGTATTATGCAAAATGCTCCAAAATCGGGAATAAGATATGATGAATACGAGCCGCATAAGTATAACTGCATTTCTGTTGATGATGAATATGTAGAAATAATTGATGTCAATTTGAATGATATAGATTTTTATTGGCATACACTCGATATGCCCGCAAAAGGGATAGCGTATACAGGTATTACCCTTGTCCCGCCAAAATCTGTACAATCGTTTATTGCAGTTATCAAAAGCATCGCAGAATTGGATGAGCTCAAAGACCTATTGGGAAAAGCACTTGCAGAAAACAAGTGGGTAATACATTTTGGTTTATGATAGTTTTAAAAAATTCAATTTGTTGAACTGAATACATATATGGAGCAATCTTCTTTGTTTACTTGACTAAAAAACCAGAATGTTATATAATTAACACATTGAGATTTAAGACTTAATGAAAAGCAGGAATTTGAAATGTTAGGTGTAATTGTAAACGTAATAACAGTGATAATAGGCTCTCTTATCGGCTTATTGTTCAAAAAGGGAATCCCCGAAAGAGTAAGCACAGCCGTAATGACCGGTCTTGGCGCTTGTACTTTGTATATTGGTATTTCGGGCAGTCTTGTGGGAGAGAATGTTCTGATTTTGATTGCCTCTGTGGTTTTGGGCGTTATTATCGGAACACTTTTGAATATCGACGGAGCTATCAACAGACTTGCAAAATGGGTTGAATCAAAATTCAAAAAGCAGGGAGCAAAAGTCTCGATAGCAGAGGGGATTATTACGGCGACGCTGTTGTTTTGTGTGGGGTCAATGACCGTGACAGGCTCCATTCAGGCGGGACTAAGTGGGGATAACTCTGTTTTGATAACAAAGGCAATGCTTGACTTGGTTTCCTCCATGATGCTTGCCTCCAGCCTTGGAATCGGTGTTTTGCTGTCATCTGTTGCGGTGTTCGTTATTCAGGGCGGACTTGTTTTACTTGCAGGAGTTATTGCTCCCTTTATGAACACCGGTGCCGTTAACGAAATGACCTGTGCAGGTTCGATTTTAATTGTTATGATAGGCACAAATCTTATGGGGATTACAAAAATCAAGGTTGCGGATTTCTTGCCTGCCATAATTCTCGCACCCGTAATATACAATATTATTCCGCTTTTTGAAAAGCTTTGGGGTATTATTTCGTAGGCTACAAACAGCACCCGTTTTTGGGGGCTGTTTTTGCTTTTAGCTGTTTATTTTTTTAGAGTTTTATGATAGAATATATAAAAACAGTAAGGAGATGGAGACATGAGAAGGAAAGACAGAGAGGTTAAAGAATTTCCGAAAGTTATTGAAATTTTGCAGTCTTGCGATTGTTGCAGACTCGGATTTGTGGACGGGGATGAGGCATACATAGTACCTATGAATTTTGGTTATGACATAAACGGGGAAGAAATTACTCTTTATTTTCATTGTGCAAAAGAGGGACGGAAAATTGATTTGCTTCCAAAGCAATCGAAGGTCACCTTTGAAATGGATACAAAGCACGAGATGACCGGTGGGGAAAAGGGATGCGATTTTTCCTATCTGTATCAAAGTATTATGGGGACGGGTACTCTGGAGGCGGTGTCTGAGGAGAGAGAAAGGATACATGGATTACAAAGGATAATGTACCACTACACAAATAAAGAGGATTGGGAATTCGACGAGAGCCTTGTGAAGATAACAACTGTTTTGAAGTATAAGGTAAAAAACTTGTCGTGCAAAGAACATTAAAAAAGGGGCTGATTACAGCCCCTTTTGACGTTCTTGTATGTAGTTTGCTATTATTTCGGCTTGATTTGTATTAGCGTAGTTTACGTGAGTTCCTTCAATTACACGCTCTTCCCAATCATCTCCTTCAAATCCAAAATGCCTCAAGGTCGACATAACAAGATGTGTTTGCTCAAGGCGGTTTTTCATATCATCCGTTGCCACCAGGAAAAGCATGGGGGGTAATACCTCGTGTGTGCCTATATGAAAGAGGGGAGCACTTTCGTCTATTATAACTCGTCTTGAGTCAATTCCTCTTTCTTTCAGTACGTTGAAATGTGCCGTTGGCTGACCCGCATCATGAATAAATCCCGAAATGTCCATAGGACTCATTTTATGGGCTTCAAGATATTTGTTGTCAAATGCCAACATCATTGAAAGATACGCTCCCGCAGAGCTTCCTCCCACATATATCCCGGTACATTTTCCGTATTGGGAAATATTCTTTTTTACCCACGCAACAGCTGATGCGGCATCAAGAATGAATTCCGGATAGGACGCCGAAGGGTATAATCTGTAATTTGCACACACGGTACATATGCCTTGATTTGCAAGTGTCTTGCCGAATTGAACAAAGCCGTCTTTACTGCCATTTACGATTCCACCACCGTGAAAAAATACAAAAACAGGGAATGTATCGGCATTGGGAACATAAATATCCAGCTTTTGTCTTTCGTGATTTTCTTCGCAGTATGCTATATTATTTATTACTTTCATTTGCTTTACTCCTTTTTAAGTTTGAAATAGTGCCGCTTGCCATAACAGCTCCCGCTACAACAAAGATAATTGCAAAGAGGATATTTCCGCTTGGTTTAATGCCATTTATAAAAAATGTTGCAATCGGGGTGAGGATAGGCTTTATGAAAAATGCAAGCGCCGCAGTTTGTGCTCCGCCAACCTTTATCGCAGAGAAGTATGTCCAATAGGCAATGCCCGAAACCGCAATTCCGGCATATAGAAGCAGCAATATGTTATTGCTTGAAACACCTCCAACAATGTCAATATTGCAGAAGAGAAGAACTATACCCAGCACAACACTTCCGAAAAGGAAGGAAAATCCGTTTTGAATAATACCGCTTACTCTCTTCATATATTGCTTGCTGACAACCGTGTAAATGCTGAATACCAGTGCCGCACAGAGTGCAAGGGCAACAGAAGCTAAATTGCTTCCCTTTGAGAAGTCGGCTGAAATCAACACGCCGATTATACAAAGAGCAACGCCTGCCCATTTGACACCCGACATTTTCGCCTTGAGAAAAATTGCGGAAAGTACAATTGTTATAATTGAGTTTGATGAGAATATTATTGCTATTAGTGCAGGGGAGTCGGCAAGCTTTACGGCTATTTGCAAAACTACCATACTTGCACAGATAAATACAACACCAAGAACTCCCATTATAAGAAAATCCTGCGCCTTTAGTTTAATTTTCTTTTGCTTTATTTCCCTTATTGAGAAGGGGAGAAGAATGAGAGCACCGATAAAAAATCGAATCGCAGTTATTGCATAGGGATTTATGTCCGCCGCAAAAAGCTTTGTTACCGGTTCATAGGTTGTAAAAAGTATTGCTGTTATAATTACATAGATAATACCCATAGTTTATCACTCCTTTTTTGCATATTATAAACTCTTTTTACAATATTGTAAAGCATTAAATAAAATGCAGTGACCATAACTTGACAGTTATGGTAAAGTGAGCTATAATAGTTTCAGAGGTGATTAAATGGAGCTTTTACAGCTTATGTATTTTTGCCATGCGGCGAAAAATGAAAACTTTTCCAAAACCGCCAAGGAGTTTAACGTTCCTGCTTCAAACATTTCTCAAAGTATTCACCGACTTGAAAAGGAGCTTCAGGTGCAGCTTTTTGACCGTAGTGCAAATAAAATCAAGCTGAATCACAGAGGAGAGCTTTTCTTTGAAAATATAAACACGGCTTTCTCCTTTATTGCCAAGGCAAAGGATGCGGTGAAGGATACAGATAAGATTTCGGGAGAGATACGACTGCTTGTTGAAACCAACAGACGTATTGTTACCAAGGCTGTGGAGCTTTTTTCGAAAAAGCATAAAAGTGTTTCTTTTTTTATAAATAATTCTCACGATGAAAACGTTGATAACTACGATATAATAATTACAGACAGAATTATTCAGGGTAAATCTTTCAAAAGCGTTCCTCTTGTTGCCGAGAACTTTCTCTTGGCGGCAAAAAAGGATTATCCCTTGCCGAGGTCTGAAAGTCTGTCGGTTCAAGACCTTGCAAACGAGCGCTTCGTTACTATGGATAATGATTCGGGTATGTATAAGGTGACAAATGAAATATGCTCAAGGGCAGGCTTTTCACCGAATATTGTTATACATAGCGATGACCCGTTTTACGTAAGAAAGTACATAGAAATGGGACTTGGTATTGCATTTGTTCCTGCCGTATCATGGGAAGGAATGTTTTCCGACGATATAATTCTCAAAAAAATCACCGACTACACACGTTACACAAACGCTTTTTACAATTCGGGAGTCTATTTATCAAGGGCGGTAAAGGAATTTTTGAACACGTTAACAGACGTGTCAAACGATTAAACAGAAAGGCTATGTTATGACCTTAAAATTATTTATTCAGGCAGTTTTGAAATTCGTATTGGGTATTGTATTGGTGGGCGTTTTGATTTTTTTGCCTGCAGGCACAATTTCGTTCTTTAACGGATGGCTTTTGATGGGAGTACTGTTTATCCCGATGCTCATTGCAGGCGTATTTATGATGCTTAAAAATCCAAGCCTTTTGGCAAGCCGACTTGATGCAAAAGAAAAGCAAAGAGAACAAGGACTCGTTGTAAAACTCAGCGGTCTGATGTTTGTTTTGGGATTTGTTGTGGCGGGACTTGATTTTCGCTTTGGTTGGTATGCTTTGCCGAAGGGAGTATCAATGGGAGCGGCTGTTGTTTTTCTTGTATCCTATGTCCTTTATGCCGAGGTGATGAGAGAAAACACATATCTCAGCCGTACAATCGAGGTGCAAGAGAATCAAAAGGTAATTGACACCGGACTTTATGGAATTGTAAGACATCCTATGTACGGCGTGACAGTGATTATGTTTTTGTCAATTCCCATAATACTCGGTTCACTGTTTTCGCTTATAGTATTTTTTGCCTATCCGTTTATAATTGCTTACCGAATCAAAAACGAAGAAATTTTTCTTGAAAAAGAACTGTCAGGGTATAGTGAATATAAGGAAAAAGTAAAATACAGATTAATTCCTTTTATATGGTAGGAAACAGTTTAAAAAAATACTTATTTGGAAACAATTTCTATTGCAAAAAGAAATAAACTGTGTTATCATTATTCTGTATCGGAGGTAGTTATGAAAAAGAGATTGTTAAAGAATTATGCCCGTCTTATCGTAAAGTCGGGAATCAACATAAAGAAGGGGCAGGACGTTGTTGTACGTGCCGACCTTGACCAGACAGAATTTGTAATGAGCGTTGTAGAGGAATGCTACAAGGCGGGTGCGAGAAAGGTTGAAGTTGAGTGGGATATTCAGAAGCTCACAAAGCTTCATCAGAAATATCGTTCTCTTGAGACTCTTTCCACTGTGGAAAAGTGGGAGGAGGCAAGAATGGAGCACAGATGCGAAAAGCTCCCTTGTATGATTTATCTTGTATCCGAAGACCCTGACGGTCTTGACGGAATGGACGGAGAAAAATATGCAAAATCCTCTCAGGCAAGATATAAGATTGTAAAGCCATACCGTGACAGAATGGACAACAAGTATCAGTGGTGTATTGCCGCTGTACCCGGTGAAGCGTGGGCAAAAAAGATGTTCCCCGATTTGTCAGCAAAAAAAGCGGTTGAAAAGCTGTGGGAGGCAATACTTTATACATCCCGTGCCGACGGTCCCGATCCCATAAAGGCGTGGAAGGAGCACAATGACTATATCAGAGGAAAGTGCGATATACTCAATGCTCTTGGATTGGACAGTCTTGAATATTCCGCATCAAACGGCACCTCTCTCAAGGTGGGGCTCATTGACGGCACCGTATTTATGGGAGGCTGTGAGGACACACTGCAGGGAAGAGGCTTCAATGCAAATATTCCCAGCGAAGAGGTTTTCATTTCCCCCGACAGAGACAGAGCGGAGGGAATAGTGTATTCCACACGTCCTCTTTCTTACAATGGACAGCTTATAGAAAACTTCAGCGTTCGTTTTGAAAACGGAAAGGTAACAGAGGTTCACGCAGAAAAGAACGAGGAGCTTTTAAAGCAGCTTGTTTCTATGGACGACGGAGCCGCTCACCTTGGTGAATGTGCGCTCGTGCCCTACGATTCGCCTATACGCAAATCCGAGCTTACCTTCTACAATACTCTTTTTGATGAAAATTCCGCTTGTCACCTGGCACTCGGTGCAGGATTTACAAATACTCTCGTAGGCTACGACAAGCTTACTGTGGAGGAATGTCACAAGAGGGGAATAAACGAATCCATGGTACACGAGGATTTCATGATCGGTACACCCGATTTGAAAATTGTAGGGAACAAAAAGGATGGTACTTCCGTCTTAATATTTGAGAACGGAAATTGGGCTATATAAAGCCAAAAAGGAAGGAAAAATTATGAAAAAGATTGTAACTGCTTTATTCGTTTGCATTGTATCTTTGGTTATGGCTTTGTCTGCATCTGCGATGAAGGCAGAAAAGTTTACCACGACCAACGATGCGTACGGATTTAAGTTTGAGATAACCGAAGAGGGAATGAATGTATCCGGCTGTGTTTATCAGGAAAAAATGATGCACCTTATCATAAGAACCACAGAGGATTACATGGTAAATATTTCCCCCGAGGTAGGCTTTAAAACAGTTGTGAAGCTTCCCGAAGGTGATGTTGATAAGGTGGATTTGGGAATATACGTGGGACAGAAAATTGATTCCACCTTCATCGGACTTTTCTTCGGCGGCGATATCGTTCTTGAAAAGATTGACGGAAAATGGTTCTTTATTATCGACGATAACGTTTACAACAGCAATTTGAAATGGCGCTCCGGTTGGATCGATCCCACAAGCTGGCTTGACAGAAAGCAGCCCGAAAGTGTTAAATTTATTACAGCAAATGTTATAAAGGACGTCAAAGGCAATTATGCCAAGGCTGAGGCTATACACCACTGGGTAGCCGACAACATCTATTACGACAAGGATTATGCGCTTAACACAAAATCATATACATCTCTTACACCTACCGAGGTACTTACCTCAAGAGTGAGCGTTTGCGAAGGATATGCAAATCTTACAGCCGCAATGCTTAATGCTGCAGGTATCCCCGCTGTAACCGTGAAGGGGTATTCTCTCGGATTCGGAGGAGAGAAATCATGGGACGAAGTACCTGCAACTGCTGAGGCGAATCATATGTGGGTAGAAGCATACGTAGACGGGAATTGGATAATCATGGACCCCACCTGGGACAGTAAGAATATGTATAACAAGGGCAAGAAGGAAAAGAATCTTCCCGTATCATACAGATACTTTGATATGACACCCGAAATGCTTTCAATGAAGCATAAGATACTTGACCGCCCTAACCTGTACGGCAAGGAAGGTGTTTCGGATTGGGCGGACACCGAGGTAAGAGCCGCTTATTCCAACGGACTTCTTATTGACTCTATACGCACTACTATGAAGGATAGAATAACCAGAGAGGAATTTTGCGACCTGGTCATTAATTTCCTTAACGTTAAATTCGGGGAGACAACCGAAGTGCTCCTTGAATCAAGAGGACTTCAATTGGATTATTCATTCTTTGCCGATACCTCGGATTATAATATCCTTGCGGCAAACGCTTTGGGAATTGTATTCGGTAAGGAAAACAATATGTTTGACCCATACGGGTTTATAACAAGACAGGAAGCGGCTGTTATGCTTCAGCGTACGGCGAAGGTGCTTGGCGTAACCGAGCCCAACGATGTGAAGTTTACATTCGCCGATTCCGCTGAATTCCCATCGTGGAGTGCCGCTGCCATTGATTTCGTGTCTGCTTCAGTCAATGCAGAGGGCAGAAGAGTAATGGGCGGCGTTGAGAATAACAAATTTGCCCCTAAAGGCAACTATACAAAGGAACAGTCTGTTTTGACTATATACAGACTTTTTACCGCATATTAAAAAATGTATAAAAACCCTTTACAAATTTGTGCCATTTTACATATTGCTTTTTTTCGATAAAGGTGATATAGTATATAGGGCACCCATGTGAGGTAATCTGAGCGTCTCCTTGAAGGAGATGCTTTTGATTTTGGAGGAAGTATGCATAAAATAGGATTTGACAACAGTAAGTATATCGCAATGCAATCTCAGAAGATAAGAGACCGCATTGACTTCTTTGGAGGAAAGCTGTATCTTGAATTCGGCGGAAAGCTGTTTGACGATTTTCACGCTTCAAGAGTATTGCCGGGATTTAGCCCTGACAGTAAGGTCAAGATGCTCATGGAGCTCAAGGACAGTGCCGAAATTGTTATTGTTATAAGTGCCGATGCAATAGAAAAGAATAAAAGAAGAGGGGACCTTGGTATTACATACGACCTTGATGCCCTCAGACTCATTGACGCCTTTCGTGGGATAGGTCTCTATGTCGGCAGTGTCGTAATAACTCACTTTAACTCTCAGCCTGCTGCATGCGCCTTTGAAAAACGCCTTGCAACTTTGGGAATCAGATCTTACAGACATTATCTCATTCCGGATTATCCCTCCGATATCCCGCTTATTGTCAGTGATAACGGATTCGGTCAAAATGATTATATCGAAACAGAGCGTTCTCTCGTTATCGTGACCGCTCCCGGTCCCGGTAGTGGAAAAATGGCAACCTGTCTTTCGCAGCTTTACCACGACCACAAACGAGGCATAAAATCGGGATACGCAAAATTTGAAACCTTCCCCGTATGGAATCTGCCTATTAGCCATCCGGTTAATCTTGCTTATGAGGCGGCGACAGCCGACCTGAATGACATGAATATGATTGACCCATTCCATCTTGAGGCATACGGCGAAACCACTGTAAATTATAACCGTGACGTTGAGATATTCCCCGTGCTCAATGCGATGCTGGAAAAGATACTCGGTGTTTCTCCTTACAAGAGCCCCACAGACATGGGCGTAAATATGGCGGGTAACTGTATCTACGATGACGATGCGGTATGCGATGCGGCACGTCAGGAAATACTCCGCCGCTATTACACCGCACTTTCCTCGGTAAGACAGGGAATGTCCGAAGGTAACGAGGTTAAACGCCTTGAGCTTATTATGAATAAGCTCGGAATATCAAAGGAATGTCGTCCCATTGTTGATGTTGCTGTTCAAAGGGCGGAGGAAACAGGTGCACCTGCGGTTGCAATTGAGCTTCCCGACGGAAGCATAATCGACGGCAAGACTTCTTCGCTTCTCGGCGCATCTGCGGCGGCTATTCTGAATTCGCTTAAGGCTCTTGCAAATATTCCCCATGACGTGATGCTTATTTCGCCTACGGTTATTGAGCCCATTCAGAGTCTTAAGACAAATGTGCTGGGAAATCATAACCCAAGACTCCATATTGATGAAATACTGATTGCACTTTCAATCAGTGCCGTAACAGATAAAACTGCGGCTCTTGCCATGGAGCAGATACCCAAACTTAAAAACTGCGAGGCACATTCAACTGTAATTTTGTCCAGGGTTGACGAAATGGTATTCCAGAAGCTTGGTATAAACCTCACCTGCGAGCCTAAATACCAGACTAAAAAGCTTTACCATCAAAGATAAAATGAAAAGGAGATGTAAAATTGTGTTACATCTCCTTTTTTGGTTGACAAATACAGACAATTATGTTATAATACTTCTACTTTAATTTAACGGAGGTACAAAATGAAAAAGTTACTTGTTTTAATTTGTGCAATGGTTCTTTTGGTTATGTCTGTTGCAGTAATAGCAACTGCTGCAGAGTTCCCCTTCAAGGACGTTGCAAATGACATCTGGTACTACGACGCTGTCAAGACAGCATACGAAATGAATCTTATCAACGGAAAGGGTGCAACCGACACCTACAAGCCCGATGATAACATGACCTACGCAGAGGCTATTAAGCTTGCCGCTTGTATGAACCAGCTTCACACAACAGGTAAGGTTACTCTTGTGAATGGCACTGCAAATTGGTATGACACATACGTTGAATACTGTAAGACCAACGGTATCATAACCAAGGATTACAACTACAACGAAAAGGCAACACGTTCGGGATATATGGAAATCTTCGCAAAGGCACTTCCCGATTCCGCTCTTGAAGCGATGAATAACGTGCCCGACAACTTCATCCCCGACGTTAAGATGGACGCTCCTTACGCAGCTGCAGTATACAAGCTTTACAGAGCAGGTATCCTTGCGGGCGTGGATGCAAAGAACAACTGTGCACCCGCTTCAAACATCAAGAGAAGCGAAGTTGCTGTTATCCTCACCAGAATGATGGTTAAGGAGAAGAGAGTTGCAGTTGGACTTCCCAAGGAAGAGCTTGATCCCGGAACACTTTCAGCCGAGGACGAAAAGATTTACAAGAGAAACAAGTCATCTATGGAAAGACTTGCAAAGGAAATGGCTGAAACTTCTGCTATGGCAACTGTAGGTAACTCGTACAGCTACACAGTTAACTCAATGAAGGTACTCAAGTCCGACAATTACTTCAGATACGTTGTCAGCATGAGCATTACAAACATTTCTGTATCAGGTACCGACCAGCTTTACTTTGAGGTGCTTATCAGAACATCAACCGACATGGAAAACCATGAGGTTTATAAGGTTTCTACCAAGATTACAGAGGATGACATGAAGGCAGCAGGCTGGGGAACAAGACCCGATAACTTCGGTGCAGAACCCGCAGACGAATAATCCAGAACAAACGACTCGGCAGAGAAATATTCTCTGCCGAGTTTTTTTGTTTGTTTTAAACGTCCTTTCCCGCGCGAGCCGTGTGTCTGCAGATGAAAACCCTGCTTTAGCAAGGGCGGTTTCCGCTCTCTGGCATTTTTGCTTCCAACGTCCGTGACCGCGCATGGCGGTACGGGAGGCCTGCACCTGCTTCGAGTAGGGGAATCCATTTATCATTTGTGGGTTTATATGACAGACATCACGAGAAGGGCAGGAAATATGCACTTCGTGTAAAGGTATTAACCTTGTTCTTCAAAAATTAATATAAAAATCTTTGAAGTTATAAGAAACTTTTTACAAAAAGTTTCTGGTCGGGTTTCAGGGCAGAGCCCTGATATAATCACTTACTTAATTACTTTTCGCAGTGGTCACAGTCGCAGCCACAACCGTCGTGGTCGAACTCTTCCATGAGCTCGTCTTCGAAAGCATCTGCAACCTTGTCGAACTCATCGTCGTCGTCGATTGTAACGAGCATTTCGTTTCCGTCCTCGTCAACAGCTATCTTGAGAATAACAAATTCGTCACCCTCTTCATCGTTGGGGACAAGAGCAAGATAATTGTTTCCGTCGATTTCAAGATCGCCTATAACAGCAAAATCCTTTTCCACACCGTCTTCATCTGTGAGTGTGAGTATGTCAGCTTCAAATTCGTTGTTTTCTACCATTTTTATGTCCTCCTGTATTTCATTCAATTTAACTGATTATATTTTACACTATTCGTGTTGTTTAGTCAATAGCTTTTTAAAAATTGAAATATTCCTTGAACAAATTTAATTTTGTAAGACTGTCGCTTTCATCCTTGGATGATATGAAGTAATAAAGCTTTATTTTGGGCTCGGTACCGGAAGGTCTTACGGTAATACTGCTGTTGTCCTCAAGAATGTAGGTCAGTACGTTTTCGGGTGCGAAGGGAAGAGCTTCGGATTCACCCGTGATGAGATTCTTTAAGGTTGTAGCTGAATAATCCGCAATTTTTGCAATCTTAACCGATGCTATCTCTGCGGGAGGCTCGTTTCTGAGTCTCTTCATGATGTCCGCCATTTCTTCGACAAAGTTGGGAGAGGTTATTATCGTTTCTCCCCAATATTCTCCCCAGAATCCGTATTCGCTGTAAATATCGTCTATAACATCGAAAAGCGTTTTGCCGCTCAGCTTTGCATCAAGAGCCGCCTCTGATGCAAGAAGTGCCGCCGCAACGCCGTCCTTGTCTCTTGCGTAGGTGCCGGTAAGATAACCGTAGGATTCTTCAAATCCGAAAATAAAGCTGTGAGAACCGCTTGCTTCAAATTCCTTTATTTTCTCTCCTATATATTTAAAGCCGGTGTAAACATCGAAAACAGTGACACCGTTTTTCTCACACATTACCTGGGCAAGCTTTGATGATACAATGGACTTTACCATAGCGGGATTTTTAGGCATGGTATTGTTTGCGGTTTTTGACTTTATAATATAGTTTATGAGAACAAGTGCAATTTGATTACCTGTAAGAGCGGTAAATTCACCGTTTTTGTTTTTAAGTGCAATACCCATTCTGTCAGCATCGGGGTCGGTAGCAATAATTACGTCGTATCCCTCCGAAATGGCAATCGCCTCGTTGAATGCCGCAATAAACTGAGGATTGGGACGCTCGACAGTGGGGAAGTTGCCGTCGGGCTTCGACTGGCTTTCTACACTTCTTACGGATGTGAAGCCTGCCATACCGAGAGCCTCGGGAACGAGCTTGTAGCCTGCGCCGTGAAGGGGAGTGTAGAGAATTTTGATTTCATTTCCGTTTCTCTTGATAACTTCGGGAGCGACAGTTTGCGCAAGTACATTCTTTAAGTATGCACTGTCAACCTCGTCACCGATTACAGTGATTTTTCCGTCACTTACCGCCTTGTCAAAGTCAAGTTTGGGAATATTCCACATATCAAGAGTAAGGAATTTATCTGCTACCTTCTTGGCTTCGATTGGAGGAAGCTGTGCACCGTCCTCCCAGTATACCTTGTAACCGTTGTATTCTTTAGTGTTATGAGATGCGGTAATATTTATACCTGCCTTGCATCCGAGATGCCTTATGGCAAAGGAAAGCTCGGGAGTGGGACGAAGGGAGTCGAAGATGTACACCTTGATTCCCGCAGCCGCCAGAACGCAAGCGGAAAGCTTTGAATAAAGCTCGGAATTGTTTCTGCTGTCGCAAGCGATAACAACACCGCTTTCGGCACCGTTTGCTTCAAGCACTGTCATGGCAAGGGAATATGTGGCAAGAGCAACTGTTTCGCAATTCATATTTGCGCTACTGGGAAGCATTTTACCTCTGAGTCCTGCTGTACCGAAGCCTATCATCTTGGCGAAGTTTCGGATAATACCATCATCGTCAAGAGAGTTTATAAATTCATCATCGCCGTGGCATTTTTCGGCGTTGTTCTTCCATTCGGCAAGGTTATCCTTGGCAATTTTAAGTAATTCTTCTTTTGAAATATCTGCACTAAAGTTTAATTTCATCTGTGTACTCCTATGATTTTGTTTACTGGAACTATTATATCAAAAAAAATGAAAAATTACAACCTGTTGTAATAAAAAAATGACCGCATATGCGGTCATTTTAAAACTTTTTACTTAGTTGCAGGAATTACAACTTCCTCATATCTGAATTCAAGCACTTCTCCGCCTTCCATCTCATCGTGCTGAGCTGTAAGACCTGTCTTGTCAACAAACTTGCCTGATTCATCGTCTTTTCTGTAGTATACGAACTGATATGTCTTTCCGTCTTCCTTCTTGCCTGCTTCGATATCACCGATAATGGTAACAACGAAGGAGTCTGCATCTTCCTTGTTTACAAAGTACTCGATTTTAGCCTGCTTGAGAGCAGCTTCGAGACAGTCAAGAGCGTAGAAGTTTTCACCAACGATTGAGTCGGGATTCTTTTCACCAAGCTTTACAACCTGTTCGCAAATTACCTTTTTGTCGCCGTCAAGAACACGAACTGTGACAGAGCCTGACGAGCAGGAGGTGAGCAGCATGGCTGCGAGCGATAAAACTACGAGCGCTAAAGCAATTATTCTTTTCATTATAATATCTCCTTAGTATTCTTTGGCGACAACGCCGAATTTATTAGCGAAACAATTATACCTTAAAATATGATTTTTGTCAATAGTAAAACAAAAAAACCACTTGCATTTCGGGGAATAAAATGATATAATAGTCGGGCAAGCTCAGAAAATGCGAATAAAATTGTGAATATTTTGTAAATGTTGTAAAAAATACTTGAAAATATTTACAATATATATTATACTAATTGAGCTTGATATGCGATGAAGCGGGAGGTTGGTACCGTGAGGTATGGAATTTCCGCAGAGTATGTCCGAAAAACGGGCGACAGTACAACTGACATAATTCGATTTCGTATGGGTTTTCTTCCATTATATATATAGTGGCGGAATTCCGAGTTGCAGCGGAGTCGAAACCTCTTCACTTTAGCGGGGGAGGTGCGCCTGTGGATTTTGAGCTTCGTCAAAATCCTTTTGTAAAGGGTGTTGATGAAACACCCGGGGCGGTGTTGAGTTTCTGCTCCCAAGAAATTAACATTTTTAAGGAGGCAAATTATGGCAAACGAAAAGATTCGTGTAAGACTTAAGGCTTACGACCACACACTTATCGATCAGTCAGCGGAGAAAATCGTTGAGACAGCTAAGCGTTTCGGCGCTCAGGTTTCAGGTCCTATTCCGTTGCCCACTGAGAAGGAAGTGGTAACAATTCTTCGTGCTGTACACAAGTACAAGGATTCCCGTGAGCAGTTTGAGATGCGCACTCACAAGAGACTTATTGACGTTATCAAGCCGTCAAAGGCCGCTGTAGAGGCACTCACAAGTCTTGAACTTCCCGCCGGCGTTGAAATCGAACTCAAAGTATTTTAATTCACGCGGCAAACAAAAACTAGTCATGTTGGGCGAAATGCTCAACCAATAATTAGGAGGAAAAAATGAAAAAAGGTATTATCGGAAAGAAGATCGGTATGACACAGATCTTCTGCGAAAACGGTGAAGTAATTCCCGTAACCATCATTGAAGTAGGTCCCTGTCCCGTAGTACAGAAGAAGACCGCTGAAACAGATGGATATGATGCAGTTCAGCTTGGCTTTGAAGAAGTTGCTGAAAGAAAGGTAACTCAGCCTATCAAGGGTCACTTCAAGAAGGCTAACATCACTCTCAAGCGCCATCTCAAGGAATTCAGACTTGACGATGCAGCAAGCTACAATGTAGGCGACGAGATCAAAGCTGATATATTTGCAGCAGGTGACAAGATAGATGTAACCGGTACATCAAAGGGTCACGGTTATACAGGCGCTATTAAGCGTTGGAATCTCAGCATGCTTGGTCAGACACACGGTATCGGTCCGATTCACCGTCAGTCCGGTTCTATGGGTGTTATCGACCCTGCGAGAATCTTCAAGAATAAGAAAATGGCAGGTCAGTGGGGTAACGAAAAGGTTACAATTCTGAACCTCGACGTCGTAAAGGTTGATGCGGAAAAGAATGTTATCGCTGTTAAGGGTGCTGTTCCCGGTGCTCGTGGCGGTATCGTGTTCATCCGTGACTCCATTAAGGCGTAACTTGTAGGAAGGAGGAAAAACAATGCCTAGCGTAAAAGTATATGATATGACCGGTAAAGAAACAGGTACAGTTGAGCTTTGCGACAAGCTCTTTGGCGCAGAAGTAAACGAAGCTGTTCTTCACATGGCAGTACGTGCATATCTCTCAAATCAGAGACAGGGCACACAGTCAACTCTTACAAGAGCAGAAGTATCCGGCGGCGGTATCAAGCCCTGGAGACAGAAGGGTACAGGCAGAGCACGTCAGGGTTCAACCCGTTCACCTCAGTGGACACACGGTGGCGTAGCACTTGGTCCCAAGCCCAGAACTTACAAGCTTTCTCTCAATAAGAAAGTACGTGCTATCGCTCTTCAGAGTGCACTTTCAGCAAAGTGTGCAGCTGATGAGATCAAGGTAGTTGACTCAATCGCAACAAGCGAATTCAAGACAAAGACAATGGCAGCTATGCTTACCGCTATCGGTGCAGACAAGAAGGCTCTTGTAGTGCTTCCCGAAAACGACAAGATGATAGTTAAGTCATTTGCTAACATTCCCGGCGTTAAGACAACACTTGCCAACAACCTGAATGTTTACGACATTCTCAACGGTGGTAGTTTGATTATAGCTAAACCGGCAATTGAAAAGATCGAGGAGGTATATGCAAAATGAAAACATCCTGCGATATTATCATAAGACCGATCATCACAGAAGCCAGCATGCAGGGTATTGCAGACAAGAAGTACACCTTCGAAGTTGCAAAATCTGCAAACAAGGTTGAGATAAAGAAGGCTATTGAAGAAATCTTCAAGGGCGTTAAGGTTCTCGACGTTAACACAAGCAGAATAAACGGAAAACCCAAGAGACTCGGCGTACACATGGGCAAGACAAGCTCATGGAAGAAGGCTGTTGTAACACTTACAGCTGATTCCAAGACCATCGAGTTCTTCGACGGTATGATGTAATTGAAGGAGGAGTGAAAAAATGGCTACAAGAGTATACAAACCCACTACTCCCGGTAGAAGACAGATGTCTGTTCCTACATTTGAGGAAGTAACAAAGAAGACACCTGAAAAAAGCCTTATAGTAGAACTCAAGAAGACCGCAGGCCGTAACAACCTCGGTAGAATCACAGTTCGTCACAGAGGCGGCGGAAACAAGAAGAAATACAGAATCATCGATTTCAAGAGACAGAATGCAACACCTGCAACTGTTATCGCAATCGAGTATGACCCCAACAGAAACCCCTACATCGCTCTTATTCAGCATGAGGACGGCACAAAGGCGTATGTTATCGCTCCTGTAGGTCTCAAGGTAGGCGACACAATCATGTCATCTCCCGAGGCTGACATCAAGCCCGGTAACACACTTCCCATTGCTAACATTCCTGTTGGTACATTCATTCACAACATCGAAATTTACCCCGGCAAGGGCGCTCAGCTTGTAAGAACTGCAGGAAGTGCAGCTCAGCTTATGGCTAAGGAAGGCGAGCTTGCTCAGGTAAGACTTCCCTCAGGCGAAGTAAGATACATCCGTATGGATTGTAAGGCTACTATCGGACAGATAGGCAACGTTGAAGCAGAAAACATTAAGCGCGGTAAGGCAGGTAAGACTCGTCACCTCGGTATCCGTCCTACAGTAAGAGGTTCTGTAATGAACCCCGTAGATCACCCTCACGGTGGTGGTGAAGGACGTTCACCCATCGGTCGTCCCGGACCTGTAACTCCTTGGGGCAAGCCCGCACTTGGTTACAAGACTCGTAACAAGAAGGCTCGCACTAACAAGTTCATAGTTAAGCGCAGAAACGACAAATAAGCTGTTATCGAAAGGAGGAAACAATAATGAGTAGAAGCGTAAAGAAAGGCCCTTTTGTTCAACAGGTTCTCTATGACAGAATCGAAGCAATGAACAAGGCAGGCGAAAAGAAGGTTATAAAGACTTGGTCACGCGCCTCAACAATATTCCCCGAGTTCGTAGGACATACGATAGCGGTTTATGACGGAAGAAAGCATGTTCCCGTATATGTTACCGAAGATATGGTAGGTCACAAACTTGGTGAATTTGCCCTGACAAGAACCTTTAAGGGTCACTCAGGATCTAAAACATCAAACAACTAATAATTTAGGAAGACGCGGTAACATAGCAAGAGCCGCGAAAGGAGGATCTGCATGGCAGAACAAGCAGTGTCTAAGGTATACCGTCGTGACGTGCGCATAAGCACAAGAAAAGTCATGATAGTACTTGACCTTATCAGAGACAAAGATGCAAAGCTCGCCCTCGGTATTCTCAAGAATACACCTAAGGCAGCAGCACCTTACATTACAAAGTTATTAAATGAAGCTGTCGCAAATGCTGAAAACAACTTCGGTATGAGCGCAGATAAGCTCTACGTAGCTGAATGCTTTGCTACACCCGGCAGAACACTTAAGAGAATCATGCCGAGAGCAAAGGGCAGAGCAGACCGTATATTGAAGAGAACATCTCACATTACCCTCGCGGTAAAAGAGAGAAACTAAAGAAAGGGAGGTTGAACCGGTTTTATGGGACAGAAAGTTAATCCTCACGGACTCCGTGTCGGCGTAATCAAGGATTGGGATTCAAGATGGTACTTTGATACAAAGAGCATCGGCGATACAATCGTTTCGGATTACGAATTAAGAAAATATCTCAAGAACAAGCTCCAGCTCGCTGGTGTTCCCAAGATTGAGATTGAAAGAGACAGCTCAAGAGTTAAGGTTCTCATCCACTGCGCAAAGCCCGGTATGGTTATCGGTAAGGGCGGAGCTGAGATTGAAAAGCTCAGACAGGATATTGAAGCCTTCCTTGGCAAACCCGTTTCAGTAAATGTAAACGAGGTTAAGAACCCTGACCTTAACGCACAGCTCGTTGCAGAGAACATCGCTTCTCAGCTTGAGCGCAGAATTGCTTTCAGAAGAGCAATGAAGCAGTGCATCGGCAGAACAATGAAGCTTGGCGCAAAGGGTATCAAGATTGCCGCATCAGGCAGACTTGCAGGCGCTGAAATCGCTCGTACAGAGCACTATCATGAAGGTACAATTCCCCTTCAGACCATCCGTGCTGATATCGATTACGGATTTGCGGAAGCAAATACAACATATGGTAAGATTGGTATCAAGGTATGGATCTACAAGGGTGAAGTTCTCAATGCTTCAGTAAGAAGAGAAGCAAGAGAAGAGGCACCTCGCCGCAGAGAACGTCCTTCCAGAGAAGGAGGTAAACGAAATGTTAATGCCTAAGAGAGTAAAATACAGACGTCAGCAGCGCGGAAGACTTAAGGGTCGTGCATACCGCGGAAACGTACTTGCATACGGTCAGTACGGTCTTGTGGCTGAAGAGCCCGCATGGATCACCTCAAACCAGATTGAGGCAGCCCGTATTGCGATGACACGTTACACAAAGCGTGGCGGTAATGTATGGATCAAGATATTCCCCGATAAGCCCGTAACAGAAAAGCCTGCTGAAACTCGAATGGGTTCCGGTAAAGGTTCACCTGAGTACTGGGTAGCAGTAGTTAAGCCCGGAAGAATACTTTTCGAAATGGACGGTATCTCCGAGGAAGTTGCAAAGGAAGCTATGAGACTTGCAAGTCACAAGCTCCCCATCAAGTGTAAGTTTATAAAGAAAGAAGCTGAGGAGGTAGCAGAATGAAAATTACTGAAATAAGAGAAAAGACTACCGAAGAGCTTAATGTAGAACTTCGTTCAAAGAAGGATGCACTCTTACATCTCCGCTTCCAGCATGCAATCAATCAGCTTGATAATCCTCAGAAGATAGTTGAGACAAAGAAGGATATCGCAAGAATCCTCACAGCTATCAGAGAGAAAGAACTTGCTGAAGGCAAGCAGAATTAAGCGGGAAGGAGAATAGAAAATGGAAAATACAAGAACACTCAGAAAAACACGTGTTGGTAAGGTTGTATCAGACAAGATGGACAAGACCATCGTAGTTGCAATCGAAACAAGTGTAAAACATTCTCTTTACAATAAGATAGTAAGAAGAACCGTAAAATTCAAAGCTCATGACGAAAATAATGAATGTCGCGTAGGCGATAAGGTGCTTATCATGGAGACAAGACCTCTTTCCAAGGATAAGAACTGGCGTCTCGTTGAAATCATTGAGAAAGCTAAGTAAGCCAAAGGAGGATACACACAGTGATACAGACACAAACACTTATGAAAGTCGCTGACAACAGCGGTGCTAAAGAATTGATGTGCATCCGTGTGCTTGGCGGTACAGGCAGACGTTATGCCAACATCGGCGACATTGTAGTCGCATCTGTTAAAAAAGCTGCTCCGGGCGGTGCAGTAAAGAAGGGCGAAGTAGTTAAGGCTGTTATCGTCCGCAGCGTTAAGGGAATCAGAAGAAATGACGGTTCTTACATCAAATTTGATGAAAACGCAGCAGTAGTAATTAAGGAAGATAAGACACCTAAGGGTACTCGTATCTTTGGCCCGGTAGCAAGAGAACTTCGTGAAAAGGACTTTATGAAGATTTTGTCCTTGGCACCTGAAGTACTTTAATGGGGGTAAAGAAATGAATAAGATTCATGTAAGAAAAGATGATACCGTAATCGTTGTTTCCGGTAACTCAAAGGGAACAAAGGGTAAGGTACTTGAAGTTTCTCCCAAGGAAAACAAGGTAATCGTTGAAGGTGCTAACATCGTGACAAAGCACGTTAAGCCTCGCCGTCAGGGTGAAGCAGGAAGCATCGTCAAGGTTGAGGGAGCTATGTATGCTTCAAAGGTACAGCTTTACTGCAGCAAGTGCGGTAAGGGTGTAAGAGTACAGAACAAGAAACTTGATAACGGTAAGTCGGTCCGCGTTTGTGCAAAATGCGGCGAGACATTATAATGAGGGAGGACAAATAGTATGGCAAGACTTGCAGAAGTTTATAAGAACGAAGTTGCTCCCGCATTGATGAAGAAGTATAACTATAAGAGCGTTATGCAGATTCCGAAGCTTGAGAAGGTAGTTATCAACGTAGGTGCAGGCGAGGCAAAGGACAACGCTAAGATTATCGACAGCGTTATCGAAGACCTCGGTGCAATTACAGGCCAGAAGGCTGTTCCTACCATCGCAAAGAAGTCGGTTGCTAACTTCAAGCTCCGTCAGGGAACAAAGATTGGTGCAAAGGTTACACTCAGAGGCGAAAGAATGTATGAGTTTATTGACAGACTCTTCAATCTTGCACTTCCCAGAGTACGTGACTTCAAGGGTATCAATCCTAACGGTTTCGACGGAAGAGGAAATTATACACTCGGACTCAAAGAGCAGCTCATATTCCCTGAAATTGAATATGAAAAAATCGATAAGATAAGAGGCATGGACATTGTATTTGTTACAAGTTCAACAACAGACGAGGAAGCACGTGATTTCCTTGCTCTGATGGGCGCCCCTTTTCAGAAGTAAGGAGGATAAGTAAATGGCTAAGAAGTCAATGATCATCAAGCAGCAGAGAAAGCAGAAGTTCTCCACAAGAGAATACACCAGATGCAAGATCTGCGGAAGACCTCATGCTTATCTTCGTAAGTACGGAATTTGCCGTATCTGCTTCAGAGAACTTGCTTACAAGGGTGAAATCCCCGGCGTAAGAAAGGCAAGCTGGTAAAGTAATAGCCGTATCCATTCGAAAGAATGGGTTAGAGCATATTAAGTGCGAAAGGCAAAAGGCCAAGTAACAAACTGATTGCTAATAGGAGGAAAAAACATGCAAATCACAGACGCAATTGCTGATATGCTTACAAGAATAAGAAACGCAAACTCAGCAAAGCACGAAACTGTCGATATTCCTTGCTCAAATGTTAAGAAGGCTATCGCCGAGATTCTTCTCGAAGAAGGCTACATCAAGAGCTACACAGTTATCGACGACAACAAGCAGGGTGTTATCAAGGTAACACTCAAGTATGGCCCCGGTAAGACAAGAATCATTTCTGGTCTTCGCCGTGTGTCAAAGCCCGGTCTTCGTATCTATTCAAGCTGCGAGGACATCCCCAGTGTTATGAGAGGTCTTGGCGTTGCCATCATCTCAACACCTAAGGGAATTATGACAGACAAGAAAGCAAGAAAAGAAAACGTTGGCGGCGAAGTGCTCGCTTTCGTTTGGTAAGGAGGAAATAGTATGTCAAGAATTGGTAAGCAGCCAATCGCTATTCCCGCCGGTGTTAAGGTAGCCTTCAATGCAGGTGTTATCACTGTTGAAGGACCTAAAGGAAAGCTTTCTCAGGCTGTACACAGCAACATGATCCTTGATATCACAGATGCTGAAGTCAAGGTATCTCGTCCCAACGACGAAAAACTCAACAGATCTCTTCACGGTCTTACCCGTACACTTATTGCCAACATGGTTAACGGTGTAACAAACGGTTACTCAAAGACTCTTGAAATCAGTGAAGGCGGATACAGAGCTCAGATGAACGGTAACACACTCGTTATGAACCTCGGTTTCTCACACGATGTAAAGTATGATGCACCCGCAGGTATCAAGATTGAGTGTCCTACTCCCAACCAGCTCGTTATCTCCGGTGCTGACAAGCAGCTTGTAGGACAGGTTGCTGCTGAAATCAGAGGCAAAAGACCTCCCGAACCTTATCATGGTAAGGGTATCAAGTATGCGGATGAGGTTATCCGTCACAAGGCCGGTAAGGCTGGTAAATAAGGAAAGGAGTGGAAATAAATGTTTAGTAAAGTCGATACAAACAAACAGCGTCTTAGAAGACATAAGAGAATCCGTGCTAAGATTTCCGGAACAGCTGCAAGACCCCGTCTTGACGTTTTCCGTTCAAATGCTAACATCTACGCACAGATTATTGACGACGAAAACGGCGTAACACTTCTTTCTGCTTCAACTCTTGAAAAAGAATTTGAAGGATACGGCGGAAACAAAGATGCAGCTAAGGCTGTAGGAACAATGATCGCAAAGAGAGCCCTTGAGCGTGGCATTACAGAAGTAGTATTTGACCGTGGCGGTTACGTATATCACGGAAGAGTACAGGCACTTGCTGAAGCTGCACGTGAAGGCGGCTTGAAATTCTAATTGTAAGAAAGGAACGGTTACATTCATGGCTCGTAAAATAGATCCTGCAACACTCGACCTCAAAGAAGTCGTTGTTGATGTAAAGAGCGTTTCCAAGACAGTTAAGGGCGGTCGTGTAAGAAAGTTCACAGCTCTTGTTGTAGTAGGAGACGAAAACGGTCACGTAGGTTACGGTCTTGGTAAGGCTGCAGAGCGTCCCGAGGCTGTAAGAAAGGGAATAGAAGACGCCAAGAAGAACATTATCGAGGTTTCACTTAAGGGAACATCAATTCCTCACGAAATCATAGGTGAGTTCGGAGCAGGCAGAGTTCTTCTTAAGCCCGCCGCACCCGGTACCGGTGTTATCGCCGGCGGTAAGGTAAGAAGCGTTATTGAGATGGTTGGTATCAAGGACGTAAGAGCAAAGTGTCTCAGATCCAACAATCCCACAAACGTTGTAAAGGCTACATTTGAAGGTCTTAGAAACTTGAGAACTGTAGAACAGGTTGCAGTTATCAGAGATAAGACGCCCGAAGAAATTCTGAAATAAGGAGAAAAACAATGGTAAAGATTACACTTGTAAAGAGTCTCATAGGCAGACTTGACAAACAGGTTAAAACTGCCGGTTCTCTCGGATTGAAGAAAATCGGAGACTTTAAAGTACTTGAAGACTCTCCGGCTTTGCAGGGCAAGATATTTGTAATAAAGCATCTTGTAAAGGTTGAACAGGCTGATTAACAAACAAATTTCATAAAGCAAAGGAGGAAAAGTATGAAGCTTCATGAACTTTCACCCGCTCCCGGTTCTGCTACTCCCGCATGGCGCAAGGGCAGAGGTGCCGGTTCCGGTAATGGTAAAACCGCCGGAAAGGGACACAAAGGACAGAATGCGCGCTCCGGCGGAGGAGTAAGACCCGGATTTGAAGGCGGTCAGATTCCTGCGTACAGAAGACTTCCTAAGAGAGGTTTTGACAATAGCAAATTTGCTACAAAATATGCAATAATCAATGTAGGTGACCTTGATAAGTATAATGACGGTGACGTTGTTTCTATCGAGACTCTCCTTGAAAATAAGGTTATCAAGAAGGCATATGACGGTCTTAAAATTCTCGGCGGTGGAGAACTTACGAAAAAAGTTACAGTAAAAGCAACTGTTTTTTCTGCTGCAGCTAAAGAGAAAATTGAAGCCGCAGGCGGAAAAGCAGAGGTGATCTAAATGTTAAAGACACTCAAAAATGCATGGAAAGTTGCAGAGCTTAGAAAAAAGCTTCTCTTTACAGCGTTTATCTTGATTATCTTCCGTTTAGGTTGCGTTATCCCTGTACCTTATTTTAATTCATTAGCACTCAGTGAGGCATTTGAAGGTGCATCCTTCTTCCAGTACCTGAATATCCTTTCAGGTCAGGCGTTCTCACAGGGTACAGTTTTCGCTCTTTCAGTTTCACCTTATATCACAGCACAGATCATTATGCAGCTTTTGACAATCGCAATTCCTGCACTTGAGCGTATTGCTAAAGAAGGTGACGAGGGCAGAAGAAAGATTGAATCATGGACAAGAATCGGAACAGTAATTCTTGCCGTTATCACAGCGTACGGTTACTATGTATGGGTTAAGTCGGTTGGTGCTCTTACTGACACAGGCTTTTTCGCAGGTCTTGTAATCGTTTCGACATACACAGCCGGTGCAGCACTTGTTATGTGGCTTGCTGAAAAGATCAATGAGCACGGTATCGGAAACGGTATCTCAATGATACTCTTCGCAAACATCATCGCAAGCTTCCCCGTAATGATTTGGGGTATCGTTGCTCCCGAGGGACGTTCAGTTCTTTGGATCATAATTGCGGCTGTTATCACAGCAATCGTTGTTGTTGCTGTTGTAGGCTTCATCGTATTTGTTACAGAATCAGAAAGAAGAATTCCTGTACAGTACGCTAAGAAGGTTGTAGGAAGAAAGATGTATGGCGGACAGAACTCATCACTTCCCATTAAGCTGAATATGTCAGGCGTTATGCCCATCATCTTCGCTCAGTCGATAGTTTCTATCCCCTCAACTCTTGACCTTATATTCAAGCCCGGTGACGGAATATTCAAGTCAATCTTGAACTTCTTCACCAATGAAATATTCTATGCGATATTGCTCTTTATACTCATTATCGCATTCGCATATTTCTATTTGGCTATCTCATTTAATCCCGTTGAAGTTGCAAACAATATCAAGAACAACGGCGGTATGGTACTTGGTATCCGCCCCGGTAAGCCCACTGCAGAGTATATCTCTAAGATTCTTAGCCGTATAACTCTCATCGGTGCTATCTTCCTTGGTTTGATTGCTATGCTTCCCATGCTTCTCTCTCTTATCCCCGGTGTAAGCGGCATCGCATTCGGTGGTACATCCATCCTTATCGTTGTCGGCGTTGCACTTGAGACAACAAGAGATCTTGAGAGCCAGCTTATGATGCGTAACTATTCGGGATTCCTTAACTAATAAACGTCCGACTCACAGAAAGGATATTATATGAAAATAATATTTTTGGGTGCCCCCGGCGCAGGTAAGGGAACACAGGCGGAAATCGTTGCACAAAAAGCAGGGATTCCCACAATCTCTACCGGTGTTATTTTAAGGGAAGCAATCAAAAACAAAACTCCTCTTGGTGTTTCGGCACAGTCCTATATCGAAAAAGGACAGCTCGTTCCCGATGAACTCGTTATAGATATCCTTACAGACCGCCTTTCACAGGATGACTGTAAAAACGGATACATTCTTGACGGTTTCCCCAGAACGATAGCACAGGCTGAAGCTCTTGACAAGATGAACATCACTATCGATAAGGTAGTTAACATCTTTGTTCCCGATGAAAAAATCGTGGAAAGACTTGCGGGCAGACGTTCATGTGCCGGTTGCGGTGCAACCTACCATGTAGTATACAATCCTTCAAAGGACGGTGTACACTGCAGCAATTGCGGCAAAGAGCTTACACAGCGTTCAGATGACAAGCCCGAAACAATACTCAACAGACTTGAGGTCTACCATTCACAGACCGCACCTCTTGAAGAGTTTTACAGAAATCGTGGCATATTGTGCGATGTAGAAGGTCAGGAAGAACTTGCTGACACTACGGCACTAACATTAAAAGCTTTGGAATTGAAATGATTAATATCAAGACACAAAAAGATATTGACAAAATGCGCGAAGCGTGCAAAATAACCGCAGGCGCCAGAAAACTTGCGGGAGAGCTTATAAGACCGGGTATTACCACTCTTGAGCTTGACCGCAAAATCAGAAGCTTTATAGAACAAAACGGAGCAAAGCCTTCCTTCCTCAATTATAACGGCTTCCCCGCATCTGCTTGCATAAGCGTAAACGATGAGGTGATTCACGGTATACCCGGAAGCAGGACTTTGATTGAAGGCGATATTGTCAAGGTGGATGTTGGGGCATATTACCTCGGCTTCCACGGAGACTGCGCTGACACATTTCCCGTAGGTGATATTTCGGATGAAGCCGCAAGGCTTATTGAAATCACAAGGCAGAGCTTCTTTGAAGGCGTAAAGAATATCAAGGACGGTTCAAGAGTCGGAGATATCGGCTTTGGAATACAAAGCTTCGTTGAAGAAAACGGTTATTCCGTAGTAAGGGATTATATCGGACACGGTGTGGGTGAACACCTGCACGAAGAGCCCGATGTTCCGAATTACGGCAGAGCAGGACGCGGACCACGTCTCTACAAAGGAATGACAGTAGCAATAGAACCTATGGTTTGTCAGGGAGATTACAAAGTAAGAACTCTTGACAATGACTGGACGGTTGTAACATGTGACGGCTCTCTTGCCGCACACTATGAAAATACTGTTGTTATAACAGACAGTGGTATTGAGATTTTAACCGAGGTATAAAATGCTTGAAACAGGAATGCTTGTTGTATCCTGCTGCGGCAGAGATGCTGAAACGGTTTTCGCTGTAATCGGAAGCACGGATGAATATCTTGTTCTTGCAGACGGAAGAAAGCGAAGAATCGAAAAGCCCAAGCACAAAAAGGAAAAGCACGTAAAACAGCTCGGAATAAGTCTTCAAGAAGGGCCAAAGGCTCTGCTTGAATCCGGAAAGCTGACAAACAAAATGCTGTATCGCAGCATTAAAGAAAGTCTGAACGAAACAGTTTGAAACATTCGACATAGGAGGGAAAAACCTTGGCAAAAGATGACGTAATGGAGTTTGAAGGACTGGTTGTGGAAACTCTTCCCAACGCATGTTTCAGAGTAAAGCTTCAAAACGATCTCGTAATTCTTGCTCACATTTCAGGCAAGATGAGAATGAACTATATTAAGATAGTCCCCGGTGACCGTGTGCTGGTAGATATATCGGTTTACGATACCACAAAGGGCAGAATTACAAGAAGACTGTAATTCTTAAAACACATATAAAACTAAAATCATAACACAATGGAGGTTACTGATATGAAAGTTAAGCCTTCTGTAAAAAAAATTTGCGAGAAGTGTAAGATTATCAGAAGAAAAGGCGTTGTAATGGTTATATGCGAGAATCCCAAGCATAAGCAGAAGCAAGGCTGATTGGAGGTGCAATAAATGGCTCGTATAGCAGGCGTAGATATTCCTAACGAGAAGCGTGTCGAAATCGGTTTGACATACATTTTCGGTATCGGCAGAACAGCTTCCAACAAAATACTCGAAGCTACAGGCATCAATCCCGACACTCGTGTAAAGGATCTCACAGACGACGAACTTGCAAAGCTTCGTGAAGAGATTGAAAACGAGTATGTAGTAGAAGGTGACCTTAGAAGAAAGATCGCTTACGACATCAAGACAATGACAGATATCGGATGCTACAGAGGTATCCGTCATCGCAAGGGTCTTCCCGTAAGAGGTCAGAGAACTAAGACCAACGCAAGAACACGCAAGGGTCCCAAGAAGACAATTGCAAATAAGAAGAAGTAAGGAGTGACAAGTTAAATGGCAGCTAAAGTACAGGCTAAAAAGACTGTAAAGAGACGTCGTGAGAGAAAGAACATTGAAAAGGGCGCGGCACATATCTGCTCCACATACAATAACACAATCGTTACTCTTACAGACGTAGACGGAAATGCTCTTTCATGGGCATCAGCCGGCGAGCTCGGTTTCAAGGGCTCTAAGAAGTCAACACCCTTTGCAGCTCAGATGGCAGCAGAACAGGCAGCAAGAGCAGCAATGGAGCACGGACTCAAGACAGTTGAAGTATTTGTTAAGGGCCCCGGTCAGGGAAGAGAATCTGCAATCAGAGCTCTTCAGACAGCAGGACTTGACATTACTCTCATCAAAGACGTAACACCTATTCCGCACAACGGATGCCGTCCTCCCAAGAGAAGACGTGTATAATTTGAGTAAGGAGGAAAGGATATGGCAAAGTATACAGGACCTTCATGCAGACAGTGTCGCAGAGAAGGCGTAAAAATGTTCCTTAAGGGAGACAGATGTTTCTCGGACAAGTGCGCTATCGTTAGAAGAAGCACAGTTCCCGGACAGCACGGTGCAGCCCGCAGAGGAATGATGAAGAACTACGGTCTCCAGCTTCGTGAGAAGCAGAAGGCAAAGAGATACTACGGCGTACTTGAGAAGCAGTTCAAGAACTACTTCGTAAAGGCTGACGCAGCAGAGGGTATGACAGGTGAAAACCTTCTTAAGCTCATCGAGAGAAGACTCGATAACGTAGTTTACAGAATGGGCCTTGCAGAAAGCAGAAGAGATGCAAGACAGCTCGTTCGTCACGGTCACTTCACACTTAACGGTGGAAAGGCTAACATTCCTTCACAGCTTGTAAAGCTCGGTGACGAGATTGCAGTTAAGGATACAAGCAAGTCTCTTCCTAAGTTTAAGTCACTCGTAGAAAATATTGACAATAAGAAGAATCCTCAGTGGCTTGATGTTGACAAGCAGAACCTTACAGCTAAGGTTGTTGCTCTTCCCGCAAGAGAAGACGTTGACTTCGAGATTCAGGAAAACCTTATCGTCGAGTTGTACTCAAAATAAGAGATATCATCAAAGAGCCCGATACTTTTGTTTATGTCGTACAACTCATTGTGTGGCATAAAGCAAAGTGTGTAGTTTATTAAACTAAATAACGAGGAGGAAAATGATGATAGAATTTAAGAGACCGAGTATAGAGACCGTTGAATTAAGCGATAACGGATCATATGGTAAATTTGAAATTGAACCCCTTGAAAGAGGATTTGGTATAACCTTAGGTAACTCCTTACGCAGAGTGCTTATGAGCTCTCTTCCGGGTGTTGCTGTAACCTGTGTGAAGATTGACGGCGTTTTGCACGAAATCTCAACAGTACCCGGAGTTAAGGAAGACGTTACCGAAATCATCTTGAATGTCAAGGGTATCACAGCAAAGCTTTTCTGCGACTGTCCCAAGACAGTAATTATCGACATGACAGGCGAGGGTGAGGTTACAGCCGGTGATATAAAGACCGACTCCGACATTGAGATAATCAATCCCGACCATCACATCGCTACTCTCTCCGAGGATGCTAAGTTCTACATGGAGCTTACATTCGACCAGGGCAGAGGATATGTTAGCTCGGATAAGAACAAGCAGAATGGCCCCGGTACTATCGGCATTATTTATACTGATTCCATTTACACACCGGTTTACAATGCAAATTACATTGTAACACCCGCCCGTGTAGGTAACAGTATTGATTTTGACAAGCTCACTCTTGAAGTGCAGACCGACGGTACTTTGACGGCGAAGGAAGCAGTTTCAATTGCCGCCAAGATTCTCAACGATCATCTTGAACTGTTTATCAACCTTTCGGACAGCGCAAACGCTCCCACAGTAGGCATGGTAGACGGTGATGAAGTCGTCAAGAAGATACAATTGGAGATGACCATTGAGGAGCTTGACTTGTCAGTTCGTTCTTTCAACTGCTTGAAGAGAGCAGGTATAGATACAGTAGGCGATCTGACCAACCGTACACAAGACGAAATGATCAAGGTGCGTAATCTTGGTAAGAAGTCACTTGAGGAAGTAATCCAGAAGCTTGAGTCTATGGGACTTTCTCTCAAGAAGGAAGACGAATAAGAAGGCGCACATCGTTTGTAATACTGAGTAAAGGAGGAACACAAAATGCCGGGAACAAGAAAGTTAGGTCGTACAACCGACCAAAGAATGGCAATGCTCAGAGGCATGACAACATACCTTTTGGAAAACGGATCAATAGAAACAACCTTGACAAGAGCAAAGGAAGTAAGAAGCCTTGCTGAAAAAATGATTACTCTTGGCAAGACAAATACACTGGCATCCAGAAGACAGGCTCTTGCATTTATCACAAAAGAGGACGTTGTAACTAAGCTTTTCAACGAAATCGCTCCTGCATATGCTGAGAGAAACGGTGGTTATACAAGAATCCTTCGTAAAGGACCCAGACGCGGTGACGCTGCTGAAATGGCAATCATCGAACTTGTAAAGTAATTACAAAAAAGTCTGTGACTTCGGTCACGGACTTTTTTTGCGCCTAACGTCAGAGAGCGAATATAAACTAATACAGTAAATTTTTAAAAAAATCACCTAACACCTATTGACAATCACGTGACCGTATGGTATAATCATATCGTAGCAAAGGAGGTGACAGTGATGACAACATTTCCGGGGACGACAGTTGAAGTTTCTGAAATAACAAAAGGCTCATCAAAAATGCTTTTTGACGGAATATTTGCCGCAGGAGGGATAACGCTCTCCCAGGTGTCTGTTATGACCGGACTTGAACCTTACATTATACAGAATTGGGTAAAGCGTGGGTTTATTACTTCACCGAAAAACAGACTGTACTCACGTGAACAGTTTGCGGGCATCATTATTATCAATATGCTGAAGGAAAGCCTGCAGATAGATAAAATATGCTCACTAATAAAGATTCTTGAAGGTCCCACAGACAGTGAGCTTGACAATCTCATAAAAAACAACGAGCTATATCATATGTACGTAGATATGTTAAGTGATAAAAGCTTGATACTTTATGACGAAAAATCAATTCACAAAGCAGCCGAGGCAGTGACCTCCGAATATCTTGAAAAGATACCCGGAGGAAGGGCACAGCTTATAAAAATACTTGTAACAATGTATTTTGCACACTGTGCTTCGCTTCTTCGAAAGCACGCCGAAGAAACACTTTCGGCATTACAATAACGGATAGGAGATGGTGATATGTTTATAATTGACTGGTGGAACTCTTTGAGCCTTGCTTCACAAATTTTTTCCTGCATTGCATTTCCTTCAACACTTTTACTTATAATACAAACAGTATCAATGCTGATGGGCTTTGATTCTGACGGCGATGTGACCGACGGTGCGGAGGTTGATTTAGACCCAGATATCGATGATGTTTCAGCCGACATAAACGGTCTTGACGGACTTCGAATATTCACTGTACGAGGAATTGTTGCTTTCCTTGTGGTATTCGGCTGGGTTGGTATAGTACTTGATTCCTCGGGCGTGGCTCTGTCTATCACCGCACTTATTGCGGCGGCAAGCGGTTTCCTTATAATGTTTTTGCTGGCTTATCTGTTGAGAGCTGTGATGAAGCTTCGAAGCGACGGAAACATTGATAATCGCAATGCGGTGGGACGGTCGGGAAAGGTTTATCTCACGGTACCTCCCAAAAGAAGCGGCGAGGGAAAGATACAGATACTCTTTCAAAGCACATATTCCGAAATAAGTGCCGTAACAGACGAAGAAGAGCCTATAACCACGGGTGCGGAGGTCATCGTTACGGGACTCAGCGGTGAAACAACACTTGTTGTAAAAAGAAAATAAAAAAATAAATATATAAAGGAGAAAAATTATGCAACCTCAAGTTATCATTTTAATCTCGGTAGTCTTTTTAGTATTGGTATCGTTTATTGCCTGGGTATGTTCAAGGTACAAAAAATGTCCCTCTGACAAAATTATGGTAATTTACGGTTCAATCGGCAAAAACAAGGACGGCACAAACAGAAGCGCGAAATGTATCCACGGTGGTGCGGAATTCGTAGTTCCCGTGTTCCAGTCATATGCCTACCTTGACCTGACTCCTATTTCAATTCAGGTAGACCTTAAAAACGCACTTTCACGTCAGAACATCCGAATAGACGTTCCCTCAAGATTTACTGTCGGTATTTCAACCGAACCCGGTGTTATGCAGAATGCGGCAGAAAGACTTCTCGGTCTTCAGCTCAATGAGATTCAGGAGCTTTCAAAGGATATTATTTTCGGTCAGCTTCGTTTGATAATTGCTACAATGGATATCGAGGAAATCAACACCGACCGCGATAAGTTCCTTGCCGCTGTCAGCAACAACGTTGAGACAGAGCTTAAAAAGATTGGTCTTCGTCTCATAAACGTTAACGTAACCGACATAAGCGACGAATCCGGATACATTACAGCACTTGGTAGAGAAGCTGCCGCAAAGGCAATCAACGACGCTAAAAAGAGCGTTGCCGAGCAGGAGCGTTACGGCTCAATCGGTGAAGCTAATGCTCAGATGGAGCAGAGAATCAAGGTTGCCGAAGCAGATTCAATCGCTATTCAGGGTGAAAACGAGTCCAAAATGAAGATTGCTATGTCGGAGGCGGCTCTCAAAGAAAAGGAAGCAGAAGCTCTCAAGATAGCAACCACAGCCGAAAAAATTCAGGCAGCGAAGGCTCTCGAAGAATCCTATGCTGCAGAGCAGGCTGCAGAAGAAGCAAGACGCTCCAAGGAGCAGGCAACTCTTGAAGCCGACATAATCGTTAAGGCAGAGGCAAGAAAGAGAGAGATAGAGCTTGAAGCCGAAGCAAAGGCTGAAGAAATGCGCAGACTTGCAAAGGGTGAAGCCGATGCAATATATGCAAAGATGGAAGCTGAAGCACGAGGTGTAGAAGAAATCCTTCGCAAGCAGGCGGCAGGTTTTGCTGAAATCGTTAAATCTGCAGGCGGAAATCCCGATGCCGCACTCAAGCTCCTTATTGCAGATAAGCTTGAAGAGCTTATGAAGGTTCAGGTTGATGCTATCAAGAACATTAAGATTGATAAGGTAACGGTTTGGGACAGCGGAGAAGGTAAGGACGGTAAGACCTCCACAGCCAACTTTATCTCCGGTATGATGAAGTCTGTTCCTCCTCTTGATGAAGTTTTCGCAATGTCGGGAATGTCACTTCCTTCAATACTTGGTAGCAAGGCAGAGCAGAGCGAGCCTGTAGCTGAGACAACTTCGGAAGAATAAAAAAGTCGCCTTCGGCAACTAATGTTCGCTAACGCTCACAAATTTTATGGGTAGACTTTATTTGTTATATGCAAATTGCGATGCAATTTCCTATATAATAAAAAATAACATGTTTAAAAATGAGTCCTTGCATAGGACTCATTTTTAAACAGATTGGTGTAATATGACAGAAAAATATACAAAAAATATTTTAACCCGTGAATCAATAGAAAAAGAGCTCATAAAAGAGAATCGCACTAATATCCGTACATGGTGTATTAACATTATTGCATCGGTTATTCTTCTGTTTGCTTTATCGTGGACGGTTTATTTAGCTTTTGTAACGGTAGGAAACATACTAATGAAGTGGATATGTTGCATTATTTTAGGGGGAGGTAGTGCTACACCTACAATAATTGCATTCACTAAGCTTTATAAAAGCATCAAACAAAAAAATATGCTTAGAGAAAGCGAGTTCAATATAGTTGTTGAAAGATTGCAATATAAATCCGACAGTGTTTCAATCAGAGACAGAAGACGCATTCCAAGGATAGAAGGATATTTGCATTTCGAAGGCTTTAATGCGTATCTGGTAAACAGTACCGAGTATCAGCTTGCATCAATGGGAGACGATTATTACATAGTTCATTACAAAAATTCTAAAAACATAGAGATGTTATTTCCCACTAAAATGTATGAGTATAAAGAGGTATGATCCAAAAACCTTCTCAATACACAAAAAGCACCCGAAAGGGTGCTTTTTTTATGTATCAATATATTCTGAATCAGTGGAAATCTTTTTGCTTTTTGCGGTATCCTCTTCTTCGCATATGTTTTCAAGTGCAACTTTCACCGCTTCTACTACAAATGCTGTGAAGGTGCAATTTGTTCCTTCAATAACCGACTCTACTTCACAAATTACATTGTTTGGAAATCTTATACACTTATTTGTGGTAGGCGGCACCGAAGGTATTTTGAATTTTTTCATTTAATCACCTCCGCAATACAATTATATATATTGAAGTATATTTTGTATGCATTGCAAATGCAATGCATACAAACGAGATGTCATATGTTACTATAAGGTGAATATTTGTTAGAGGTGGAAGGTATGAAAAAAATTTTACGTTACACTGTTTTTTTGCTGGTTTTACTTCTTATGACTGTATTCGCCCATGCCTACGACGATACGGGAGGACACTGGGCAAAGGAATCAATAGAGGAATGGAGCGGCAACGGACTGATAAACGGTAAGGGTAACAATTTGTTTGACCCTGACGGGAATATGACAAGAGCAGAAGCCGCCGCAATATTTGCAAGGCTCTTAAAACTGGAAGAAAAAGCAGATATATCACAGTTTTCCGACGTAAAGGAAAGCGATTGGTACTATGATGTAATATCAAAATGCGTGTGTGCGGGGATATTGAACGGTGATAACGGTAAAATGAATCCGAATCAGTACGTAAGCCGTGAAATGTTCTGCACAATGACAGTCAGAGCACTTGGTATCATACCCGAAAAAAAGCTGAATAAAAGCTTTGCGGATTCATCAAGTATCTCCGATTGGTCAAAGGGGAGCATGAATGCCCTTGTGAACCGAGGGTATATCAGGGGTGTAACCGAAAACACCGTAGCTCCAAAGGCAAGTATTACAAGAGCAAGCGTCGTAACTCTCATTGACAGAATTGTAGCAAATTACAATTCAAACGAACTGAAGGAGAATGCCGATGCAGTGTCTCTTGTGTTTTCTAACGTTACAGTAGAAAAAGGATTTTCGGGAACCGTGACGGTGGTGTCAAATGGAGTTGAGCTCTCTTTGAAGGGAGCTGAAAATGTAGACCTTGTTATCCTGGCAGATGATGTCAAGGTGAAGGATATACCAAGCGGAACCTTTGTAACAGTGTCCAAAAAGGCTGACGGAACAGTGCTGAACAATAAAAAAGCGGAAAACAATTCGGTGTTTTATGTAAATAATAAGGAGGTAATATATATGTCAACCCAGGAAAACACATTTAAAGAAGAATACAAGAAGCCCGAGCTTGACGTGGTTGAGTTTGACGATGAGGATGTAATAAATACATCCACAGATAATGACGATGACCAGCTTGAGTGGGACGAGCTTTTGTACTGATAATAAAAAAGGAGAGACGACAATGAAAACAATTACTAAAATCGCACTTACATTAGTTGTACTGTCCTTGCTTGCAGGTGTTATGGTTTTTGCAAATGCAGAGCCTACCCTCAGCATTGATATGTGCAACCTTTCCCTTCGTGACAATGTTTGTATAAAGTACGCTGTAACAAGTGACAGCAGTGCGACTACAACATTGCTTGTATGGGATGCCCCTCAAAGTGAGTATACCTACGGTACACAGACAAAAGAGCTTACTACGGTAGGAACACAGGAGATAAGCGGCAAAACATATAAGGTGTATGACTATTGCGATATCGCAGTAAAGGATATGGAAAAGGCTGTATACGCAAGAACATATACAAAGATAGGCGATACAGAGTATTACAGCGACGTTGTAAAGTATAGCATACTCAAATATGCTTACAACAAGCTTGGTAAAACAGGCACAGCCACAGAGGACGAAAACCTCAAAAATGTGCTCGTTGAAATGCTTGAATACGGCGCATCAACTCAGATTTATATGGAGTATAACACAGACCGCCTTGTAACAGCCCCCTTTTATGAGATAAAGACAGTGGGTGGAACAATAAATGACGGATGTGACTGGGGACTCTATCTTGAAGGCGACAGTGTAACACTTACAGCTCCCACAGAGGATGAAAACGGAGTTCCTTTCTCGGGATGGGTAGACGGTGACGGAAATGCAGTAGCTTCGGCAGCAAATTGCACCGTAACTGTACCTGCAAAGAATACAACATATACAGCTACATATAAGAAGACCTCCGTGGGACTTGAAATCGAGAGCAACGGAGACGGAACATGCTGCCTTATCAGCATGGGCGACTGCGAAGACACAGATGTTATAGTTCCCGCAACCTATAACGGCGATACACTTACCTCCATTGATTCAAATGCTTTTTCGGGTGAAGCAATAACAAGTATAACCCTTCCCGCAACTATCGAGGAGATAGGCAGACGTGCATTCAACAACTGTGATGAGCTCACAGATGTTTACTTCGAAGGCACAGAAGAAGAGTGGAATGAGATTGACATAAACGCAACAGGTAACACAGCCCTTACAGGTGCAAATATCCACTTTGCAAAGGTTACAAAGTACAACGTAATCTTCAAGGATTACAACGGTGATGTTATCTCTACCCAGAGCGTTGCAAAGGGAGAAGCCGCAACAGCACCCGCAGACCCCACAAGAGCGGGCTATACCTTCACAGGCTGGGATACAGATTTCAGTAATATAACAGCGGACATCGTTGTAACAGCACAGTATGAAGAGATTACAACAGAGTATACAGAGCCTACATTTGTAGTTAGCAACGTTACCGCAAACGCAGGGGAGCCTATTGAGCTTACAATAGATGTTGCAAAGAACCCCGGAATCCTTGGAATGGTTCTCACAGTAAGCTTTGACGACACAGCACTCACCCTTACAGGCAGTGCAAACGGAGATGCACTTTCAGCACTTACATATCAGAAGCCCAGCAACCATGAAAGCGGAAGTAACTATGTATGGTACGGAAGCGAAACAGGAGAAGTGGTTGACGGAAGTGTATTGAAGCTTACATTTGAGGTTTCCGATACGGCTTCGGGAACATATCCTATAACCTTAACATACGAAGACGGCTCAATCTATGATGCAGCATACAATCCGATAACTCTTGATATAGTAAACGGTAGCATAACAGTTGAATAAGAAATAAGGAGATAAAGAAAAGTGAAAAGAATAATATCGCTTGTTTTATCACTGATAATGATAATCGGTTGTGTTCCCATGGCAGTGTTTGCCGCAGAAACCGAAACAGTATCAGCGTGCACAGTAACAGTTGATTCAACTCACGCAATGCCCGGTGCGGAAGTAACTGTAAATATTAAAATAACGAATAACCCGGGAATCCTCGGTTCAACGCTTACACTTACATACGATGATGACCTTACCCTTATCGGGTGTGCAAACGGAAAGGCTTTTTCCGACCTTACAATGACAAAGCCCAGTCAGCTTGTCAGCGGATGTAATTTTGTATGGTTTGGAAGTGACGTCAGTGACATCGTTGACGGAGTAATACTTACCTTGACCTTCAAGGTTGCAGAGGATGCTGTAACATCTAATTTCAACGATATTAGTGTTGCATGCAACGATGTATTTGATACAACATACAACCCTGTAAACATTGCAAGTGTAAACGGTGGTGTACAGGTAATATCGTATACCCCCGGTGACGTAACAGGGGATAAGGCTATTAACCCTCTTGACCTTATCAAGCTCAGTCAGTATATCTCTGACGGATGCAAGACTAATCCCAACGGATATAACGTAACAATCAATGAGCTTGCGGCCGATGTAAACGATGACGGCAAAATGAATCCCCTTGACCTTATTTATATCAGCCAGTATATCTCAGACGGTTGTAAAACAAATCCCAACGGATACAACATAACTCTTAAGCCTTCCTCTCCCAAATGCGACCATGCGTTAGTCAAGACAGACAGAGTCGAGGCTACTTGTACCGAACCAGGTAACATTGCATACTGGACTTGTACTCTCTGCGGTAAGCTTTACAGCGACGAGGCAGGTACTAAGGAAATATCACAGATAAACACAATTCTTCCTACAAACGATAATCACACCCCCGGTGCAGAGGCAACCTGTACACAGGCACAGACATGTACTGTCTGCGGTGATGTTGTAACCGAAGCACTCGGACATAACGAGGTAAAGGTACCCGGATACGCTCCCGATTATGGCAAGGACGGTCTCAGTGACGGTATCAAATGCTCTGTCTGCGGTGAGTGGATAAAGGAGCAGGAACCAATTCCTGCATTGACAAAGGATGAGTATAATATCACATATTACTATGATGATACAGACGATTACCTTGCATCTCTCAACATAATCAATCCCAACCCTGCAAAATATGCAAAGCAGGACGGTTTGGTACTTACCAACCTTTCTGTTGCGGGTTACAAATTCCTCGGTTGGTATGATGATGACGGAAAACGTTGGAATGAAATTCCCGTAGGTAATACAGGCAATTTGTACCTTACAGCAAAATGGGAAAAGACAGTTTATACTGTAACCTTTGATACTCCCGACGTTTCGGTGTACTATGTGTACAACGGCGAAACTCTCAAGAATTCTGCAAAGTACACTGTCGATGTAGGTCTTCCCATTACTAACCCCGATAAGAGTGATACGGGTGATGACCTTGTATACGGCTATGACTTTGTTGGCTGGTCGGATGACAACGGATTCATCGTAAATGAAATCAAGCCCGGTACAACCGGAAACCTTAAGCTTCGTGCCAACTGGACAGCTACCAGAAACAAGGCTACAAGCTATACAAAGTATGATGCTCCCATTATCATTGAGGATGAAATAAATAAGCAGTTCCTCTTTGTTTATGACATCGGACGCATTGATAACGTTCCTCTTGCACCCCTCAAGGATGAAAACGGCAATGAAATTAAGTTTATTGCAAACGCTCCCCTCGATTATACAAAGGACTATACATATACCTCTTCATTCACATCGGAGGAAGCAAAAGAAGTCACCGAGATGGTAGCAAACGCAACCACAAGAAGCTCGGGATGGACACTTTCAAAGGATTGGAATGAACTCTATGAAGCGGAAACAGAAGAGACTAACGCACAGGCGAAGAGTGAGGAGAGAACCGATTCTCAGGGCAGAGTTGTAGGCGGAGAATATTTCATTGGTAACAGTGAGGGCGGTTCGTCTTACACCAGCGTAGACTCGGGCTCATCGTCATCTTCATCTGCAAGAGTTACCACAGAGGATTCTTACGGTATCAATTCTTCATATGATGAAAGCACCGAAAAGTATGTAGATGCAACACTTAAAACAGGATTTAAGAACGAAACCGAATTAAGTGCCGGAATATCTTTCCCAGTGGAAATAATAGATGTAGAAGCAGGAGTTAAGAATACCACAACTTTTACCGCCGATTCTACGGTTTCATCAGGAAGAAAAGATAATAATGCTTTCCATGTTGACAGTTCCATGTCAAGCTTTGTTGGAACAGAGACAAACAGCAGTGCATCCTCGTATTACAATTCCACTGTAAGCAATAACAGCTCATGGAACTCCGAAACAGGATATACAACAAGCGAACAGACAAGTAGCGATACAAAGGTGTCCGCTGCAATAGCATCTGAAATTTCAAAGACTACAAAGTATAATATCAAAAATGCACTTGGCGGCGCTGAAACAAATACTGATTCGCTTTCAGGTACAACAAGCAATGAAACAGGTTATTCAAACTCTATTGTATCAACAAAGTTTGAATCCAAGGCAGTAACAGAGTCATTTACTCTTAAATGTCCCGATATCGGAAACTACAGACTTGTGAAGGCTGGTACAGTTCATGTTTACGGCGTTGTAGGTTACGATATTGCTACATGCTCATACTATACCTATACATACAATGTTATTGCAGATGAAACTATCAACTATCTTGACTACTCAAGATCAACCTCAGAGTTTAACGACTGTGAAAACGGACTTGTAACCTTCAAAGTTCCCTTTGAGGTAAATGAGTATATTGCAGGTGTGGTAGGCGGTACACCCGGACTTGAAACACTCAACGGAAAGGTATGTGCATTTGAGCCTACAATAGACTTTGACGGCACTGTTGTAATTCCTCAGTACTATTCTGACAAGAATGCAGGTGACGGCTCATATTCTGCATACAAGACAACATCATTTGATGCAAACGTATTCAGAAATAACACAGAAATCGAAACTGTTGTTCTTCCCATCTACGTTACAGAAATTCCCGATTATGCATTTGAAGGCTGTACAAACCTTAAGAGAGTTATCGCATTTGGTGTAACATCAATAGGCGAGGGTGCATTCAAGGGTTGTACTTCACTTGGCTTGGTTGAAAAGGCTGACGGCACAACAGAGTACAATGCATTTTCACTTGACAACCTTATAACATCACTCGGCGACAATGCCTTTGAGGGCGTTGAGAGACTTGAAGTTATGGCGGCTGATTCTAAGGTAGCCGATGCTGCTATTAACTCGGGTGCTAAGAGAATTACTGTAAACTTGTCCAATATAACCGACACTTACAGCAACAAGGTTGTTACAGCTGACTCCAACACCGAATATTTTGGTATTATAGGTAATGGATCGGTTTATACAAATGTTTCTGTTGACTCTGACGCAACCGAGACTTATATCAGCAATATGATATTTGCAGGAAATACAGATACACCTCTTATGATAAGCTCGGATAAGCTTACTCTTGCAAGAGTTACTGTGGAAAATGCACCCGGATTTGCCCTTATTGTTGACAACGACAACACAGAGATAAGCCTTTACAAGGAAATATACCTTGGTTCTGCAATCGAAAACGCAGTTCTTACAAAGAATGTGACACTCAAGAAATTCGATTCTTCTGTTTCGGGCATTCTTAACGTAACAGGCAAATATCTTGTTTGCGGCGAAATATCCAACAAGGGTATGCTCTCGGCAGATGTTGTTGAAATTGATGATGCTGCATACAATGCATACTTCACAAAGGTAACCGTTTCATTTGACTCCAACGACGGTACAGCAGTAGATGCACAGACAGTAAATTACGGCTTGAGAGCAACAGAGCCTGAAGCACCTGCCAAGGACAAGTACAATTTCCTCGGTTGGTATACAGACGAGGCTCTTACAGAGGAATATGATTTCAACACACTTTTAACACAGGACATTACTCTGTATGCAAAGTGGGAATTGAAGGAGTTCACAGCATACTTCAATGCAAACGGCGGTGCTGTTGATACAGCATCAAAATCCGTAATATACGGAGATCCCTATGGAACACTTCCTACACCTTCAAGAGAGTATTACACCTTCAACGGTTGGTTTACTGCGGCAGAGGGAGGCGAAAGAGTAACAGAGGATACAACCTTTGCTTCTATGGATGACGTAACACTTTACGCTCAGTGGTCATATGCGACATTTGCTCTTAACTTCAATGCAAACGGCGGTACAGTTGATACTGCCTCAAAGACAGCAACCTGCTTTACTCCCTACGGCGCACTTCCCACACCTGTAAGAGATTATTACACCTTTGCAGGTTGGTATACCGAAGCTGAAGGCGGCACGCAGGTAACAGCAGATACTGTTTACAACTCAACCGCAGATGTAACCATTTATGCACATTGGACATTGAATCCCGTATCCGATTGGGTTGTTGCTTCAAATGTTCCTGCCGGTGCGGAGCGTATTGCTACCAGATATACCTACAGCAAAACCGAGTATACATCACTGGTTGAGTATACAATGTCACCTTCTTATACACCTGCAGGTTATTCATTCTTGAATACTGTAGCAACAGGATGGAGCGCTGTATACGGACCTGTTTATTCAGATCCTTCCAACGGTGTAAGAAGCGTTACCAGTGAGCAGTATGTTTCGGGATACGCACAAAAAACGCAATATCGCTATAGCAGATTTTTGAACTATGACGGTTCTATCGGAAGAACATGGTCAAACGGTGCACGTTGTTATCCAATAAGTGCCGGATACTGTACGTACGGCCCATATTATACCGATTGGTCAGACTCGCCATACGTTGTCAGAGAAAGCTCTTCTTTAAGTAGCTCCGGCTATTCCTACGGTTCGGTAGATTCAAAATACGATCCTCTCGGATTGGAATGGTATAACCAGGAAACACGCTCGGTTGACGATACAACAAGACCTATTTATGGCACACGTTGGTATTATCAGGACAGAGAATATACTCACACCTTCTATAAGGTAACCAATAATATTCTATCAGACAGTTATCCTTATGGTGCTGATATCAGCAATGTTGTTGAATGGGTTCAGTACAGAGCAAAATAACAATGACAAAAAAGGGTTTCGCAAAAGCGAAACTCTTTTTTTGTTTATTTCTCCAAAATCCATTGACTATATTTTCAAATGTGGTAAAATGTAGGTATAAATTTACATTGTGAGGACACTGATGAAAAGGCTTATAAAATACTTATCAGCATACAAAAAAGAGGCGGTGCTCGGACCGCTGTTCAAGCTTTTTGAAGCGTTACTTGAGCTTTTTGTTCCGCTTGTAATTGCCGAGATGATAAATCAAGGCATCGGTGCGGGAGAAGCCGGCAAGGGGACTGTCATAAAGCTCATGCTGTTACTCGTGGCACTTGGTGTTGCGGGACTTATATTCTCGGTTACAGCACAGTTTTTTGCTGCAAAGGCATCAGTAGGCTTCGTTACACGGATTCGATCTGCACTTTTTTCTCATATACAGAAGCTTTCCTATACCAAGCTTGACACAGTCGGTACGTCAACGCTCATCACTCGAATGACAAGTGACGTGAATCAAGTTCAAACGGGCATGAACCTGGCGCTCCGTCTTCTTCTCCGTTCACCCTTTGTGGTATTCGGTGCGATGATAATGGCGTTTACCATTGATGCGAAGATTTCCCTTATTTTCCTTGCAATGATTGTCGTTTTGTCAATCGTTGTATTCGGCGTTATGCTCATTACCATGCCCCTTCACAAAAAGGTGCAAGCCCGTCTTGACTCACTCACTCATTCCACCAAAGAAAATCTCGGCGGCGCAAGAGTTATAAGAGCCTTTTGCAAGGAAGAGGAGGAGACCGACTCCTTTAAGACGAAAAACTACACCTACGCCAAGAGCGAGAGCTTTGTGGGAAAAATATCGGCACTTACAAACCCTGTTACCTTTATTGTTGTAAATGCCTCTCTTACTGTGCTAATATGGAGCGGTGCTGTACGTGTTGATGTGGGAGGACTTACTCAAGGTGAGGTTGTGGCGCTTTACAACTATATGTCGCAGATTCTTGTAGAGCTTGTAAAGCTTGCAAATCTTATAGTTACCATTTCCAAATCCCTTGCTTGCGCATCACGTATCGGAGATGTGCTTGACATTCCCGCCGCTTCCTTTGAAGGGGAAGAGTACACGGGGGATGGCTCGGTTGAATTTAAAAATGTGTCCTTTAAATACGAGGGTGCAGGTGATACCTCACTCAAGAACATCAGCTTTTTTGCAAAGAGCGGTGAAACGGTGGGCGTTATCGGAGGTACGGGTGACGGAAAGTCCACTCTTGTCAATTTGATACCGGCGTTTTATCCCGCGACCGAGGGTGAGGTGCTTGTAGGCGGAAGGAATGTTTGTGAATACTCCATGACCTCCCTTCGCTCACACATCGGCATTGTTCCTCAAAAGGCGGTGCTCTTTAGCGGAACTATACGTGAAAACATGCTCTGGGGCAACGAAAACGCCACGGATGATGAAATTATTGAGGCTCTTGAAATAGCTCAGGCGAAGGACTTTGTAACGGCAAAGGATGGCGTTCTGGACTATTTTATCGAGCAGGGAGGAAAGAATCTTTCGGGAGGACAGAGACAAAGGCTCACCATTGCGAGAGCAATTGTTTCAAAGCCACGTATACTCATACTTGACGACTCCTCGTCGGCTCTTGACTATCTTACCGATCTGAATTTAAGACGTGCTCTTGCAAAGCTCTCATGTACGCTCTTTATTGTATCCCAAAGAGCGTCCTCTGTTATGAATTCGGATAATATCATTGTGCTTGAGGACGGTGAAGCGGTAGGACAGGGAAAGCACGCAGACCTTCTTGAAAACTGCACCGCTTACCGTGAAATATACGAAACTCAGTTTACGGGAGAGGAGGGCGTAAGATGAAGAATAAGGGAACCTTAAGAACAGTACTTTCCTACATTTCAAGACACAAATTCCTGCTCATATGCCTTGTCCTTTTTTCTGTAGCCTTCAGCTTGCTTGCCCTTTACATTCCCATTATAATAGGTGATGCAATCGACCTTGCGGTAGAAAAGGGAAGAGTGGATTTTGACGGTATAAAGACGTTACTTTTCAAGGTGCTTTTTGTGACGGGACTCACAGCACTCTTCCAGTGGCTCGTGAGCATAATCGGAAACAGAATTACCTTTTCCGTTGTTCGTGATATCCGCCAGGAGGCATTCGACAATCTTGTAAAGCTGCCACTTTCCTATATCGACTCCCACAAGCACGGCGACATCGTAAGCCGAATAATTGCGGACGCGGGACAGTTTGCAGATGGACTTATTATGGGCTTTACACAGCTTTTCACGGGCGTTGTAACCATACTTGGAACAATTGTTTTCATGGTGCAAATAAATTACAAAATAGCCTTAATAGTTGTTTTGCTCACACCCCTTTCGCTCTTTGTTGCTTCCTTTATTGCAAAAAACACTCACAGTATGTTTAAAAAGCAGAGTGAAACACGAGGTGAGATGACGGGCGTTATAGACGAAATGGTGTCGGGACAGAAAATAGTGCGTGCGTTCGGATATGAAGAGAGGGCACAAAAGAAATTTGACGAGGTGAATTCATGCCTTGAAAAGCATTCTCTCCGAGCCATATTCTTTTCATCCCTTACAAACCCCTCCACACGCTTTGTAAACAGCGTGGTTTACGCCTTTGTAGGAGGCTTTGGTGCTTTTGTTGTTATCGGAGGCGCTATGACCGTCGGAGGACTTTCCTGCTTCCTCAGCTACGCAGGTCAGTATACAAAGCCGTTTAATGAAATATCTGGCGTTGTCACCGAGCTTCAAAACTCTCTTGCCTGCGCCGCACGTGTGTTTGAATTTATTAATACTCCTCCCGAAACGGAGGATGCGACACTTACGCTTACTTCTCCCGAAGGAAGTGTTGACTTCAAGGAGGTTGACTTTTCCTACAACAAGAATACAAAGCTTATCGAGGATTTCAATTTGTCAGTCGCTCCCGGTCAGCGTGTTGCAATTGTAGGACCTACCGGTTGCGGAAAAACAACGCTTATCAACCTTATTATGCGTTTCTACGATGTGGATGACGGCGAAATAACTGTCGATGGTAAAAACACAAAAAGCATTACACGTCATAATCTTCGCAGTAATTTCGGTATGGTCTTGCAGGATACCTGGATAAAGAAGGGCAGTGTTGCCGAAAACATCGCAATGGGTAAGCCTGATGCAACAAGAGATGAAATTATCAACGCCGCAAAGGCATCACATGCGCACAACTTTATAAAGAAGCTTCCCAAGGGCTATGATACAATTATCTCGGAGACCGAGGGCGGACTTTCTCAGGGACAGCGACAGCTTCTTTGTATCAGCCGAGTAATGCTCACTCTACCTCCCATGCTTATCCTTGATGAGGCAACATCTTCAATAGATACAAGAACAGAAAAGAAGATTCAGGATGCCTTTGCAAAGCTTATGGAGGGCAAGACCTCGTTTATTGTTGCACACCGACTTTCAACGATTCGTGAGGCGGATGTGATACTGGTTATGCGTGACGGAAAGGTTATTGAAGCAGGCTCTCACAGTGAGCTTATAGCAAAGAACGGATTTTACACAGAGCTTTACAACAGCCAGAGTGCAGTTGTATGAAAGGAGTAGGTATGAACAACCACGGATATGATGACGGACTTGCGGAGCTTATGTACAAGTTTGCAGAGTATAAGGACACACTTCCTCCCGACCACCCCGATGTAATGAAGCTCGTTACAAAATATCAGAGCTTTATGAATAAAAACTATTATGACAACAGCTTGAATGACGAGCTTTTTGAAGCACTTGGAAGAATGTACGCAGGTGATGATTTTGCGCCAAAAATTGACGTTTTCGGCAAAGGTACAGCCGAGTATATGAGCCGTGCAATTGAAATTTATTGCAGTAAATAGGAGGAAAAATATGGAAGCAAATATCTTGAATTACGGTGCCGTAGCAGACGGCAAGACTTTGAACAGTGAGGCAATACAGAAGGCAATTGACACTGTAGCCGAAGCAGGCGGCGGAAGAGTCGTGATTCCGGCAGGTACGTTCAAGTGTGGTACAATATGGCTTAAGAGTCACGTAGAGCTTCATTTTGAAAACGGAGCTGTGCTGAAGGCGAGTGAAAACCTTGATGATTACAACGACGAGGACGCATACCCTCAAAATTGGGGATGTGTTTCGGAGGGATGGTGCGGTAAGCATCTTGTTATTGCCGTAAGCGAGACAGATGTGTCAGTAACGGGCAAAGGTGTAATTGATGGCTCGGGTAGTTCTTTCTTCAAAAATAACCCCAATCCCTTGAATACGGGATATGCATGGCGTTACGGAATTGTTTTCAATAAAGAAGGAATTTTGCGTCCGGGGCAGACGGTAGCAATGGTTGATTGTCGGGATGTGAGGATTTCGGACGTCTCCATTGTGGATTCTCCCTCGTGGTGTTTCTTTATTCACGGATGCGAGAATGTAAATGTTAGCGGAATAAGAGCCCGAAACTGTCCATGGCACGCCAATACCGACGGTATTGATATTGACGCTTCGAAGAATGTAACGGTTTCCGATTGTATCATTGATACAGGTGACGATGCCATCGCAATCAGGTGTGCGGGAAAGCGTATTCGTGAGGATCTTGATGTATGTGAGAATATCACAATCACTAATTGCGTGTGCACTTCCCGTTCTTGCGGAGTGAGGGTGTGCGTGGGAACAGGTACTATCAGAAATGTTACAATGTCAAATATTATTTTCAAAGAATCAAGTCCCGCAATACTTATTGCTTCTGCTTATATGAAGCTTGGTAAAGTGGATATTGAAAACGTTATGATAAGTAATATCATTGCCGATGATGTTGGACGTCCTATAACAATAATCGAAAGCAACAATTGCGTTGTTCGTAATATAAAAGTCTGCGGTTTTTCGGGCAGAGTGATGTGTCAATGCAAGTTTGTGGCAGAAGAAGCAGGAAGTATCCAAAATATACAGCTCCGTGATGTGAATCTTGAGTATGTCAAGCCTTCTTTTGAACACGGAGATAACAATCATGCTGAACGAGGTCTGTATGCGTTTGAATTAAACGGTGTTGACGGCGCATATTTTGATAACGTAAGAGTGAAAATTCCAAGTGATATAGATTTGAAGCTGTACAGCGAGGAAAACTCTATTAATATTACAAAGAAAGACTGTAATTTTTAGAAAGGTTATTATATCATGGAAACAAATATCTTAAATTTCGGTGCGGTAGCCGATGGCAAAACACTTAACACAGAAGCCATTCAGAAGGCAATAGATACTGTGGCTGAGGCAGGCGGTGGCAGAGTAACAATACCCGCAGGAACATTCCTTACGGGAACAATTTGGCTGAAAAGTCATATTGAGCTTCACTTTGAAAACGGAGCGGTGCTGAAGGCATCCGAAAATCTTAACGACTATAACGAGGAGGATGCATATCGCCAGAATTACGGCTTTACTCCCGAGGGATGGGTAGGTAAGCACCTAATTGTAGCTGTTGAGCAGACCGACGTATCTGTTACCGGTAAGGGTATTATAGATGGCTCAGGCTCGGCTTTCTTTGAAGAGCCCCAAAAAATGTTTTATACAGGATTTACATTCAGATACGGAGTTGCATTCAGCAAGAAGGGTACTGTTCGTCCGGGACAGACGATGTGTATTATAGAGTGTCGGGATGTGACGATCCGTGATGTCTCAATCGTGGATTCTCCCTCATGGTGCTTCTTCATTCATGGAAGCGAGGACGTGATAATTAGCGGAATCAGAGTGAAAAATATACCCTGGCACGCCAATACAGACGGAATTGATATTGATGCCTCGAAAAACGTTACTGTCTCCGACTGTATCATTGATACGGGTGACGATGCTTTTGCGATACGCTGTGCAGGTTATCGCATCCGTGAAGACCTTGATGTATGCGAGAATATTACAATAACCAACTGCGTATGTTATGCACGCTCCTCGGGTGTCAGAATTTCCGTAGGCAAGGGAACGATAAGAAATGTTGTAATGTCGAACATTGTTTTCAGAGAGTGTTCTCCCGCAATAAACATTGCAAGTGCATATAACGGAAAAGGACATATAAATGTTGAAAATGTTATGATAAATAACATTATAGCTGACGATGTGGGAATTCCCATAAGCATTTACGAAAATAATGATTGCCATATCAAGAACGTAAATATATCAAATTTCCGCGCAAGTGCTAAATGCAGATGTCTTTTCAAGGCGGACGACATTGGCGCAGTGAGCAATATAAATCTGCGTGACGTTAATATTGAGCTTTCAAACCCCACTTTTGAGATGACAGACCATACCCGCGAGAAGCGAGGCAAATGTGCCGTTGAGGTAAGCGGTGTCGATACTATTTGCTTTGACAATGTGAAAATAGAAAAGTCGGATGATGTCGATCTTGACTTTTACAGTGAAGAGAACAGCGTGAATGTCACAAAAAGAGACTGTAATTTTTGATTATATAAGGACACCCCACTTACACTCGCTAAAACTTTTTAAAAAAGGCTTAAAAAATCCCTTTGAACATAAAATGCTCAAAGGGATTTTTCATTTTACCGAGGGGTGTGTCTGCGTTTCTTAAATGAATTGCTTATTTCCTTCTTTTCTTCGTAAAATGCTCTGAATTCGTCTGTCATGGGAAGCACAGCTCTTTTTACTCTGTATTTTTCCTCTTTTCTTACGAATTTAAGCCTCACAAAAAGCTCACTGCCGCATTCACACTTTGCAATACCAAGTGTTTTGCAGGGATTTTGCCTTATAAATCCGTGAGCATTGACCTTATTTTGACAGTCGGGGCATTCTACTTCATAAACCTCGCTGTCACGAAGTGCTGCACGCTTGGTTTCGTATTCACCGCCGCAGAAATCTGTTTCTTCACCGAATGGTGTCAGAAAAATTGCCTTCAGCTCATCGTAATTCTCAAGGCCCGAAACCATATCCAGGTGACGGCAGACAATGGCGGTGTTTTTTGCATCGTGAAGTGCATTGTGTGCTTCCTCACCTGTCTCACCGAGTGTCTCAAGCGCTCCCGAAAGAGACATCTGTCGGTGCTCCTTTGTTATTTGAGCATCAAAAATTACCTGAAGGTTATAGTTTTTTGGTATGTATTCCGTATCAATGGAGTGAAGTATCATATTGTCCTTTAAAACGGGAATGTCATCGGGTCCCCAAGTAAGTAATACAATATCGTCTCCGCACCACTTGCGAAATAGCGAAAATGCCTCGGGGAAGGGAGTTCCGTTTTTTAACTCCTCGTTTGTAATTCCCGTGAGTGTCTGCACTTTCTTATGCATCTTTTTGTAGTACTTTGGCGAGATGATTATATTGAAGGTGTCTGTGACACAAAAGCTCTCATCAAGCTTTACCGCACCTATCTGCACAACCTCTGCGTGAAGTACAACAGGCTCGGTCACCGTCATTTTTGCATATAACGGCTGATTCCATTCCATATCAAGTATAATGTAGTTCATTTTTTGTTATCCTTAATTTTAATGACCTCAATATGATATCATAAAACATGAAAAAATGCAACACCCGAGTGTTGCATTTTTATTAACTTATATCATCTCACGAAGTCGCTTCAACGCATCGAGGAAGGCTTCCTCGGCTGTTTCGTAAGCGTAGGGGTAGGAGAATACCGAGTTTGTGAGCTTCTTGAGTCCTTCAAAGGTCTGGAGGTGGGGCTCAAGGGTGATATACACATCACGATCAGCGGTTTTTGCAAAATCCGAGAGAATATCGGCAATTCTTCCTTCACCAAGTCCGGGAGGCACTATCTCTTTTTTAGCTGTGCCGTCCTTGATGTGGAAGTACTCGATTTTATCCTTCAGCATGGTATATGCTTCCCAGGGGTCATATGTTCCCAGACGGAAGTTACCCATGTCGAATACGCACTTCATTCTTTCCCCAAGTGCCTCAAACAAGTCAAAGCACATCTCGGGCTCTTCACCGTAGATTCCGCCCTCGTTTTCGTGGCAGAGTGTTATTCCGTAGCTGTCTGCAATGTCAAGCATTGCATTGATTCTTGAGAGCACCTCACTTCTGTGTGCCTTCTTTTCATCCTTGGGCATATAGAAGGAGAACATTCTGATGTTTTTACAATCAAGTGCTTTTGCGATCTTGCAGGTACGCTCGGTGAGCTCAAGATGGGGCTGCATGGGGTCGTCAATCTTTATTTTACCAAGGGGTGAGCCGATAGAGGACACCTTTATTCCCGCAGCTTTTACCTTCTTTGAAACCTCTTCAAGCTGGTTGTCGTCAAGGCTTGAAATATTTGTGCCCGATACATTTCTCGGCTCAATGGCGGGGATGTTGTTTTCCTTCAGAGCCGAGAGCTGTGTATCAAAGTTGGGGCTGTATTCATCGGCAAATGCCGAAATGATATATTTCATATTATATCTCCTCAAATGTGTGTACGGCTTCTTCCTTGCCGCTTTCTATGGAACGCATTATGGCAGAAATTACAAACACAGGGGCGATAAATTCGCTGTATGACTGTCTCTGCTTGCCTGCATAAAGGTCATGGAATTCCTCAAATTCACGGTTGAATACATTCTCAAGAGTGTATTCTCCTCCTGCAAGTCCCTTTTCGGAGCTTACTGTTGCGGAGTAGGAGTAGTAACCCTCGGTAAATGTGATGGTTACGTCAAACTCTTCGTATCTTACTACAACAGTTACGATAGGACGCTTGTCGAAGGCGATGACAGACTTGGGGTAATATCCGAATATCTCACACATTACCTGAACGAGATGCTGTGAATAGAACCAGAATCCGCCATACTCGTTATCAATGCTGACGGGTGCTCTGAGAAAGCCTCCGAATACCTTTCCGTATTCTCCTTCTTTTACTCCCTTTGCAAGGTCACGCACAAGGTCTGCATGGGGGCAGGATGAACCGCCGGTTACAAGGATGTTTTTTGCCTTCAGCTCCTTCATAAAGGAAACAGCTTCTTCTTCGTCGCAGGTGATAGGCTTGTCAAGGAACATGGGGATGCCGCTTTCAATATAAGGCTTTGCGTACTTGTAGTGGTTTGCACCGTGACGTGCTGTCACCATAATGCCGTCAACCTTACCAACAAGCTCGTCGTAAGACTTCATCACGGGAACGCCGAACTCCTCGCAGAGCTTCTCGGCAGCGCCCTCGTATTCGCTGAATACACCAACAAATTCAATGTCATCTGCAAACATTTTATCCTTGATGTTTGCCTTTAAAAAGTTATTGGCATGGGAATTCTCGCATCCAAGTATTGCAATCTTTTTCATTCTTAATACTTCCTTTCAAGGGGATTCTGAGCATGAATTGCTTCGATTACACCTATAATCTTGGCACCATGTTCGGGGCCGATGGGAAGGGGAGTGCCGTTCACAATTTTCTCGTAAACTGTGTTGTAAAGATTCTTGGTTCCGATATCAAATGCAGTTCCGTCAAACTTACCCTCTTCTTCGTGAGTTATGAGCTTTTCCGCACAGTATGTAGGCTCACCGTTTTCGAGTCTGAGAGTGTCGATAACAACGGGTCTTTCGGGATTTTCGCCGTCAACAACATATTTGTATTTGTAGGTTGTGGGTGTATACTCGGCACATCCTCTTGAGCCAAACAGCTTCACATTAAAAGGACTGTAAGCGTCAACGGATATAACCTCAAGGTCAACTACGGGTTTACCGGGAGCTGTGATGATAGCCTTTGCAAAGTCATCCGAGTCACCGCTTGTCATGCAACGAGCAAGCTTTGAGTACTCAACCTTGATTTCATCGGAAAATCCGAGCATATCACATACAAAGCCTACAGGGTGAGGACCTGTGTTGTAGAGACCTCCGGCGTTCTTCACCTGGAGAGTCTGCCAGTCCCAACGGCGTGCAAAGTTGTTATATTTGATTGATACCTGCTGGATTTCACCAAGCTTGCCCGATGCCATAAGGTTCTTGATATCCTGATAGAAGGGAGCGAAGAAGGACTGCTGGAACACCGCAAGGGTAACGTTGTTTTCCTTAGCTGTCTTTATCATATCTTCACATTCGTAGCGTGTTCTTGCCATAGGCTTTTCAACAAGAACGTTAAAGCCGTGATTCATCAAATCAATTGACACGGGATAGTGCATATCCGAGTAGGTCGAATTCACCACGAGGTCAATATCATCTCTTCCGAAAAGCTCTGTGTAATCACTGTAAACCTCACAGCCTTCGTATAAATCCTTTGCTCTGTTTCGTCTTACCTCGTCCATATCAACGACGGCCACGACCTCGAATTTATCATTGGCTTCGCTTCTGAAGAAAGCGCCGTGTATGTTTTTGCCGCTTCTTCCTTGTCCGATTATTGCTACTCTTAATTTTTTCATGTTATACCTCCAATATTTGGTGTTATAATCATTATACTGTTGATTTTTTGAAATGTAAATATCAAAAATTCGTATATGTATTGCATTTTCTGTATTTTTGTTATAAAATATAGGGGAGGTGATATAAGTGAGTGAAATTGCTGTCCTTGCAGGGAACCATACATACTTTGAAAAGATAATGCCGGACTCGATAGATATCCACGAGCATGATGTATGGGAATTTATGTTTTTCATTAAAGTGAGCGGAGTATATTTCATGGAAGGTAAGGCGTACCGTCTTCACGAAAACGACGTTTTACTCATTCCGCCGAGAATACAGCACAGAATCATAATGGATGCCCCCTCAGAATATGAAAGATACAATATGCTCTTTGATTCGGCTCTTCTGCCCGAAGATCTGAAAGCTATGCTCCCGCAGATAAATACTATCATTCACCTTGAGGATAACGGAGTAAAAGCACTTTTGTCAAGCTTTGACGTGTATATGTCCTCATTTGATAAAAAGACAGCTTTTATAGGCTTTGACGCAGTGCTGAAGGCGTTGTTGTTGCGTATGTACCTTGTGTCGGGGGAGAGCGACAGAAAGCAGACCTCCAGAGTCAATCCCATTATAACACGTGCAACTGCCTATATTCAGAAAAACCTTGTGTCAATTGACAGCGTTGACGATGTATGTGCGGCACTGTTTATAACTAACAGTCACTTGCACCACCTGTTTCAAAAGTATCTTATGACCTCACCGGGGAAGTATATAATGTCCAAACGTATCTTTGAGGCACAAAGGCTTATACGAAGCGGAGAGCTCCCGATACGTGCCGCATCAAAGGTCGGCTTTGACAATTACGCAACGTTTTACCGTAACTATAAAAAGTTTTTCGGTCACTCTCCCTCGGAGGAGAATATGATAAATGTTGTAAGAGAGCAATATTTTTAATTAAAAAAGCAATATTTGTATTGCAAAAAGTCAATATTTGTTATATACTGAAATCGGTAATTTAGAAACCTTTAACAATTTTTATATACGGAGGAAAAAACAATGGCAGATAAGACAATGGAAAATCTCAATGACCTCAGTGCCAGAGAAACCGTTAAGGAAGTATCCGACAAGAAGGTCAGAGTTGCTATCATCGGATGCGGATGGATCGCAGGTGCTCATATAGCAGCTTACAAGAACCAGAAGGATGTTGAAATCGTTGCGGGATGCGACCTTATTCCCGGAAAGGCAAAGGCTTTCTTTGAGCAGTACGGAGTAGAGGGTGTTAAGACAGACTACGCTTCTCACAAGGAAATGATAGACGACAAGAGCCTTAAGCTTGATGCGGTTTCTATTTGTACATACAACCGTCAGCATGCGGCTCCCGCTATCTATGCTCTTGAAAACGGAATCAACGTTATGCTTGAAAAGCCCTTTACCGTAACTCTTGATGAGGCAATTGAGGTAATGCGTGCAGAGAAGAAGAGCGGTAAGGTTCTTTCAATCGGCTTCCAGCCCAGAATGGATGCCAACATGCAGCAGATCAAGAAGATAGTTGAATCGGGTGAGCTTGGTCAGATCTACTACATTCAGACAGGCGGCGGACGTCGCAGAGGTATCCCCACACCCTACGGAACATCATTTATTGCTTCGGAAACAGGCGGTATCGGTGCTATGGGCGATATCGGATGCTACTCTCTTGATATGGTACTCAACGCTATCGGCTATCCAAAGCCTCTCACAGTTTCAGGCTATAAGTCAGCATTCTTCGGTACAGATCCCAAGTATTGTGGCTATCCCGATGATAAGAAGGCTGAATATGCAAAGGCATTCGGCGTTGAAGATTTCGCCGCAGGCTTTGTAAGACTTGAGGGCGGTATCGTTCTCGACTTCCGTATTGCATGGGCAATGAATCTTGACACCCCCGGTGACACAATTATCATGGGTACTAAGGGAAGCCTTCGTATTCCTTCAACTGACTGCTGGAACGGAACAGTTGGCGGTCCTATGAAGATTTACCACGAGGTTGCAGGTCTCCAGACAGAGACAATCGTTCCCATCATTGATTCCAAGGTCAGCCTCTTCGATATGAAGATCAGAACCTTCCTTGATGCTTGTAAGAACGGTACTCCCGCTCCTGTTCCTTCAAGTCAGATCATCTACAACCAGGCTATTATCGACGGTATCGTAAGATCTGCTGAGCTCGGTCACGAAATCGAGATCGAAATTCCCGAAATCTAAAATACAATGACAATTGCGAATGGTGCACAAATGATTTTGTGCACCATATTTTTTTGATTTGGTATTGCTTTTGTTCGAGTTTTAGAATATAATATATACATAATGTATAAGGAGTGTAACAAAATGGAAGTTATGTCTGCAAAAGAAGCGGCTGACAAATGGGGAATATCTCAAAGACGTGTAGCTGTTCTTTGTTCCGAAAACAGAATAGAAAATGCTCAACTTTTGGGGAATATGTGGCTTATACCAATAAATGCAGAAAAGCCTATTGATGGAAGAAGTAAAAGATATATTGAAACAGATAAAAGTGTAAGACCATTTTTGAAATGGGCAGGCGGTAAAGGTCAGCTGTTAAATAATCTTTCAAAATATTATCCCTTTGATGAAGGCAAAATAACAAAATATGCAGAGCCTTTTGTTGGCGGCGGAGCAGTTCTTTTTGATATTCTCAATAAATATAGCCTTGAAGGAATATATATATGTGACAACAATGCAGAACTCATGAACGCATACAAAATGGTGCGCGACAGTATCGAAGAAGTGATTTACTTCCTTTCAATGTATCAGCAGGAATTTATACCGCTTGATGACAATGGTAGAAAAATGTATTACTCTTCAAAAAGAGACAGATATAATTCTTTGAGCTTAATACGAAGCGACCTTGAACGAATTGAGAAAGCAGCTCTTATGATTTTTCTCAATAGGACATGTTTCAATGGCCTTTACAGGGTAAACAGAAAAGGACAGTTTAATGTTCCAATGGGCTCATATAAAACTCCGCTTATTTGCGACGAAAATAATTTGAGAGCAGTTTCTGATAAATTGCAAGATGTTATCATTGCTTGTGGCGATTTTAGAGATTCCGAAAGCTTTATAGATGAAAATACTTTTGTTTATTTTGACCCACCGTATAGACCTCTCAATCAGACTTCAAGTTTTACTGCTTATACCGAAGATAATTTTGATGACAATATGCAGATAGCTCTTGCTGAATTTGCAAAAGAAATGAGTAATAGAGGAGCAAAAGTTGTTGTTAGTAATTCAGATCCTAAAAATGTAGCTCCCGATGATAATTTCTTTGATGACTTATATAACACTTTTAACATTTGCAGGGTTGAGGCTAATAGAATGATAAATAGCAATAGCCAAGCAAGAGGAAAAATAAAAGAACTTTTGATATCTAATTTTTAAGGAGATTTATTATGGCGAATAAAGATTTTAATATTTGGTTATCAACTTTTCGTGAAAGTATTGCAAACTATGGCTATTATATAGACTTTGAAAAGGTTCATAGAAATGTAGACGGTATAAAAATTGAACTTAATATTTTAAATTCTCTAATTGGTTCTCAAAATATTGAGTACGATTTCGAACAGCTACTTAAAAAGTATCCCGAAGTATTGAAATGTATACCTTTACTTTTAGCAGTTAGGGCAAATGAAATTTATTGTCAGGATGAGAATGGTAGTTATTTGTTCAATTTTGATGTTGGTAAATACTGTCCCAATAGCCACGTTTGTCACGAAAAATATAAATATTTTATGAAAGAAACGGGGTTGTTTGATTTGTTGGAGAATCATATTGTCAACAATTTGGTTGATTATGCAACGGGCGTTGAAACCGGACTTGATTCCAATGGTCGTAAAAATCGTGGCGGACATCTTATGGAAGATTTAGTTGAAAGTTTTATTCAAAAAGCTGGATTTGTCAAAGATGTTAACTATTTCAAAGAAATGTTTATTCATCAAATTACCGACAAATGGAATATAGATTTATCAGCAATTTCAAATCAAGGAAAAATGGAAAAACGTTTTGATTTTGTCATTAAGACACCTAACATGATTTATGGTATAGAAACTAATTTCTATGGCAGCGGTGGTTCAAAACTAAACGAAACTGCACGTAGCTATAAAACGCTTGCTTTAGAAACGGATACTATAGACGGATTTACTTTTGTATGGTTTACTGATGGAAAAGGATGGACAAGCGCCCGTAATAATCTTGAAGAAACTTTTGATGTTATGGAGCACGTTTATAACATTAAGGATTTAGAAAACGGTATAATCAATGAGGTCTTCAAATAATGGCAGAAAAGAAAATAAAAAAATGGCAACCCGATGATTTTGAATTGGAAATGACAACACACTGGTCATTCCCTAAACGTGGTGATTGGGCAACTCACGATGCAAAATGGCGTGGTAATTGGTCTCCGTATATACCGAGAAATATTATATTAAGATACTCCGGGGAGGGAGATTTAGTCCTTGATCAATTTGTCGGAGGTGGCACTACTCTTGTTGAGGCAAAGCTTTTAAACCGAGATATAATTGGTGTTGATGTAAATGATATTGCACTTGACAGATGCAAAGAAAAAACTGCATTTGAGATTGAAAATGCAAAAGGTAAAGTGTACATAAAAAAAGGAGATGCAAGAAATCTCGATTTTGTTCCTGATGATAGTATTGATTTAATATGTACACATCCGCCATATGCCGATATTATCAAATATAGTGAGGATATTCCTGAGGATTTGTCTTTGCTAAAAGTTAAAGATTTTCTTGAAGAAATGAAAAAGGTTGCTTCAGAGAGTTATCGTGTATTAAAAAAGGATAAATTTTGTGCAGTTCTTATGGGAGATACCCGTCAAAAAGGACATATGATACCGATGTCATTTGATGTTATGCGAATCTTTGAAAACGCAGGATTCAAACTTAAAGAACTGATTATCAAAGAACAGCATAATTGCAAAGCAACAGGATATTGGAAAACAAACAGTGTAAAATATAATTTTCTATTAATCGCACATGAGTATTTGTTTGTTTTCAGAAAATAAAACATCAACAATAACATAGTTCAAGCTTTAGATCAAAACAGTATGCACAACGAAATTTTGCATACTGTTTTTGTCTGTTGTGAAAATATTTAAAACCGTTATTTTTTAACGTTAACCGCTTGACAAATGGTTTCTTGTATGATATCATTACTCGTGTAAGGTATTCAAATGTCGGTTGTATTGTAAGCCGACAAAGATAAGATTAAAAAATTATAACCTTTATGGAGGATATTATCATGGCACAGAAAGTAAGACTTGGTGTAATAGGCGCAGGCGGAATGGCATCTTTCATTCACGTTCCTTGTATTTCGGAAATCGAAGAGGCTGAAATAGTTGCAATATGCGACCTCTTTGAGGACAAGGCAAAGGCGCTTGCAGAAAAGTACGGTGTAAAGAAGACATATGCACTTCATCACGAGATGCTTGAAAAAGAAGACCTGGATGCTGTTGTAGTTCTTGTAAACCCCGAGCGTGCATATTGGGTAGTAAACGACTGTCTCAGAGCGGGCAAGCACGTTCTTACAGAAAAGCCCGCAGGTATAAACGCATACCAGGCACACTCTCTTGAAAGAACCGCAAAGGAAATGGGCAAGATTTGCGCTGTTGCAATGAACAGACGTCATATGCCTCTCATTCAGGAGGTTTTGAAGAAGGTAAGAGCCGCTACAGAAATTACACAGATTGACTGCCGCTTTATGAAGTTCTGCGAAATAGATAAGGCTTGGCATTATATCAGCGCATATACCTCCGATATTATCCACGCAGTTGACCTTCTCCGCTTTGCGGTAGGTTCAGAGCCTCTGGATGCTGCCACAATTATTGGCAAGTTCAACAATTCTCCCGTTGACAACGCTTGGACCAGTGTTATCCGCTTTGAAAACGGTATTACAGGTACACTCCGTGCAAACTACCAGACAGCAACACGTCTCCATGACCTTGAAATTCACGGCCCCGGTGCTTATGCATATGTAAACCTTGGCTTCGGTGATATGCTTGCAAATGCGAAGATATTCTACAACAAGGGCGCATCTCTTTACTCAGCAGCTGCATCAGGCGGTGGACTTGGCGTGCCCGAAATGGAAACTCTTGATGCCATTGAGCTTGCAGGCAACAAGGAATACTCTCACTATTACGGCTACAAGGCTGAAAACGTTGACTTCATTCAGGCTATTCTCAATAACAGAGCACCTCTTTGTACAATTGAGGACGCCGCAAAGTCAATGGATATGTCAGAGTTCATTCTCGAAAAGAAGATATAAAACCCCAAAGCTTCTTAAAAGGGAGCTATTGATACATATTATATTTACAGACAGTCGCTTGAAGGCGGCTGTCTTTTTTCTTCCTTCGCAAATACATAAGTTGCGCAAAAAGTCGATATTTTATAAAAATAAGTTGCTATTGTCTAAAGCATTTTTTCGTGTATTTCGCTACAATTTAAGTGAACAATCAAAAGGAGTTGGTTTTTGTGATAAGAATAGGAGTTGTAAATATAGACTGCTCCCATCCTCTTGCGTTTGCACGAGAGCTCAACAAAGGAGACAGAGCAAGATACACAGCGGTTTTCAATGACGGCTTTCGCGGTGAGGATGAAGTAAATGCATTCGTAAAAAACGAAGGACTTGAAAAGGTGTGCCACAGTGCCTCGGAGCTTGCCGAGTGCACCGATGTGGGATTTATTCAGGGATGCGATTGGGATAAGCATATAGGATATGCAATGGAATTTATCAATAGAGGTAAGCCTGTATTTATAGATAAGCCCATCGTTGGTAATACAGCCGACTGCAAAAAAATAATTGACCTTGAAAAGAGCGGTGCTGTAATACTTGGCGCATCCTCGGCGAGATATTGTAATGAGGTGAGAGAATTTCTGTCCCTTGACCGCGAGGAAAGAGGAGATGTACTTCACATTGATATTACCGTCGGGGTTGATGAATTCAATTATGCCATACACGCAATTGAAGCACTTTGCGAAATGGCGGGTAATGAGCCGATATCCGTGAAATATGTGGGCAGAGGGGAAAAGGATTCCAGGACCTGCGATACCTTCTTCGTTGAATTTGAAGGCGGTGCAACCGGCTTATATCACTCGGTGCTCGGAAGATTTGCAAAATTCAGTATAATTGCTTTGACCACAAAGGACAATTATACATATACAGTAGACAATACAAAGCTTTATAAAGCGCTTCTTGATGAAATATGCAATAAGCTTGAAGGCAAAGAAAACAACCTTGCATCAATGGAGAGAATATGTGAGAGCATAAGAGTTGCTCTTGCGGGTAAATATTCCATGGAGCATGGGGGAGTGAGAGTGGAAATTGATTCACCACTGCTCGATACGGTTTCCTTTGACGGTGCGGAATTTGTAAAAGGCTATGCTGCGGCATCATCGCCTATGTATCTGTGAATCAGAAAGGGAAAAACTCTATGTCGTTTCGTATAATAAATGCATCCTGCACATATGAAAGGGAGCCGTTAAAAACAGCCTTTGATTTTAAAGGCAGCGCCCTTACTTGCCTTTGGCAAAGTGTCGTGAAGCTTGAAACCGAAGAAAACTCGGCAATCGGACTTGGCGTTCAAAGTGTATTGTGGTCCGATTCGGCACTATATTCGAAAAAGGGCGAAGAAGAGGGAAACCGTTTAATGTTTTCCCTGACATGCTACGCCGTTGAGCTCCTGAAGAATATGGAGATAGAAGCTCCTGATGAGGTCATATCTGCCTTGATTCCCGAGCTTTATACATATGCGGTGAAGCTTACGTCATCACCGAGCCTGAGACTCACATTTGTGCTCAATTCACTTGTGCCGGTTGATTTTGCACTGTGGCAGCTTTGGTGCAAGGAAAATGGTAAATCATCATTTGATGATATTTGTACCTTTGACGGTGTGCGGCAAGATAAGCTTTTGAATATTCCGCTTATAACCTATAATACACCGCTTGATTCTGTAAAAGAGCTTGCCGAGGGCGGTGCATCGCTTCTTAAAATCAAGATAGGCTCAAATCCCCTTGGCAATGATGACAAAGAGGCAATGCTTGAATGGGATAAAAACAGAATTACCGACATTCATAATACGGTGTCGGATACAGTGACCGCTCATACCGAATCAAAACACATTCTCTACTACCTTGACGCAAACGGAAGATATGATACAAAGGACAGACTTCTTCGTCTTATCGACCGTGCCGATAAATGTGGCTTTCTTGACAGAATAATTCTTCTGGAAGAGCCGTTTGACGAGAAAAATAAGCTTGATGTATCGGATATCCCCGTTTGTGTTGCCGCAGACGAAAGTGCACACAGTGTTGAAGACGTTGAGGAAAGAATTTCCCTTGGCTACAAGGCACTTGCACTCAAGCCCATAGCCAAAACACTCAGCATGACGGCTCTCATGGCGAAGAGTGCAAGAGAACATAATATGTTTTGCTTTTGTGCAGACCTCACGGTCAATCCGATGATGGTTTCGTGGAATCAGTGTGTTGCATCCCGACTTGCACCGCTTTCGGGCATGAAAATAGGTGTTGTAGAGTCAAACGGCGCACAGAATTATAGCAATTGGGACAAAATGCAGAGATACCATCCTCTTTTCGGCGAAGCCTTTACAAAATGTGAAAAGGGAATATATATTCTTGACAATAGCTTTTACACTAAAAGCGGCGGTATTTTTGAGTCCTCCGCCCACTACAAAAAGCTTTTTGAGGGGGAGCGAGCATGAAGCGTTTCGGATTTGCCATATGGGGTTGCGGTGCAATATCCAAAATTCATGCCGAGGCAATATGCAGTATAGACGGTGCACGTTTGGTCGGTGCCTATGACATAAACGGAGATGCACTTAAAAAGTTTTGTGTTGATTTCGGCATAGAGGCTTTCCGGGATATTGACACGCTTCTTGAAAGTGCGGATATAGATGCTGTGTGCATCTGTTTGCCAAGCGGGTTGCATCACGAAGCCGCACTTCGCTGTATCGAAAGCGGAAAAAATGTTGTAATAGAAAAGCCCATAGCATTGACGTCCGAGGAAGCAGACGATATAACAAAAAAAGCAGAGAAAAAAGGTGTTTTCGTAACCGTTATATCACAGCTTCGTTTTTCTGAGGCGGCAAGGCGTGTAAAAGATATTGTTGACAGTGGAAAACTTGGAACAATAACTCTTGGAAATGCTCATATGAAATATTGGCGCTCGGATGAATATTACGAGACGAGCAAATGGAGAGGCACGTGGAAAATGGACGGCGGCGGAGCTCTTATGAATCAGGGAATTCACGGAGTTGACCTGCTGCAATATTTCATGGGCAAGGTCGTATCGGTTTTAGCTGTCGCAAAAACTCTTGTGCATAAAATCGAGACCGAGGACACGCTGACAGCCGTCCTTGAATACGAAAACGGAGCGGTTGGCACAATACAGGCAACTACTTCGGTTTACCCCGGCTACAACAGACGGATTGAAATATGCGGCTCAAAGGGAAGCGTTGTTTTGTGTGAGGACAGAATAGAAATATGTGACGTTGAAGGGGAGGAAAAGCCCAAAACGGAAGACCGTCTTTACAGCACAGCGGGAAGTCCTATGAACATGGATTCAAATCTTCACGCACTCCAGCTTAAAAGCTTTATCGAAGATGTCATTACAAAAAGGACGCCGTTGCTTGATGCCCGAGAGGGTAAAAAATCAGTGGATATTATTTGTGCTATATATAAGTCGGCACAAACAGGTAAAAAAATATATTTATAATTTAATTTCAGGAGGATTTTATCATGGCAAAAAAGGTTAGACTTGGTATTATAGGTGCGGGAGGAATGGCAACAAACATCCATGTACCCAGTATCGCAGAAATTGAAGAGGCGGAAATAGTTGCAATATGCGACCTCTTTGAGGACAAGGCAAAGGCACTTGCAGAAAAGTACGGTGTAAAGAAGACATATGCGCTTCATCACGAAATGCTTGCAAAGGAGGACCTTGACGCAGTTGTTGTTCTTGTCAACCCCGACCGTACATATTGGGTTGCATATGACTGTCTCATGGCAGGAAAGCATGTGCTTATGGAAAAGCCTGCAGGCATCAATTCCTATCAAGCACATTCACTTGAAAGAACAGCGAAAGAGGTTGGTAAGATTGCGGCTGTTGCAATGAACAGACGTCACATTCCTCTCGTTCAGGAGGTTTTGAAGAGAGTTAAGGCAGTAACTCCCATAACACAGGTTGACAGCCGCTTTATGAAGTATTCCGACGTTGACAAGGGTTGGCATTATGCAAGTGCATATCACTGCGATATCATTCATGCCATCGACCTTCTCCGTTATGCGGTAGGCTCGGAACCCCGTGATGTGGCAACTGTTGTGGGAAGCTTCATGTCACCTGTTGACAACGCATGGAGTAGTGTGATAAAATTTGAAAATGGTGTTACCGGTACACTCCGTGCAAACTACCGAAGTGCTTCACGTCTCCATGACCTTGAAATTCACGGCCCCGGTGCTTGTGCGTATATCAATCTCGGCTTCGGCGATATGAAGTGTGAAGCAAAAATTTACTATAACCAGGGCGGTTCAATGTATTCTGCCGCATCTGCAGGTGTAAAGCAGGCAGAATATGAATACATTGATGCAATAGAAGTTGCCGAGGGCAGAGAAGAGTATTCTCACTACTATGGCTACAAGGCTGAAAATGTTGACTTTATAGATGCCATAATCAATAACAGAGAGCCCCTTTGTACTATTGCGGATGCCGCAAAGTCAATGGATATGGCTGAGCTTATGCTGGAAAAGAGAATTTAACACATACGGAGGAAATGTATGTCAAAATATGTTACGCTCAGTGCAATAGGCGCACCCCAGGCGGATTTTACGTCTTTGCCTAAGGATTTTTCGGTCTATGAGAGGGAAATGAAGGCAAAGCTTCAAAGAAGTCTTGATGATGTTCTTCCCTCAAAGCCCGACCTCATTGTATTCCCGGAGTGTGCAAACCGATATATTCCGTTTACAAGGGCGGGACTCAAGGAGTATTATAAATACCTTGGGGATTCACTTGTGGATTTCCTCAAAGAGGTGGCTGTAAACAATAATACCAACATTGCTTACAGTGCTTACCGCTATCTTGAAGACGGAGGCGAAAAGCCCTTCAGAAATTCTACAATATACATCGGCAGAGACGGAAGCATCTGTGGAATATATGACAAGAATCATCTTGTGGTTGAGGAATATACCGAGGGAGATGTAAAGTATGGCACGGAAGCGAAAACTGTTGACCTTGACTTTGGCAGAGTTGCCTCGGCTATCTGTTTTGACCTCAATTTTGACGAGCTTTTGTATAAGTATCCCTCACAGAATCCAGACCTCATCGTATTTTGCTCAATGTTCCACGGAGGACTGAAACGCCAGGCACAATGGGCTTATACATGCCGTAGCTTCCTTGTAAGTGCGGTCTGCGGAAATCCGTGCAATATACTCAACCCCTACGGTGATGTTATTGCGACCTCCACAAATTACACCGACCATGTAAGCGGAAGGATAAATCTGGATTACAAGCTATGCCATTGGGATTATAACAGAGATAAACTCAAGGCGGCAAAGGCTAAATTCAAGGATGCCCTGACAATTTATGACCCGGGTTATGTGGGCTCACTTATGCTGTCCTCCGAGGATAGTGATATAACAGTGGATGAGATGATACGTGAATTTGAAATAGAGACACTTGAGGATTATTTTGCAAGGGTGAGAGAGCACCGTGCAGAAAATATTAAAATCTAAAAGGAGAAAACTATGCAGATCAGCGATTTTGATATAATCTGGGTTGAGATTTGCAATTATCCTATAGCTTCAAGTATACAGATGCACAGCCATGACTTTTTTCATTTCATATATGTGGACGGCGGAGAGGGGTGTATAACTCTCGACGGAGTTCCGTACCCTATGACGTCGGGCACACTTTTTCCCATTCCGCCTTGCAGGGAGCATGGCTTTTGCAACTCTGCGGATGAGCCTCTCAGAACGTTTGAAATAAAATTCAGCCTCAAGGACGAGGAAAAGGTGAAAACCTTGCTGTCGTTTCCCCATCAGCTTGAGGTGACAGACTCTTCTGTGAAGGCGAGCTTGCTTGCACTGTACAGAGAGCTTCATACAAAGCAATCCTTCGTATCGGATGTAGTTTATTTGCATTTTAATCTTTTTCTCACATATCTTGAGAGATACAGTGAAAGTCTGCACAAGTCTGCAAAGCTTTTTGGCACCAAAAGTATTCTTTCTCCGGAAATAGAAAAAACGGTGTCCTATATCCGTGAAAACTTCACAGGCGATATAAACCTTGATGCACTTTCGGAGCTTGCAGGCTTTGAAAAAAATTATTTCCTCAGAAAATTCAAAAAGCAGACGGGTGTGACTCCCATGGATTATATCCTTGCCAAAAGAATGGAAAAAGCAAAAGAATTACTTCGCTATTCGGATATGAACATAACACAGATAGCTTATGCCACAGGTTTTAAAAGCGTACACTATTTCTCCAAAGTCTTTTTCGACAACATGAAGGTAAGGCCTTCGGATTGGCGACTTAACCAAAATTAAAATCTTTTTATATGACAGTCGTGGCGGTTTTTTAACAGTCTTAACTGCTATATATATTCAGGACTGCTATATAAATTTAGGAGGGAAATATTTTGTTTACAAAAAAGGTATTCCATCTTTTTATTACAGCGGCATTTCTCATAACGCTTTTTACCCTGACGACTTTTGCCTACTCCTATGATATTTACGGATGTGTTACAGGTCTTGAAGAAGGTAAGGAATACACCGTAGCAAAATATGATATTACGGCCGAAGAATGGAGTAGTGAAACAGAGCTTACAGCCGAAACAGTACTTCCCCACGGAATTTGGCGTATTACCGAAGAGAATGGCGGAAGTGAAGAACTGTTCATAGGTAATGAAAACAGCGGACATATAAATTATTGGAATGCGGACGGTTCAAATCCGGGGAATTTCCTCGGTAGTGCAGTTGAGGGAATTGTGTCGGGCAAATGGACAGTTAATACAACCGGCGCATATACAAGACTTGTCCATTCCTCAATGCAAAGCAGTACAATTCCCACGGTTTGCATATATTTTGAAAAATCTCTCTTTTTAAATACTGTGGATGGAAGCTATGCCTATGGCACTCCCAAAACAGGCTCGGATAATTTGTTGCAGGAAAGTAAGATTTCTTATGGATTTACATCAGATGCTGTAGTTCCTGCAAGACTTGCAAATTCAATTACTTTCCTCGGAGTCCTTATTCGTACAAGCTCACTTGCGTACAGCGAGGGTTATTCTCTTAAGGATGCCGTGGGCGAGTTTACCTTCATTGTAAAAGTGCCCGACAGCGAGGGATACGAATACTACACAGTTGAAACAAATGTTGACGAGTATAAAGCCCTGACGGTGACAGTACCCGAGGGAATGAAAAACTCGGAAGGCTACCTTGTAGGCTTTACATGGGCACCCTATGCAAAATGTCCCGATGGAATTTACTCGGGTTCAAAGAGTGCGGAGCAACGTTGTTATGCCCATCTCGGAATAGGAAAAAGCGACCTTTACGTTGATTTTACACCCGTTGAACCTGCTATCCCCGATAATTACTCTCCCAAGGGGCTTGAATATGAAAACGGTGTAATCTCGGGACTTGATGAAAAGATTTCCTATGAGTATGCACAGTTTGATATCAACGGAATCTCCGATTGGATATCCGTTTCGGGCAAAACCGAGATAAAGACCGACCTTTGCGGTCTCATTGCGGTGAGATTCGACGACGAGCGTTCAACTCCTGCTTTTCTTTACGCACCCGGAAGGAATCGCACAAATATTATTCATACAACACCGACTCTTAATTACGAGGGCACGGCAACCATTGATGTTGTAGATGTTGTAAATGCAGGTAAGTTTGCGGATGCAAGAGGCAGAGTGGCTTTCAACGAGGGCAAGTGGACGGGTATTGCACTCTCAAACTCGCTTGCACTCAGATACAACTACGACAGATTTACACTCGGCACCACGGGCATTATTCCTGTTACCATTGCGGATTCCTTGAAGAATGCCACCGATAGCGCAGAAATTGAGAAGGCACGTGCTGACGCTGCCAAGGCTTCGGCTGATATATATTTTTCCTATGCATATGCTCCCGATGAGATAATTCCCATGTCTGATTTTATCGGCTTTGATTTCAGAGTTTCGTACAGACAGGGTGGCTTCAATGTCAACGGAAGTGTTCAGACAAAGCTTGTTTTTAAAGTTATCGACAAGAACGGAAAGCTTGTTGACCGTGAAGTGTACAAGGATGCAGCTTACACCTTTGCGGGTACAAATCACAAGATTACGCTTTCCGACTTTGCAAAAACCGACGGATATATTGTGGGTATCGTTATTTATCCCTATGTACTTACCGAAGGTTCATATTTTGAGTACAAGAACAGCTACTACGGTGACTATTGCGTGTATCTCTCCGAGGAAGCATATAAGGTAGATGTTATAATGCCATCCGATAAGCCCATACTTTCAATTACCGAAAAGGATGCGGTTATAACTATTGAAAATTATAACAAAAATGTTACTTACGCCTATTCCGATAACGGTGGCAAGGATTGGGTGACATTTGAGGCATGCTCTTTTGTTCCCATGAAGGCAAGTGCAGAATATATTGTCAAGGCACTTGGAAACGATAAGTACCTTGAAAGCGATGTGTCGGAGGTTGTCATGTCTCCCGCACTTACCGTGACAGGTGTCAGCCTTGTGCTTGACGGAACTCTCGGTATCAAGGTGTATATGGACATCGACAGAGCTACCCTTGAAGATGTTGACTTCATGACAAAGAGAATAAACAAGGACTTTGAGGAGTATGCCGAAAGATATGTCACAGAAGAGAGTGCGAACTTTACAAACGGTTGCGATTGGCTCTCTCCTATAACTCTTGATGATGAAACGGGACTTTATTACACTATCATAAGTCTACCTGCCAAGGATACTGACAACATGAGCTTCCTTTGTGATATCGGTGGATATATTGACGGTGAAAGAGTAACTATCAGCACAATAAACGGCAATGAATTGAGCTTACCTCTTTATGTCGAAAACGCAAAGACTCTTGCTCTTGCGGGAGATATTGAATTTATCAAGGCTCAGAATCTTATAAATTCTCTTGAAACCTACGTTGACTATGCGGATAATTACTTTAGCGGGGGAGATATGCCAGAATATACAATATCGGATACAATCTCTGCTGAATCCCCCTCCCGTACAGGCAACCTTGACGGTGCGACCTTCTATGGCACATCTCTTATCCTGGAGGACAGCATCACACTCCGTCATTACTTCAAGCTGACCGACAGAGATGCTTTCTTTGATAAATATGCTCCTCACGGCGAGAAGAATGGCTTTGTATTCTATGATATAAAGGACATTCCCGCACAGGATATTACAAAGACTCAAAAGCTTACAATAAGCGATGCAAACGGGACTTCGGCAGAGATAAGCTACAGTATTGCAAACTATATTAAAGACGCAAAGGATAAAGAGGACACACGCCTTACAAGTCTTATGAATTCAATGTATGATTATGGCACAGAGACAAATCGTTATGCATATCCCAAGTCTCTTTATGTGAAGTACGATTCGGGTATAAAGAAGGAATCGGCGTTGGGCGGAATACATATCTACATTCCCACGGCTGAAGGATATATAGACCACACATATGTTCATACCGTGAGCACAAAGCAGAATGCCGATATATGGCGTCTTTCGGTGGTTTATCTCTGCGACGATGACCTGAACTCACTCTATCCCATAACCGTAGAAAATGCCGAATGGGATATGGCACTTAAAATGAATGACCGTCCCGATTTCGTAGGCGGTTATGCACATGGCGACGAGTTTATGACCGATGTGAAATTTACCCTTGACGGAAACGTGGTTGACGTGACAACTCTCACTTCACCCACCGAGTTTACAAAGCTTGAAATACTTGAGAATTCTATCGGTTATGACCCCATAGACGGTATTACTCCCGCGTTAAAGCATAAGAAAAACTATATAATCACACATGCGGGTGTGAGACTTGAGCACAGAGTTGAGTGGCTTGGAGACTACAGTCTTGGCTATTCATATCTTGCAATGCTTCCTCCACCCAAAACTTACACAGATATGTACTACACCAATACAACCGCTCCCACAGCAATTATTCAGGGCGGTTCAAACAAGGTTGACGGTGCCACATCTGTCACAGTTTACGGAAGTGAAAGCGGTCTTTACTATACCATGACGGTAAATTACTATAACACCTTCAATGAGCCCCATATGTTCATTACCGATAATGCAGGCGGCTCATATAACAAAACTTACTTCGCCTACGTCAAGAACGGCTCTGTCAAGAATGGCGACGTTTGGGAAACATTCACTCATTACAAAATAGAGAAAAAATAATTCCTCTTTACAAGGGGTTGCAGCAACGTTTCGCTGCAACCCCTTGTGCTTTTTGATGTGTGATGAATTTTGTTTCGGTTAAAAATCAAAAAAGCTCTTGACATTGCCCCAGGGGAATGGTTTAAAATAAATACAAGGGGTGATAGCGTGAAAATAAATGACGTTGAGAAAATAACCGGTCTTACACAAAAAGCCATACGCTTGTATGAAAACAAAGGGCTTATAGTTGTTTTGAGAGACGTTAACGGATACAGAAATTATTCCGAAGAAAATATACTTACTTTGAAGGAAATAAAACTTCTCAGAAGTGTCGGAGTCCCGATTGCCGATATCAAGCTATATTTATGTGAAGTTATGAGTCTGGAGGAAGTAATAGCCAGGCTTAAATCTGAAATTTTAAAAGAAAGCGGAAAGAATTCGGAAAACTATCGAATTTGTGAAAAAATATCCGATAAAAACAATTTTGAAGAGTTGAAAGATGCGAAATTATTTTCGGAAAATGAAGAAATAACGTCTAAAGAGTATGGTGATATTGCAGTAGGAATAGATATAGGTACTACCACTATCAGTGCAGTTGTGTATGATATTGACAACAAAGAGCATCTTGAAGCATATACGGTTCCGCATAATGCAAATGTTCACAGCGATGCTTATTCCGAGCAGAAAACCGCAACTGTTTTGGATAAAGCAGAAAAGCTTTTATACCATATTTTGAATTGCTACACAAGTGTTGTCAGTATAGGGATTACGGGACAGATGCATGGAATTGTTTATGTAGATTCAGAGGGGAATCCTGTTTCCGATCTGATAAATTGGCAGGATGGACGTGCGGACATAGTACTTGACAACGGTATGACAACTTGTGAATATATTACTCATATCACAGGTGAAAGAATATCGTCGGGCTACGGTATTGCAACCCATTGTTACAATATAAACAATAATCTTGTTCCCCTGAATGCAACCGGATTTTGCAGTATAATGGATATGTTTGCCATAAAGATATGCGGACTGAAAAAAGCAATAACGCATACGTCTGTCGCGGCAAGCTTTGGAATGTTCGACGTGGAAAAAGGCGAGTTCAAGAAGGATAAACTATCACTTCTGGGAATCGGCGAGGAGTTCTTACCGTGTGTGACCGAAGAAAACCTTATTATAGGAGAATGTCGGGGAATAGCGGTTTCGGTGGCTATCGGAGATAATCAGGCAAGCTTTTTGGGGTCTGTACAAAAAAATTCGGAAGATGTACTTGTAAATATAGGAACAGGCTCTCAGATATCTGTTGCGGGTGATTTTTGTAAAGTGGGGGAGGAGCTTGAAGTAAGACCTTTTATAAACGGTAAGTATTTGATATGCGGCTCGGCTCTTTGCGGAGGCTTTGCATATTCTATGGTTGAGCAGTTTTTTAAGAGCTACGTTTCATATGTGGGGATTACGGATGAACCTCAGTATAAAGTTATAAACAGACTTGCTTTGGAAGCTTATGAGCGCGGTGAGAATAGTCTTGAAGTAGATGTTTCTTTTTTTGGAAAGAGAAGCGAGCCCGAAAAAAGGGGATATATCAGAAATATCGGAAGACAAAACTTTACTCCATCGGCTCTGATACTTGGCATTTTGCAAGGAATGTGCAATGAACTGTACGAAATGTATGAGGAATTGGAAGAGAAGAAAAAGAATGTAATAGTTTCGGGCGGCGCGGCAAGAAAAAACAAAGTTCTTTGTAAACTTATTGCAGAGCGCTTTGGCTCATCGGTGTTCTTGAATGCTTTTGAAGAGGAAGCGGCAACGGGAGCTGCATTATTTTCTTTGATTGCTATAGATAGAATAAAATATGAGGACGGTTTTTCAAATTATATAAAGCAGATGTCTTTATGATTTGTGCCTTTGCTATATATGGTATAATTGCACAAACTTGATTGTGCATAACTGTAAAACCGTGGCAATTGGTATTGACTTTAGTTTTATTTATAATATAATGATATTATGGGAAAAGTGCAGAAAAACTTCAACAGATAGTTTTCCTTGACTCTCATGACTTTTTTTAATAAAATAAAATTGTAAATAAATTAAACGGAGGATAAAACATGAAAAAGCTTTTTGCTATCACTTTGGCACTTCTCACGGCTCTTTTTTGCATTACTGCAATTGCAGATGAGCCGGCTCTTGATGATGACGAGCTTGAAATAGTTGTTCCCGAATCCGAGGAACGCTATGTTGCAAGTGTCACCATCAATTCCACAGGTGACGGACTCAAGGTAGGAGAGTATCAGCTCCTGACCAATGAACTTGACCTCACAGGACTTTACTATGTAGCAAAGGATATGAACGGTACCGATAAGGTGCTGGACTATGTTCCCGGTGAGTATTCTGACAGAGCCAATCTCGGAAGCATGGTGGAGATCACTCACACATCCGGAAACTACGAAATGTTCAAAATGAAAAACACTACCGATTGGATCCCCGGTACATGGACAGGCGAAGGACTTACTACAAGTATAAGAGACTACCGCTATGAGGTGTTTAAGTATCACCTTATTCCTTACGGAAGAATTACTGCGGATTATGCCGAAAAGTTCTACCTTTATACAAATGACAAGACAGAAACTCTTGCTTTGTATGAAACTAATTTCGGTCAGGACAGTGATGTCTATAAAAAGATAGTAGAATATTATGGCACACTTGATGCAGACGGCATGGCTGCAGCTGTAGTTGATATAAAAAATTACGCAAAGTCACGTCTTGAGAGCAATATCGTTTATTATGCCTTTGATGAAAATGAGATCATCCCCGTAAATGAGATGAAAACTTACAAGTTTACCTCATATAAGCAGCAGGGCGCATTCAACTCTACCTCAAACATATATGCAAAGGCGATTTTCTACGTTGCCAACACCGACGGCACAGTTACAACTCACACATGGACAAGTGAGGCGTTTAAGTTTGGCGGCGGTGTAAAGCACACAATTGACGTTCAGGCAATCGAAGGACTTCCCGAGGAGGGCTGGATAATAGGTATCGAGCTTCGTCCCTTCGCAGTTGTCGAGGATGCTTCTCTCTTTACAGTCAAGACAAGTACAATGACATCAACAAATCAGGGACTTCGTTTCCTTGCAACACAGTTTATGCCCGCAATTTATCCCACAGAGTATGTTATCACAGAGCAGGCAGAAACTCCCGAGCTTGCTTATGACTATGTTGACGGTAAATTTGTTATTACAATCACTAACGCTTCGGCAGACACTACATACAAATACAAGAGCGAGACAAGCGGATGGTCAACTGTTGCGGCGGGGGAGAGCTCCTTTAACGTAACAACAACAGGCTACTGGTTTGTAAAAGCAGTCGGCGGCGAAAATGCAAACGACAGTGTTATCGCAAAGATAAAGATTGATAACGTTAAGCCACAGCCCACACTCAAGCTCGGCGAAGGATATACTCTCACCGCACCCGAGGGTGATGTGTATGAAATTGCAAAGCTTGAATTCAACAAGGAGCCTTCCTATCAGGCACTTACTACTGCAACTCTTACAGCAGGCGTTTGGGCGGTAAGAAAAGCGGCAGATGGTATTCTCGACGCGTCTATTCCTCAGTATTTCTACGTTGAGGGTGCAAAGGCAGGTACTGCCGTATTTGCAACCGCAACCGGCAGAGATTTTGTTAAAAACCGCTGGACAGGTGTATTGAGAAATCCCACGCTGTTTGACTTTTGGTATGTGTGGAAAAATGCCGCAAACAAAACAGCCTACGGAAATACAAATATTGAGATTTATCATCAGCTCACAAAGACGGAATTCACAAATAAAACATACTCTGCATACGGATATAAATATCTTTTCAGTGACGACGAAATAGTACCTGTATCTGCACTTAACGATATCACCGTAAAGGGTATAAACAATAATTCATACTATTACAATGATGCAAACGGTACAAAAACCAGAATTGAAAAAGGTAAGACTCTCGCCCGCGTTCATGTATTGGGTGCTGATGTGCCTTATTATGATGTTTTAACAGATGCAACCTTCCATACATCTCTTTCTATGGAGCTTTCACAGCTTTCTGACAAGAAGGGTTATGTTGTGGCAATTGAATATTACCCTATATATGAGCTTTACGATGCCGAGGGAAATAAGGTGACAGACCCTTATATGGATAGTGATATTTCATATGCTATCAGGTTTGCTCCCTTGAAAATTGTTGATGAATCCGTAGTGCTCAATACTACAGGCTACGGTCATGCAGGTGTTGATGCAAACGGAAATCACAAATTCGAGCTTATTCTTGCAACTAAGGCAGAAACTCCTACTCTCGCAGTTGAAAGCAAAAACGGCAAGTATATAATCAAGGTTACCAATGCGATTGAAGGCGCTATATATCAGTACAAGAGTGCAGCTTCCGGCTGGATAACACTTGATAAGGGAGAAACCTCCTTTGAAGTAGATGACGCAGGCACATATTCGGTTAAGAGCACCGCAACAGGCAAATATCTTGGAAGTGATGTTGCTACAATCGTATTTGAAGGCGTAAAGGAAACTCCCAACCTTATTCCCGACGAAAACGGCGTAATTACTGCACCTGAGGGAGAAACCTATCAGTATGCTAAGCTTGGCTACGGTGTAACACCCGAATATACCACATTCACAACCACGACTCTCACTCCCGGTCTTTGGGCGGTAAAGGTGCTTGGTAACGGAACTACTGTTTTTGACTCAGACGCTCAGATAATATATGTAATGGGTGATGGAACAGGTACAGTGGGCTTTGGTGCAAATATAGGTACAACTACCGCTGTAGCGGGACTTTGGACAGGAACAAAGACGGGTGCACAGCTCTTTGACTGGGACTATTATTCCAATGCAGACAAAATATTTACAACCGATCACATTGAAATATACGCAAACTTTGCAAAGACAGCGCTTGAGGATAAAACCTTCAGAGATTATGGTTACAAGTACATTCTCAAGGACAGCGAAATCGTTCCTCTCTCCGAGCTTATTGACCTTAGTGCAAAGATAAGAAACTCTACGACCATTACAATGAACGGCGCCGCTGTAAATTATGCCAGAACAAGAGCAAGAGTTCATGTTGTAGGAGGAGACGTTGCGTACTACGACGTATACACAGACTGTAACTTTACATCTGCTCCCGGATTCGTATTTGACCTTTCAAGCCTCAATGACAAGAAGGGATATGTAACAGCAATCGAGCTTTATCTCTTTGATGAATATCTGGCGGCAGACGGAACTGTACTTGCAGGACCGTTTACCACAAACACAGTAAACACATCATACGGTATCACATTTGCAAACCTTATTCTCCATGAGGAAATTGAGCTTGCAAGCAAGGCTATCAACAACTCCGGTCTCAGCGCAGACGGCAAGTGCCGCTACTCAATCAGAATCGCAAATGATCAGAGAAGCCCCAAGTTTGAAGCTCTTGAGACAAATCCCAACGGAATCCGCATTACAAACTACATTCAAGGCGAAAAATATGCTTATGCCACATCAACAAACGGTCCATGGACAGAGTTTGATGGTGACACTGTAGAATTTACTGCCTTTGGTGAATACTACATCAAGCTTGTAGCAAACGATGACCACGAGGATATAATTAACCTCGTTCCCTTTAAGACATCGGGAATCATGGTTGAAGGCACAAGCCTTGTGCTTGACGGCGCTATCGGTGTCAAGGTATACTTCGGTGCTGATGCCGATTACACAGCTTCATACAAGGTAATGAATAAGACAACAAACGAGGTTATCCTTTCAAACGACGATGTTGAAGTGGAAACTGTTGACGGAAAGCTTACCTTTACCATACCTGTATACCCCAAGGATGCAAGCGTTGCAAAGGTGATTGCAACGGTTAAGAATGATGAGGACGGAAAAGAAGTAACAATTGAGACAAGCATTCCCGAATACATAGAAACACTCAAGGATATGGCAGAGGATGGAGACCGTGAGTGCATTGATGCACTTGGCGTTGTTGAAGCAATTGAAGGCTATGCCCTTTATGCAAAGAACTACTTCAACAAGGCAAACGAGGATGCACTTCCCGATGTAACCGCAAATGTTGAAGGTGTTGACAGTGCAAATATCATTGACAATCTCGCAGGTGCAAAGTATCACGGTACATCTCTTATCCTTGATGAGGATACAACTCTCCGTCATTACTTCGATGTGACCGATTCCGTAGCATTCGCAACCTATACGGCTTATGTAAACGAAGAAGTTGTATATCCCACAATACTCACAGATAACAACGGTACGACCTTCGCATACTACGAAATCAAGGATATTCCCGCACACAAGCTTGGTAACAAGTATACCCTTGAAATCTACGGCGCAGAAAATACAATTGCGGCGAAGGTTACATACAGTGTAACAAATTACATTACAAAGCAGATAAACAGCGAGGACACAAGACTTGCAAATCTTATGAAGACTCTTTACAATTACTACGAAGCCTCCGATGAATATGCTCCCATAGCTCAGAATAAGGGACAGAGAGCAGAGATTTGGGCGGCAATGACACTTGCCAAGGAAACCACTCCCGCATGGAAGGAGGTTCCCGCCTACGCTCCCACAAAGGATGGCTACACACATATCAAGGCAATCACCTATGATGGCTTTGAATATAAGGGCGGCAAGACCAAGATATTCGCATACGTTGGCTTCCCCGAGGGCGCAACAGCCGATTCTCCTGTTCCCGCAATCGTGCTTGTACACGGTGGCGGCGGACATCCCTATGCACATTGGGTAAAGCTTTGGAATGACAGAGGCTATGCGGCAATCGCCATGGAAACAACAGGCTACTTCCCTGCATCAGGTACTGTTACTTACACCGAGAGCGAAAACTCCAATTTCGTTTATGGCATTTCAGGTGACTTTGTTGAGGAAGGATATGTAAGCGCACCTTCAAGAAGCTATCCCACATCTTACACTCCCGTAGCTGACCAGTGGGCATACCACGGACTCAGCCAGGTTATCCTTGCCTCCAACATTCTCAGAGCAGATGAAAGAGTTGACTCGGACAATATCGGTATTACAGGCGTTTCGTGGGGCGGTACAATGACCTCACAAGTAATCGGCTATGATAACCGCTTCTCATTTGCTATTCCCGTATACGGAACCGCTTACCTCGGCAACGAAATGCATACCTTCTCGAATTTCAATAACGCTTATGTAAATTCACTTTGGGCGGCAGAAAGAAATCTCGATAATGCCAAGATGCCGATCTTCTGGTATGCGTATAACGATGACAACAACTTCTGCGTTCCCGCGTACTATATGTCTTATCAGCACACAGCACCCTTTAATGACAAGACATCACTTCTCATGCTTGGTAACTGGTCGCACTCACACGGCTCGGTATTCAATAAGAAGCACAGCTTCTGGTTTGCAGATTGGGTAACCTATGGTAAGAACGGTCTTGTAACCTTTGCAGATCAGCCCAAGGGCAAGGTAGTAAATTGCAATATTAATATCCCCGATGACCTTGAAGGCGATATCACCGCAAAGGTACACTATATCACAGAGCCTATGACCTATAGCACCTTCGATAAGCACGGCTGGGGCTCGTATAAGTTCCTTACTCCTTATTGGCAGACAAATACCACATGTCTCACAGTTGACAAGGAAACAGGCAGAGTAAGCGGTACGATACCCGCAGATGCTGCAGGCTTCTACATCAATCTTGTTTACACAATTGAGGGAACAAGCTGTGAAACAAGCTCTATCTACATCCCCGTAGATAATGAATCAACCCCTGAAAACGAAGCAGATTGGACCTGGAAATAATAATGAAAAAGCCTTGGATGCATTAAACGCATCCAAGGCTTTTCGCTTTTAAATCGTTAAGTTTGCTTTTACATTTCCCTCGAAATCCTTTAGGGTAAACTCTCCGTTTTCAAGTATAGCATATCCGTGGTGTGAATTTTCTTTGGGGATTGCAACAGAGCCCGGATTTATCAGAATGTATCCGTCACGTCGCTCACATACAGGGACGTGGGTGTGTCCGTGTACCAGCACGTCTCCGTCGCAAAGGGGAGGAAGGTTGTTTTCGTTATAAATGTGACCGTGAGTGAGAAAAACAGTCTTTTTTTCATAGGGAATCATGGTGTAGTCTGCAAGCACCGGGAAGGAGAGCACCATCTGGTCAACCTCCGCTTCACAGTTGCCCCTTACGGAAATCACCCGTCCCTTTAATACATTGAGTTCTTCAATAACCTCCTTTGGAGCATAGCCGTCGGGCAGGTCATTTCTCGGACCGTGGTAGAGAATATCACCCAAGAGAATAAGTCGATCTCCTTTTTCGCTTTCAAATGCTTCAATGAGCTTTTTGCACCAGAAGGCTGAGCCGTGAATATCGGATGCAATTATATATTTCATTTAAATCAACTCCTTTATTAGATTCTATCAAAAATGTTCATAAAATGCAACACTTTCCTTTGACATATGGGGAAATATGTGTTAAAATGAATAGAAAGTCAAGGAGGTGTCATATGAATATATACGATATAGCAGAAAAAGCAGGAGTTTCCATTGCAACAGTATCAAGAACTCTCAACGGCGGTCCCGTGAAGGAGAAGACAAGAGAGCTTATTATGCGTATAATCGAGGAGGAAGGCTACGTCCCCAACGTTTACGCAAAGAATCTGAACTCACAGTCCGTTAAAATTGTCGGTGTATTGCTACCCGATGTTGAGGATATATATGGCTCGAGAGCCGTTGCCGTTTTGGAAAAGGAAATGAAAAAGCAAGGCTACGATATGATACTTTACAATATCGGAGATGCTATAAATGAAATCAGCCGATACGTTTCAATGATGCTCAGCAGAAAGATTGACGCACTCTTTGTTGTCGGCTCAAAATTTCAGGAATCGCCCTCCCTTGAGGTGCTTGCAAAGGCGGCACAGAAGATGCCCGTTATAGGCATAAACACAGATTTCGAACCCGAGGGAATGTATTCGGTGCTCACCGACGACAGAGCCACTGTTTCGGGCGTGGTGAAAATGCTCTACGACAGAGGACACAGACGCTTTTTGTATCTTTATGATACCCGCACCCCCAGCGGTATGAAGAAGCTTGGAGGTTTTTGCGAGGGTATTGCGAATACGGGACTTGACATTGAAAATCAGATAATGTATCTGTCAAACCGTTACTATGCCGATGCCAAAAAAGCAACTGCGGAGATACTTAAAAACAATACGGATATTACCGCTATTGTGTGTGCGGAGGATGAGCTTGCCGTGGGTGCTGTCAAGGCTTGCCTTGAATTCGGATATAAGATACCCGAGGATATTGTGGTCACGGGATATGACAATTCGCATCTCTCTTATTGTCTTATTCCTGAGCTTACCTCGGTGGATAATCTTCCAAACGAGCTTGGCGCTCTTGCTGCAGATGTATTCTCAAAGGTTGCGGCAGGGGAATTTGCACCAAAACGTCAGGTCATAGAATGTAATATAGTCGAAAGGGAAACAACATGAAAATAAATTATAAAAAGACATCCCCCAACGCCATATGTCCCACCTACGGAACGGAGTACTCCGCAGGTGCCGACCTTTATGCGCTTCTTGATGAGGATGCAGTGATAAAGTCGGGCGAAACTCTTCTTGTACATACGGGGATTGCAGCAGAGATCCCCGAAGGGTATGTGGGACTTGTTTTTGCAAGGAGCGGTCTTGCTACAAAGAAGGGACTTGCTCCCGCAAATAAAGTTGGCGTCATAGATGCCGACTACCGAGGAGAGATAATGGTACCACTTCACAATCATTCCTCCGAGGACAGAGTAATATCACACGGAGAGAGAATTGCACAAATGGCAATAGTTCCCTTTTTGAAGGTTGAATATAACGAGGTTGACGAGCTGTCCGAAACGGTCAGAGGTCTTGGCGGCTTTGGTTCTACGGGAAATAAATAAGGGTGAAAATATGTTTGATTTGATAATAAAAAACGCAAATATAATTGACGGTACGGGCAAGGATGCTTATGTCGCCGATATAGCAATAAAGGACGGAAAAATCGCAGTTGTCGGAAAGGTGACCGACACAGCTGACGAGATAATTGATGCAACCGGACTTACTGTAACTCCCGGCTGGATTGATTCTCACAGCCATTCCGATAAAACCATGATTTCCGCTCCCGACCAGAGAGAAAAGGTAGAGCAGGGAATAACCTTCTCTGTTACCTCCAATTGCGGAACGTCACAAGCACCCATAATGAACGGAATGACAATGGGTGACTTTCTCAATAAAGTAGACCTTATTCCACAAGGCTCGTCCGCATCGGTCTTCATAGGACACAATACCCTTCGCTCTGCCGTTATGGGGAAGGTTAACCGTCAGCCTACCGCCGATGAAATGGAAAAAATGAAAGCTCTTCTCCGCGAAGGGCTTGAAGCGGGTGCTCTCGGAATGTCCTTTGGACTTTACTATATACCGGGCTGCTATGCAACCATCGACGAGTGCATCGAACTTGCAAGGGTAGTTGCCGAGCATGGGAAGCTTATTACCTCGCACGTGAGAAACGAGGCAGACGGTCTTATCGAAGCGGTTGAAGAATTCCTTACCATCGCAAGAGAATCGGGCTGCAGAGCCGTATTCTCTCATCATAAGGCAATGGACAGAGCAAACTGGGGAAAGGTAAAGGACACTCTTGCTATTATAGATAAAGCGGTTTCGGAGGGAGTGGACGCATATCAGGATGTATATCCCTATATAGCCTCCTCGACCACGGTTATGGCACGTTTCGTTCCCAAGATGTTCCACCCTGAGGGTACAAAGGATGCTGTGTCCCTTCTTTATTCAAAGGAAAAGTGCGAAGAAATAAAAGCTCATTGGATAAAGAAATGGGGAAACGATTTAAGCTGGGTGCTTGTTATTTCTTGCGGTGAGCATAAGGAGTATGTAGGTAAAAATGTAAACGAGATTGCCGAAATGATGGGATATACCGACCGATATGAGGCAGTGTTCGATATCATCCGTCTTAGTAACGGAGGAGCACAGGCGTGCTTCTTTATGATGTGCGAGGAGGATCTTGAATACGTTCTCAGTCATCCGAGGACAATGATTTGCACCGACGACGTTGCAAGCGGTAATAACATATATCACCCACGCCTCCGAGCCTCATTCCCCAGGGCAATAGCAAAATATGTCAGAGAAAAAAATGTTCTCACTCTACCCGAAATGATTCGCAGAATGACATCCCTTCCCGCACATGTCTATCACCTTGATACAAAGGGCAGAATAGAAGAAGGCTTCGATGCTGACCTCTGCATAATCGACCCGGAGAATATCACAGACTGCGCAGATTTCGTTAACTGTACTCTGCACAACAAGGGACTTGAATATGTTATAATCAACGGTAAAAAGGTGCTCGAAAAGAATAATTACAACGGAACCCGAGCAGGAAAGGTGTACAGACTTTAATAAAAAACACCAAAACGCCAAAAACTTAATAAAAGTAAAATATGAGCTAAGATACCTTTTTATTCAAGGATATCTTAGCTCTTTTTCGACTATGTCTGAGTGAAGCAAACCCTATATGACTAATCAAACTTTCTGTCGTATAACAACGCCGCAATGAGTACTACAAAGCATGAGCCTGCGTTGTGCACCAGAGCGCCCGTTGTGGGAGTGAGTATTTTTGCCACCGACAGTATAATCGCCGCAAAATTTATGATAAGCGACAGCGAAATGCTGAGTTTTATTGTTTTAACTGTCGCTTTAGAGAGCCTCATAAGATAGGGAAGTCTTGAAATATCGTCGCCCGCCAGGGCAATGTCCGCCGCCTCCAAAGCAATATCACTTCCCATTGCACCCATTGCAACTCCTATATCGGCACTCTTCAGTGCGGGGGCATCGTTTACGCCGTCTCCCACCATACATACCGTCCTACCCTCGGATTGGAGCTCACCTATCTTTTTAGCCTTGTCCTCGGGGAGAAGGGAAGCGAATACATCATTGATATTTACAGCTTTTGCGAAGTGAGAGGCTGTATTTTTGTTGTCACCCGTGAGAAGAACGCTGTTCAATCCTATTTTCTTCAGCTCACTCACCGCAGTGACTGCACTTTCCCTCAAGGTGTCCGACAGCGCAACGGCTCCTACCGCTTTGTCGCCGACAGCGACTATTACAATAGCTTTTCCTTCATCACGAAGCCTTGATATGCGCTCGTCCGACAGCACAATTCCGCTTTCCTCTATATATCGCTCGTTTCCGCAAAGAACAGTGTTACCCGATATCGTAGCCCGAACACCTTTTCCTGCCTCCATGTAAAATTCGTCACTTTCGATGAGCTTTATGTTTTTCTCTTTTGCAAGCTCGGTTATTGCACGTGCCAACGGATGCTCGCTCTTTGCTTCCGCAGAGGCACAGAGCGCAAGTATCATATCCTCGTTTATGCTTTCGCTGAATGAGATTATATCCGAAACCGTAAGCCGTCCCAAGGTAAGAGTTCCTGTCTTGTCGAAGGTCACAGTGTCGGCGTGTCCCAGCTTTTCAAGGGCGGCTCCCGATTTTATGATAACGCCGTGTTTTGTTGCCTGACCTATTGCCGCCATAATGGCTGTCGGTGTGGCAAGTACAAGAGCGCAGGGACAGAATACTACAAGCACCGTTACCGCAACCTCAATGTCACGCATAATAATGCCGGAGACAATGGCAATGACCATTGCAAGAGGGACAAGGAGACTTGCCCATTTGTCGGCAATTCTCTGAATGGGCGCTTTCTTTTCCTCTGCTTCCTTAACCATTCGGATAAGCTTTTGAAGGGATGAATCACCGCCTGTTTTTGTAACCCTTATGTCAATTGAGCCAAAGCAGTTAACGGTACCACTGTAAACGCTGTCTCCCACGTTTTTGTCAACGGGAAGGGATTCTCCCGTCATTACCGACTCGTCAACCGTAGTGACACCGCTGACAATTTCGCCGTCAAGAGGAATCCGCTCACCCGGTACTACTCTTATTATTTCGCCAACCCCGACCCCCTCGACAGCCACCGTGTCACCGTTTATCCGTCTTGCTTCAATCGGCTGAAGGTCGATGAGCTTTTTAAGTCCCTTTTTGGCGCGCTCTGTAGTCATATCCTCGAGTATCTCACCCAGAGCCATAATGAAGGCAACTTCACCTGCGGCAAAAAGGTCGCCTATCAGAATTGCCGCAACCATTGCAACGGATATCAAAAGGGCAGAGGAGATTTTGGAAATACCCTTATTATGTATTATTCGCTTTATTGCAAGCAGGGCAAGTGGAATTCCCGAAATCAACACCGTTATCCAGGCGGGGTCAAGGTACATCGGGATACTGCGTCCTAAAATCATCGGCAAGAACAGACTTAACGCCAGAAATATACCGCTGATGACAGTACCTCTTACCTCTGTAAAACATTCCTTTAATTTCTCAAACATAATTGACAAAGCCTCCAATATCATGTATACTTTATTCGATACCGAACATGTTGTTCTATAAAAATTATATAGTAATTTTTCGAAAAATCAACAATCAAATAAAGATAAATGTAACTTACCGAACATTTGTCAAGATTTGTACGGGAGGAATTATGGACAGACGACAGCTTAAAACCAGAAGGGCAATATTCAAGGCGTTTCGCACGCTTCTTGAAACAAAGCGTTACGACCACATAACAGTTCAGGATATAATAGATTGTGCCGACGTGGGACGAAGCACCTTCTATGCTCACTTTGAAACCAAGGATATGCTTCTTGAGGCAATGTGCTCTGAAATTTTCTTTCACGTGTTTGAATACGATCCCTGTCCCTGGTCGGGCAAGGAATATGACCTCAAGGGGAAGCTTACTCACACTTTGTGGCACGTAAAGGATAGCCGTTCCGACTTGAAGGGAATCCTCACCTCCGACAGCGGCGAGCTTTTTATGAACTATTTCAAAAAGCATATCACCACCCTTTTCGAAGCGAATATAGATTCCTTTTCATTTGATGTGCCCCGTGACTTTCTCCTGAATTTTCTCTCCTCCACCGTATCGGAAGCCGTCAAGTGGTGGGTAAACACCGATTTCAAAGAATCTCCCGAGGAGCTTGGCGAATATATCATGACACTTGTGAAATCTGATAGCGGGAACAATTGAAAACAAAAAAGCTCTGAACTTTGGTTCGGAGCTTTTTTAATTAAAAAATCTAAAACCACACTCTCACTTTAAAGTCCTTTTTGCATCTTGGACATACGGCGCTGTGCTTCCCTTTTTTTCTGGGGAAGCGTATTGTAGCCTTGCAGTGCGGACAATTCTTGTATACATGTGTTTTGTCACGGCGCCTTTCCTTTGTCTGACGGAATTTCTTTGTCACCTTGTTCTTTAGGAGAAGGTATTTTGCTCTTTCTCTTTGTCTTGCCGATAGATTTCTTGAGAATACTCTGAAAAAGGAGTAAATGAGCAAGAACAGCATGAGAAGGCTGATAATCGGTGAGCGGACAAATATGTTTATAACAAATAAAACAAAATATAAGACGAAGAAAAAGTTATAGAGCTCGTCGGGACCGTAACGTCCTGACATAAAGTTCATAAGCATGTATTTGAATTTACTCAATGTTTTCACCTCAAGGCTATTATATACCAAATTTTAGTAAAAAACATTAACAAAGATTAAAAAATCCAACAATTTATATCAGGCTATGCCATGAAACCTTAATACCTTTTTGTAAAGAGGGAGAGTACTTTTTGTGAAAAAGTACTCTCCCTCAATATAATTAAAACTCAATAACTTAAGCCTTAGCAATAATCTTGTCAAGAGCAGATGAGATTTCCGAGAAGAACTCGTCGAGATTTGTATCGGGAGTGGGGAAGAGCTCAGCTGTCATAGGACCGTCATAGTACTTTGCAAGCTTGGGAATAGCAACATCCCAGTTAACATCACCCTCAAGAAGCTTACAGAAGGTACCGCCTGCGTGGCATCCGCCGTTTCTCTTGAAGTCCTTGATATGTACCTTAACGATGTACTCACCGATGATGTCAATCCACCATTCAGCCTCGGAGAATTCAATCATGTTACCGATATCGAAGTAGATACCAACGTTCTTGTCAGCGATTCCGTCAAGAACATACTTTGCATCCATGGGAGATGAGAAGAAGTTGTTCCATACGTTTTCAAGACCAACTCTTACGCCGGAAGCCGCGATTTCGTCCTTCAAGCCGCGGAATACTTCGATTGTATTCTCAAAGCTCTTCTTGAGACCGATTTCGTTGTCAACACATGTTACAACGAGAATGCCGTCAGCACCGATACCCGATGCACATCTGAGCTGTGTGCGGAGAATTTTGAGAGCTTCCTCTCTCTTTTCGGGAACTTCGCTTGCGAAAGCGCCTGATGACCAGTAAAGACCGGTTGAAACGCTCTGTACATCGATTCCGTACTTTGCCTTGAGTGCAACTACTTCAGCAATTGTTTCATCTGTTGTCTCGTAGTTGAAGGAGTGCTTGTTTGCACCTACTGCATCAACATTAAGCTCCATTGCCTCATAGCCGTATTTCTTTGCTGTCTTAAAGATGTCCTCAAATGTCATCTCAGCGGGGAATGCCCATGCGTTAATTGACTTTTTCATAATTTTTATTCCTTTCGTTTATAAATTAATTTGCTTTAGCAATTATAGTTTTTATAGCTTCGTTAGTGTATGAGAAGAATTCTTCCGCCGTATCGTCTGCAGTCATTGTTACCTCGGCTGTTATCGCTCCGTCATAGTACTTTGCAATGAGGGGAGAGAGAACATCCCAGTTAATGTCGCCTTTAAGAAGTCTGCCAAATCCACCGCCTGTGTGACAGCCACCGTTTCGCTTGTAGTCTTTTACATGAATCTTCAAAATGTATTTTCCGATAATGTCAATCCACCATTCGGGACAAGAATATGCCATCATGTTTCCGACGTCGAAATACATTCCCACGTTTTCGTCACCAATTGCCTCGATGAGATATTTGTAGTCCATTGCGGAGGTAAAGAAATTATTTCCGACATTTTCAATGCCGACCTTTACACCGCTTGCGGCTATCTCGTCCTTGAGGCTCTTGAATACTCGGACTGTGTTGTCAAAGCTTCGCTCAAGTCCAAGCTCTTTTACAGGGGAAGTAACAACAAGGATTGCTTCCGCACCTATTGCGGCGGCACATTTCAGCTGTGTGCGGATGATTCTCAGGGCTTCACCAAGCTTTGCCTCGTCCTCATGTGCGAATGTACCGTATATCCAGTAGAGTCCCGTGGATACACTCTGTACTTCGATTCCGTATTTTTCCTTGAGTGCATTTACTTCGTCAAAAACCTCGTCGGTTGTGTTGAAATTGAAAGAGTGAGCATTTGCACCCACAGCGTCAACATTGAGCTCGATTGCTTCAAATCCACTGTCTTTTGCCAATTTGAAAATTTCCTCAAAGGTCATATTTTTTGGGAAAGCCCATGCATTAATTGATCTTTTCATATAGCAGCACCTCCTGCCATTTCGATTATTTTTCCAATGGATGCGGAGAGCTTAGGATAAAATTCTTCAGCCGATCTATCGCCCTGTGATATCTCTGCAGTCAACGGGCCATCGTAGTATTTTGCAAGGAGTGGCATTGCCTTCTCCCAGTTCAGGTCTCCTTCAAGCAGGTCACAGAAAGCTCCGCCCGAGCGATATGCCTTGGTACGTTTGAAATCCTTTACATGAACTTTAAATATGTACTTGCCAATCATGTCTATCCACCAATCGGTGTCTGCGAATTCAACTACATTACCCATGTCGAAGTAAAGTCCTACATTCGGGTCATCAATGCCGTCAAGGACATACTTTATGTCGTAAGGGGAGGAGAAGAATCCGTTCCATACGTTTTCAATACCCACCTTAACGCCCGATGCCGCAATTTCGTCCTTCATGCTGCGGAATACTTCAATGGTGTTGTCAAAGCTCTTTTTGAGTCCAATCTCGTTGTCAATATTGGTAACAACAAGTATTGCCTCGGCACCGATACCCGATGCACATCTGAGCTGTGTACGGAGAATTTTTAAAGCCTCTTCTCTCTTTTCGAGATTTTCACTTGCGAAAGCGCCCGAAGACCAGTAAAGACCTGATGAAACGCTCTGTACATCAATTCCGTATTTAGCTTTGAGTGATTTTACTTCTGCAAATGTTTCTTCTGTTGTCTCGTGGTTGAAGGTGTGCTTACTTTTATTGCCACTTGAAACAGTAAGCTCGATTGCCTCAAATCCGTATTCCTTTGCTGTCTTAAAGATGTCTTCGAAGGTCATTTCTGAGGGAAATGCCCCGGCATTAATCGACTTTTTCATAATATCACCCACTTAAATTTATTTTGCCATTTCAATCATTTTTGCAAGTGCTGCATTTACAGATTTGTAGAATTCGTCGGGGTCAACTCCTGCACCGGGGAATACCTCGGCAGTCATTGCTCCGTCATAACACTTGCCGAGCATGGGACAAACAACCTCCCAGTTAACGTCACCTTCAAGAAGGTCGCAGTCATCACCTGTGTAATATTTTCCGTCTTCTCTTTTGAAGTCCTTAACGTGTACCTTAATGATGTTCTTTGCAAGAACCTCAACCCACCACTCTGCGTCATTCATAACGATCATGTTACCAAGGTCAAGATAGATACCCACATTTTCGTTTCCAATGCCGTCAATTACGTATTTTGCATCCATGGGAGAGGAGAAGAAACGGTTCCAAACGTTTTCAAGTCCTATCTTGATGCCGGATGCATTGATTTCCTCCTCAAGCTCACGGAAGGTGGCAATAGTGTTGTCATAGCTTCCGAGAAGTCCCGCTTCTCTGTCGATACAGGGAACGACAAGAATGGCTTCGGCACCAACGCCCTTTGCACATCTTATATGATTGCGGAGCATTTCTACCGCAAATGCCTTCTTTTCGGGGTCAACACTGCCAAACATGGCTTTATTCCAGTATGTTGAACAAGCAACGCTTTCAACTGCGATTCCGTACTTTTCCTTAAGAGCTCTGATTTCCTCAAAGTCCTTTTCTGTTGATTCTGTAGTCAAAGAACGTTTACTTGAGCCTACTGCATCCACGGTAAGCTCAACTGCCTCAAATCCTATTTCTTTTGCTTTTTTGAACACGTCCTCAAATGTCATGGTACCGGGAAATGCCCATGCGCTTATTGCTCTTCTCATAATTTTTCTCCTTTATTTAAATTATAAATGCTTCACTTTTTATATTTCCGAGATGAGAGTCGTCGGAGTATCTCGCAACGCTTCCCACACCGTTTTCAAATACGACCTCGGTTATCGAGCAATTGCCCGGTACCTTTGTTTGATTGAATAATTTATCGTCACATCCGGCAAAATATGAAGGCACGGTTTTGATTACACCGCCGTGGCAGGCAACAAGTACAGTCTGCCCCTTGCATTTTTCACAAAGCCCTTCAAGCGCCCTGCCAACTCTTTCCCTTACCTCATATCCGCTCTCACCCGAGGGCATTCTGAGATGTGAGACATCGTTTTTCCAATAGTAGTATTCCTCGGGAAAGGCTTCCTTGAGGTCATCAAAGTGCATTCCTTCCCATTTTCCGGCACACCATTCGATAAGCTCGGGAATTATTTCGATTTCAAGTCCTCGTGCCGTTGCGAAGGGGAGGGCAGTAAGTTTTGCCCTTTCAAGCGGACTTGAAAAAATTCGGTCTAAGTGAAGATCCTTGAGGGATTCGGCTGCCATTCTTGCCTGCTCTTCACCCAAAGCTGTAAGAGGGATATCGGTTCTACCCGCAAAAAACTTTTCAATATTTGCAACACTCTGTCCGTGCCTGAGTAAAAGAATTCTCGTTTCCATGGTTTTATTCTCCTATTATCTTATATTAACGCAAACTAAGAAAAACTTCAATAAACAATTCAACGGTTTTTATGGACAAAACGACTGTTTTGTGCTTTTTTGGAGAGAATATGTAAAATATCAAAAATATTTTATTTTTATTGAAATACTATTGACAATTTATGTCGAATTCGTTAGAATATATACGTATGTAAAAGTAATTTTACTAAATTATTAGCCTAAAAGGCAAGGAGAAGAAAAATGAAAAAGTTTTTAGCTATTCTCATGGTAGCCCTTCTCTCTCTTTCACTTTGCGTGAACTTTGTTTCATGTAGTGAAGAAGAAGGCACAGGTACTCCCGCAGCGGCAGGAGATGACATCAAGGTTGGATTTATCTTCCTTCATGATGAAAACTCAACCTACGACAAGAACTTCATTGATGCAGCAAAGGCTGTACAGAAGAAGCTCGGTCTCAAGGATGACCAGGTAATCATGGTTACAGGCATTCCCGAAGGCGCTGAGTGCTACGAAGCAGCAAAGAGCCTTGTAGCAGACGGATGCGATGTTATTTTCGCAGATAGCTTCGGTCACGAAGACTATATGATCCGTGCAGCTAAGGAATTCCCCAATGTTCAGTTCTGCCACGCAACAGGTACAAAGGCTCACACAGAAGGACTTGCTAACTTCCACAACGCATTTGCTTCAATCTATGAAGGCAGATACCTTGCAGGTATTGCAGCAGGTATGAAGCTCAACGAAATGATTGCAGCAGGTAAGTTTACAGCTGAAGAAGCTCAGATCGGTTACGTTGGTGCATTCCCCTACGCAGAGGTTAAGTCAGGTTACACATCTTTCTTCCTTGGCGTAAGATCAGTATGCCCCACAGCTACAATGGAAGTACAGTTCACAGATTCATGGTATGACGAAGCTAAGGAAAGAGAAACAGCAAACGCTCTTATCAGCAACGGTGCAAAGCTTATTTCTCAGCACGCTGACTCAATGGGTGCTCCCTCAGCTTGCGAAGAAGCAGGAATCCCCAATGTTTCATACAACGGAACAACAATCAATGCTTGCCCCAACACTTATATAATTTCTTCCAGAATTGACTGGGCTCCTTACTTCGAGCTTATGATCAATTCCGTTAAGGAAGGTAAGGCTATTCCTACTGACTGGTGTGGCGGTATCAAGGAAGGCTCTGTAAAGCTTACAGACCTCAACACTGCAGTTGCAGCAGCAGGCACACAGGAAGCAATTGATGCAGCGAAGGCTCAGTTCGAAGCAGGTACTCTTAAGGTATTCGCAACAGAAAACTTTACAGTTGAAGGTGCGGCTCTTACAGAAGACTATATGGCAGACGTTGATACAGATGCAAATTACGAAGCTGATACAAAGGTAGTAAGCGACGGATATTTCCACGAATCAGAATATCGTTCAGCTCCTTACTTTGCTATCAACATTGACGGCATCACTCTTCTCAACGGATTTTAATTGACAACGGTACAGGGCGCGGCAAAAGTACTGGTTACAGCCTTTTGTCCGCCCTTTTTCCGATTTTACGGAGGTATTCCCTGTGCAAAATACTTATGCAATAGAACTAAAAAATATTTCCAAACGCTTTGGAACCGTTCTTGCAAACAATAATGTCAATCTCAGTGTAAAACGCGGTGAGATAATGGCAATTCTTGGTGAAAACGGAAGTGGTAAGACCACTCTTATGAATATGATATCGGGAATTTACTATCCTGATGAAGGTCAGATTTTTGTAGACGGTAAAGAGGTCTCCATCGCATCTCCCAAGGATGCCTTTAAATACAATATCGGTATGATACATCAGCATTTCAAACTTGTTGATGTCTTTTCAGCAACCGAAAATATAGTACTCGGTGTAAAAGACGAGGGAAAATACAATAAAAAGACAGGACGTCGCAAGGTTGTTGAGATCAGCCAGAAATACGGCTTTGACATTTCCCCCGATAAAAAAATATACGAAATGTCAGTTTCGGAAAAACAGACAGTTGAAATTATAAAGGTGCTTTACAGAGGTGCCGATATACTTATTCTTGATGAACCTACAGCGGTTCTTACTCCTCAGGAAATCGAAAAACTCTTTGCCGTACTTCGCCGTATGCGCGATGACGGTAAATCTATTATAATCATTACACATAAAATGAACGAAGTGCTCTCTCTTTCGGATAGAGTAGCGGTGCTCAGAAAGGGTGAGCATATTGCTACCGTCGAAACTGCAAATACTTCAGTTGCCGAACTTACTGAGCTTATGGTTGGTAAGAAAATATCTCTTAACATCAACCGTACCGAACCTCACGACACATCCGACCGTCTGGTCGTTTCAAATATAACCTTGCAGAACTCCGAAGGGGTTCGTATTCTTGATGATGTTTCCTTCACCGCTAAATCCGGTGAGATTCTCGGAATTGCGGGAATTGCGGGAAGCGGGCAGAAGGAGCTTCTTGAATCCATTGCAGGACTCCAGACCTTGACAAAAGGAGAAATTTTGTATCACTCTCCCGAGGGTGAAATTTTCAATCTCCGCAAACGTACCCCCGAGCAGATAAGAGAGCTTGGAGTCAGACTTTCATTTGTACCCGAAGACAGACTCGGAATGGGACTTGTGGGAAATATGGACATTGTTGATAACATGATGCTCCGTAGCTATAAAAAGGGGCACTCCATTTTCCTTAACAGAGCAACACCGAAGAAGCTTGCCGAAACCATAGTTGAAGAGCTTGAGGTTGCAACACCCGATATAAAAACTCCTGTTCGTAAGCTTTCGGGCGGCAATGTACAAAAGGTACTGGTGGGACGAGAAATTGCATCGAAGCCCAAGGTGCTTATGGCGGCGTATCCCGTCAGAGGTCTTGATATCAACTCATCATATGTAATTTACAATCTTCTCAACGAGCAAAAGGAAAAGGGCGTTGCTGTTGTTTTTGTAGGCGAGGACCTTGACGTGCTTCTCGAGCTTTGCGACAGAATAATTGTAATTGCATCAGGAAAAATCACAGGCTGTCTTGATGCAAGAAAAACTACCAAAGAAGAAGTCGGTCTTCTTATGACACAGAATAAAAGGGGGTAAGCGAAATGAACGAAGTAAAAACTGAAAAAAAGCGTGAGCCTCTGTTTCATATTGTAAAAAGAAATGCCATTCCTTTTTGGAAATCATGGCTTTTCAGAGTGGTTGCAATAGTGGCGGCGGTTGTGGTTTGCTCCGTTGTTACAGTTATTATGACAGACCTTAATCCTATTTCGGTCTGGGATGCAATGTTCAAGGGTTCATTCAAAAACGAAATGAAAACATGGTGGATGCTCAGAGAACTTGCGCTACTTCTCGGAGTTTCACTTGCCGTAACTCCCGCATTTAAAATGAGATTCTGGAACTGCGGTGCAGAAGGTCAGGTGCTTATGGGTGCACTTTGTTCGTATGCCACAATTATGTTCTGCGGTGATAAAATGTCATATGTTCCTTTGATGATAGTGACACTTGTTGCAGCTCTTCTCGGTGCGGCTATCTGGGGTGTTATTCCAGCCATATTCTTTGCATTCTTTAAAACCAATGAGACTTTGTTTACTCTTATGATGAACTATGTTGCAAAGGGACTTATCACCTTCTGTGTAATTTTCTTTGCATGGGAAAATGTCTATGGCTCAGGTAAGGTAAACTTTATAAGTACCGGTATTCTTCCCATGGTATACAATAATGAATTTTTGATAATTCTTATTATAGCAATCATGACGTTGTTTATGTACATATATCTTAACTATACCAAGCAGGGATACGAAATATCGGTTGTGGGCGAGAGTGAAAACACAGCTAATTACATTGGTATCAATGTTAAAAAGGTGGTTATCCGAACAATGCTCATCTCGGGTGCAATCTGCGGAATTGTAGGCTTTTTGCTTGTTACGGGAAGAGATTATGTGGTTTCACCCGAGTCGGCAGCAGGAAGAGGATTTACAGCAATTATGGTTTCATGGCTTGCTAAGTTCAATCCCATATTCATGATTCTTACATCATTCCTGGTTGTATTTTTCCAGTTCGGTACAGAAGAGATTACAAAAGCATTCGGACTCAACGAATACTTTTCGGATATACTTATCGGCATCGTAATATTGTTCATTATCGGCAGTGAGTTCTTTATAAATTACAGACTTAAATTCCGCAAAGGCGCAAAGGAGGTAGAATAAATGACAGTATTTATACAAGGTGCAATACGTCAGGCGATGCCCCTCCTTTTTGGTGCTACAGGTGAGATACTTACCGAAAAATCAGGTAACCTCAATTTGGGTATTCCGGGAATAATGTACGTCGGTGCAATTGGCGGTGTTATAGGCGCTACTCTTTACGAACGTGCAGTTACCTCAGCAGGAATTGTTCCCATAATGGCAGTTATGGTAACTATGTTAAGCGCTATGCTTGCTTCTTTGCTAATGGGACTTATATATTCATTCCTCGTTATTACCTTGCGTGCAAATCAAAACGTAACCGGTCTTGCATTGACAACCTTCGGTATTGGTATAGGTAATTTCTTCGGTGGCTCTCTTAATAAATTGCTTGGCGCCGAGAGTGCCAGCATTTCCCTTGGTAATATCAGTAAGTATTTCAAAATGACACCTCCCTTTGCAGACAATCTCGGCTGGTTTGGAGAATGGTTTTTCTCTTATGGATTTTTGACATATCTTGGAATTATAATTGCAATAATTGCAGGCTATGTTCTCAGCCACACAAGAGTGGGACTTCATCTCAGAGCTGTTGGAGAAAATCCCGCAACAGCAGATGCCGCGGGAATCAATGTTGTAAAATACAAATACTTTGCAACCTGTATAGGAAGCGTTATTGCAGGACTTGGCGGTGTATATTACATATTTGAATACACTGCAAGCTGGTCAAACAACGGATTCGGTGACAGAGGATGGCTTGCAATAGCACTTGTTATATTTGCTCTTTGGAAGCCGGGAATCGGAATTGTCGGATCCTTGATTTTCGGTGCTCTTTATATGCTGGGCATTACAACGGTGGGTATCAGCAGAACAACAAAGGTAGTTTATGAGATGCTTCCTTATCTTGCTACAATTGTTATTCTTATCATTACATCAATTCGCAACAAGAAAGAAAATCATCCCCCCGCATCCCTTGGTCTCTCATATTTCAGAGAAGAGCGATAAAGGAAAAAGTCAAGAGCTTTTGTCTCTTGACTTTTTTTGCTTTTGTGATATAATTATGAAAAAGAAGAGGGAGGGGGAGAGATATGATACTGACAGTCGATATCGGAAACACTGTCATAACACTTGGCGGTTTTGAATCGGACAAGCTCGTCTTTGTATCACGCATTTCCTCAAGCCTTGAAAGAACAGACGACGAATACGCTGTGAGTATATTGGACGCTTTCAGACTTCATAAAGTCAGCTCATCCGATATTGCGGGAGTAATCGTTGCGTCTGTTGTGCCTCCTTTGAACTCGGTGATTGAAAAAGCAATTCGGTTTGTTTTAAACGAAACACCGCTCTTTGTGGGACCCGGTATAAAAACGGGAATAGGAATAAGATGCGATATTCCGTCATCGGTGGGTGCTGACCTTATTGCCGCATCTGTTGGTGCACATTACGTCTACGGCAGTCCGTCACTTATAATTGACATTGGTACTGCTACAAAGATGACTGTGGTCAACAATAAAGGTGAATTTATAGGAACATCAATCATTCCGGGAGTCCTCATGGGACTTGATGCCCTTTCGGGAGGAACTGCACAGCTTCCAAAGGTGAGCCTTGAAGTGCCGACAGGCGTGATTTGTAAAAATACAGCTGACTGTATGAGGTCGGGCGTCATGTACGGTAATGCCAGTCTTATTGACGGCATGATAGAGAGAATCATCAGCGAATTCGGTGAGCAGCTTGATATTATTGCCACGGGAGAGCTTGCCTCACTTATAATTCCGCTTTGCTCACACAATATATTTATTGACGAACATCTTGTCTTAAAAGGACTTAACTTACTTTATAAAAAGAATAAAATGTAACTCGGTATTAACTGCGAAAGCAGATAATATAAATTTTATGCGTTGTACTGCAAAAAGCAGACGACAGCAAGGAGGATTTTTATTATGAACACAAAAAACAAAACACAAACCATGGTGCTTCTGGCACTGCTTACTGCAATTGTGGCTGTGCTCTCTTACCTCGGCGGATTTATTAAGATTGGCGGATTTGCATCAATCTCCCTTACTCTTGTACCCGTTGTAATCGGCTCGGCTATCTGTGGACCGTTGGCAGGTGCGTGGCTGGGAGGCGTTGCAGGAGCGATATTCTTTACTACTGCCGATGCGGCATTCTGGGTTGGAATGAGCATTCCCGGAACCGTTATAACAGTTATGATAAAGGGTATTCTATCCGGTTACCTCGCAGGTGTTGTGTATAAATTGCTTGAAAAAAAGAACCGCTATCTTGCGGTTATATCGGGAGCTATCGTTTGTCCCGTAGTGAATACAGGTATCTTTCTTTTGGGATGCCGCATATTCTTCTTCGATTTTGTAAAGGGAAGTGCGGTTGCTGAAGGAATGTCATCTTTTGCTTGGATGTTGGTATTCTTTGTAGGTCTCAACTTCGTGTTTGAGCTCCTTGTGAATATCATACTCAGCCCCGGTATACTCAGAATAATCAATATAAGAAAAAAGAATTAAATTATGAAAGCACCCTTGATGGGTGCTTTTGTTGTGGTTGTAGCAAAATATGCCACAGGCATATTTTTTAACGCTTTGTCCCTCCGTGAGGTTCGAGTCCTTTCCAAATGATAATATGCAAACAAAAAACCACCCCGATGGGGTGGCTTTTGTGATGTTATAATTTTTCTTTTAACGTTTTACAGCTTGCAATCAACATTCGTCTTATTCTTCCGCAAAGATTTCTAAGTTTTTTGAAATTGTTTTCGTCAATGGTATTTGTGTTGAATAAAAGCTGAAGCCATCCTTCGGTTTCACCGCATTCTTTAAGAGAAATTTCGAATTTAGAAAGCATGTCTGCCTTACTTTGCCCGTACTGGGCTTCACGGATGTTTGCATAAATGCTACTTGAACTTTTTCGTATTTGGAACATAGTGTTTGAAGGAATTTTTATGTTTTGACACAATATTTCTATGCTTGTTGCCAGCTTTTCGGAGTATTCCATTAAATAATTTTTCGCCACTATATCACCCCTTAAGAGAAATTATACTACAAATTCAAGAAAAAACAAGGCGTAAGCCTTGTATATCATCAAAACAAAGTTTTGTATATCATCAATACGGAGTATTGTATATCATCATTGCGAAAGTGGTTATATACACACTTGAAGGTGCGATGATATACAACAACGGCATTAAGCCGTTGTTGATGATATACAGCCTTCGGCTGATGATATACCATTGCTTTCGCAATGGATAAAAACTCCAAGTCACAAGACTTGGAGTTTTGGCCTTCCCTACAGGACTCGAACCTGCCGCCTTCAGAATCGGAATCTGACGCTCTATCCGGATGAGCTAAGGGAAGATGTAAGTGCTGATTTCAGCACTTTATTTTTTTGATTTCTTTCTTTTTGAAACTCTTATAAGGAATATAACGAGTATGATAACGGCTGTTGCGGTAAGTGTTATGGAAAGAATGTCCATAACGGTTGCGGCTGTGTTTCCGTCATTTAACTCCGTGAAGGTTTTTGTCTTGCTTTTTTTCTCAACGGCTTCCACTGCAATAAGTGTTTCTGTAAAAACGTCATCGCCCACTTGAACGGTGACAGTACCCACTTTTTCGCCTACGGCTATGGGAGCTGTGAGTTTTTCATCAATATTGAGAGTCACAACAGGGGAGTCATCCAATGCTATCAGCGTGTCTATGCTGTTTTTTGCCTTTACTCCTATTTCCTCCGTTTTCCCCTCGGATACCTTTGCCATACCCAGCACGTCGGTATTGTTCAGAACGGTTTTTATAGAGTACTGTGCGAAATGATATTCGAAAAGCGTTATGGCATCGGTGAAAGCCATATTACCCTCGTAGTATCTGTCACGGTTTGCACCTAAAGTTACAAGAAGGTAGGTTTCGCCGTTTTTTGTAGCCTTGGTTATGAGGCATCTGCCTGCCTCGTCTGTAAAGCCTGACTTAACTCCGGTAACATAGGGATAATAGAGAGGATTTTCCGGATCTTCGATTTCAATAGTTGTGTTAAGAACACGTTCTTCCGACTTATTGGTTGCCGGTATCGTACAGCTGTACTCCTTGATTATATCACAGAAGGTTTGATTTTTCAAGGCGTATTCTGCGATTAAGTACATATCTTTGGCTGTGGAATAGTGGTTGTCATTGTGAAGACCGTGGGCGTTTACAAAATGAGTGTTTGTGGCGCCGATTTCAATCGCCTTAGCATTCATTTTCTCAGCAAAGGCTTCAATGCTTCCCGAAACATACCAGGCAAGAGCATTTGCAGTATCACAGGTCGAGCGAATCATGGTGGCACGGATGAGGTCACCGACTGTTACCTCTTCGCCCGTTTTCAACTTCATATTAACACCGCCGCCTGCGTAAACATCGTCGAATATGCCCGACGGCATTGTAACAATTTCGTCAAGCGACTCGCAGTGCTCGATTGCCAGAATACATGTCATTACCTTTGTGAGGGAAGCGGGGTAGGTAAGGACTTCACTGTCAAGCTCGTAGACTACCTTGCCCGTATCGGTATTCACCATATAAACGTGGTCGGAATAAATGTTTTTTCCGTCCGCAAAGAAGTCATCTGCGTTGACAGTCAGTGTGAAAAGTGTTATAATTATAAAAAATGATATAAGTAAACGTTTTTTCATTATGTACCTTATAGCTTTCTTGCCGACATAAAGTCTGCGGCTGTTTTGAGTATTTCTTTATATTCTGAATCCTTTATGACTTCAAGCTCTGTCATAGCGTTTTCGATATAGCTCTGTGCAAGGCTCTCGGCATATTCGATACCTCCGCAGGATGCGAAGATTGCCTTTACCTTTTCGATGTCCTCGGATGACGCATCCTTGTTTCCAACGGTGTTTTCAATGATTTTCTTTTCACTCTCCGAAGCATTTTTGTACGCTTCCTGGAGAATCACCGTCTTTTTAGCCTCACGTATGTCCGAGCCGATAGGCTTGCCAAGTGTTTTCTCGTCGGACACTATTCCCAGAATATCGTCCTTAAGCTGGAAGGCGATACCGCACATTCTTGCAAAGTTGCCAAGGGCTGCGACCTCCTTTGCGTTGCTGTCGGAGGTGTCGAGTCCGAACATTGCACCTGCCTTTGCGCAGTATTCGAAGAGAATACCCGTCTTTTTGGTCATAACGTCAAGGGTGGTTTCTCTGTCTCCGATATCAAAGCTGCCGGATGATATAAGACCGAGTCTTGTGTCCACAGCCTCACCCTCAAGCAGTCTGTTGATACATTCTCCCTCAAGCATACCAAGTACACCGAGGAGAGTACCGCTTGAAAAGCCTTTGCAGTCAAGTAGCATCTTTACCGCAAGTGCATGGAGAGAGTCACCTGCAAGGATTGCAATGTCTCTGCCGTAGTCATCGGCAAAAGGGCTGTCCTGAAACATATCACGCACCAGAACGTGTACACTCTTTCCACCTCTGCGTGTGCTGTCATTGTCTATTATATCATCGTGGACCAAAGTGAAGGTGTGAAACAGTTCAACACTCACCATTGCGGGAGTTACGGCTTTTTCCGCCTTTTCACCGCCAACGGCACCTGCACAAAGGGACATAAAAGCAGGACGGAGTCTTTTTCCTCCTCGAAGAAAATATTCTGTAACACCTGCCCTGAGCTCGGGTGGCTGTATATCATTTTTGGGATAGCTGTCGAAATACTTAGCACAGCGATTCTCGCATGATTTTAAATACTGTTTTAATCTTTCCATAAGTGTTATCACTTCCTTATCAGTTAATTATACCACAGCTTATCGCATTATTCAATAGTCAGGAGATGATTTTTTGCTGTCATTTGTTTTAGGCCCGTCGGGGTATGGCAAAACCCATACAGTTATCAGTGAAATTAAAAGAATTTTAGATATGGGTACGGGTAAAAAAATATTCGTCATAGTACCCGAGCAGGAAAGCGTAAAAATGGAAGCAGAGCTTCTTGAGGTATGCGGCAACCGAATCAACGCCGATGTGGAGGTTATAAACTTCTCCCGTCTTGCAAACCGAGTGTTCCGTGAATCGGGTGGTATGACCTATAAATATATCGACAGCTCCGGCAAAGACCTGATGACGGCTGTGATACTTGAAAGGTTAAAGAGCACCTGCAAAACCTTTTCAAAGGTGTCAGACGATACAAAATACGTTCAGCTTATGCGTTCCGAAATGGATCTGCTCAGGAGTCACGGTATTCACGCCTCGGATATGGTAGAGGCTGCAGATAAGCTTTTTGAAATGGACAAGGGCGGAAAGTCACTCCATTCAAAGCTTGTTGATTTTGCCGTTATTTTTGCCTCTTATGAAAAATCCCTCAAGGAAAATTGCACCGACACCACCGACGATATAGTTAGGCTTGCCGCAACTCTTGAGGATTTTGATTTCTTTGAGGATAGTTATGTATTTGTTGACGGCTTTTACGATTATACAGCACCTCAATACTCGGTGCTTGAAAGTATTATGAAAAGCTGTGCGGATATGACGGTCACGTTTTCTCTTGCACTTCCCGATACGGAAGAGGTGTTCAGAAAAACCGCACTGGCTTATACAAAGCTTCGTGAATGTGCCGAGAAAAACGGGTTGGAATACAAAACGCTGAAGCTTGAAGAGAATAAAAGAAGCGAGAGCGAAGCCTTGAGGACACTGTCAGAGGTTATTATGACAGGAGAGGAGCTTCATTCCGAAAGCAGTGAAGGAATCACTCTTACCTCGGTTAAAACCGCATATGATGAATGCGTTTTCGTGGCACGTGAAATTGTACGCCTTGTCCGTGACGGAGCAGCTTTTTCGGATATTGCCGTATGTGCCGCAAATATTGATTCCTATTCATCAACGCTTACGGATGTATTTGAAGCCTACGGAATTTCACACCTCAGATGCACCGAAAAAAGTGTTATGCAATCGCCGATAGTATCCTTTGTACTTTCGGCACTGGACGTTATAAATTCCTCCTTCTATTGGAAGAATATAAAATCATATTTGAAAAGTCCGTATACAGGCTTGAGCGAGGAGGAGACGTATCTCCTTGAAAACTACATCACGGTTTGGACGCTTGGCAAGAAAAACTGGTACTCCGAGGAGGATTGGACATATCATCCGAGAGGTTATGTGGAAAACTTTACACGCCGTGACACCGCCGAGCTTGAAATTGTAAACACCGCAAGGAAAAAAATATTCCCACACCTTAAAAAGCTTGCCGCGGGTATAAGCGAAATGACCCCTGTAAGAGACAAGGCAATGGCTCTTGTACATTTCTTTGACGGACTTGGACTTTCCGAGGAGGTTGAGCGTTTTAACACTGCGCTTGGTGAATCCTTGGGCGTTGGGGATTATGACGATGAGATAAGTGCCTGGAACAATCTTGTGGATGCGCTGGATATTTTTGTCAGCGGCGCAGGTGAGCTTACTCTCTCCCGTGATAAGTTTATAAAATATCTCCGACTTATTCTGTCGGATATGTCCTTTGGCAAGATTCCTTCATCACTCGACGAGGTGGAGGTCGGAAACGTTGAATTTGTAAGAAGCAAAAACATCAAGCATCTCTTTTTCATCGGCTTTAACGAAGGGGTTTTCCCTTCGGCGGGAGATACAAAATCGGTATTTACCGAGAGTGAACGCCGTTGGCTGTACGAAAACGATATAAAGGTAGAGGACAGCAGCGAGGACAAGCTAAAGGACCAGATGTTCCACTTCCTTCTTTCTGTATTGCGCCCGTCAAAGGCTTTGCATCTTGTGTACCATACAGCCTCGGACAACAAAAAGTCACGCTCCTTGCCTTCATATTTTGCAACCTATGTTACGGATACTGTGAATATTGAGGCAACCGTGCCCGACACCAGTGAGCCTTTGTCACCACATGAGCTCATGGACTATCTTATGACTCACGATGAGGATTTATCAAGGTATTTTGACTCGGAGGAGACGGCATCCTTCTTGCGTGAAACAAATGCCCTTAAAGCCTTTTCCGAGGCGGCAAGACAGCCTTTTCACATTGATTCCGACAAAGATATTATTCCCGGTGAATATAAGCTCACTCAGTCAAAGCTTGAAAAATACGAAAAGTGCCGCTTCTCCTATTTTGTAGAGCATATGTTGGGTGTACGTACTCGTCAGAAGGCGGAATTCAGCAAGGCTGAAATAGGCAGCTATGTGCATAAAATCCTTGAAAAGGTTTTGAAAAAGCTTTCATCGGACGGACGTGATGTTACCCTTGCAACCGAAGAGGAGATACGCCGTGAGACCGAGCTTTGCTCGGCAGAGTATATAGAAACGGTGGCACCGAATATCAATGAAAGCTCGCCGAAGTATAAATATCTGATTGCAAATATCAGCTATTTCGTTGTGTTTATTATCAATAATATAAAGGAAGAATTCAAGGCATCCCTTTTCAGGCCAAAATATTTTGAAGAAAACATTTCTCACTCCGATGTGGTAAAGCCCTATGAGGTTGCCCTCTTCGACGGCACAAAGCTTACCTTTGGCGGTGTGGTAGACCGAGTTGACAGCTACACCGACGAAAACGGAAGAGAATATATACGTGTGGTCGATTATAAAACCAAGTCGGGTGGAAAGAGCTTTTCTCTTGAGGATGTACTCAACGGAATCAATCTGCAAATGCTTATATATCTATATGCCTTCACCTCCTCACCGTCGGACACAGAGAGAAGGGAAGCGGGTATTATGTATATGCCTGCCATGAATGAGGAGTTTTCTCCCACCGATACGGAATTGAGTGACGACGAAATCCGTGATATTATGGACAAAAAGCTCAAAAGAAGCGGAATGTATCTGGATGACCGAGAGATAATTGATGCAATGGAATCGGGAAAGGAAAAGCGCTATGTCAGCTTGAAGTATGACAAGGAGCAGGACATTTATTTGCCAAACAGCTATTCCACTCTTGCAACTCTTGAAGAATTCGGATTGATACGCAGATATATTGATTCACTGTTTGACGAGACCGTTAAGAATATCAAATGCGGAAACATTGAGGCAAACCCCATTGAGGAGGAAAACTCTGAGGGAAGTGCCTGCGCATATTGTCCCTATCATCCCATTTGCCGTTATGAAGGTGATGCTCGTGAACGCTTGACAAGTGAATTCCCTTTAAAAACAATGAAGGAAATGCTTGACAGAAATACATAGAAAATAAAATAGTAGGCTGTAGCAATGTGTTTTGCTACAGCCTATTATTTTAATTACTTATTTATAATGGATGTTCCTATTACAGGCAGTGACCACACGATATGATAGAGTATGATAAACATAGGTGTTATCTTTTCATGTGAGCCGTCTGCAAGGAAAGCAATAACCAATACTGCAAGGGCAAATACAAGACTTATGTACTTTGCAAGGGTGTTGAGTGATATTGCTCTTGAAAGCTTGTCAGCCGCAAGGAATGTACGGAGCATATTGGGTACGGAGGATGAAACTATACCGCTCTGCAATGAATCGGAAATTTCCACATCGGCGCCTTGAGGAACAGAGGTGTTCTTTACAACAACAATGGGGTAGTTGTCATCATTTACAAGCTGGGTTACAAACTCTGTGCTGAGGTTGGGGTCACGTGTGCTTATTGACATGCAAATTCCAAGGTCCTTGAAGGAATCAAGAAGTGCCTTGAATTTTCTTCCCAGTGCATATTTAAGGTAGAACTTAGCACTGATTTCTCCGTTGATGACGATGTAGAATATTCTTCCGTTCTTTGAGGTGAACTCGTCGTCAATTGTATCGTCAATATGAGTATGACCGTTTGCTTCAATGAACTCGGTAGTACCGAGGAGTATGTTTTGTCCATCAACTAAAGCATTTATTCCGGTTTCGCACACACTTAAAATTTTATCTTGGCTGTTGTCAGTTGATGTAGCTATTACCGAGCGGTTGAATACCTCCTTGAGAGGACCGCCAACAAGGTTGAATACCTTTGCGGCAGTGAGGTATGTGTTATCTATACGGCTCTTTCCGTAGGTTTTGATTGACGTAATCTTAATTCCCTGAGGATTGAACACGTCAACGTCCTCAAAGGAAACAAGAGAGGTGTTTGCAAACTCTTCAACAGCCGCCTCGCCGAGTATTGCCGAATTTCGAGCGGCAAGCTTATTTGAGGTTGCAAAGAAGGGAAGTGCTACAATAAACACCGAGGATACGGGAAGTGCTATCATAAATGCCGCTGTAAAGTTGTTGAGCGCCATGCAGAAGGTGGCATTCTCTGTGAGCGTATAGCTTAAAATGCCGAATATTGCCGATGCAAGAAGAACCAAGGGAATTGATATTTTGTACATCTCGTTGTAGGGGCAAGGACGAGATGAGGTCTTGAAGAAGCCGTCAATGAAGCGTGTCTTTTCAATTTTGTGAAGCAATGCGTCCTCGGGTAAAAACTCACTGAACTTGTTGTATTCATCGGAGCTTTCGCTGAGTGTCGAAACGGAATTCTTGACCTGCGAGGATGCAACAATTTTAAAGGCTGCATACTCACGTCTGAATTCAATGTAAGAGGTGAGAGCCGTAACAACCGCAATGATTGCAAATACAGAGGAATAAAGCTGTGTGCAGGCTGAATCTTTATCGTGAACTGTGTGAAGCACTATCTGTATTACTGTCACAACAAAGGAAACGAATGCAATACTGTTTCTGTTGGGACGCCACGTAAACAGTCCCTTGGCGCCGTCGATTATGGGTGTCAGTATGCAAATTGCCGATATGAGCACAAACTGAAGGTCTGCCATAAGATAAACAAGTCCAAACTTACCCTGTGTCATCCAGTAGGGATGAGGGAGAGAAGGTGTCTCTATGTATATCAGCACCAACGCCGAAAGGAAGGCTATGGCAAGAGATATCAGACTCATCTGTCCGCGCTTCATAAAGATGTCACAGAATTCGTCTCTTTCCTCAAGAGATTTGAATTCACGCACTTCTTTTTCAACACGCTGTTTCTTGACTTTTTCCTTCTTTGGAACTACAATGCTGTCGTCATCCACATAAATATCGTCATCGTCGCTTGAAGGCTCGCTTTCGTACTCATAGCTGTCGGAGTCCTCGTTTTCTTCAACGAAGTCATGGGACTCGGAGGGAGTGTCGTTTTCTTCGAGCTCAACGTCTTCAAGACCGTCGTAGGTATCTTCCTCCGCATCAGCGGAAGCAGCTTCCTCGGGAGAGGAACTTGCACGAGGTACGACCGCAGGATTAAGAGCACTCTCGTCAAATTCAGGCATAACAAAAGGAGTGTCATCCTCTTCCGAATCAAGGGCGGGTGCATTTATCGGTGTGCTGACCTTAGTAGAGTCAAGCTTATTCTTAAGCTCCATATCTTCGGTTACGGGATATTCGTTTTTCTCCGAGAAGATTCCGGCAATATCGACCTTATTACCGCTTGCAATGTTTTCCTTTATTTTGTCAACCGATAAATCGTCTTCCTTGAAAATGTCTTCCACCTTCATGACGATATCCTGACTTTCGTCATTGGAATCCTTTTGCTTTTTGTGATTCAAGAAGCTGTTGAAGGAAAAATCGGAGTGCTTATCGTATTTTTCGTGCTTTTCGTGTTTTTCCTTATGCTTTTCCTTATGCTTCTTCTTTTTCTTTTTATGCTCCTCTTCTTCATCATCAATGAAGGGGAGGAATATATCGTTGTATTGAAGTTCTTTTTTTACCTCGGATTTTTTGAATATCGCAGTGGATTCTTCGGGTGATGCCGAGGCATTCATAATTCTGCCTTCGGTTTGACTTTCCGCCGTGTTTTCGGCTGAGTCTTTTCTTTTAAACGTATATTTACTCATGGGGAAATCCCTTTCTGTTATTATCTTCTTGCTTTTGCTACTTCAAAAAGCACAACCGCCGAAGCGCATGAAACGTTAAGCGAGTTGACCTTTCCTTTCATTGGAATTGATGCGATGAAATCACAGTTTTTCTTTACAAGGTCCGAAATGCCCTCGCCCTCGCTTCCAAGCACTAAAGCCAGGGGCATATCGTAGTCTATGGTATCGTATTGCTGACCGCCTGCCTCACATCCGACTATCCAAAGTCCCTTCTTTTTCAAATCGTTTATTGCAAAGGAGAGATTTGATACCTTGGCTATGGCAAGATGCTCAACTGCACCTGCCGAAGCTCTTGCCGCAACGGGAGTAAGTCCCGCACTTCGTCTTTTCGGGATAATGAGTCCGTGTACGCCCGCACCCTCGCAGTTTCGTATAAGAGCACCGAGATTGTGTGGGTCGTTTATTGAATCGGCAATCACTATAAAAGGCTTTTCGCCACGGCTTTCGGCAATTGCAAGAATATCTTCTATTTCCACATATTCCTTTGCCGCCGCCATTGCGATAACACCCTGGTGCATAACGCCCATTGCCATTTCGTCAAGCTTTTCACGCTTAACCTCCACAATGGGTATGCCGTGAGCCTTCGCTTCTGCGATTATAACTATAATAGAACCCTCAATATCGTTCTGCTTTACAAAGAGCTTGTCAACACTTCTTCCCGAGCGTATGAGCTCAAGAACGGCGTTTCTTCCGCAGATGATATTCTCATCCGGTCCCTCAAGGGGAGCGGGGGTATCAAATTGCTTTTTTTCTTTTTTATTGTCATAAAATTTCATATCTATATTACCTCTCACTATAGTATATCATAAAAAAACATATTTGTACAGAAATTTTCAAAAAACGTCAAGAAAAAAATAACCAAAAAATGTGCAATAGTCATATGACTATTGCACATCGAAATTGCTCACTGTAATATATATTACTGCTGCTCTTTCATTGCTGAGAAGCATGCACTGCAGTAAACAGGGCGATCATTGCTGGGCTGGAAGGGAACTTTAGCCTCTCCGCCGCAATTAGCACATACTGTTGTGAATAATTCTCTGGGTGCCTTACCGTTTGCTTTTCTTGCATCGCGGCACTCCTTGCATCTCTGAGGCTCGTTTGTCAAGCCTTTTTCAGCGTAGAATTCCTGTTCGCCTGCTGAAAAAACAAACTCCTTGCCACATTCTTTGCAAACTAATGTCTTGTCCTCGTACATTTGGTTACCTCTTTCGGTTAATTAATTTATTGCCTTTCGGCAGGCCTGTAAACGGATTTTCACCGATATCATTCCTTTTGGAATCGCTTTGTTTAAGCTATACAGACATATTGGCTGATTTTCTGAATACATTATGCTCGGATTAATGACTTCAGCTTACTTCTGATGCGTTGAATTGCGTTGCCTACCGACTTGGTTGACATGCTTAACCGACTTGAAATTTCCCCGTATGTCATTCCGTCCAAAAAAAGCTTTAGTACACTTCGCTCCATCTTCGACAGTGTTACATCAATCCTTTGGAGAAGAGCTTCGTAGCTTTCCTTTTCGATGAACAGACATTCGGGCTCAGTAACCTGACCCGGATTTTGAATCCCCGTGATACTCTCTTCGTCACTGTCAAGGGACAGGGATGAGCGCACGGGATAATTCTTTTTGCCGTAATATATTCGTAATGCGGAAATTATGCTGTGCTTGATGCAAACCCTCGCATAGGTGGCAAAGGATGCATCGGAATCCTGACGGTATGTCATAGAAGCCTTATAGAGACCGATAAGACCCTCTTGATACAAATCATCGGCTTCGGTCACGTCCGGGCAACTTTGAGAGATAATCCCACGTATCATACTGTCAAAATCCGATTTTAAAACGGTAAATGCTCCTTGGTCGCCCTTCTTTACAAGATGCACCAATTCGCTGTGTGATAGTGACATTGGAACTAACTCCTTGATATTGCCTTACATAATCTCCGAGTTTAAGTATAACATTTTTTTTGCATATGTCAATACTTTTTTTGACCAAAATTCACAACTTTTTAACAGATATGTCATTTTGATTAAAAAATAGAGCAAAAAACAAAAAAACCTTGTGCAAAAAGTACACAAGGCTTTTTATCTTTATTGTTCTGTCTCGTAACCGCTGTATTTGCCGTATTTGTGGTAGTAGCTTCTTCCGTAATAGCTTCTTCCGTGATAATAAGGCTGGGTTGAATCTGTGCCGATATAAATGACTCCGAGAATTTTTGCATCAATCATCTGGAGGTTTGTAATAAGCTTATTGAAATCCTTTGTTGTGATAACAAGCTCACGTGCCACAAGAATAACACCGTCAGATTTCTTTATAAGGGGAAGTGCATCGGATACTACGTTTACAGGGGGAGTATCTATAATTATGAAATCATATCTTGAGCTTATTTCATCCAGCAAATTATTCATTGCTCTTGAAGCAAGTATTTCGGCAGGATTTGTAACCGTACTTCCTGTGGAAAGGAAGTCAAAGTTCGGATACTTTGTAACGTTGATTGCATTGTCAAAGGTAGCTTCACCTCTTACAACGTCTGTGAGGCCGGTTGTAGAGTGATACTTGAGATAGCGGGATGCTCTCTTCTTACGAAGGTCACCGTCAATCATAAGCACCTTCTTGTCAAACTGTGCTATTGCAATTGCAAGGTTGATAGATGATGTCGATTTACCCTCACCCGCAACCGAGCTTGTTATAGTGATTATATGACAAGGCTTTTCGTCGAGATTGAGTATAAGATTTGTACGTATTGTCTTGTAGGCTTCCTTTATGGCAAAAAGAGTGGTGGATGAAACAGAGGAGCCGGAGCCGATCAGATTGTCTCCTCCGGATTGAGTCTTTTTCTTTTTCAATTCCATTGTCAGTCCTCCTTATCTTCTTTTCCGCGTCCGCCCTTGGTTTCGGGGGAAGTATCGGGTACTACACCCAAAATCGGGATGTCGTATATGCTTGTAATGTCTTCAAGATTCTTTATCTTCTTATCCATGAGCTCCTTGAGCACAAAGGCTGCTGATGCAAGAAAAGCACCTACTATGAGTCCCATAAATGTATTTTTGGTTACATTGGGAGAGGAAGGAACGATAGGCTTTAACGGATCGTCAATAAGACTTATTTCGTTGAGCGCCTTGTACTCATCTGCCTTTACCTTGGCATAATCCGAAATTGTGTTTGCCAGATTGAAGGCGAGATCAGGATTTGATGCTGTTATTCTTATTGTAAAGTAGGGCTGATCCTCATTGCTTGCGGGAGAAATGCTGGTCATTGCTCTGAGGTTTGAAGCGGTATATTCGGTGTTATATTCAGCGTTGTATATTTCTGCTGCCTCTTTGAAAAACTTTTCTGTTTCATAGATGGCAAGATAGGAGTGAATTGCTTCCTTTACAAAGTTTGCCTCGGTGGACTTACTGTTTGTTTCGTCCATGGTTACGAGAAACTTAGCCGTTGACGTATATTGCTCGGATACAAACATTTTTGTATATCCGAAAGTTGCAATAGCAAATATAAGTGCCACGAGCACAATATACTTGAGTCTTGCAAGCAAAAGGTTAAGCATCTTGCTTATGTTCATTTCCATTTTTAATATCCAGCCTCCTAAGACATATCTATTCGAGTCTACATTAGAGTATATCACGAACTTTCAAAAAAATCAATAAGCAAATCGCATAAACTTGAAAATATATTCATATTTTTTATGTTAATATTGTTTGTTCTGCATATAGTCGGAGTATTGAGAGATAATAAAATAAAAACGAGAGGAGAGAAAAAATGAAAAAAACAGTAAAAATGATAGAAGGACTTGCTGTGGGAATGATAATAGGCGGAGTTGCTGGTGCAATTATAACTCACCGCCTTCAAAAGTGCTCGGGTGCGAGCCGCCGCTTTACAAAGGCGCTTCGCTCTGCCTGCGGAATGATAGAAAGTATTTTTTGATAGTATAAACAGCCGTGAAGAGCGGCTGTTTTTTGCTATAGGAACTATTATCGCCGAGAAAATCCCTTTTCGGCTATACTTGACTTTGTGAAAGGTGTGTGATAAAATAATAAAAAAATGTCAAGGAGAAATAAATATGATTTGGGCACTTTATGTTGAACTGGGCGTTCAGATGTGGCGCGAAAAATTTGATGAGCTTATTTTTGATGATGAGGCATGGAACAGAACCGTTGATGAGTCACACAAGGCAGGAATAAACATGATAGTTCTTGACATAGGTGAGGGCATAGAGTGGAAAAGCCATCCCGAGCTTTCTGTCAAGGGGGCATGGAGCTACTACCGTGTAAAAAAGGAAATAGAGAGGCTCAAAGCACTGGGGATTGCACTTATTCCCAAGCTTAATTTTTCCGCAACCCACGACCTGTGGCTCGGAGAATACAAAAAGCTTATGTCTACAAAGGCATATTATGACGTTTGCCGTGACCTTATATGCGAGGTGTATGACCTTTTTGAAAAGCCTGAATACATACATCTTGGTATGGATGAGGAGGGGAACGCAAACATTCTGAGAAATTACGAGGGACTCGTAAACTTCCGCAAAGGTGAGCTGCTGTGGCACGATTTGAAATTCCTTTGCGACACGGTTACATCCCTTGGAGCAAAGCCTTGGATCTGGGCGGATATCTGCTGTGAGATGCCCGAGGAATTCAAAAAGAGATTTGATACCGACGAGGTTATTCTCTCTCCATGGTATTATTTTGCTTTCAAGAAAGAACATTTCAAGAAGATTGCAGACAGCTCTCAGGCTGATATTGATTTTTATGCCAACACCTTCCCTTATAATAAAATGAATCTTACATACATTGAAGAGGACCCGGGATATGTGAAGATGCGAGAGGATATGATAAACAGTGCTGCTCTCGGCTACGGACTTGTGCCTTGCTTTTCAAACTGGGGCAAGACACCTTATAATGCCATGGACCTTGTGGAAATGTATAAAGAAAAAGCCCCCGAATATATCCGAGGCTTTATGGTGGCACCGTGGTGCCGCACTTTGAATGAAAATGCGGATGAGATTATAGAAAACATTCACACAATGGAAGAGCAGATAAAGAATTTCTAAAACATGCTTTCCCGTCTTATTTCTCTGGGAGTCATTCCCGTGTGCTTTTTCAAAAGCTTTCTGAAATAGGATGCCGAGCTGATTTTCAAAAGCTCGCTTATTTCTTCAACACTCTTATTGGTCGACAGCAACAGCTGTCGGCCTTTTTCACATATCAGCTTCTGTCTGTACTCATTGGGGGTTGTGCCAAGGTGCTTTTTGAAGAGCACGTATACATATGGCTCGCTTATGTGTATCGCCCTTGCGATATCGGGAACCGAGCATTCCGAATGAAATCTGAGGTAGCTTACTGCTTCCTTTATGAGAAGCTCGTCACGCTTTGCCTCCTTTTGCTCCATTATGGGAAGAAGCTCAGCCATTATTCCGTAAAATTCGGCAAGAGTCTTGCAGGAGGTATCATTTACCGAAAGATTGACGATTCGACGGTGCAGCGCCTCGGAGCATTCTATAACCTGTAATTTCGGTTGCATGCTGTCGGAGGTGTCAAGTCTGTCAAAACCGAAGGATAGAAAAGAGATATCATCGTGTCCGTACCAGAACGACTCGTATGGGAGTCCCTTTGGAATATAGAATACTTCTCCTTCTTTTACTTCTATCGTATTTTCGTTGCTGACAATTTTACATTCACCCTTCAGCATACAAGCCAAAAAGTTCAAGGGAGAGCCTTTTCGGTTATCGCTGTAATTGTATTTTTTTCTGTCGTATTTGTTAAAATAGAAGTTATTATATAAAACAGTGCTATTCATGGCTCAAATACCTCAAATCAGTATAGAATATTACCCTTTTTGTATATTATAATGTATTTTGTATTTTCTGTCAATATGTTACAATTGAGAAAACGGAGGTTGATAATATGAAACAGAATAAACGTATAGTATTTACAAAACCCAATACAGCCGAGCTTTTGGACTGTGACTACGTTGCACCGGGACCCGGTCAGGTTGTTGTTGAAACAGCATTCAGTACGGTTAGCCCCGGTACTGAAAAAGCAAATTTCATAGGTGACCCCAATGTTGCGGGAAGCGGTCCTTCAAATGTTGTATTTCCAAGATACGTTGGATATAGCTCATCGGGTGTAATCGTTGAAAAGGGAAGCGGTGTTACCGATTTTGAAATTGGCGACAGAGTAGCCGTATTTACAGGAATCCATGCTCGCTATAAGACAATGAACACCTATAATGTGATAAAGATAAATGACAGCATTTCGCTCAGCGAAGCGGCGATGTGTTACATTGTGACATTTCCTCTTGCCGCTGTCAGAAAAACCCGTCTCGAAATCGGTGAGTCTGCTCTTGTTATGGGACTTGGACTACTCGGACAAATTGCAGTCCGCCAGTTAAAAACCGCTGGCGCTGCTCCAATAATTGCGGTAGACCCTGTTGAAAGCCGCAGGAAGGAAGCACTTGAGGCAGGTGCAGACTATGCCTTTGACCCCTATGAAGAAGGCTTTGCGGGAAAGGTGAGAGCGGTATCCAACGGCGGTGTAAACGTTGCAATTGAGGTAACGGGCGTTGGTGCGGGTCTTGACGGCGCTCTCGACTGTATGGCACGCTTTGGAAGAGTGGCATTGCTTGGATGTACAAGAGATAAGGAATTCACTATCGACTATTACAGAAAGGTGCATTTCCCCGGTATCACTCTCATTGGTGCACACACTATGGCTCGTCCCGACTTTGAGTCATCTCCAGGATGGCACACACATCCCGATGACATAAAGACCATGTTCAAGCTTATTGAATATGGAAGAATCGACATAAAGCCTCTTATAAAAGAAATTCACTCCCCCGAGGATTGCGGAGCTGTTTATACACGCCTTGCAACCGACAGAGCTTTCCCGTCTACAATTCAGTTTGATTGGAGTATGTTAAAATGAGAAAAATAAGAATTGCGCAGATAGGACTCAACACCTTGAGCCACGCCACCTCAATTTTTAATTCGCTTAAAAAATTCCCCGACGTATTCGAGATTGCAGGCTATGCACTCCCCGAAAACGAAAGAGAAAAATTCCCCAAGTCATTGGGAGTGCTTGAGGGATATCCCGAGCTTACTCTTGATGATATACTCAACGATGACACCATCGAAGCGGTAACTATTGAGACTGATGAAATACATCTTACAAAATATACTATCCTTGCAGCCGAGCACGGAAAACATATACATATGGAAAAGCCGGGAGGCGTTGACCTTGAAGCTTTTGAAAAGATGATTGAGGCTATTAAGAAGAGCGGTAAAACCTTCCACACGGGATATATGTACCGATATAACCCCTATATTTCAGAGCTTATCGAGGATGTAAGAAAAGGTGAGCTTGGTGACATTATTTCGGTAGAAGCGCAGATGAACTGTCTCCACACACCCCAAAACCGTCAGTGGTTAGAATGCTTTCCCGGCGGAATGATGTTCTTCCTTGGCTGTCATCTTATTGACCTTATTTTAACCTTGCAGGGGGAACCCGATAATATCATCCCTCTCAACAGAAGCACAGGCAAGGATGGAGTCACCAGCGACGATTTTGGTATGGCTGTATTGGAATACAAAAACGGCGTATCCTTTGCAAAGACCACGTCAGCCGAGACGGGAGGCTTCCTCAGACGTCAGCTTGTAGTTACGGGTACAAAGAAGACGGTAGAGCTGAAGCCCATGGAAAAGAACGTTGCGGGCGGGCAGATAACGGGCAGAACGGTGTCTCCCGAAATTGACGACTGGCGTACAGAGGGTACTTATTCGGAGAGCCCCGTTCATGACAGATACGACCCGATGATGCTCTCCTTTGCGGCTATGGTAAGAGGGGAGAAGACTAATCCCTATACTCCCGATTATGAGCTTATGCTCTTTAAGTACGTTCTTAAGGCTTGCGGCGTAATAAAATAACAGAAAAGGAATAAAGATATGAAAGCAATACTTGTAAACCAGGATAACTCACTTTCGTGGAGTGACGTTGAAAACCCAATAATCAAAAGTGAAGAGGTGCTGGTTGAGATACACTGTGCGGCTCTCAACCGTGCTGACCTGATGCAAAGAGCGGGTGACTATCCGCCACCTCCCGGATGCCCCGAATGGATGGGACTTGAAATTTCGGGTGTTATTGTTGAAATGGGTGATGAAGCAAAGGCGAAGTCCGATTGGAAAATCGGCGATAAGGTCTGCGCACTTCTCGGCGGAGGAGGCTATGCCGAATATGTTGCGGTTAAATACGATATGCTTATGCCCGTACCCGAAAACTGCTCTATGGTAGAGGCGGCGGCCATCCCCGAGGCTTTTGCTACGGCTTATCTCAATCTCTTTATTGAGGGCGGTATCAAGGAGGGTAACACACTTCTTATGCACGCAGGTGCATCGGGACTTGCCAGTGTCATTATTCCCATGGCGAAGGCGTTCGGCATCCGAGTAATTACCTCTGTACTCAATGAAAATATTAAAAACAACATCAAGCATCTTAATGCCGATGTTGTAATTGATATGTCAAAGGAAAAGACGGCAGATGTACTCAAGGCAGAGCTTGATGCAGGTCACGGTGTTGATGTTGCCATTGACTGTCTTGGCGGCTCGTACATGGGTGAGTGTCTCCACTACCTGAAGCATGGCGCACGCTGGATAATGATTGCGGCACTTGCGGGACAGAAGACCGAAATTGACTTGAAGAACATTTACGTCAGAAATGTGCGTATAGTGGGAAGCACTCTCCGTTCAAGAACTCCCGAAATGAAGGCGCATATCCTCAGCGAGCTTGTTAAAAATGTGTTCCCCAAAATTTCAGAGGGTAAGGTGAAGCCTACTATCTACAAAGTGCTTCCCATAACCGAGGCAGAGGAGGCTCACGCTATCCTCGAACGTGGAGAAAACGTGGGCAAGGTAGTTTTGACGGTTAAATAATTGGAAGAACTTTATTGTATCAAGGCTCTGCCTTGAAAACCGCTTAAAACCTTTTTGTAAAAAGGTTTTAAGAATTCCAAAAACTTTGAATATAAGTTTTCAACAGAAAAACCTCCGATTTTTGTCGGAGGTTTTTCGTTAAAAGACATATCTCATAAGCTTGTCATGAGAAGAAAATCCTTTAGTTTTATGTGTTTGACAGTGCTTGTGGAATAGTCGATGTCATCGTTTGTAATGATAATCTTTTGCGAAAGATTATCAATGCTTTTGAAAGCATTAAATTCTCTTGCATATGTTTTATCCTCGGCTACACTGTAAGCTACCTGTATGAAATACTGCTTTCCGTCTTTTGTAGCAAGAAAATCAATTTCTTTGTTACCGTCGTTGTATACATACAGTTTATAACCCATATATACAAGCTCGTTATATACAATGTTTTCTAAATTGTGTGTAAGGTCATACCGATTATTCATGCATCTGATTGAATTTAAGGCGACATCTTCATTATAGATTTTGGAATAGTATTTTAATTCCTTTTTTGTTTTTGTGGAATACTGCTTGACAGTCTCAATGATATATGCTTCTTCAAGATAGTCTATATACTTCATTATAGTGTTAATGGAGCAGTTTTCATGTTCTTGCTTTATATATGTGTGTATAGAATTTGCTGATATAATTCTGCTGTTACTTCGGAGGATGAAGTTTACAAGGCTTTTGAAAAGACTTGCTTTTTTGATTTTGTACCGTTTGATTAAATCGTTGATTACAATGGTGTCATCAAGGTCATTCAGGTAACGTTCTTGTGCGGAGCCTGATTCAAATTCAAAGCGTTTAGGAAATCCGCCCCAAACAAGATAGTCGGTGATTGTAACTTCCTTCCCCAACTGTGCGGCGTATTCCAATATTTCCTTATAGACAAACGGACGGACACGGAATGATACAAATCTTCCGCTTAATTCTTTTGTAAATTCCCCGGAAAGCAATTTTGAATTTGAGCCTGTAATGAAAATTGAATTATCATACAGTCTCAATGTCCTGCATGCATCCTGCCAGTTTTCAAGTTCTTGAATTTCGTCAAAGAAAAGATAACATTTCCCGTCTTTGCGATTCTCTTCAACATATTTTATTAACTTATCCGATGTACTGATATTTGACGATACCTTTTTATCTTCGAAGTTCAGATAGATGATATTGTCGCATTTGGAACTCAATTCTTTTGCAATTTGCTCCAAGATTACAGATTTTCCCCCTCTTCTGATTCCTGTAATTACTTTTATCAAATCGGAATCGTAAAAAGGTCGAACTTTTTCGATATAATGCTCTCTGTATATCAAATGAATCACCTCAATAACATTATACTGAAAGATTTTGCGAAAGTCAATAAAATCTTTCAGTAAAGTGAAAGATTTTGCTTGAATTCAAAAATCTTTCACTTTGCCCTAACGCTTTCTCTTCTTTCCATAAGTCTCAAGACAACGGGGCGGTTATAGCGTTGGACTACTGTACATAAACAGGGCAGGACCGCTTAATTTAGAATTTTTCATATTTAAAATCAGTTTATAAATTGAATTTCATCATCAAAGTTTCTTGGTGGGTGTTAGGGCAAAGCCCTAATATAATGTGATAAAATAAAACTATCAAATCTCCAGCTCGAGGCCGTCTGTAGCAAGGAATATTTTTTGTTCGGGCAATTTTTTTATAAGCTCGAAGGCTGATTGCAAATGAATATTTGAATAGTGATTGATGCATACGGCTTTAATGTTAGCCTTATCCTTCAGCAAAGAATAGTATTTGTCAGGCGCATCGAAATGAGCAAGCTCAAGAATTGCAAGGTCCAGACCTTTATCAAATTCCTGAACGGGAATATCGGCAAGAGGCGAATCCAAATACAGGGGCGAGCGTAAATCACCCGAGAAATATACACGCTTTCCCTCTGCCTCAAGCAGATATGAGAAGGATGCATCGGTATGCTTTGTGCGAAAAGCGGTGAGCCTTATGCTTTCATCCTCATATACAAATCCGTCATCCACATGTCCAAATTTAAAAGCTCTCATTTCCTGACCTACGCAGCTTATCCAATTACGAATGGCTTCGACACTCTTATCTGTGTTACCCGGCAGATAAAACTCGGGGTCAGCATCTTTAAAGTACCAGGAGCAGAGGTCGATAAAGGAAATAAGACCGTTTGTATGATCACCGTGCATGTGAGTAATAAAGCACGCCTTGATCGTTTCGGGACGTATACCTCTCGTTATAAGCTGTTCGATGGACTGAGTTCCCATGTCAATGAAGTAACGGGCTCCACCTGTTTCAATCATCGTGGAGGAGCAACGGCGGTTTGGCTCCGGCACTCCGTGGGAAGTACCAAAAAAAACTATTTTCATATCTACCTCGAATAAAGGGAGTGCCTTTGTACACTCCCTTATTTGTTGATTTATTTAAGATATTCCTTGATGTATTCGATTTGTGCGTTCACCGAATCGGGACCCGTACCGCCTTGAGAAATACGCTTCTTTACGCAGGTAAAGAGGTTTATCTCGTCATAAAGGTCGGAATCGAACATATCGGAGAACTTCTTGTATTCCTCAAGCGGCATGTTGTCAAGCACGAAATTGTTCTCAATGCAGAATCTGACAATCTGTCCCGTAATCTTGTACGCCTCACGGAAGGGCATCCCCTTCTTTGTGAGATAGTCTGCAAGGTCGGTCGCATTGATAAATCCACGGTTTGCCGCGGCAAGAGTATTTTCCTTGAGGACGGTCATTGTTTCGATCATGGGGGAGGTAACCTGAAGGCAAACCTTTACGGTATCAAAGCTGTCGAATATCGACTCCTTGTCCTCCTGCATATCCTTGTTATAGGCAAGGGGAAGTCCCTTGAGCATAGTGAGAGTCTGCATAAGGTTTCCGTACACTCTGCCTGTCTTTCCTCGCACAAGCTCTGCCATGTCGGGATTCTTCTTCTGGGGCATAATGCTGGAGCCGGTTGTGTATGAATCGTCAAGCTCAACGAACTTGAATTCCCAGCTCGACCAGAGAATTATCTCCTCGGAGAGTCTTGAAAGGTGAGTCATAATGAGTGAGAGCGCACTCTGAAGCTCAACGCAGAAGTCACGGTCGGAGACACCGTCAATACTGTTGAGAGTGTAGCCGTCAAATTCGAGAAGCTTTGCCGTGTGTGTTCTGTCGGTGTTGTAGGTTGTGCCCGAGAGTGCACAGCTGCCAAGAGGAGACAGATTCATTCTCTTTACAGCATCCTCTATGCGTCCCGCATCTCTTATAAACATCATCGCATATGCAAGAATGTGATGCGCAAAGGTTATGGGCTGCGCTCTTTGTAAATGAGTGTAGCCGGGCATTACGGTGTCGGTATTCTTCTCCGCCTGAAGGCAGATGGCACCGATGAGCTTTTTGATAAGCTCAAGCACCTCGGCAGCCTCGTCTCTGAGGTAGAGTCTCACGTCAAGTGCCACCTGGTCGTTACGGCTGCGTGCGGTGTGAAGTCTCTTGCCCGCATCTCCTATTCTTGCTGTAAGCTCGGTTTCCACAAAGGAATGAATATCCTCCGCTTCGCTTGTTATTTCAAGCTTTCCCGAATCTATATCCTCAAGTATGGAGCTGAGTCCGTCAACTATGAGAATTCCGTCACTTTCCTCAATTATGCCCTGCTTTACCAGCATTGAGGTGTGCGCCATTGACCCCTGAATGTCCTGACGGTACATGCGTGAGTCAATGTCTATGGACGAATTGAAGCCGAAAGCAATTTTGTCCAGCTCTTTTGTAAATCTTCCTGCCCAAAGCTTTTCCATTATAACCTCTTACTTTAAGTTGTTCTTAGCCTTCATCTTTGCATAAACCTTAACGGGGAGTCCGTAAAGATTGATGAATCCTGCAGAATCTGCCTGGTTGTATACCTCGTCCTCGTCGAAGGTTGCGATTTCGGGGTCGTAAAGTGAATAGGGAGATGTAACGCCTGCGTTTATCATATTGCCCTTATAGAGCTTGAGTGTTACATCGCCTGTAACTGTCTTCTGTGTTGTCTTAACAAATGCAAGAATAGCCTCCGTGAGGGGAGTGAACCACTGTGCATTGTAAACTATCTCGGCAAGCTTCTGCGCTACAAGTGACTTGTAGTGAGCGGTTTCCTTGTCAAGTGTGATGGTCTCAAGCACCTCGTGAGCCTTGTAGAGAATAGCTCCGCCGGGAGTTTCATATACGCCGCGGCACTTCATACCTACAAGTCTGTTTTCAACAATGTCAAGAAGTCCGATGCCGTTTGCACCACCAAGCTCGTTGAGCTTTGTAACAAGTGCAACAGAGTCCATTTCAACACCGTCGATGGCAGTGGGAACACCCTTTTCAAAGTGAATCTTTACGTAGGTGGGCTTGTCGGGAGCCATTTCGGGTGAAATGCCCATTTCAAGGAAGCCTTCCTTGTTGTAAAGAGGCTCGTTTGCAGGATCCTCAAGGTCGAGACCTTCGTGTGAAAGGTGCCAGATGTTCTTGTCCTTTGAGTAGTTTGTCTCACGGCTTATCTTGAGAGGAACGTTGTGTGCCTCTGCATAGTCGATTTCTTCCTCACGGGACTTGATATCCCACTCACGCCAAGGAGCGATGATGGGCATGTCGGGAGCAAATGCCTTGATGGCAAGCTCGAATCTTACCTGGTCGTTACCCTTACCTGTACAGCCGTGACAGATAGCGTCAGCACCCTCTGCAAGAGCAATTTCAGCAACTCTCTTTGCAATCGGAGGACGTGCAAACGCTGTACCGAGGAGATACTCCTCATACTTTGCGCCTGCCTGCACACAGGGGAATACATAATCCTCAAGGAATTCCTTTGTGAGGTCTTCTATGTAAAGCTTGGAAGCACCTGTCTTTATTGCTTTTTCTTCAAGTCCCTCAAGCTCGCTTGCCTGACCTACATTTCCCGATACTGCGATTATCTCGGGATTGTTGTAGTTTTCCTTTAACCACGGAATGATGATTGAAGTATCAAGTCCTCCCGAATAGGCGAGAACTACCTTTTTGATTTTTGTCTTGTCCATTTTAAACACCTCTTGTATGAATATTCATTTTGTTTACATAATTATACAACCATAGACACGGATTGTCAATAGTAAATACAAAAAATTATATTGGTATTATCTCACGATAATATGAACATTTTTTTAACAAAACTATGCATTTTAATCAAAAGGTAAAAAAATATGAAAGTACGTGTATTACTATTGAAAAATCCGCCGTTTTGTGCTACAATATGTCGTATAAAAATTTGGAGGTCGCTTTCTTGAAAAAAGCTTGTGAATACATAAATAATCTAAAGCCGACAAAGCACTTTTATATAACGCTTGTCATTGTATATCTTTTTGCAATAATATGTGAGTGCGGTATGCTTCCGTTTTCAAGACCGTTTTATTCGGTGCTCTGTCTGGTCTTTATTCTCTTTGGCTTTTTGTCGAAGGAGCCGCTTGTGAAGGTCAGCGCAAAGCCGACTCGTTTTTTCTACACGGTTTTGTTTCTCACTTTTTTGTTTGCAGTACTGTGTGAATGTGAGTTTTTGCCCTTTTCAAGACAGGGATATTCCCTTATTGCGCTATTTTTCATATTCTTCTCCTTTGTCAGATTCGAAATAAGAGAAATACCTCTCTGGGACATTGTTTTACCCCTTTTCAATTCCTTTATTTTTACCTTGGTTTTTCAGCTTATGCTTTCCCAGGATATTGCTCATCTCAACGAAACAACGCTCATGGGTAATTTTGCACTCAATGCGGGCATTACGTATGCACTTTTATTTATTACAAACAGAGTGCGCCTTGCAATAACTGTATCAAACATACTCCTTACCGGCTTTGCCTTTGTGGATTATATGGTAATAAGCTTCAGAGGCAGTGAGATAAAGTTCTGTGATATATATTCCCTCCGCACAGGTATGTCGGTTATGGGACAGTATAAAATTGAGTTTACAAGAGCGGTAATATACGCATTTGTTGTACTTGCCTTTGTTCTCTTTTTCGCATGGTCAACGAAGGTAAAACGCATATCGAAGAGAAATCAGCTTCCCAGAATCACTGCTGTTTTGTGCGTGGGAATTGCTCTCAACACCGTTTCCTGGTGCATGAATAACTCCGAAAACTATATGCAGCTTTGGGCTACTGACGGTATAAAGTACAACGGACTTACCTATAATTTCCTTATTGAAGCACGTGACAGCCGAGTTGAGGTGCCCGAGGGATACTCGGACGAAAAGGCGAATAAAATACTTTCCGCCTATGGCAAAGGAAAGTCGGAAAAGGACACTCCGAACATCATTGTTATAATGTCCGAGGCGTTTGCGGATTTGTCAATAATCGGCGAGTATGAAACAAATAAGGACCCAATGGAGTTTTACAATTCCATAAAGGAAAACTGTACAAAGGGTTATGCGCTGTCGTCCGTTTACGGCGGAAATACAGCAACCTCCGAGTGGGAGTTCTTAACCGGTAATACTCAGGCATTCTTGCCATACGGCTCAATTGCTTACCAGCAGTATATCAAGTCCAAGGCTAACAGTATTGTTGACGTAATGCGTGAAAACGGCTACACCACAGTAGCAATGCATCCCTTCAAATCCACAGGCTGGCGCAGAAATATTGTCTATGACGTTTTCGGCTTCGACGAGATATATTTTGAAGAGGAGCTGACCAGACAGGGCAGAGTGAGAGGCTTTATCAGCGACTCCACGCTTTTCGGCGATATTATAAACAGATTTGAAAATAAAAAGGACGGCGAAAAGCTTTTCTGCTTTGCCATCACTATGCAAAATCACGGCGGTTACGAATTTGGAGGCTTCCCATCGGAGGTAACGGTTGACGGTATGGATATTTTGAGCGTAAATCAGTACCTCACCCTCCTTGACAAGAGTGACAACGCTCTCCGTGAGCTTATAACCTATTTTGAAAGTGCCGACGAGGAAACGATGATAGTTATGTTCGGTGACCATTTTCCGGCGGTTAAGGGCGAATTTTATACCAACCTTATGGGAAAAGAGTATGCTGACTCCTATGAGGGCACGATTAAGAGATATATGGTGCCCTATATGATATGGACAAACTACGATACTCCCGAGGAAAAGGGTGAGCTTACAAGTCTCAACTTCCTATCAACCGAAATGATGAAGAGAGCGGGAATCGGACTTACGCCGTATTATTCCTATCTCGATTCACTACGTGAAAAGATGCCGGTCATAAGCTTCTTCGCCTACCATTCCGCACTTGACGGAAAGCTCAAGCGACCCGGGGAAGCAACAGGGGAGGAGCTTCGTCTTCTCAATGAGTACAGAACCGTTCAGTACAAAAACGTTTTCAATCCTTAAAACAAATATACCTCCGGTTAATTTCCGGAGGTATTGTTTTGTATCTTCACCGCTTCCTTTGAAAAGCTTCTGTATTCGGAAGGAGAGCAATTTTTTATTGATTTGAATACACGGTTGAAATATGAAACCGAGGAGAATCCGCTGTCAAGAGCCACCTCAAGCACACTCTTGTCACTTTCGGTGAGCATTTCACTTGCATGGTAAATTCTCACCGCATTAAGATAGTCGGTGAAGCCGATCTTCAGCGTGTTTTTAAACAGACGGCAGAAATAGTAGTTGCTCATTCCGGCTTTTTCGCATACGTCGGAAAGGGAGATGTCCTCCTTGTAGCTTTCCGATATGTATTCAAGAGCGGGAGTGAGCTTTTTTATTTTCTTTCGGTCGATCTCCTCACACTCGTCGGCAAAAAATCCGCACTTGTAAAGGGATGCCATAATTCCGTAAATGCCCGAGGTAAGATATAGCATACGGGAGGGCTCGGCTTCCTTTGCCGTGTCAAAAAGGAACTTGCAATAGCTGTTTATCTCGCAATCACTAAAAATTTCGATTTGCTTTCCCATAGCGCCACGAACTATATTAAGGTAGGAGTCATAGCTGTGGCGGTTCTTCGTAAATGCATCCGCCTTGAATTGAATGAGTCCGTACTTCATATTGCCCGCATCGGCGGCAAAGGTGGCGTGTACAACGTTTGAATTTATGCACACAACATCGCCGGGTTTGGCGGTATACTCATAGCCGTTGGCAAGCCTTGTGCCAAAGTATCCCGAAAAAATGTACAGAAGCTCAATCTCGCCGTGTAAGTGGGAGCCGCACAGCTGCATGCCCTTTTCTACATGAAAATCGCTTTGCCCCTCGTTTATTTTCAGCGGGACTCCACTGATATTTGGAATGACCTTTTCAAACCTTACCGTTTCTTTCATAATGACAATATTTTTCACTTTCAAGCAAATATAAAAACTTTAAGACAATTATACACTATACTCTTTTTTTGTCAAGTCAAATGCGAAATTATATTCTTTTCGGGTTGACTTTTTTGTATAATGGGAATATAATACATATAACAAAATTTGTTTCAGGGCGAGGTGTGATTCCTCACCGGCAGTTACAGTCTGCGAGCGAAGGTGTTTTCCTTTGCCGAATCGGTGAAATTCCGATACCGACGGTTATAGTCCGGATGAAAGAAACAGAGGTAGGCTTACCTCTTTTTATGTCCTGAAAGGAGGTAATTTTATGAAAAGAGTATCTAAAACCAGAACAATTGTCATCACAGCGCTTCTTGCCGCAATTTCAAGTGTACTTATGTACCTGAATTTTGCACTGCCCTTTGCACCTGCCTATCTGAAGATTGACTTTTCCGATTTTCCCGCACTCCTTGCATCGTTTTCACTGAATCCCGTGTGCGGAATGGTTGTATGCCTTATCAAGAATCTTATCAGCCTTCCCGCTTCAAATACGCAGTTCGTGGGTGAGATATCAAACTTCATTCTCAGTTCTACCTTCGTTATGACAGCAGGCTTTATCTATCGCCGTCATAAGAGCAAGAAGAGTGCTCTTGTGGGCTGCCTTGTAGGTGCTTTTGCCATGTCCGTTATGGCAGTGTTTTCAAATTACTTTGTAGTTTATCCCGCATATGTGCGACTTATGTTTGGCGGCTCTGAAGCACCACTCATCGGTATGTCATCGGCGCTTATTCCTTGGATTGACAGTATTCTCAAGGTAGTGCTTGTATTCAACTTCCCCTTTACGCTTTTGAAGGGTATAATAAACGCACTTATCACCTTTGCGGTGTATAAGCGTATTTCTCCCATAATCAAAGGAAACAAATAATGGAAAAATTTTTTTACGGAAAGCATAAGACAAGGAATATTATAATTTACTTTGTTATTCTTGTCTCCTGGCTTGCCTTCATATTTTCAAATTCGCTTGCAAACGGCTCACTGTCCTCTGCGCAAAGCGGCAAGGTGGTAAAGCTTATTCGTGATATTGTGAGTGTCTTTGATTCGGAGGCAATGGTAGATGCGGGAGACGTCCGCACAGCGGCTCATTTTCTTGAGTTCTTTGTCCTTGGCTTTATCTATTACTTCGGCTCGTTTTTTATAAAAGGGAAGAGAGCATCTCTTTTGCTTCACTCTCTTGCGCTTTCTCTTTTTACTGCCTTTGTTGATGAAACTCTTCAGCTCACCTCAGATGGCAGAGTTGCGGACATTGCGGATATGTGGGTGGACTTTTCGGGTGCAATTATTGCCCATATGATAACTCTTGCAGTGTATGCATCATACAAATACTTTAAGAAAAAAGGGTGAAAAGGCTGACTTTTCCCCTTTTTACTTGATGAAAGGATAAGAGATGGATAAGATTGCATTTGTCGTGGGTATCCTTGCGGTAGCACTGTACTTTATCGGCTATCTGCAAAAGGAACGTATCAAAATAATAATCGTCAACGCAACCTCACGGCTTTTGTACATAATTCAATACATATTGCTTGGTGCCTTCGAGGGGGCGGTGCTGGACATTGCGGGAATCATTTCCTCTCTCCTTGCGGGAAAAAAGAATATAGCATTTATTAAGAAGCATACAAGGCTTGTAATGCTCCTTGTGAATCTGCTCATTGTGGCAATGGGACTTTTGCTCTACGAGAACGTGTACAGCCTCCTGCCAATTGCAGGCGTGCTTCTTCACACGGGAGCTTTCTGGATAGACGATGAAAGAGTAATACGCATTATCTCCTTCCTCGGCTCACCCTTCTGGCTTGTTTATAATTTTGTAAGCGGTGCATACGGCTCATGTATCGGAGATGTGCTGTCCATGATTTCAATTGCAATTTCAATGTACAGATATGATATAAAAAAGTCGCCTTCGGCAACTGATGTTCGCTAACGCTCACAAATTTTATAGGTAGACTTTATTTGTTATATGCAAATGTTATATGCAAATTGCGATGCAATTTCCTATATAATAAGAAAGGATAAAAAATGATACTTAAGAATGCAAAAACATTGGATAAAGACTTTAACCCTTGCGTGTCGGATATAAGGATAGAAGGGGAGAGAATTACCGAAATAGGCAATAATCTTACAGGCGGTGATGCCATTGACATGACGGGGAAATACGTTCTTCCCGGCTTTATTGATACCCATATACACGGTGCATTCGGTGTGAGAGTAAGTGACGGGGATGCCGACCTTGAGAAGATAACAAGCTTTGAAGCAACAAGGGGGGTGACCTCTCTTGCCCTTACCACAGCGGCATCGGAATTTGATGGACTCCTCGGACAGCTCACAAGAATAAGGGATGCATCGGGCAGAGCAAAGGGTGCCAAAATTGCGGCAATCCATGCCGAAGGACCTTTTATCAGCCATAAATATAAGGGTGCTATGACCGAGAAATATATTCTCACGCCAAAGAGAGACACGCTTGACAAAATGCTTGAGGCGAGCGGCGGAATGTTGAAGATACTCACCATTGCACCCGAGGTTGAAGGAAGCCTTGACGTAATAAAATACGCTGTTTCAAACGGTGTCGCCGTTTCCATGGGACACACCGATGCGGATTATGATACCGCAATGCGTGCCATTGAAGCGGGAGCCACAAGAATGACACATACCTTCAACGCCGCACGTCCCATTAACCACCGTGAGCCCGGCGTACTTGCCGCCGCACTTACCTGCGACTCGGTTACCTGCGAGATGATTTGTGACCTTGTGCATCTTCATTTTGCAACCATTAAGATGATATACGCTCTTAAGGGTGCAGACCGTATTAATATGATAAGTGACTCGGGACACGCAGCAGGACTTGACGTGAGCGAGTTTGAGGTTGACGGCGTGATACGCTATGTAAAGGACGGCGTAGTCAGACTTGCCAACGGTACTATTGCGGGAAGTGCCATGACGCTTCACGACGGTGTGAGGAATCTTATAAAGGGTGGAATACCCATAGGGGACGTTGCGAAAATGGCATCTCTCATTCCCGCTCGTGAGCTTGGAATCGAAAAGGACACGGGAAGCATCGAGGCAGGCAAGCTTGCCGACCTTGCGGTACTGGACGGAGATTTTAATGTAGTTAAAACGTTTGTTAACGGACGGGAGATTTAAATGAAGCTGAATTTACTTGACTTTGAAAATATATCAAGCGGTGCGGTACGTGTGGAAGAAAGGGAAGAGGGATTTTTCTTTTACCGCTTTACAAAGGCGCAGGAGGAAATGTACAAGGAGAGAAGCGCCGATTTTTACAGAAAAACCTTTTCAACCTCAGGTATAACACTTCGCTTCGAGACCGACAGTACATCGCTCTTTCTTGATGTGAATGTTGAAAAAAGCTCAAGCCGTACATATTTCGCTTTTGACCTTGAGATAAACGGTAAGATAATTGATTCACTTCAAAATTTTGACGAGACGGCATTACCTCAGGATTATACAACTATTCCCGCACCTCTCGGAAGCTTTTCAAAGACCTTTGAACTGGGAGAGGGTAAAAAAGAGGTATGCATTTATTTCCCCTGGTCGGTTGCGGTAGTGTTGAAGGAGCTTACCCTTAACGGTACATACATAAAGGCGGTGAAGCGCACAAAGAAGCTTCTTGCCATAGGTGACTCCATAACTCACGGCTACGATGCACTTCATCCCACCAACAAGTATATAACGAAGATAGCAAAGCATCTTGATGCAGAGGAATACAATAAGGCGATAGGCGGTGAGGTTTTTGTACCCGAGCTTGCACGCCTGCGTGAGGACTTTGTGCCCGACTTCATTACCGTTGCATACGGTACAAATGACTGGAGCTTGAAAGATAAGGACACGTTTTTGAAAAACGCAACCGAATTCTATAATGCCCTCTCAATTTCATATCCCACCTCCCGCATTTTTGCAATTACTCCCATCTGGAGACGTGATTATGAAAATCCCGAAAAGGCGTTTCCGTTCTTCGAGGTTGAAAAGAGTATCCGTGAAATATGTACGCCTCTTGACAACGTGAAGGTAATTTCCGGCTTTGACCTTGTTCCCAAGGATGAAAAGTACTATGCAGACCTGAGGCTCCATCCCAATGATGAGGGGTTTGAGTATTATGCCGACGGGGTTATAAAGGCGATGGAGTTGTGAAATGAATAATGAATAATGAATAATGAATAATTGTGGTTGAAAACCTTCGGTTTTCCTCCATTAAGATAGGGTAACAAAGTGATAAAGGCTCCCTCCGGGAGGGAGCTGTCACCGAAGGTGACTGAAGGAGAAAGCGTTAAATTAAGGGACGTCGAGGCGCCGTCCCATACGGGAAATGCGTAAAGTTAAATATAACATAAAAACGAAATGACCGAAGGCTCCTTCCACCACTTCGTGGTCCCCCTCCCTCTCGGAGGGAGGCAAATGCGGCTAACCCGCACCCACATAACAAAGATAACCGTAGGGCGGGGGCTTGTGCCCTAAGCGTAGCGAAGAAATACTATTGGGGTGCTCCCGCCGAATATAACGAAAGAAGATTTGCGACAGCAAGTAAACCCTGTTTCAGTAATTTTGTGTCTGACGTTTATTTGTACGTTGGACACTTTTATTTTGTATCCAATATTTCTAAAATAAATTTTGCACCAAATATTACACCGTTGACAAAGCTTTCTTTGTGAGATGCCAATTCCAAGGTTGAGCGTGCTTCATCATACTCTTCAAGCAACGCTCTTTCTTTTTCTCCAATAACAGAATTTAATTTGTTTTGTTTTTCGACTACAATATGTAATTCTTTTTTTATTTTTTCGCTGTTTTTTGTAGTTTTTTCAAAATAATAATTATCATAAATATCTTCAATCAAATTTTTCATAATTTTTTCACTCCTTTTTTGTATTATAACAAAAAAATCTCAAATGTCAACCCTTTTGAGGTAACGTTTTTAACTCAAATACGTTAAAATTATCTGTACAAAATTTTGGGAGGTAATTATGAATATAGGTGAAGCTACGGTAGCTCGTATAAAAGAGCTTTGTTCCGAAAGCGGAATTACATTAAACAAACTTGCTACAATTTCCGGAATAACCCAGTCAACTCTCAACAACGTTGTGAACGGGAGAAACAAGAGCACTACTATCGTAACAATAAAAAAGATATGTGACGGGTTGGACATAACAATAAAGGACTTTTTTAATTCGGATTTGTTTGACTCTTTGAGTCAGGAAATCAAGTGATTTGAGCAGAAAGGATAAAAATGACAATAGGACAGATTTTCGGCTATCTTGCCGCCTTAATGATGTTTTTGTCCTACCAGACAAAGACACCCAAAAAGCTTATTATGGTACAAAGTATCAGCGTAGTATGTATAATTACCCACTATTTGCTCATTGGAGCGACATCGGGATTTATGCTTAATATTGTCTGCCTTTGCAGAAATTTTGTGTATTTCTTTGATGATAAGGTGAAGTTTTTCAAGCATCCCTTGTGTGCATATCTTATGGCAGCTGTTATGGGTGCCGTGGGAGCACTGTCCTGGCAGGGCCCCGTATCACTTCTTATCATTGTTGCATTAATGGTAAATACCGTGTTTATGTCATTTAACAACAATCAGCTTCTTCGTGCCAGTGTTATTGTGACGAGCTCCATGATACTTCTGTATAATTTCTTTATGACCTCCTACGGCGGAATGATAAATGAATCAATTGGAATTATCTCATCAATTATAGGACTTTACAGATACAGAGGACAAAAAGAAGAATAAATGCAAAAAAATATGAGCTAAGATACCTTTTCTTTCTAAGATATCTTAGCTCTTTTTCGGTTGTGCCTAAATGAAGCAGCCTCCAATGCTACATCTTTTTTCTGTATTTTGACGGTGTTACTCCGAATCTTTGGCTGAACACTTTAACGAAGTAAGCGGTGTCAGTAAAGCCTAAAATTTCTGCAATTTCGGAAATTGAGCTTGTAGAATGCTTTAAATACTCAACAGCTTTTTCCAGTCTTAATTTTTGCTTGTACTCGGCAGGGGAGATTCCCATGTATAATTTAAACAGGCGCCTGAAATACACTTCGCTTATGTTACAAAGGGAAGCAAGAGTACTTATTTTAATGTCTTTGTTATAATGAAAATGGAGATATTCCACGCCCTTTTCTATGATTTTAAAGCCTCCGTTTTCGGATATTTGCTTTGCTTTTTCGTCACCCATTATGTTGAAGATTTTATATACTTCAATGTCGGATTTAGTGGGTATCGGTGTCATTGACAGAGCCAGATCTTCCAGCTCTTTTACGCATAATGCCACATCGGGGGATGAAAAACGGACTATCTCATCAAAATCCTTTACCTCACATCCGTCATGACTATACAGCATAAAATTCACATTGACGGCAGAGGAAGTATCGCCTCTGAAGTCGGAAAATTCCGCTGTATATTCCAACCCCATCGGAACATATAAGGTTTCACCGGAATGGGCGACAGTTTTTTTGCCGTTTTTCAGCGTATATGTTACCGAGCAACCGTCAAGGTAGATAAACAAATGGTCAACCTTCGGTTCACCGATACAGCTCCATTTTTTTCTTTCCTTCCAATGCTGACGCAAAACACGGACAAAAGTAAGCTTGTAGTTTGTTTTATAAAAATCAATAATATTCATATTCGTATTATAGCATATATTGAAGAATAGTCAATAGTTTCGAAAAATTATGTTTTTGTATCGTTTTACTCCTTGACAATATGGCTTTTTGGTAATACAATGATATCAATAATTTATATGGAGAATGTTATGGGTTACTTGTTTTTCCTTTTATCAAAAATTGCGGCAGTCATAAAATCGATAGCAGTTAAGAATTGTGGCAATATAGCCAAGGGTGCCAAAAACAGCGTTATCATAAATATTATACGTGCATTCGGTTGTGTGATTGTCAGCTTTGTCGTAGCCCTGTTTGCTGGGCTTGAGCAACTTGACACGACCGGTACCGTTATTGCAGTCTTTGCAGGTGTTTGCAATGGAGTATCACTCTTTTCGTGGGTTCTTGCGGTAAATAATGCCTCAATCTGTACAGTGGAAACCTTTTGTATGACGGGTGGAGTCGTACTTCCGCTCATTGTATCACCATTTATATTTGCAGGGGAGAGCGTTTCGATTTTTCAGTGGACAGGTTCGGCGCTTCTTTTCGTGGCAATGTTCTGTCTCACCAAGTCGAGCGGTAAGCGTAAGCTTTCCTTCGGAACATGGGTGCTTCTTATTACCAGCGGTCTTGCCAATTTCGGATGTGTGCTGACCAAAAAGCTTTTTACTGAATTTTCAAAAGGAAAGACAGAGGTATTTCAGCTTTATACCTTCGCCTTTGTTCTTGCAACACTTTTCATAATCTTTTTGTTCTTCCCAAGGAAGAAGGCAGAGGATAGACCTAAGTTTTCTTCAAAGGTTATAATGTACATATTTGTTGCAATAGTTATGCTCTATACGTTTGAATATTTTGCCACTCTTTCGGCAAGTTATCTTGATTCTGCGATTTATTACCCTCTTTCGTATATTATTTCGATGCCACTTAACTTTCTTACGGATACGCTCGTTTATAAAGAAAAAATCACACTTAACAATATTGTCGGTATAGTTCTTGTAACTCTTTCGGGAGTTCTTATAAACTTTTAAAGGAGAAAAATATGAAAATCACATTTATAGGTGCGGGAAGCATTTCCTTTACAACGGCGGTTATTTCCGACCTTACGCTTTTTAGTGCCTTTTCGGATGCCGAGCTTTGCCTCATGGACATAAATCCGTATAATCTTGAAAAGGTGACCGAGTGTGTCAGACGCATTGTAAAGGAGCGTGGCACAAATAACAAAATAACTCCCACCACCGGTCGTGAGGAGGCGCTTGAAGGTGCGGACGGTGTCCTTATCACTGTGTTCAACGGTGACATTGACATATGGAAGCACGAGATTCTCATTCCCAAGAAATACGGAATCGACATAAATGTGGGTGACACAAGAAGCGTTTCGGGAATTTTCCGTGCTCTCCGCAATATCCCGCTTCTTCTGGATATATGCCACGATGTAGAGCGCATTTGCCCGGGTGCTGTGGTGCTCAACTACACAAACCCAATGAGTATGCTTTGTAAGGCGATGCAGACCTATACAAGTGCAGATGTGACGGGACTTTGCCACAGTGTTCAGGGAACATCGAAAATGCTTGCCGAATGGGCGGGAGTACCCTATGACGAGGTTACCTATACCTGCGTGGGCATAAACCACATGGCGTTCTTTACCGAGCTTTTGCACAACGGCGAGGACCTTTATCCGATTTTAAGAGAAAAGATAAAGGATGAGGAATACTATAACAAGGAGAAGGTCAGAAACGAGATTTTCAAAACCTTTGGATACTACGTTACCGAGTCAAGCGGTCACAATTCCGAGTACACTCCCTGGTTCAGAAAGCGCCCCGATCTTATCCGCAGATATTGCTCGGACAAGGGGGCTAACTGGAATCCCGGCGAATACGCCTTTTCTCTCAACCTTCGCTCCGACCCGAACAGATTTGACAATCGTGTAAAGGAGTTTATGGAAAAGCCTCTTTCGGATAAATTTTCGGGGGAATACGCCGCAAATATCTTCAATGCAAGAATCGGTGACGGCACTCCCTTCCACTTTAATGCAAACGTAATAAATAACGGAAGCGTTGAAAATCTACCCTATGATGCCTGCGTTGAAATTCCCGTGGTTGCTACCGCTGACGGATATGAGCGAAAGCCTTGTCCTCCTCTTCCCACTGCGGCGGCTGTAATGGTATCACAGACGGCGGGAATCGAAAACCTTGTGGTGGAAGCCTGGCATGAAAAGTCAAAGGAAAAGGTTTATCAGGCGGTATCCCTTGACCCTCTTTCTTCAGCCGTACTCAGCCTTGAGGAAATAAAGGCTATGTGCGATGAGCTCTTTGAAGTAAACCGTGATTTCCTGGGCGATTACAAATAAACTACGAAATATCGTTAAAAATTAAAAAATAATACATTTCTCCAAGCAGTGTCCGTTTTATGGGACACTGCTTTTGCTATAATGTTCTCAGAAAGAAAAAGAAAAGGAGATATGAATTATGAAAAAAGCGATTAAAAAGACGAAATTCAAAGTATCGGACAAAATTATGTGGGGACTTAGCTTGATGCCGCTTTTCGGAATGGCAATGCTTGCAAGTGCAGACGGCGTAACCAAGTTTTTCGGAATGCTTTTTGTACTTCTTGGACTTTCTGTATGGGCGCTTAACTGTGCGAGGGATTAAACACGGCTGACGGAGGAAAAAACACCTCCGTCGCCTTTTTTGTTGATAAAATCCATTGACTTTGCTTTTGTTTGTGGTATACTAAACTCGGAGGAAAAAATATGGAAACAAGATATTATATACTTACAAAAATAGATGGCGAATATGCCTATCTTAAAGAAAAGGACAGCGATAATGAGATATTTATCGCCCTTGCTCTCCTTCCCGAGGGAGCAGATGTCGGAAGCGAATTGAAGTGTGAAATGTTTGAATATACACTTTTATAAATTCAGAAAGGAAAATGATTATGACAAATTTTAATGCGGCGGTTGAAAAATACCGAGAAGAGATGTTCGAGGCTGAACGCTACATATGGAAAAATCCCGAGACCGGATACAAGGAGTTCAAAACTTCAAAATATATGCAGGAGGCATTTGAAAAGCTTGGCTACAAGCTCACTCTTGCCGAGGGAATCACAGGCTTTTATACAGTGATTGACACGGGCAGACCCGGTCCCGAGCTCCTTATTATGGCTGAGCTCGATTCAATTATTTGTCCCTCCCATCCCGAAGCCGACCCCGAGACGGGTGCCGTACACTCCTGCGGTCACCACGCACAGTGTGCCGCTCTCGTTGGCATTGCAGGTGCTCTTACCGAGCCCGGTGTCCTTGACAGCCTTTCGGGAAGAATCCGTCTTTGTGCAGTTCCCGCAGAGGAGCTTCTTGAAATCGAGTACAGAAGCGAGCTTATCAAGGAGGGTAAAATAAAGTATTTCGGAGGCAAGCCCGAATTCCTTTCAAGAGGATATTTTGACGGCGTAGACCTTGCCTTTATGGTGCATACCTCATCAAGCTTTTCCGCACGCTACGGCTCTGTGGGATGTATTGCAAAGAAAATCTCCTACAAGGGTAAGGCATCTCACGCAGGCGGCTCTCCCTGGAACGGAAGAAACGCACTTTACGCCGCAACCTGCGGACTTAACGCAGTCAACGCAATCCGTGAGACCTTCAAGGAAGCTGATATCATCCGTGTACATCCCATCATAACAAACGGCGGTGCAATGGTAAATGCCATTCCCGCTGTGGCAAACCTTGAAAGCTATGTAAGAGGTGCGAGCTTCGAGGGAATACTTGAGGCAAACAAGAGAGTAAATCAGGCGTTTATCGGTGCGGCTCTTTCTATCGGCACCAATATCGAAATATGTGATATGCCCGGCTACGGTCCTCTCATTAACAACGCTGATATGCTTGACGTTGTAAAGGAAGCAATGGAGGGGGCACTTCCCGGAACTCCTTACTCATACAATCCCGCAATGGGCTCGGGTTCAACCGATATGGGTGACCTGTGTTGCGTAATGCCGGTCGTTCATCCTTACGCAGGTGGTGCAAAGGGTACAAGTCACGGTGCGGATTATTACATCGACAACGCCGAGGACGCTTGTGTGGGTAGTGCCAAGATGCAGATGGAAATGGTGAGAATTCTCATGTCCGACGGCGCAAAGAGAGCAAAGAAGATTGTTGCAAATTACAAGCCCATGTTCGCCTCCAAGGAAGAGTATATTGCTTATATGGATTCACTCAATTCATCGGGTGACAGAATAGAATATACCGAAAATGAGGCAAAGGTAAGAATATGACAGATATTATATTTTCCTTTGATACAGAGGATTTCACCTCCAATACAGCCGCCAATGCCATATACCGTGAGGCTGAAATACTTCGTCGTGAAGGAGTGAGAGGCGGATTTTGCATTGTGGGACTCCTTGCAAAGCACCTTGTAGAGTGGGGAAGAGAGGATGTGCTGGAAGCGCTTAAGTATCATGACATAGGACTTCATACCTTGGGTCACTCCCTTCATCCTACCATTAATGAATATACCGATATAGAAAGCTTTGACGATGCTCACACCGAGTTCCTCCGTCAGGAGAGAGAAGCGGCGGAGTATGTTAAAAAAGCAACGGGCAGATATCCGATTTTCGGATGCCCTCCGGGTAACCAGAAAACATATGTCGGTATGTACGGATATTCGGATATGGATATTCCCATTTATGCCGATACCTATTGTGACACCGTTGATGGCGAGGGCACTTTCTATTGCAATATATATCAGACTCAGTATACATTTACACTTGAAAAGTTTTTGCAGGACGATTCGGATGAGTTCATGAGGAATGCACTTGACGACCTTGCAAAGTATAAGAGGGCAATTCTGTTTACCCACCCCAATATTGCGATTTTCAGCGAATTTTGGGACATTTTAAACTATAAAGAAAAGAATCTCTGTGAGTTCGGCAAGTGGAAAGAGGGAAAGAAGCGTCCCGAAGAGGAAACCGAACGCTATTACAAGAGTATTGAACGCTTTATCAAAATGATAAAGGCGGACGGTAGATTCAATATTACAAGCTACTCGGCTGTTGCAGAAGCGGTACGCTCCGAGGAGATGCGTGTGGTGAAAAAAGCGGATATCCCCTTCATCAAGGAATCGCTCGAAAAGAATTTCTTCCCTATAAGAGAACCCATGTCACTTTCGGTATCGGATATATTCCTTGCCTGTGTTGACTTTCTGAAAGGAAAAGACGAGCACGTCTGCGGTAAGGTATACGGATTTCTCGATACACCGCTTGGGGTTACAGACGAGGTAACGCTTTCCGCCGCGGATGTAAAGAAAGCGGCTGAGACTCTTGATGTGTCGGGCTTCCTACCTGAAAAAATAAAGGTGGGAGGCACAGATGTCGGGCCTGCGGACTTTCTTCGTGCAGCCTTGCAGGTGCTTTGCGGTGAGGAATATGCAAGGATAAAGCCGGATGAACAGCTTCCGAGTCTTGATATATTGCCCAAGGTAAAAAACGTGAACTTCAAAAGCTGGATAATAGTCGGAGACGATTTCAAGGATAACTATCTGTCAAAACGTCTCAAGCTTCAGATATGGACACTAAGGTTTAAGAAATAAAGGAGTAAAAACATGAGATATTCACTTGATACACTCGCCGCGGCTCTTTGTTATGCCGCAGGCGTTGATGCCCCCGAAAAGGCAAACGAAATCAATCCCGAATTAAAGGAGTTTATCGACAGCACCCTCGAAGGGAAAAAGGCTGACCGAGTATTTATGTACAATCCCGATGCCATAGGTCAGTGGATATACGAAAAATATGAGGAGCTTCTCAAAAAGGTTACAAACAGAACCGATATCAAGGTTGAGTACGAAACGGTTATGCCCTCTGTTACTCCCGTGTGCTTCGGTACAATGTACACAGGCGTTCAACCGTCTGTCCACGGAATACAGAAGTACGAAAAGCCCGTTTTGCAGATTGAGACCGTTTTTGACTGTCTTATTAAGGCAGGGAAGAAGCCTGTCATTATCGCACAGACCAACTGCTCCATTGCAAAAATATTCCTTGAGAGAGAAATGGACTATTTCATTTATGATACTGTCGAGGAGATAAACGCAAAGGCGGCAGAGGTCATAATGCAGGACAAGTATGATTTTGTTGTGGTTTACAACGGAAACTACGACTCCATTATGCACAAATTCGGACCCGAAAGCATAGAGGCTCTTTCTGCCCTCCGTGCCAACGCTGAGGCATTTTCTATGTTCGATGTAATGATTAAAAAATATTGGAGTGGACATAATACATTTATGGCATTTGCTATGGACCACGGCTGTCACGAAATTGACGGCGGCTGCGGCTCTCACGGTCTTGATATGCCCGAGGATCTGAACATAATGCACAGATACAAGATAGTTAAGAATTAAGAGTTTAGGAGAGAAAAGAATGTTTGCAAAAAAAATAATTGACTTGATAAGTACTTATTTGTACAGCTACATTCTTATAATCCTTCTTGTGGGATGCGGCGTTTGGTTTACGCTCCGTACCCGTTTTGTACAGCTTCGGCTTTTGCCCGACCAGTTTCGGTGCGTTACCGAAAAAAACGGTGACGGAAAGGGGATATCCTCCTTTCAGGCACTTATGGTTTCCACCGCTTCCCGTGTGGGAACGGGCAACATAATAGGCGTTTCCACAGCCATTTGCATGGGTGGCTTTGGCTCGGTATTCTGGATGTGGGTAATCGCAATTGTGGGAAGCGCATCCGCCTTTATCGAGAGCACTTTGGCGCAGATTTTCAAGAAATCGGGAAAAGACGGCTGGTACGGAGGTCCTGCCTACTACATTGAGGCGTTTTTCAAGAAGCGAGGACTTGCTGTTGTATTTTCCGTCTTGCTCATTCTGACCTACGGGGTAGGCTTCAATATGCTTGCCTCCTACAATATACAGTCCACCTTTTCCTCCTACGGATTTTACAATCCCGCCGTAACGCCCTGGCTGATTGGCGGAATTCTGGCTGTGACAGTTGGATTTTGTCTTTTCGGAGGCGGAAAGCGTATGGTCAGAGTAACAGAGTTTCTTGTGCCTATAATGGGCGTTGCTTATATCGGCGTGGCACTGGTTGTTGTTGCCTTGAATTACAGAGTAATACCCGACGTGCTGTCAAGAATTTTCTCGGGTGCCTTTGATTTCAAAGCAATTTTCGGCGGCTTTGGCGGCTCTGCTCTTATGTACGGCGTAAAAAGAGGACTTTTCAGCAACGAGGCAGGTGTGGGCTCTGCTCCCAACGCTTCTGCCACAGCCGAGGTGTCACATCCCGTAAAGCAAGGACTTGTACAGATTCTGTCGGTATTTATTGATACACTTCTTGTGTGTACTGCTACCGCCTTTATGTGTATGTGCTCGGGAATTGAGCCCTCTCCCTCGCTTTCGGGCGCACCCTTTGTACAGCTGTCGCTCACAGCCACACTTGGCAAATTCGGGCCTGTATTCATTACCGTTGCAATGCTTCTTTTCGGCTTCACCACTCTCATCGGAAACCTTTATTACGTTGACGGGGGACTTTTCTACATTTTGAAAAATAAGCCTGAAAAGGAAGTGCTTTCGGTTTATTACGTAATTGCATCGGCGCTCATATTCGTAGGCTCGGGACTTGATGCAGACTTCCTTTGGAATATTGCGGATATCACCATGGGACTTATGGCGCTTATCAATATACCCGTGATTTTAATACTCGGCAAAGTGGCACTTCGTGCACTTGACGATTATGACAGAAAAAGAAAGAATGGGGAAGAGATGAGCTTTGACGGCTCATCTGTCCCATATAACACGGATGCATGGAAATAAAAAACAAGGAATCAAAAAAATGAAAAAAGACGAAAAAACAAATGTAATGCGAGTTCTGGACGGCAAGAAGATAGACTATAAAAGCTATTGCTATGTGGATTCGGGAGTGGTAAGCGGTCCGGACGTTGCCGATGCAATGGGACAGGACAAAAACAGAGTGTTCAAAACTCTTGTTACAGAAGCCGCATCCAAGAAAAATTACGTTTTCGTGTTGCCCTGCAACCGAGAGCTTGACCTTAAAAAAGCCGCAAAGGTGGTAGGGGAGAAAAGTATCGCAATGCTGAAATCCAAGGACTTGTTACCCCTCACGGGTTACATACACGGCGGTTGCTCACCAATTGGCATGAAAAAGCAATTTGTGACCGTATTCCACCAAACAGCCGCCGATTTTGACACCATAATATTCAGCGCGGGAAAGATAGGCTATCAGGTAGAGGTGGCAATAGGAGACGTGGAAAAGGTGATACGGTTTACACTTCACGATATTGCGGTGCAGGCGGAGGAATAATTATTAATTAATGAAATCCATCCTTCGGATGGGTGAAATCCGTCTTTGACGGATGAAATTCGCCTTCGGCGAGTGAAATGTTTCCTTCGGAAACGTTATGGTTGATTTGCTTCGCAAATCTTCGGATTTATTATAATAAATATCTTCACATTATTTTTCGAGTGGGGGTTAGGGGGAGCGGGACTTTTTTTAAAAAAGTCTCCTCCCCCTAATAAATACTACTAATAAAACGCAAAAAAACAAACAAAAATCGTTATTTTATTTGACATTGTTGGAATTATGTGATATAATATACGCTATGAAATTATGTCGAAATACTTTTTGGAGGATTTTGAAATGTATAATAAAGTTCCGACGAATATGAACTTCGTCGAGAGAGAAAAGAATATCGAAAAGTTTTGGAAGGAAAACAAGATTTTCGAGAAAAGTATGGCATCGGCTGACAAGTCACGCCCCTATGTCTTTTATGACGGCCCTCCCACAGCAAACGGAAAGCCTCATATAGGCCACGTGCTTACCCGTGTTATCAAGGACATGATTCCCCGTCACCGTACAATGAAGGGTAGCTTCGTACCCCGTAAGGCAGGCTGGGATACTCATGGTCTCCCCGTTGAGCTTGAGGTTGAAAAGCTTCTCGGTCTTGACGGCAAGGAGCAGATAGAAGAATACGGACTTGAGCCCTTCATTGAAAAGTGTAAGGAGAGCGTATGGAAATATAAGGGAATGTGGGAGGACTTCTCCTCAACTGTCGGCTTCTGGGCTGATATGGACAACCCCTATGTAACCTACGAAAACTCCTTTATTGAATCCGAGTGGTGGGCACTCAAGCAGATTTGGGAAAAGGGACTCCTTTACCAGGGCTTTAAGATTGTTCCTTATTGCCCCAGATGCGGCACACCCCTTTCATCTCACGAGGTTGCTCAGGGCTATAAGGACGTTAAGGAACGCTCGGCTATTGCAAAGTTCCGTGTAAAGGGTGAGGAGAATGTATTCATTCTTGCATGGACAACAACTCCCTGGACACTCCCCTCAAACGTAGCACTTTGTGTAAATCCCGATGAAACATATGTAAAGTTCGAAACCGAGGGCGAAATTTACTACATGGCAGAGGCACTGGTTGGCTCTGTTATCACTACCGAATATACAATTCTTGAAAAGTTTGTGGGTACAGACCTTGAAAGAATGGAGTATGAGCCCCTCTACGATACAAAGCCCGATAAGAAGGCATACTACGTTGTATGCGACCGCTATGTAACTCTTACCGACGGTACAGGTGTTGTACATATCGCACCTGCATTCGGTGAAGATGACTACAACGTTGGTAAGAAATATGACCTTCCCTTTGTTCAGACAGTTGATGCAAAGGGTGAAATGACAGATAAGACTCCCTTTGCGGGAATGTTCTGTAAGGATGCAGACAAGGAAGTGCTTCGTGACCTGAGAGAAAGAGGACTCCTTTTCTCCGCTCCCAACTACGAGCACAGCTATCCCTTCTGCTGGCGTTGCGATACACCCCTCATCTACTATGCCCGTGCAAGCTGGTATATCAAGATGACCGATGTTAAGGACGACCTTATCAAGAATAACAATACTATTAACTGGATTCCCGAAAGCATCGGAAAGGGAAGATTCGGCGACTGGCTTGAAAACGTTCAGGACTGGGCAATCAGCCGTAACAGATATTGGGGTACACCTCTCAACATCTGGACATGTGAATGCGGTCATATGCATTCAATCGGCTCAATAGAAGAGCTTAAATCCATGTCGGACAACTGTCCCGACGATATCGAGCTTCACCGCCCATTTATTGATGCTGTTACAATTAAGTGTGAAAAGTGCGGAAAGCAGATGAAGAGAGTTCCCGAGGTTATTGACTGCTGGTTTGACTCGGGTGCAATGCCCTTTGCTCAGCATCACTATCCCTTCGAGAACAAGGAGCTCTTTGAGTCACAGTTCCCCGCAGACTTTATCTCCGAGGCTGTTGACCAGACAAGAGGCTGGTTCTACTCACTTCTTGCAATTTCTACCCTTATTTTCAATAAAGCCCCCTACAAGAACGTAATCGTTCTCGGTCACGTTCAGGATGAAAACGGACAGAAGATGTCCAAGTCCAAGGGCAACGCAGTTGACCCCTTCGAGGCACTCCAGACCTACGGTGCAGACGCTATCCGTTGGTATTTCTACACCAACTCCGCTCCCTGGCTTCCCAACCGTTTCCACGGTAAGGCGGTTATTGAGGGACAGCGTAAGTTCATGGGCACACTCTGGAACACATATGCATTCTTCGTGCTCTATGCAAATATCGACGAGTTTGACGCTACCAAGTACCACCTTGAGTATGACAAGCTCTCTCTTATGGACAAGTGGCTTCTCTCACGTCTTAACACAATGGTGGGCGAGGTTGACTCTTGCCTTGAAAACTACAAGATTCCCGAGGCGGCGAAGGCTCTTGACAGCTTTGTTGACGAAATGAGTAACTGGTATGTTCGCCGCAGCCGTGAAAGATACTGGGTACAGGGCATGGGACAGGATAAGATTAATGCTTATATGACTCTCTACACAGCTCTCGTTACCGTTGCAAAGGCTTCAGCTCCCATGATTCCCTTCATGGCAGAGGACATCTACCGTAACCTTGTATGCACAATTGACTCTACTGCACCCGAAAGCATTCACCTTTGCTCATTCCCCGAGGTGAATGAAAAGATGATAGACAAGGCTCTTGAGGACAATATGAACGCAGTTCTCGACATCGTTGTAAACGGACGTGCCGCAAGAAACGGTGCTTCTATCAAGAACCGTCAGCCTATCTCTAAGATGTACGTTAAGTCGGACTTCGTTCCCGAGGCTCTCTACCATGAGATAATCACCGAGGAGCTCAATATAAAGGCTGTTGAGTTTATCGAGGATGCGGACGAGTATATTTCTTACTCCTTCAAGCCACAGCTCAAGACCGTAGGACCTAAGTACGGTAAGCACCTTGGAAAGATAAAGGAATACCTTGCAAACGTTGACGGAAGCGAAGCAAAGGCAGAGCTTGACAAGAGCGGCGTACTTGCTCTTTCCTTTGACGGAGATGCAGTGGCACTCGGTGAAGAGGATCTTCTCATCGAGCTTAAGCAGAAGGAAGGCTTCCACGCCGTAGCCTATAAGGGCACAACTGTTGTTCTTGATACAACTCTCACTCCCGAGCTTATAGAGGAAGGCTATGTTCGTGAGGTTATAAGTAAGATTCAGACCATGCGTAAGGAAGCAGACTTCGACGTTATGGACCACATCACCGTATATGTATCCGGTAACGACAAGATAGTTGACATCATTCTTCGCAACAAGGATGAAATTTCAACAGACGTTCTTGCCGACGGCTTTGCAATTGACTCTGCAGGCGCCGACCTTGAAAAGGTTTGGGATATCAACGGCGAAAATGTGACACTTGGTGTTAAAAAAATAGGCTAAAAAAATGGCGGTTGAGTATTAAATCAACCGCCTTATCCTTATAGGAGGAACTTTTTATGGAAACACGTTGGTTATATGTTACCAGCGAGGAATTACCCGCACTCCGTGAAGCATCGGGAAAGGTTTGCATCATTCCCATGGGATGTGTGGAAAAGCACGGACTTCATCTTCCCTTGGGACAGGACATTATACAGAGCAGCTACATATGTCATAAGGCATCTCAAATTGAAACCGTGACAGTTTTCCCCGATTTTATTTTCGGAGACGTACCCGGCAGAATCCCTTATAATCCCGTGGGAAACGTCACTCTTCCTCTTGAAACACAGCTTCTCTTACTCGAACAGCTTTGCGAGCAGATAAGTCTCAACGGCTACAACAAAATTCTGCTTTTCAACGGACACGGAGGCAACGTGGCTTTGCTCAATGCCTTTAACCGCAACCTTTTGAATAAACGCCGAGATTTTGTTTTTGCCTGGGTTAACTGTGCACTTCCCGCACCTCATACCCTTGCCGAAATACTCATTGAAAAGGGAAGTGGCTCTATCCCCGAGCTTACCGCCGAGGACGAGGAAATACTCCTTCGTTGTCACAAGAATAATATGGTGACAGGTCACGCTTGCTTTGGTGAGACAGCCTATATGATGGGTATTTGCCCCGAATCTGTGCACCTTGACAGACTTGGAATCGAAAGCGGACTCAGTACGGGTAAATCACAGAAGTATACCGAAGCGGGGCTTATTCCCTTGAATTACGGCTGGGATCTTGACTACCCCAATGCCTATGCGGGCGACGACCCATACGAGTGCAACGAGAGAATAGGCAAAGCGGCACTCAGAGTTGAGAGTGAGCGTCTTGCAAATGCAATAAAGGTGTACAAGGAGGACACACTCCTTCTTGAGGAGCTTGAGAAAATGCAGAAGGCGTGGGATAAAAATGATTGAAAAGACAGGAATTAAATTTTACAATATAGAAGAGCCACCCTTTGAAATTTACGGCGTTTTTAAGGAAAACGGCAGATTCAGAAGACTTCCTGAGGCTCTTGCTCAAAAGCTTAACTCTCACATAGGACTCCTTCATGCAGACACGGCAGGTGGCAGAGTGAGATTTTCCACCGACAGCCCCTATGTGGCGATTCGTGCAAAAATGCGTGTCTATGATACGAAGGACTATTCGGTGGCAGCTTCACTTCCCGGTGTTGCAGCCTTTGATATGTACACCTACGAGATGGGCGAATACAGCTTTGAGGGCGTTTATATTCCCGCAAGGGATTCATCAAAAGGCTATGAGGGTATCATTGAATTTGACTCCGTACCCGATGAATATGTTATGTTTTCCTCCTATTCCAACGAGGACAAGGTGGAGAGGGCAGAGCGTAAACTGCGGGATGTGACCATAAATTTCCCGCCTTACAGCGAGGTGGAGGAGCTTTGGATAGGTATTGACGGAGATGCCGCTCTTACCCGAGGCGGTAAGTATATTGATAAGCCTCCTTTTGTTTACTACGGCTCATCCATTACCCAGGGCGGTAACGCTCCAAGACCCGGTGTGACATATCAGGCATTGATATCACGCCGATTCAACGCCGATTTTATAAACCTCGGCTTCTCCGAGGGAGCACTGGGTGAGGATGAAATAGCCGAATATATAAAGGGACTTGAAATGTCGGTGTTCATTTACGATTACGACCACAATGCTCCCACAGTCGAGCATCTTCGCCGAACACATGAAAAAATGTTCAAAGCTATTCGTGCCGCACAGCCAAGCCTCCCTGTCATTATGATGACACGTCCCAAATATGCCCACTTTACCGTGTCAGAGCTCGAAAGACGTGAGATAATTTATGCCACCTACAAAAATGCACTTGATTCAGGTGATAAAAACGTGTGGTTCCTTGACGGTAAGGCTTTGATGGCAGAGTGTAAAACCGACGGCACCGCAGACAATACACACCCGTCCGCTTTAGGTTTCGCATCAATGGCAAAAGCTGTGGGGGATACAATTGAAAAAATTCTGTTTTAAAGCAAAAAGGCATGGAAGATTTTCTTCCATGTCTTTTTTATGCTTTGCTATATATTTTAAATTCTGTCGAGCATCGTATGAAGACCTTCGATAAATGCCTTTTTTTCAAAATCCGAATAAATATCAACGAGAGAGTTGAGAGATTCTTTGACCTTTGAAAACTTGTCCTCCGAAAGCTCTTCTGCAAGCTTCTCAATAGTTGAACAGCATATTATTATTTCATAGTTAAGCTTTTCGGTATGGTTTTTTTCTTGGTAGGCTGTCCATGCTTCTTCAATGAATTTTCCCATTTTTTTCTTCTCCTTTTAAATAAAAAAGTGTGTGCAACCGGAGTCACACACACCGAAAAATGTCGGACTTCGATTTGCTACCACACAAAAGTTCCCAAATATCTACGTACAGAAGTGGGATAAGAAGTCGACACTTTTACCTAAGTAAAGTGCCCACCTCGGAACGTAAATATTTATTTGGTTGTAAAAAACTTTTATGTGGTGCTAATATTTTAGCACATGAGTATCTTTTTGTCAATGGAATTATGACAAAACAAAAAGTGTGTGCAACCGAAGTCACACACACTGAAAAATGTCGGACTTCGATTTGCTACCACACAAAATCTTGAATATTCCCCACAGAAGCGGAATAAGAAGTCGACACTTTTACCGAAGTATAGTGTCCACTCCTAGCGGAAAATATTCATATATGATTTTATGTGGTGCTAATATTTTAGCACATGAGTATCTTTTTGTCAATGAAATTATGACAAAACAAAAAAGTGTGTGCAACCGATGTTAAATGACGGTAAGGAAGACGGAAAAAACGTGTTATACAGCCGGATTGATATGATATTGTAGAATATAATATATCGGAGAAAATAATGAGAAATATTTATATCTACAAAGATGAAACTGAAAGTCAGGTTCAACAGTTTTTTGAAAATGCAGATGAGAAGCTACGAAACAAATTCAAAAGTATTCTCAACTACCTATCCAACGATAAAAATCCACTTTGCGAGCCATATGTGAAACATATTTCTGTGGGCAGATATAGAGAGCCTTATGAAATGCGGATGAAAGTATCAGGCAACATGGTTAGAGTGCTGTTTGTAAAGCAAAATGTAACAGATTGTTGAAAAATAAATGTTAAAGAGGTCTGCACTTTTTCGGTGCAGACCTCAGTATTTTATTATATAGGAAATTGCATCGCAATTTGCATATAACAAATAAAGTCTACCTATTAGATTCGTGAGCGTTAGCGAACATCAGTTGCCGAAGGCGACTTTTTTATATATCACTTGAGAATCTTAAACTTGCCGATGATGGGAAGCTCCTTTGCTCTGCCGTTTGATGCATTAATGATACCGATGATGAACAGAACAAAGAAAACAATAGACAAAATACCGATTATGCTTGAAACGGTGTACAATCTCCAGGATATAGCGAGAAGAATTGCGTTGATTATGCCGTAAACTATACTCCACGCCACTGCCGTAATGAGAAGCAGCAAACCCTGATTGGAATGGTAACGTGCGAATTTTGATTGCTTTGCCGCAAACATCGGTATGAATACAAGCGGTCCGAAGTAGGCGAGTATTGCCATACCCTTATTTGTGTTAATGTCGTTCTGATCAAATTCTGCCGTTGTGTCGGCTGTGTTATTAAGATTTTGGAACG